>DJJW01000013.1:0-59213 GCA_002434335.1 Lachnoclostridium sp. UBA6558 | reverse complement strand
AGGTATCCTGCAATACCATGGAATAAGCTTTACGCAGGCTCTGTCTGGATACTTCTCTGATATTTTGTCCGTCTATGGTTATATCTCCGCTGTTAATATCATAAAACCGCATTAGGAGGTTTATTATTGTTGTTTTACCTGCACCCGTTGGTCCAACAATTGCTATGAGATTGCCTTCCTTCGCCTCCATATTCAGGTTCTTTAATATAATCCTGTCTTTCATATAACCAAAGGTAACATCTTGTAGTATTACTTTACCCTTCTCAACATTCAGTTCACTTGCTTCCATTCGGTCTGCTTTCTCTGATTCTTCATCAAGAATCTTAAAGACTCTTTCTGCTGCAGCGGCAGCTGATTGAAGTTCGCTAACAATATTAGCAGCTTCATTTATTGGGCCTGAGAACTTTCTTGAATACAGAATGAAAGAAGATATACTTCCCAGACTTAATTGTCCCAGTAAGAATAACACTGCGCCAAAAACCGTTACAAGAGATAAGGATAAATTATTTATAAAATTTACGGTGGGACCAACTATGCTACTGTAGTAGTCTGCATTAAAATATGCCTCGACAGCTTCATCATTGATGTGGTCAAATTTATCCTGTACTACTTCTTCTCTTGCATATGCTCTTATAGTCTTCTGTCCAGATACCATCTCTTCTACAAAACCATTCAGGTTTCCAAGTTTCTCTGAACGGGTGCTGTACAGAGGCCGAACTTTTCCTGACATGTAACGGGTATACCAAATGGATAAAGGAATGGTCACCAGCATTACAAGTACCATAACAGGAGATATCATAATCATCATAATAAGAGAACCGATTACAGTTATTACACTGGCCATTATCTGTACTACATCAGTAGATAGTGATGTACTAATGACATCTATATCATAGGATATACGGCTGATAATATCTCCCGCCTGCTTGGTATCATAATAATTAACCGGAAGTTCTGTCAGCTTGGCAAACACATCATCCCTCATTCTTTTCGTAACCTTTTGACTGATACGCAACATGAGAATACTTAAAAGATAAGAGAAAAAGGCTGAGATAATATAGAGCAGCATCATCAAACTACCGTAGTAGAATACTTTATCAAAGATTACTTTTCCTTTTCCGGGTTCAATTGCATCAATGGCATAACCGGAAAGCATAGGTCCGATAAGAGCCAGTATATTTCCTGTGACAGTCAGAAGCAATGCCAGAGCTATCCGACGCTTTTCCTGTATCAGATATTTGCTGAGCCGTTTTACTACTTTCTTGGTATCTCTCGGTTTGGTTTTATTTTCCTGCACTTTTTCATTTTGCTTATAAGATCTTTCTGTATCGTTTTCCGACTTAAATTTATTTTTAGAATAGGATTCACCGGATTCCGGTAATTTATTTACTTTATCTTCTGCTTCCCGCTCTCCTTTTGCTTCCGGCTTTCCTTTTACTTCCGGCTTCCCTTCTTCCGCCTTCCCTTTTACTTCCGGCTTCCCGTTCTTCCAATTCAAGTTCTTTCTTAAACTAGGAGAATCATCCTCTTTATTTTTCTTCACAGACATATTTCCTCGCATTCCGCTGCAGCTTATTGCAGCTTAAAAACTATGAAAGAAGCTTAAAATACTCCCTGACTTTATAAGCTCAGACAGATTCGGCATCATTCTCCCATTTGTGACTGATATATCTCATTGTATACAGAGCAATTCAACAGAAGTTCTTCATGATTTCCATAACCAATCATTCTGCCCTCTTCCATAACAATTATATGATCCATATTCATAATGGAACTGATTCTTTGGGCTATCATAATAGTTGTGGTATTTTGATAATTCTCTCGCAGCGCAGTTCTGAGTGCCGCATCGNNCCCCCCCCCCTCTTTTTTTTTTTCTAAAAAGCCCCTTGAAGAAATCATCAAGTACCAGAATTTCAGGCCTGGCAGCAAGAGCTCTTGCAATGAGCAGTCTTTGCTTCTGACCGCCGCTCAGGTTAGCACCCTTTACTGCCGCCTCATAATCAAAGCCTTTCTTTTCGCCGCTCACCAGTTGGTTAATAAATTCCGCTGCCTGCGCATCTTCTGCGGCTTCCTCTAATCTGCCAATAGATATGCCTCGGTTAAAGTCAATATTTCCGCCAATGGTATCAGCAAATATCATATCATTTTGAAATACCACACCAAATTTACTTCTCAAGTCCCGCAGGGGATAGCTTTTAACATTTTTACCCTTTATATAGATACCACCTTTATCTGTATCATAAAAGCGTAACAATAAATTTATCAAGGTTGTTTTACCGGACCCAGTTGCTCCAATAATACCCAGAGATTCCCCTGTCTTAATACTGAAATCAATGTTTTCTACATTAATAGAATCGTCATCTTCAGCCTCTTCCTCTCTTCTCTGAGGATAGGTAAAGGTAACTCCCCGGAAAGAAACATGTATATTTTCAGCTTCTGAAGTCCCATATGCTTCTTTCTCTGTCAGCACTTCTTCAGGCTTCAGTTCTTCACTCGTATTTAATACTTCAAAAATTCTGTCAGCAGAAGCATTTGCCTTTGATATGCCTACAAAAATTCTGGTAATCATAAGCATGGCATTTAGAATCATTGTAAAGTAGGACAGAAAAGCTACAATCTTACCAACCTCTGAGGCGCCGCTGTTTACCCGGTAAGCACCTGCTATTATAACGAGGGTCAACCCACCATTAAGCAGCAGGTTCATAACAGGGTTAATCACTGCCATGGTTGCTCCTGCCTTAAATTCATTGGCAGCTACTTCATCATTTGCTCTGTGAAATCTCTCTTTTTCATATCCTGATTTGGAAAGTGCTTTGATAACACGTATTCCGTTAACATTCTCTCTTACTACCCTCACCATTCTATCCGCTGCACTCTGGCTTTTGGAATAGAGAGGGATTCCCTTTTTAGAAACCACATAAACACAGAAGGCCAGCAAAGGTAGAATTCCTACAAGTATCAGTGTAAGTACCGGTTCGAGGGTAAAGGTCAGAATCATACCTCCCACAAGGATAATCGGTGCTCGGACACCTAGCCTTTGCATCATACCGACCATCTGATGAATATTGTAGGTATCCGAAGTCATTCTGNNTCATGTCTTAGTTTCTTTACGGTATCTCCGGCAACTCTGGACGCCATACGATTAGCTGTTATATTAAATTGTCTTGCACCTACCGACAGGAGAAGCATTAAGACGCCCCATAACAGGATATATTTTATTTCTTTTAAAGGAATGACTTCATCAATAATATAGGCCAGCACCCAGGGAAGTCCCAAATCCATAAAAGTACCAGCAACCTTTATAATAAACCCCATAAGCATTCGCAGCCCATAAGGTTTTAAATATGTAATGATATGTTTCATACTCTCCCCCTTTCTTAATCAGGTTAACCACCCTTCCCGCCCTGGCCTTTTCAAATAAAAAGTGGATTGTTTTCTTATTTTCGCACCAATATCAATGCTTATCGCAATTATACGTAGGGTACTTCCCAAATAGGAAGTAGGAAAAATCCACCACTATTTTCCTCCTGGACTAGAAAGGTGCACAAAAAATCCGCCCCTTTTCAAAGCGGATTATATGTATCCTTTAAGCAATTAACGAAATTCTATTGTGCCGTTTTCTGCATCCATACTTTCTATGATAGCTAAAGATTCAAGTCTTACACCCATGTTGCGAATCATATCACCACCATTTTGGAAACCCTTCTCTATTACTATTCCGATACCTTCTACCGTTGCTCCGGCACTGCGTACAATATCTATCAATCCTGCAAGTGCACAACCGTTAGCCAGGAAATCATCAATAATCAGAACTCTGTCTTCGGGACTTATGAATTTTTTGGAAACAATAACATCGTAGGTTTTCTTATGCGTAAATGATTCGATTTTTGTAGAATATACATCACCATCGATATTTATGCTCTGGGCTTTCTTTGCAAATACTACAGGTGCGTTGAAATATTGTGCGGTTATACAGGCAATACCGATACCGGATGCCTCTATGGTAAGTATTTTATTTATGGAACATTCCGAAAAGATTCGTTTAAATTCTTTTCCGATTTCATTGAATAGCTCAATATCCATCTGATGATTCAAAAAATTGTCTACTTTAAGTACATTTCCGCTCTTTACATTGCCGTCTGTTATAATTCTGTCCTGTAATAATTTCATTTTCTTTTGCCTTTCTATTTCATCCCGTGTTTTTTTGCTCTTGAAAGCGCTTTTAAATAATTATACAGGATTGCAAAAGGGATTACAATTATTTTTCAGGTATTTTATAATTTTTTTACACCTCTACTACTACAGTAATAATTTACGCTTATAAATCCTTCTATATACTATTGCTCCTTTATTGCATTACTATTTGTTTATCCCTACATAAATAATCGCTGGGTTTCCCAGCCAAACGGTGCATTTCGGTGTGGCTTGCTTCGGTCCTGTTCTATAGAGTTATTTCTTATCGAAATAAAGTATTTCAATAATAACCTCTATACTATGAGATAATCAGCCATACCAGAACATGTTTCCAGAATATTTCCATACTTTAGGCAATACATTAAAATAACATACTTTATTCAGGTGTAAAAAGATGACAAACATTCATACTTTTATGAATCCTACCGACACCCAGAGGTATCAGATGCTATCTAATTCCTTGGAAAGTGCCGGGAGATCCGAAGATCTGTTCAATATAATTGAACTGTTAAATCCACCGCCTGACATCAACACCTACATAGAGCCCGGTGGATTAAAAAAAGTCAGGATAGGTATAATTGGTGCAGGACTTGCTGGTCTGTCAGCTGCCTTTGAGCTTCGTAAGACCGGAGCAGATATTACTGTTTTTGAAGCGAACGAAGAGCGAATAGGCGGCAGAGTCTATACCTACTATTTTAACAGAAGCAGAAACTATTATGGAGAGTTCGGCGCCATGCGAATACCAGTCTCTCATGGTACTACCTGGCATTATATTAACCTCTTCAATTTAATGACAGTTCCCTCCTCCCAGGGAATACCAAATAATTTTATTTATGTCCATAATACCAGAACCCGCAAAGATTCCGAGGGGGCAAATATTATGGAGTATCTTTATCCTCTGTTTAATCTTACACCTGCTGAAAGAAATACTCCCTGGAATCAGTTGAATGATTACGCGTTTTCCAGTCTGTTAAAGGAACTCTCACCCGATACCAGAAAAGAACTTCTTCAAATATTACCAAACTATTCACCCCAAATTCTTCCCTATATCAATCAAAGTATCCGGCAGATTCTTGAGGATCTCGGCTTAAGTCAGGATGCAATAACCCTTCTTGCCAGTGTAAATTCACTGACAGGTGACACTCTTGCGGCAAACTATTTCGAAACGCTTAATGAAGAATATTCCATGGATTATGCCAACGTCTATCGTATCTCCGGAGGAATGGAAAATCTTCCTTATGCTTTTTATAACTCTTTAACGAATCTCACTCCTGATGAGTATACCATCGACAAAGAATATCTTGGAAACTGCCAGATTAATATGGGGTATTACGTTAATGGAATATATCAGCTGGAGGACAATAAGGTTTTACTGAGATATAATACCTCAAGTTTAAGAAATCAGACCGAAGAATTTGATTACATCATCTGCACCATTCCTTTTTCTGTGCTTCGAACCTTTGATATAAAACCTTTCTTTTCCAATCAAAAGATGCAGGCTATCAGAGAATTGAACTATTATAACTCCTTAAAAGCCTCTTTTCTAAGCAAAAGACGTTTTTGGGAAGAAGATAGTGATTTCGGAAGGATGAACGGGGGTTTTTCTGCTACAGATCTGCCAATCCGAACTATCTTTTACCCTACGGACCATCTTGCTTGCTTGGAGGAATTGGGCTGTATGCCAAACGAACCGGGAGTATTTACCGCTTCGTATAACATAGGACTGGATGCTGTTCGAGTTGGTGCTTTCCCGGATGGACAGCGATTTTCCTTTATTAAGAGAAATGTAGAAGAAGTTCACGGACTTCCGGAAGATTATTTGAACAGATTGATTACTGGACACAAAACGGTTAACTGGAATGAAGAGCCTTTTGCCAAAGGTGCTTTTGCTACCAATCTCCCAGGCCAATTGCTTAATTTCGGTTATGATATTCTGTTACCGGAATACAACAACCGAGTATTCTTCGCCGGTGAGCACACCTCTTCCAAACACGGCTGGATGCAGGGTGCACTCTACAGCGGAATGTTTGCAGCAAATTGTCTGGCTTATAATTCCTACCATTAAATTAACCATACACTATAACCTCACACTTATTTAATGTGCCGTATATAGCTGTAACAAACAAATACTTTCCTTAATATATTGTAACAAACCAGTATCGAGGTCTCGGATGTTACATGCTAATCAATTGGAGGCTCTCTGCCCTATCGGTGCTTATCCTCCCGCCAATTTAAGTGAATCAACGAATGAGATTGGTCAGGCATACAATCTGCTTGAAATACAACAGATTGTTTATCAATACGGTGCTTTATTATCTACAATCCCTGCCGGTCAATTAATACCGCAGCCCCCGCCTGCTCCAACGGTAAATTCGGACAATGCTCCGGCTACATCTTCTTCGCCATCCGCTAATTGTTTACTGGAGCACTGGTCCATTATCAGTTTAATACCATCTTCCCCTTATTACCAAGGTCCTCGTCACTTATACTTCTTTCTTACAGGTGCAAGTATTTTTGGTATGTCAGGCTTTTTATATATCACTCAACTGCCTACTCAATTCCCTGTTTATGTATTTATTCCATTGTCCAATATTGCAGGAATCAATTGCTACACTTAGTAATACGCAGCAAAAAACATAGAGGACCAAAGCCCTCTATGTTAATCATATGCTATTCATACAGACAAGGTGCAATCTCTGCGCTGTCCATGTTTTCAGCATTATACCACTGGCATCCGGTATCCACATCTTCCACCTTCTCACCTTTGGCTGCTGCTACGGCAAGTTTCACGGCATTGTAACCAATNNAGAACCATAGAACACACCAGACTTTACAGCATCCAGCTGCAAAGCACCGGAGTCAAAACCAACGGCAATCACTTTATCTGCCCCAAGCTTATTCATGCCTTCATTCGCATTAATAATACATTTCGCTGCAAATTCATTGGAGCCATAGATTCCGATTAAATCTTCTTTATTAAGAAGTGTTAGGGCTTCTGTCTTACCGGCATTGTCTGTAACTTCAGTAGGTATTCTAATTTCAATAACAACCTTAGCTCCATCAACTTTACGGCTGTATTTGTCATGACCTTCAACAGAGGCTTTCTCTTCACCAATGAGGGAAGACATTTTTTCTGCAAAACCTGCAGTTCTTTGAGTTATTGACTCAGAATTAGCTTCCTGAGCTACTACACCGATGCGTACTGTTTCTGTAGGGTCTGTTACTTTATCCTTAATAGCTTCATACATCTTTTCGGCAGCAAGTTCTCCTGCCTTATAATTATCCGTTGCAGCATTTGCAGCAACTGCTCCTTCCGGAGCACCGGGAACACCGGAATCAAATCCGATGATAGGTATCTTCTTGGATTGTGCATTTGCTATGGAATCAATTGCTGCGCTGGTATCAAGTGCTGCCAGACATATTGCGCTGGGATTTTTATTGATAGCATTGTTCAGCTGTTCGACCTGTGCTGCAATAGCTCCTTCTCCTTCAGGACCTACAAAGTTTGTTGTAACACCGAATTCTGCGGCTGCTTTTTCTGTTCCTTTTAATACTGCCTGCCAAAAATCATGCTGGAAACCCTTTGCGACAATTTCTACTGTCATTTTTCCGCCAGAAGCTTCTGTTCCTACGCTGGTCTGGGAAGTGTTCTCTTTACTGCATCCCGTTAATAAGGTACCCATTAAAAACACTGCTGCAATCCCCATTGCTGCTACCCTTTTTAAGTACATAAAATATCCTCCTTATATGTTGCTTTTTATTATTATCTCCGGGTATTTATGCTCCTAAAAGCATTGCCCAGGAGGTAAGTAATCCTGATTCTTTTTATCCTTGATTCTGCTATTCAATACTCTGCAATCCATGTTATCAATTAGTTTCTATACTATGGTTTACCTGCTTTACAAGCCGCCAGAATCAGATTGTCATAAATAACACTATCTGGTCTTTTTCTTTATTCGGTTGCGAACATCTGCATACACAGCTATTATTAATACAATACCAGTAATAAACAGCTGATAATGAGGCTGCAATCCGATAAAGGGAAGCCCAACTTTGAGCACGCTCATAATAAATACACCGATTAAAGTTCCTGCAACAGAGCCAACACCACCAGCCAGAGAGGTTCCGCCAATAACTACACCTGCAATGGCATCCAATTCAAATCCGTTACCAGTTCCAGGCTGCACAGTTGAATAAATAGCTACATAAGATACTGCTGCAATTCCTGCAAAGGTACCGCTGATTACATAGGCAATGGTCTCCCACTTCATTATGTTTACACCTGACAATCTGGTAGCTTCTTTGTTACTGCCCAGAGCCAGTATGTATCGACCGGTTTTTGTTTTCGTAAGTATAACAGCCATGATTACAGCTGCTCCAATAAGCANNAAGGATTTATACCAGCCGTCTTCATTGGTTCTTAGCGGAAAGGTAATACTCTTTGTTCCTGTTATAATAGAGCCAAGACCTCTGGTTACCATCATAGTTCCAAGGGTTGCAATAAAGGCCGGTAGCTTTAAGACAGATACCATCAGTCCGTTAATCAGTCCGAAAGCTGCTCCAATTAACACAATAGCGATTAATGCCAAAGGCAGAGGCAGACCAAGCTCATAAAGTACCCCACCCATTAAAGCTGAACATACCATAACCGTACCGATGGACAGATCAATACCTCCGGTTATGATGACAAAGGTAACACCGATTGCCAGAAAACCTATGTAATAAGAAGAATCGAAGATACTGATCAATGTATTGGAACTTCGAAAGGGCTGGCTGAATATGGCGAAAAAGATATATATTACTATTAAAGCAAGTACTGCAATTAATTTCTGTGTACCTATATGTTTAATGATAGACTTAAAGGAATTGATTTCTTTTTTCTCTGTTGGTTTCATAATTTACTGATTCCTTTCTTTTCTTAAAGTTGCAGCATGCATAATTTTCTCCTGGCTGGCCTCTTCTATCATGAATTCTCCGGCTATTCTTCCCTCACACATAACCAGGATTCGATCGCTCATGCGGAGGATTTCAGGTAATTCAGAGGAGATCATTATGATAGATTTTCCCTGATTTACCAGATTGTTCATGAGCGCATAGATTTCGCTTTTGGCTCCTACATCAATTCCTCTGGTCGGTTCATCAAAGATCAGTATCTCACTGTCTTTTAACAGCCATTTGGCTATTACTACCTTTTGCTGGTTACCGCCTGAAAGGTTAACTACCAGCTGTTCCACAGAAGGTGTTTTCGTCTTAAGCATCTCTACATACTTTTGCGCATCCTTTCGGATTCTTCTGTCATGAATAAACTGTCCGGAACAGTATTTTTCCAGTGCTGCCATAACAGAATTGTCTGCCACTGTCTTTTCTACAATAATTCCGTATCGTTTACGGTCTTCTGATAAATATCCGATTCCGGCTTTTACTGCATCACAGGGATTATTAATCGTAACTTTCTGCCCCTTTATGTAGATTTCTCCGCTGTCTATTGGGTCTGCTCCAAATAATGCCCTTGCAGTTTCTGTTCTTCCGGAACCCATAAGACCGGCAATACCAAGTATTTCACCTTTTCTTAACGAGAAGCTTACGTCCCGTACCATTTTACCGGCATTCAGGTTCTTAACCTTAAGTACCACCGGTGCATCCTTTGCTACATTGCTGGTTTCTTTGGGGTCCTCACGGATAACTCTGCCTACCATCCGGCTTATGATATCATCTTTCGTACACTTTTCTGAAATCAGGGTGTCTACATACTCACCATCTCTCATAATGGTTACCCGATCGGTTATTTTCTTGATTTCATCCATTCGATGTGATATATATACAATCCCAAGACCTTTTGCCCTTAATTCCCTGATAATCTTAAAGAGTTCTGTTATCTCAGTATCTGTCAGGGCGGCTGTAGGCTCATCAAAGACAATGACTTTGGACTCTGCGGAAATCGCTTTTGCTATTTCTACCATCTGCTGTTTTCCTACAGTGAGATTCCCCATAGTCTCCCTTGGATTAATGGAAATGTTTAATTTCTCAAAAAGCACCTGCGCCTGCCTGTTATTTTCTTTATCATCAATAAATCTGCCTTTCGTATTTTCTTTACCAATGAACAGGTTCTGGGCAACGGTAAGATGGTTCATCATATTAAGCTCCTGATGAACGATTACAATACCCGCATCCTGTGCTTCTTTCGGATTCTTAAATTCTATCTCCCTGCCCTCAAATCTGACAATTCCGGCATCCTTTGCGTGGATTCCTGTCAGAATCTTCATCAGAGTTGATTTCCCGGCACCATTCTCACCCATAAGTGCATGAACCTCTCCTGCCCGGACTTCGAGATTCGCTCCTCTTAAAGCGCTGACGCCGGAAAAGGCTTTATCGATTCTTTCCATGGAAATTAATACTTTCTCCATACATTCACCTTCCAATATGCTTTCTGTTCTTTTGTTTTTGCTTCTGTAAGCACATTATATTTTCTTTCAGGGAACAATTTAATAGAGAAATCTATAGAAAAAGGTTAAAATCTTACTTTCCAAGATTTTAACCTTTTATTATTTAAATATTAATGCTATTTGATCAGGAACGGTACGAAATAGCTTTGAGTACGAAAGAGAGAGTTATGAGTGCATATTACTCAAAGACCCTTGGCACGCTGGTAGCACTTCACGCTCTGCCTCCCTTGAGGTAGCTCGGCAGAGCTCAAAATTGTTCGTTCATTTACCAAAATAAAGTGACTTTATGAACTAATCAAAAGGGAATAGTAACTTTTGATTTAAGCTGGTATACATATTATCTTTCGTGATTAAAGTAGAACCGGAATCTATAACCCTGTCTGTCTTTTCCCCTTTTATAAGCTTAATCGCACTTTCCACACCAAGGTATCCCATATTGAAGGATTTCTGAATTACAATCGCTTCATATATCCCTTCCTCCAGATATTTAATCTGTTCGGTGGCATTATCAAAACCAATGACTTTGATTGATTTCTCCATCCCCATTTCTTTAATGGCTGCTCCGGCTCCGACTGATGCATATTGGTTCAAACCAGCAATTACTGAGATATCAGGATGTTTCTTAACCATTTCCTTTGTTAGTTCCTTGGCCTTTTCCGTGTCGGAATCGCAGTACGTTATCTCCGCAATCTTATCTTTGTCATCTGTAAGTCCCATTCTTATACCGTTTGCCCGGTCTATGGCTGTGGAGGTACCTTTTACATGACTGATAATTCCTATTTCCTTACCGTCTTTTAACAGCCGTTTCATAAGGGCACCCATACGGATTCCAGCCTTATAATTATCGGTTGCTATCACTGCATCAGCAAAATCCCCTTGAACAGTTGAGTCTATGAGCACAAGCTTGATATTGTTAGCAACCACTGCTTTTGCAGCATCAACGGTTTTGATATAATCTGCCGCAGCCAGAACAATGGCTCCGGGTTTTCTATTAATCGCTTCTTCAATTAATTGGTTCTGGCTGATGTAATCATCCTCCTTCTCAGCTCCCCAGATAACAATNNATCGCAGCTAAGTTAGCCCCCTCCATAACAGACTGCCAGAAACCATTATTCTCATCAAGACTCTTAACAATACAGATGATTTCCATCGGCTTTTCTTTGTGCAGCATTATCTTGTAAAGAAACATTCCTGTACATAGAAACAGTATTATCAAAGCAATTATCCGAGGATATTGAAAAAACTTTTTCTTTTTATCCGTTACTTCAAAATTCTTCATCCGGTACACCCCCCTCCACTTTCGGCAGATAAATGCTTACAGTAGTACCGATACCGGGAGTACTTTCATACTGTAAACCGTATTTCTCACCATAGTAAAGCTTCAACCTTCGGTTAACATTTTCAACGGCTACTCCGTTACTCTTGCCGGACTTATCCTTTTTATCAAAGATATGTTTTAAGGTATCTTCCTCCATACCGATTCCGTTATCAATAACCTGCAAAAGGATACCATCCATGGTTTCTTCTCCGCGTATTATTACTGTTCCTTTTGTTTCCCTGTATTTAATACCATGATAAATGGCATTCTCCACCAGGGGCTGAAGAATTAACTTTACCATACGGCAGGAGTATATCAGCGGGTCAACCTCGATTTCAAAGGATAGTTGGTCTCTGTAACGCATTTTCTGGATGATAAGATAACTTCTGGCATAATCCACTTCATTTTCAATGGTGACAAATTCCACTTCATTACTGATACTCTGCCGCAGCAGCTTCGCAAGGGTTGCCGTCATTATTACCACTTCTTTGTTATTTCCACCTTCCCCCATCCATACGATAGAATCCAGGGTATTATAAAGGAAGTGAGGATTTATCTGTGCCTGTAAGGCTCTGAGCTCCAGCTTATACTTTTCCTTCTGGCTTCTGCTCTTATCCTTCATAAGGTTCTGAAGCTCATCGGTCATGGCATAGAAGGACTTATGAAGCATTCCAATCTCTCCGTCTCCCCAATCCTTTCGAACTACTTTATCAAAGCTTCCTTTTTCTACTTCCTTCATGGAATTCCTTAAATCCGTAATTGGTCTTGTCAGCTTATTCGAGAAAAGTACTGCTGTTATAAGCGCTCCCAATAGTAACAGCAAAGCACTTTCCAGATAAATACTCTGGGTGGCCTGCCTGCCTGGAAACAATTCATTAATATTTGCCACTCCCACTACAGTCCAGCCGGTCTTTTCAGAAGTAGACATAGTATAGAGTTTTTCTTCTCCTTCTACCTTTGTTATGAAGTGATCTTTTTTGCAGGTGAGAATTTCTCCGATTTTTTCTTTTCTAAGCCCTGTATAAATAAGCTGCTGCTTCGGATGATAGATAATCTCTCCCTGACTGTCGATAAGGAAGATGTATCCTTTGTTGCCCATTTTGATATTCTGGCAGAGCTTTGTAATAGAACTGTAATTCAAATCTACCAGCAGTGCACCGAGAATCTTTCCGGTTTCTTTGGTGCGGATTGCTTTGCTTAAGGTTACAACCCATTTGTAATCATCATAAATAACATTCTGGACATGAGAAGAGGATAATACACGTCTGCCATTGCCTTCTACCGCCTTCTTATACCAGGTCATTTCCTTGATGTCTACATTATGGTTTAGCATTTGAGTACCATGATTTACTGCAAATTTATCATTTTCACCATAGACAACAATGTTATAGATATCTTCTCTCATACTAAGAATCGTTTCAAATTGTGACAGCATCCTGGAATATAATTCTGTATCCTTTTCACTATTGGGTTCTGTCGAAAGATACTCCCTTACATCCATATTAGTCACCAGTAAGGTTGAGATATTTTCCATGTAACTGATATAGGCATCAATATCTGCATTCACCTGTCCGATTACTTGTTTCGTATATTCTGTAGAATTCTCAATCACTGCCTTTCTGGTAACGCTCAAAGAAATTCCCAGAAACAAAAACACCGCACACAGAATCAGCAAGGAAAATAAGAATATCATATTCATCCGGATACTCTTAAAGGGCTGCAGCAATCTGCCAAACCTTTTCCCAAGCAGTACTTCTGTGTCAGGCTTATTCATGTATTCTTCCTTCCTTTCTTGCGTACTCCTTGGGTGTCATCCCGGTAATCTTTTTAAAGGTAATGGCAAAGTAATGGGGGTCTGCATAACCTGCCTTCTCAGCAATTTCATACACCTTCAGAGTAGTATTGGAAAGAAGCTCCATGGCAGCTTTCATTCTTCGCTTGGTTAAGGCTTCGATAAAGGTTTCACCGGTGTAGCGTTTAAAAATGGTACTGAAATAACTCATGCTGATAGCAAGATCACTGCACATGGATTGCAGGGTTAAGTCTTCATCCATATAATGTTCTTCGATATATTCTACCGCTATAATCGCCTGCTTCTTACTAAAGCCATCCCTTTGTACTGCTAAAACCTCACCGATATAATAACAATACTCACAAAGGAGCTTCTCCACCTCCTCAAGGGTTTTCATGGTGTACAAAAGCCTTAACAGATTATTCTGCCGTTCGGTAATTTCCTCGTCGGTAAGATTTAAGCTGTCCACCAAATTATTCAAAGCTACCATTATGTTCTGCACACAGATATAGATCCTGGCAGAAGACAAAACCAGTTTTCGCAATCTGGATATAATTCCTTTCAGACTTTCAGCGATTTCAGCTTTACTGTTCAGTTTTACTGCCAGCGTAAGTTTTCTGATATCGTCACTGATTTCAATATTTCTGATCTGATCCATTTGTACAAAATCTTTGATAAAAAGTACTCTGTCCTGCCCATATAGAAATCGATATTCCAGAGCATTCACGGCTCCTTCATAGGATTTATGTACCTTATAAAGCAGATTGACAGGACTACCGATTCCCAGTGTTACCCCTAACCCAAAATACCCCTTCATCATCCCTTTACTGTCTTCATATACTTTTTGCAGCTTCTCCAATAAGAATACTTCTGAGATCCCTGACATAAGAAGGGTCGTATTATTCTGCAAATCCTGAAATACCAGTAGTTTATCGTCAGTAGAAGTCATCTCTTCCAATATATTAAAAAGAATAAATTCCGGCAGATCTCCGGCAGCTTCCGGCATAGAATTAAGAAAGTCTTCCGTATGCTCTGCCACCATAAGAGCAGTAATGTAGCATTCACCGCTGATATCCCTGTGCAGCTCTCTTAGCTTCTCATGAAGCTTTTCTTCCGGCTGTTGTTTATGCATGCCCTTGACCAATTGATTTAAATACCTGGAACGCAATATTGGAAGATTCTTCTGATAAGAATCCGTAAGTTTGTGAAGACTCTCTTTCTTCTTTCGCGCCTCACTGATTGCTTCTTTTACTCTTAAGAGAATCTCATTTAACTCAGCTACCGTAACAGGCTTAAGTACATATTCTGCCACCTGGTACTTAACCGCCGTCTTTGCATATTCAAATTCATTATATCCGCTTAATATAATCGTTCTGGTATCTGTATGTTTTTCGTAGATATATCTGGCAAGCTCCAGTCCGTCAACAAATGGCATACAGATATCCGTAATTACTAATGCAACATTATGTATTGCTAGAAATTCCATTGCTTCCTTGCCATTCTTACAGGTTCCAGCCAAATGATACCCAAGCTCTTCCCATTTCATATTGGTACTTATGGCGTCACGAACCAAAGCCTCATCATCCACCAGTAATACTTCAAACATAATAAACCTCCAAAATCTTTCCCCGTTGTAATATTTCAATACCAGTCTCCATTATTACCTTATAACACTTTTAGGCATTCTTCAATAAAAAAGTAGAGAAATCCATTCAGATTATAGAATATCATGTTCATAACGTTTATTTTCTTTGATTTTCCTCCTGTTTTTTTATAATATTTGCCATATTTCTATACTAAAAACTAGAATTTGATTGACTTTATTGCTTAAACCTTTTTTAAACCAAATTCTTCATCAAGAATAAAGTATTTTCATGCTGTCCAAACACTCTTATAATGTAAGTGGCAGCATGAAAAAAGGAGGGACTTATTTTCCCTCCATTTAGCAATCTCCTAGCATTATACTTTTATTAATATGTTATCCAATCAATCGTTGTATGTTCAAAATTACAGCTTCCAGTTATCGTAAGGACATGTATTTTATGCTTCCATCACTGCTTTTTTCATCTCCCTGACATAATCAGCTACAGGTTTGATACTATCCTTACCATATTGTGAAACGATCTTCACGATGGCACTGCCAACAATTGCTCCATCTGAGACAGCTGCAAATTCCCTTGCCTGGTCAGGCGTTGAGATTCCAAAGCCTACTGCGCAGGGAGCCTTAGATACCTCACGTACCATGGAAATCATGGAGCTGATATCAGTCTTGATTTCCGACCTTACACCTGTTACCCCCATAGAAGAAACACAGTAAATGAAGCCTGTTGCCTGTTCTGCTATCATACGGATTCGGTCATTAGAGGTGGGGGCAATCAAGGATATCAAATCCACTCCGTATTTTAAACAATCCACTTCCAGTTCTTCCTTCTCTTCAAAAGGAAGATCCGGAACAATAATTCCATCTATACCGCATTCCACACACCTTTTAAAGAATCTGTCCTTACCATAGGTATAAATTGGATTGATATAAGTGAGATAAACCAGCGGTACATTTACCTTCCCTCTTACCCCTTTTACCATATCAAAAAGCTTATCCGTGGTACAGCCTGCTGATAATGCTCTTTCGTTTGCTTCCTGAATAACTGCGCCTTCCGCAATTGGATCAGAGAAAGGAATTCCAATTTCTATAAGGTCTGCTCCTGCTGCTTCCATTGCAACAATTAATTTTTCTGTAGTTTCCAGGTCAGGATCTCCTCCTGTTACAAAACTGATAAATGCTTTTCCCTGCTTAAATGCATTCTGAATTCTACTCATGAATATTTACCCCCCTGTATCTTGCAATTGCAGCTACATCCTTATCACCACGTCCGGATATATTGATTACTATTATTTTCTCCTTGTCCATTTCTGGTGCTAATTTTCTTGCATAGGCTACTGCATGTGCACTTTCAATTGCAGGAATAATTCCTTCTGTCCGTGACAGATATTCAAAAGCTTTAACCGCCTCTTCATCTGTAACAGGTACATAGGAGGCTCTTCCTGTCTTATAAAGCATGGCATGCTCCGGTCCTATTCCGGGATAATCAAGACCAGCGGATATGGAGTAAACCGGTGCTATCTGTCCGTCTTCATCCTGACAGAAGATAGACTTCATGCCATGGAAGATCCCTTCCGTGCCGTTTGCAATCGTCGCCGCATTCTTAGGATTATCAACACCAAGACCGGCTGCCTCACAGCCAATCAGCTGAACTTCAGTATCTTCTATGAATTCATAGAAGGCACCCATAGCATTACTTCCACCGCCAACACAGGCAATTACCGCATCCGGAAGCCTGCCCTCCTTTTCCTTGAGCTGGCTCTTAATCTCCCTGCCTATTATTTTCTGAAAGTCCCTCACTATTGTAGGAAAGGGATGGGGCCCCATTACTGAACCAAGAACATACAGCGTGTCCTCTACCCTTCTGGTCCATTCCCTCATAGTCTCATTTACCGCATCCTTTAAGGTCTGGGTACCGCTGGTCACAGGATGTACCCTGGCTCCTAAAAGTTCCATTCGGTATACATTTAATACCTGTCTGTCCGTGTCTTCCTTACCCATAAAGATATCACATTCAAGTCCCATAAGTGCTGCCGCCGTTGCTGTTGCCACACCATGCTGCCCGGCTCCTGTTTCTGCAATAACTCTGGTCTTACCCATTTTCTTTGCAAGAAGCACCTGCCCTAATACATTATTGATCTTATGGGAACCGGTATGATTCAGATCCTCTCTTTTCAGATATATCTTTGCTCCACCCAGATCTTTTGTCATTTTTTCAGCAAAATATAACCTTGAGGGTCTTCCTGCATATTCGCGGTATAATGTCTCCAGCTCTGACATATAAGCCGGATCATTTTTATAATATTCATAGGCTTTTTCCACCTCTGCTACTGCATTCATAAGAGTTTCCGGTACATACTGACCTCCGAACTCACCAAACCTGCCTTTTTTCATTGTTCTACCCTGATACGCCTTTGATAGCTGTGTTTAATAATATAAAAGACGCACCTCCCGTTTTTAAGCTTAAAGCTAAATTGCGGAATCCTTTCTGTTATATTTACTTTCAACTATGCAAACCTGTTATCGAATATGTTTGCCACCTGTTGTGTTAACTTTATTTCTTAATTCGTTCTGTCTGCTGCCCGTACCGCTGCAATAAATTCCATTACCTTTTTTTCCTCTTTGTAACCTTCTGTTTCCACTCCGCTGCTAATATCCACACAATAGGGATGCAGCATTTCAATAGCCTTGGTTACATTAGTATTATTCAATCCACCAGCCAGATAAAATCTCCTAAAATCCTCCGGTACTATATTCCAGTCAAAGGGTTTTCCTATGCCGCCATAATGTTCAGCAGAATAAGTGTCAAGAAGAAAATAATCTGCCGGTAACTTTCGGCCTTTCTTAATATCCTCTTCCTTAATCGCTCTAAGTGCTTTTATAATCGGCACAGCTTCCTTTATCGTCCTTCGCAGAGTATTCATGTAATTCTCATCTTCATCTCCATGAAGTTGAATGCCATTGATTATATTAGCTTTAACCAAAGCTGCAATTTCCTCAACAGGAGCATTGACAAATACTCCAATAGAAAGAATTCTCTCATCCAGTTGATTTTTCAGCCTATGTGCTTCTTCCCTTGTGACTTTCCGTTTACTGTCAGCGAATACAAATCCAATGTAATCCGGAAGATATTTATTTACTATCTGAATGTCTTTCTCTCTTCGCAATCCGCAGATCTTAACCTTTGTCATTAGATATCCCCTCTTAGTTCAGCCAGCACAGCTTTTTTATCGCAGCTTTTCATAAAAGTCTCACCAATAAGAACACCATTCACGCCGGCTTCCTTTAAAACTCTGATATCATCAGCGGTCTTAATTCCGCTTTCTGCAACAAATAGGATATTCTCAGGCACTAGTTTTCTTAGTCTTTCACTGGTTCTGATATCTACCTCAAATGTCTTTAAATCTCTGTTGTTAACACCAATAATACCGGCTCTGGCCTTTACCGCCATAAAGACCTCTTCTTCATCGTGAGCTTCTACCAGTACAGACAGCCCCAGTTCACGGCTTATGTTAAGATATTCTTCCAGTTCCTTCTGGCTTAAAATGGCACATATTAACAGGATTGCATCCGCACCAAGGGTTTTCGCCTGATATATCTGGTAGGCATTCACAATAAAGTCTTTTCTTAATAGTGGGATGGATACTTCTTCTCTTATTTCAGATAAGTATGCATCACTGCCCAGAAAAAAATCCGGTTCCGTTAATACCGATATACAGCTTGCACCAGCTTTTTCATATTCTTTCGCAATGGCTACATAGGGGAAATCTTCTGCTATGACACCTTTGGAAGGGGAGGCTTTTTTCACCTCACAAATAAAGCTTATTCCCTCTGTCCTTAGTGCTGCTTCAAATGGAAAACCAGTGTCTATAGGTAGCTTAAGGGCCTCCTTTTGCATCACTTCAAAAGAGACTTTTTCCTTATCCTTTTCTACCCTTATTCTTGTTGCTGCCACAATGTTGTCCAGAATCATATCTTTTGTCTCCTCTGTCTAATTGTTTGAAAGGCTTATAAATTCCTCCAGCTGCCTCATTGCCTTACCGCTGTCAATGGTATCCTCCGCTATCTTTACCGCTTCCTTAAAGCTGATATTATCCTTTNNGATACAAGCAGCAGTATTTAAGATTACTGCATCTCGTTTCGGTCCCTTTTCACCTGCCAGAATTGCCTTTGCTATTTCTGCATTCTCTGACGGTCCGCCGCCTACCAGGTCCTCTTTCTTGCATTTGTTTAGTCCGAACTGTTCCGGTTCCAATACATAGGTGGTAAGCTTTCCCTCTCTGATCTCACAGCAATAGGTGGGTGCACTTAAGGATATCTCATCTATTCCGTCTCTGCCATGTACCACCATTGCCCGTTTGNNACCAAGCTTATTTAATACCTGTGCAAGAGGTTCTACCAGCTTCTCATCAAATACTCCAAGGAGCTGCATATTCGCTCCTGCAGGATTGGATAGCGGTCCAAGGATATTAAAGATTGTGCGTATTCCCAGTTCTCTTCTGACAGGGGCCACATATTTCATAGCAGTATGATAGGTCTGAGCAAACATAAAACAGATTCCGATCTCTGAGAGTATTTCTGCGCTTTTTGCCGGGCTTATCATAATGTTGACCCCTAGAGCTTCTAAAACATCTGCCGCACCGCATTTACTGGAAAGGNNATTCCCGTTGCTGATACTACAAGTGCAGAAGTGGTGGAGATATTAAAGGTAAAGGCTTCATCTCCTCCGGTTCCTACAATCTCCAATACATCCATATTGTGAAGGAGCCTGACACAGTGTTTTCTCATTCCGGCTGCACTTGCAGTAATTTCTTCAATGGTTTCCCCTTTCATACGAAGAGCTGTCAGATAAGCCCCGATGTGGGTATCCGATGCTTCACCGCTCATGATTTCATCCATAACGCTCTCCGCAGTTTCATAGGGCAGGTCTTCCTTACTTGTTAACTTATAAATAGCTTCCTTAATCATCCTTTCTCCTCCTTAATCGTCTGTTCCTATTTCTGATAGATTTACAGTTAACATATGTGGCAGTAGCTTTTTGTAGTAACCTTCT
Organism: Lachnoclostridium sp. UBA6558; assembly: GCA_002434335.1. Classification (GTDB taxonomy): domain Bacteria; phylum Bacillota; class Clostridia; order Lachnospirales; family Lachnospiraceae; genus Anaerocolumna. The sequence goes on along the minus strand of DJJW01000013.1, from coordinate 38,813 downwards.
GTAGTAGCCTTTTATATCCCAAATGGTACGTAATCGTCAATGACTAGGGAGCTCATTATATATTCAGAAAATTTTCCATCATTATTCTTCCCATCGGTGTCAAAACTGATTCCGGATGAAACTGTACTCCGTATATTTCATAATCCCTGTGTTTTACTGCCATAATTTCACCATCAGCTGCATATGCAATTACTTGCAGTTCTTCTGGTAACGTTGCCTGCTCTGCTGCCAGAGAATGATACCGTCCCACCAGCACTTCCTCCTCCAGTCCTTGGAATAAGGCACTTTTTGTACCAACCCTGACCCTGCTCTGCTTGCCATGCATCAGGGTATCAGCATAAGTTATGGTACCGCCAAAGGCTTCACAGATTCCCTGATGCCCTAAGCATACACCGAGAATCGGATAAATTCCTTTAAGCGCTCTGACTGCTTCCTCACAGATTCCTGCCTCTATGGGTCTTCCGGGACCGGGAGATAATATGATGTGGCTTGGATGAAGTTCTTTCATGTCCTCTATTGTCAGTTCATCATTACGGACAACTTTAATTTCTTCTGCCTCCTGACCCTTTCTATTGCGCGGAGATTCCATTAGATTTAGTTGAACGTCTCTTTCCTTTAAAATATCACCGATCAATTGAACCAGATTGTAAGAAAAACTGTCGTAATTATCAATCAATAGTATCATAGCTCCTGCACCTCCCCTGCTTGTTTGATGGCTTCTATTACTGCTCCCGCCTTATTGGCACATTCTTCATATTCCAGCTCCGGTACACTGTCAGCAACCACTCCTGCTCCAGCCTGGACATATACTGTATCACCCTTTTTCACAGCAGTACGGATAGCAATACACACATCCAGATTACCTGAGAAATCAAGATAACCAATGGCTCCGCCATATACGCCTCTTGCTTCAGCTTCCAGTTCATCAATAATCTCACAGGCTCTGAACTTAGGCGCCCCGGATAGGGTTCCTGCCGGTAACAGAGCACTGATAGTATCACAGCTGTCTTTCTCCTGTCTCAGGGTTCCGGTCACTACGGAGGCTATATGCATAACCTTTGAAAACCTGTGTATCTGCATATAATCCTCAACCTGAACGCTGCCATATTCTGCTATTCGTCCCACATCATTTCTTGCCAGATCTACTAACATATTATGTTCGGATAATTCTTTTTCATCTGCCAGCAGTTCTTTCTCCAACCTGTCATCCTCTTCTTTTGTTTTACCCCTTGGTCTGGTACCGGCTACCGGAAAAGTAGTAAGCTTTCCATTCTCTAATTTGATCATAGTTTCCGGTGAGACACCTGCAATCTGTAAGTCCTCACTCTGGATAAAATACATATAGGGGGATGNNAGGGGATGGATTTGTTGTTCGAAGTACTCTGTAAGCATTCAAGAGACTTCCTTTATATTCCGCTTCAAACCTTCTAGAGATAACTCCTTGAAAAATATCTCCTTCTCTGATATACTGCCTTGTTCTTTCGACCATTTCAAGATATCTCTCTTTTGTGGTATTACACTTGAATTCACCAATGCTTGCCGGCTTTAGCTTAGATAGCTTTACAGGTGCAAATATCTTCTCTTTCATCTCATCGATATCAGCAAGCGCTTTTTCGTAGCCTTTTTTTCCTTCAGTACTGCGATAATTGGCAATTAGTAAAATCTTTTGCTTTAAATGATCAAAAACAATTACCTTATCAAAGAGTGACAGGTCATAATCATTAAAGTCACTTTTCTTTAAGTTCAATTTTGGTTCTGCATAACCTATCATCTCATAAGAGAAATATCCGACCAATCCCCCGGTAAAGGTAGGCAGCCCTTCAATTCTTGGCGCTTTATGCTCCGTGAGCAGCTTCCTGAGTGCATCAAATGGCGTTTCACTTAAATCTTCAGTAATATTGCCGATTTTCTTCTTAACTCGATTATTCTTACAAGAAAGACGTATAGAAGGCTTCTGTCCCAGAAAGGAATATCTTCCGAAATGTTCTCCGCCTTCCACACTCTCTAACAGAAAATAATTATCGCCTGCTTCTGCCAGTTTTCGCAAAAGAATAATAGGTGTTATCATATCCGAAAGTGTTTCCCTGCAAACAGGTATAATGCTATAATCCTTCTCATATTGCACCAGTTCTTCGTAAACAGTTTTCATAAACTCCTCCTTCATAGGGTTCCTAATATTAATAGGTTCCTATACCGATACCCTCGGTGTTTCACAATAAAATGCCAGGTATTACCAAATACAAACTATGTGATTTCAGGAAAAAGGCAATAAAAAAAGCCCTCATCCCTACTCTAAAAGGGACAAAGACTACGCTCTGCGGTACCACCCAAATTGATGCTGTTGCATCCACTCTGTTTGTATACTATCATATACACCTCGTTGATAACGGTTGAGGTTCCCGTTGACGTCTACTTGCAATATATTCACTGCTTTTGAGCCACCCTCACAAGTCCATTCAGTAACCTCTGCTCTGCCGCTCTTCCACCATGAAGCGACTCTCTGTAAGGCATTTCTTTACTTACTTCTCTTGTTCATCGGTTTATTCGTTTAATTTTCTTAAGTATATGCAATCTGTATCTATTTGTCAATATAATTTTTAATAAAATAGTCTGAAAAAAATTACCTTATGACTCTATATTTTTATACTTATGTTATTTATCTTTTGTTTTTACTCTTTGGTTTTACCAAATCATAACTTTCCAAAATCATACGTTTAATATCTTCCTCTGGAATTACACCATCCAGAATCAGGGAATTCCAGTGTTGCTTGTTCATGTGATAAGCCGGAACCACAGACGGCCAGGCATTGCGCCAAAATTCTATCCATTCTGGATTAACTTTCACATTCACCCAGATATAATCACCTCTTTCATATATACAGGCAAACATCTTTTTATTCCCCTGGCACCTCATCACTGTCCAATTAGAATCGTGAAAAGGGTAATCCTCATATACCGTATCCAAGGATCTGCAATATTTGATTACTTCTTCTCTTGTTCTCAATTATGCCTCCCAGATTTTCTCTTAATATATTTATTTCCGATTGCTGTCTCATAAATAATCATCATAACAATCCCACCGAAAAAGAAAGAGAAAGTCATGACGAGACCAGCACTTCTTTCTCCTGTTTTTATTAATAGCACTCCCACCATAACCTGGAGAATACCGTATCCCATTATCAATCTTCCGACGGCTTTATTGTACGCTTTTAAGTCAATTATTTCTTCTTTACCCGGAGCTTTAATATTTGAATAGATGCCTGCAGGCTTCTTACTCTTTTCAGCAAGGATACCTAATACAACAAACATTAAGCCAAGAATCCAACAACTAATTGAGATTATCATTTCGTACCTCCTATATATTCAAATAAATAAGTTGCTTTTATTATACCACAACGTTTTGAAAAACGATACCATCGTACTTATTACTCAACCAAATAATTCTTTATGTGGTATATATTGTAAATAGTCTATTAACGTGATATCCTAGTTATAATACTAAAATCAAATGGGAGGATGTATGGTAAATGAATAAGGGGAAACTAAAGCTACTTGGCATTATACTACTGGTCTTTATGGTGTTATCTGCTTGCGGTAAAAATAATGAAAATACAAACGAAGAGGTTATTTCTACAAGCAATGAAAACTCTAAGAATTCTACTGCAACCAATGCAGATACTGAGCCTGCAGCAGAACCTTCACCTGAAGCTACTACCAGTATTACAGCAGAGCCGGCTCCAACAAAAGAAGCAGAAACTCAAGTAACCGGAAGTCCTTCTCCAATACGTGATATTCCTTCCATCGAGCTGGTGAAAGAAATACAAATTGGATGGAATCTGGGAAATACAATGGATGCTACGGGCGGAACCGGACTTTCCTCTGAGACTTCCTGGGGTAATCCTAAGACGGACAAAGCCATGATTGATGCGATTAAGCAAGGCGGCTTTAATACACTTAGAATTCCGACTACCTGGGAAAAACATCTTGGAGCAGCACCGGATTATACCATTGATAATGCCTGGCTTGACAGAGTTCAGGAGATCGTCGATTATGGTATTGATAACGGAATGTTTGTTATTTTGAACCTTCATCATGAAGAATGGCATTTCCCTTCCTATGTGAATGAAGCTGCAGCTATAGATATTCTTACAAAAGTCTGGAAGCAGATTGCAGACCGTTTCAGGAACTATGATGAACATTTAATTTTTGAGGGATTAAATGAGCCTCGTCAAAAAGGTACAGCCAATGAATGGAATGGCGGAGATAAAGAAGGCCAGGAAGTTGTGAATCATTTCAATGAAGCTTTTATTAACACCATCCGCAATTCCGGAGGCAACAATCCCTTGAGGCATTTAATGATTCCTCCTTATGCCGCCACCTCTACTACTACTGCCTGGGATAATTTTCATTTACCAAAGGAGGATAAAATCATAGTATCCATTCACGCTTATACACCTTATGATTTTGCCTTAAATACTGCCGGGACTTCTGAGTGGAGTCTTAATAACCAATCGGATACCGGCTCGATTACAAGCTTAATGGACAACATAGACCGCTATTTTCTCTCCAAAGGCTACCCAGTCATACTCGGAGAATTCGGTGCCGTTAACAAAGACAATCTGGAGCAGCGTACAGCCTGGGCAAATTTCTATGTAAAGTCAGCAAAAGAAAAGGGTATCCCCTGTATCTGGTGGGATAACGGTGCCGTAAGCGGCAGCGGTGAGCTGTTTGGATTGCTCAATAGAAGAACACATAGCTTCCATTATCCCGAAATAGTTGAAGCCTTAATGAGTGGTCTGAAATAAATTCCCTCTTCTCTTATTTAATATTTTCTCGTCAATCCTTCGTGTAACGCTGTTGGTATAGGGTTTAAAGTACTTTCTCCAAAACCTGTAAGCAGTGGGATTAAAGCTTTCATAATCCACTCCAAGCTGCTGATAACCTTCCTTGGCAAGCTCTTCGATCATGGTATTTAGCAAGCTTTGGACAATTCCCTGGCCTCGTCTTTCCGGCAGACAATACGCACCGCAAATACTCATCATATCCGTATTCTCAGTTACAAAATTCTCTCCGCCATGCATTACTTCAATATATGCAATGACTTCGTCTTCCTCAAGCCCGGCATATATGATCGAATTTCTCATTTCAGCTCTTGAAAGCCAACTTTGAAATTCCTGCTCTGATGAATAAAGGAAGCAGGGACTTTCACTTAAATGAATTGACAGTTGTTCCCGTAAAGGTCTGATTTTAGGAATGTCTTCTTGTGCTAACCGCTTAATTGTTATTTTGGTACTTTGATTGACAGCTATTTTTTCCATACTCCTGATTGCATCTATACATCTTAAACCAAAGCCATAGGTGAAAAATCCTTCTTTTACCTGCTCATCATGAGCATAAAGTGATATAGTGTGATAAGTAATATCTTGCTTTATCCAATTTTCTGCTGCCTTTTGATATAGCATGCGGTAAATCGATTCTTTATCACCTCCCAATGCACCATGACCATGGAGAGGCGAAAAGATTCCCCTTGCATTTGTACCAAAAGCATGCTCCCAAGGCTCATAACAGCAGAGAAAACCAAGCAGGCGCTCACCTTCTAAGGCTGCCATCCCCAGGTTATTGCCTGCCAAATCTGCCAAGTCCGGAATAATAGTCTTCTCCGGAAGACTGGGAACGAATTGCCTTTCCTCTTTGTAATTCTGCTGTACCAGGTACATCGCCTGTTCTATATACTTATTTGTGAAATTTGTAATAATCATTTTGTAATAACCTCCATAAGCGTTTAAGTGCTCTAATCAAAAGTGGAAATTGCTATTTAATAGTTACACTCTCCCTTTTTCTTCTGCCTTTCTCTTGTCTTAATAGCTACATGCTGTTGATCTTTTTTCCGCAAGTAGGCAGCTTTATTATCAACAAAGGCAGTTTCTTTTGTTAATGACTGATAACTATCCCAACGCTCCTTGGTAAGAGCTCCGTTCTTCATTGCTGTTTTTATCGCACAGCCGGGTTCACTTTGATGCTTACAATCGGAAAATCTGCATTGTCCTAAGTATTGTTCTACATCCGAAAAACTTTCGCTTAACCCTTCGGAAACATTCCACATACCAAGTTCACGCATACCGGGAGTATCAATAATAATTACGCCGCTGTCCAATCTGAGCAGCTGACGGTGGGTAGTTGTGTGTCTTCCTTTGCTGTCATCTTCACGAATTTCATTAACGGACATTACCTCTTTGCCCGCTAATGCATTGACAAGACTTGATTTACCAACACCGGAAGAACCAAGAAATACTATGGTCTTACCTTTCTTCAGATAATCCTTAAGTCCCTCTATTCCGTATCCTGTTTTGGCACTCACTGCGTGAACTTCTGCCTCAAGAGCAGTTTTCCTGGCTAAAGCAAGGTATTCTGAATAATCTTCTGTAAGATCTGCCTTTGTCAGAACCACAACAGGCTTTGCCCCTGACTGCCACGCCTGGGTTAGATACCTCTCTAATCGTTTAGGATTCAGATCGTGGTTCAGAGATTGCATGATAAATACATAGTCAAAATTAGCAGCAACCGTCTGCTCCTTAATGGTTTTTACATACCCTGCCGCATGCCCAGAAAAATCATTTCTGGAAAACTTTGAAATGCGTTTTAAGGTCTTTAAGATAAGACTGTCCCCCAGCTTATTGTACTGGATTTCTACAAAATCACCCGTGGTAGGGAATTCCTCCCTGCAATTATTGTAATAGACACTGGCCTTCAGTTTCGCAAAGCATTCGCCCTGCTCCGCAATAAGGGTATAACTTTCTTTATGCACAGCAGTAACTCTTGCATACATCCCCTGTGAGTCCGCTAAATAATATTCTGGCATAAAGCCGTAGTCTGTTAACTTCATATTTCCTCCGATAATGGTTTGTGCTACTTGTTTCGTTGTTAAATCAGTCGTAACTATCACTCCTTTCTTGTTAAAAAAAGGCGCAAAAATACCGCAGCAAGCAGCCGTTCATGGCTGATACTGCGGTTGATCAGGCAAAATAGCATAAAAATAACACACCCTAAAGTGTGCTGACTTCATTGCATATATTGCGAAACAAAAGCTTCAGTGTTCACGAAAGGTTACTTTTTGGCACACTGAAAAAAAGGATACATTCCCTATACAATCAGCGTTGCGCCCATGTTTAGTTTTATATTAGGGATACCTCAGATAAAGTATTCTTTTTCATTTAATAAACTCCTTTCGTTTCTGAAAAACAGAATTAATAAACATATATTACCATACTCTTTGTAATAATTCAACTCAAATTTTATATTAATACGAATTTTTATATTGAAACAAATTATATATTGAAAAAATATTTTTATTAATACTTAAGAAATGAAAATAAGTTCCTGCTGGTGGCAATTCTACAATTTCTTACCACAAGCAGGAACTTATTCGTTTCATCCATTAAAACTTATTTTCTTTTACCTCTTGTTCTTACATCAAAAGCTACCGCAATGATAAAGATGACACCTTTAACAATATACTGGAACGATACATCCACACCCATAAGGTTCATACCGTTGGTCAGGGACATGATTACCAGTGCACCGATTATTGTATTGGTAACTCTTCCGATACCTCCGTTTACAGAAACACCGCCGATGTAGGAGGAAGCAATGGCATCCAACTCGAAGCCTAGTCCTGCCTGAGGAGACGCGGAGGAAAGCCTTGAAGTATACAGGATTCCTGCAAGTGCTGCAAGCATACTCATGGAAGCAAATGCAAAGAAAGTTATCTTCTTAACATTAACACCTGAAAGTTCTGCCGCTTCCGCATTACCGCCGATTCCATAAATATATCTGCCGAGTTTCGTCTTATTTAACATAAAGTTATAGATAACCAGAACAATTCCAACAATTACAGCTGTCCAGGGAATACCTTTATAGCCTGCTAACATGGAAACTATAACAATAATGATAATTGAAATAAACACGATCTTTGATAAAAATATAGGAGTAGAGCTTACTTCAAAATTATATTTCTGCATATTGTTTCTGGCTTTAATCTGGCTGTAAGTCATAAGCACAACGGCAGCAATACCGATTATAATGGTTAGGATATGAATACTTCCACCAGATATAATGTCCGGAATAAAACCGTTTGATAAAGCTTTAAAGGTCGGATCATCAACAATTATGGTACCTGTGCCTTGTGTTACTAATGACAGAAGTCCTCTAAAGATAAACATACCTGCCAAAGTAGTTACGAAAGCCGGAACACCGATTTTTGCAACCAGAAAGCCCTGGTATATACCGACTGCAATACCAAGACATAGGATAATTGGTATTACTACCCAGACGTTTAAGCCGCTCTTCATTAGAATTGCAGCAACTGCTCCCAGAAACCCGGCAACATAACCTACTGACAAGTCAATATGCTTTATAATCAGAATAATAGTCATACCGATAGCAAGCACTGCCACATACCCCGTCTGATTAATAAGATCCGTTAAATTTCTCGAAGACAGGAACAAACCATTCGTCCTGAATCCAAAAAAGATGAAGATTACCACTGAAGCAATATACATTGCGTAATCTCTTACATTGCTCTTGAGCATGGTTCCAATCTCACTGCCCAGGGATATCTTTGTCTTTGTGTTTTCTTTCATACGTATACCTCCTTTACCCCTCTTTATACTCTTGTGGCCATTGCCATGACTTTTTGCTCGGTTGCTTCTTCTGCGCTGACTTCCCCTGTTATGGTTCCTTCAGACATAACATAGATTCTGTCGCTCATACCTAGTACCTCCAGAAGCTCAGAAGAAATCATAATAATACTCATCCCCTGTTCCACCAGTCGATTCATTAAGGAATAGATTTCAAATTTAGCACCTACGTCAATTCCTCTGGTAGGCTCATCCAGTATCAATACTTTCGGACCGACAAAAAGCCATTTTGCCAGGGATACTTTCTGTTGATTTCCACCGCTTAGATTTCCTACAATCTGTTTGATTGAAGGAGCCTTTATTCCAATGGATTTCTTAAAATCATTTGCAACGTTTATTTCTTCGTTTTCGTTAATAACAAGACCCTCTGTCAGCTTTCCGAGGTTGGCTATGGTAGTATTGTATTTAATGTCCTGAATCAGTACCAGACCGTTGCCTTTTCTGTCTTCCGTAACATAGGCAATTCCCGCATCCATGGCAGCCTTGGGGTGATTTAAACGTTTCTCGGCTCCATTTATTTTAATTTGACCGTTTGTTATCTTATAACCTGGTGTATTACCGAATACACTTAAAGCGAACTCCGTTCTTCCTGCACCCATAAGGCCGGCAATACCTACAATTTCACCCTTACGAACATTTATATTAACATCATGGAGAATTTCCCTGTCTGATTCCGGATCATATACCGTCCAGTTCTTTACCTCCAGGCATACCTCACCGTCCTGGTACTTCTCCCTTTTCGGATAGATATTTTCGATTTCTCTTCCCACCATGTATTTGATGATTTCCTGTTCTGTAATCTTCTGTTCTTTCGCATCCATGGAACAGATTGTGGAGCCATCTCTTACAACCGTAACTGTGTCGGCTATGGAAACAATCTCTTTTAATTTGTGGGATATCATAATGCTTGTTACCCCCTGCTCTTTTAGCTCTCTTAAAAGGTCCAGCAGGTTGGCACTGTCATCTTCATTTAAAGCAGCTGTAGGTTCATCCAGAATTAGAAGTTTTACATTTTTACTCAAGGCTTTGGCTATCTCCACCAATTGTCTGTTACCTACACCCAGATCCTTGATTTTTGTGGAAGGATTGATATTCAGTCTAACTTTCTTCAGCATTTTTGCTGCTTCAACGATGGTCTGGTTCCAATTAATAACCTTACCTTCCATTATTTCGTGACCAAAATAAATGTTCTCATACACACTAAGTTCAGGAATCAACGCCAATTCCTGATAAATAATGGCTATTCCTGCACTTTCACTGTCTGCTATTGATTTAAACTGCACTGTTTCATTGTTATAAACTATATCACCGCCATAGGTGCCGTAAGGGTATACCCCTGATAATACCTTCATGAGGGTGGACTTGCCGGCTCCATTTTCTCCGACAAGGCAATGAATCTCTCCGCGCTGCACTTTGAAATTCACATTGCTCAAAGCTTTCACACCGGGAAACTCCTTGACAATATTCCGCATTTCTAAAATATAGTCACTCATTTTTTCACCCATCTTTCTGTTCTGATTTTCTTTCTGGTTGTTACTTCTTCTAGATCCTCTTACAATTCCTTATTTATGCTGCTTATTTATGTTAGGCTGGTTAGAAATAGTAATTTACCTTTGTGTTAACGCTGTATCACTTAACCAGTAATAAACTCATTCAATAAATTACCGGTAAAAGGGGGGTATAATTTACATTAAGGTCTTTTATACTGCCACGCCTTTTACCGGTTAAATCAGATTATTTTAATCCTGTAAAATCAGACTCTTTATAATAGCCGGAATCGATTAATGCTTCTTTTACATTATCCTTTGTAACAACGATGATAGGTGTCTGTTTTGCTTTTACATCTACTTTCTCATTGTTATAAGTGGAATCAGTCTGAGGCTCTTTCCCTTCCATAACTGTGATTGCCATACCCATAGCATCACTAGCAAGTGTACGTGTATCTTTGAATACTGTCATGGACTGCTTTCCGTCGATTACATACTGTACGGATGCTTTTTCACTATCCTGACCTGTAATGAAATATTCGGACACATCGGAATCAGCTGCGAAAACATCTGCGATGGAACGTGCTGTACCGTCATTAGGAGCTAAAACATAACATTTTCCTTTATCTGCTGCACTTAGTGCTGTTAAATGTGCTTCAGCCTTGGATTTTGCTTCATTGAAATCCCAGTTCGTGGTTACCTGACCGATAATAGCAGCCAGCTGATCACGGGTAAGTTCTTTGCTGCCCTGTACACCGGTTGCTTCAGCGGAATTCTTTATAACGAAGGTTCCGTCAGCGATCTTAGGCTGTAAAATGTTCCATGCACCCTGGAAGAAAAGAAATGCGTTGTTATCTGTAGCTGCTCCTGCATACAGGTAAAGGGGATTCCCCTGACCGGTAGCATTATCAGCTAAATACTTACCCATTGCTTCACCAACTGCAACACTGTCAAAGGTTACATAATAATTAACTGCGTCTGTTCCTGTTATTAACCTGTCATATGCGATTACAGTTACACCTGCTGCTTTTGCAGCTTCTACACTGGCAGCAGCTGCTGCACCGCCATGTGCACAGATGGTTAATACTTTGATTCCTTTCGCAATTAAGGTTTCAACATTTGTTTTCTCATTTGCTGAAGATCCCTGGCTGAATAATACTTCTACTGAATAGTTTGTATCTTTAATTACAGACTCGAATTTCTCCTTATCCTGAAGCCATCTTGGTTCATCCTTGGTAGGAAGAACGATTCCTACGTCAACTTTTCCTTTTCCGCTTGTACTTGTGCTGCCCCCGCTGCATCCTGCCAGTGAAAATACCATCACCATACAAAGAAGTACTGCCAACATTTTTTTCATAAATACAATCCGCCCTTCTAATATTATATAGTTTTAGCTTTTGCATCCCGCACTCTCTTTTTGCGGTGTGCTCTGCCGTTTCGTTACACCTATATGTTACAATATACAAAAATTTTTAACAATGAATTGTATTGTTGTGTATTATTACTATATTGCGGTATTGTTTTATTTAAAAAGGATAAATGATATTATTTTGCTTTCCTATTATTTATTGAGCAAAATTTTACTGTTCCTCTTGTACAAAATAAGATAGGAGTTGCCTCTGTTAGTTGATGAAATACAGGATTACACTCCTGTTCAATATGCTGTATTAGCAAAACTCTTTTCCTGTAAGATGACTATTTTAAGCGACAGTCATCAAAGCGTAAATCCCTACAGTTCCTCTTCTATGGATAAAAATATCTCCTACTTCACAGGTTATGTATGTCTGGCGCTGTGTAAAGGTTATCGCTCAACCATAGAAATCACAGGTTTTGCGCAATGCATAAGCTAGATCTAACCTGTTGCGGTAGAATGACCGAATTTTACAATAAAAGTACAAAGAAAAAATACAAAACAAAACTGCCGTCACTACAACGACAGTTTTGTTTTGTATTAGTAATTTGTCATTTTATAAACCAGCTAAGCTCCACAACAAAATACTCTCCTTCGAATCTGGCTTCGATGGACCCTTTCATCTTCTCAACCAAAAGCTTAGTTATGGTCAGTCCCAAGCCAGTGCTATGATTACTCCGTGACTGATCTCCCGTATAAAAACGTTCAAATATGTTCCTCAGCTCATTTTCTGTCAGTTTGTTCTTATCATTTATAAACTTGATAACACACTGGTTCTCTCTGATAAACTGTTTCAGTATAAACTTCTCATCGGCATATTTTAGGGCGTTTTGTATAAGATTATTCAACACTCTTCCAAACTGAATCCTGTCAGCAATAATATAAGTGTCCTTCTCCCCAAGCTCGACAGATACCTCCATGTGTTTTTTCTCAAATTCTTGATAATAAGCTACTATGGTATCCGTAAGCATTCCTTTGACTTTTATAACCTCCGGTTCCAGTGGATAATCATTGGCTTCCAAGCGGGAAATTTCATAAAAATTCTCAATAAATCCCTGTAACAGTCTTGCTCTGTTTCTGATTATCCCAAGATACTCTTCCTGCTCCTTTACTGAAGCACTGTCCTGGACCAAATCCAGATAACCCAAAATTGAAGTAAGTGGTGTCCGCAAGTCATGGGAGATGTTCTCAATCTCCTGCCGTATTTTCTTTTCATTAATCTGAAAAGCTATTCTTTCCTTCTGTCTTGCTGTATAAATGTTATTGATTTTAAAGAACAGCTTTTCAAGTCTTGGAATCGTTGGTATTCCTTTTAATTGTCTGTTTCTCTCGGGGTTCTTCTCAATCTCGTCCATTTGATTTGCTGCATCGGATAAAGCCTTAAACAAGAATAAAAGGTAAGCAATAAGAATTATAATGATAAATACGAAAACCAGGATAATATAATTCAATTTGCTTACCTCCCTTCGGTTACTTAATTTCTTTCTTTTTAAATATTATAAAACCTATAACAGATACGATGATTATCTCAACGCAAGCTATTAACCAGTAGTACCCATAGCCGTTTCTTCCTCCCCATAAAAGTATGGGCTGAAACTTTTCCATATCAAATCCAAGATAATAAATCATATTCCATGGCAGAAGCTTTGCCAGTTCCATAAAAAATGTAAATTTCATACCTAACATATTGCACATCAACGGGAATGCCAGGAGTAATCCCACGGAAGCTGCATTACTTGCCCCTGTACTCTCAATAGTAAACAAAAAGCTGTTGGTAATTGCTATGGCAACTAAGAATAATGGAAATGCCGCCGCACAAGCTTTCAGCAGAAGTAACAGATAATCCACACCAGAATTTTCAAGGAGCAGGTATGCAAAACCAAGATCAATGGCTCCAATAATTACAAAAGCCAAGATGGAATATACAACTTCAACTATGAATTTGCCAAAATATATACTACCTCTGGAAATACCGTAGGATACACTATTCTTCATGGTATGATTCATATGCTCATTTCCAAAAACCATGGCTGTTATTGCTATACATAAGATAAATACTATAGGAAAATTACTGTAGAACATACTTAAGGCAAACTTTGTCGTTGCATAAGGAAAGTTTTTCTCGGAAGCCTTTACCATTGTCAGGACCACATTGGAGCTGACTAATAAACCGGAACACAGCAAAATAAAAAGATATGTCCATTTATTGCGAAAAATACGGAAATATTCACTTTTAATATAACTAATCATTACTTTCTCCTCCCACCAGCTGTATAAAATAATTCTCAAGATTAATCTCCTTCACCATCAGGGACAGAAGGCCTATGCCGTTTGTAACAGCCAGTTCACTAATCTTTTTCGGTTGATCAAGATACTCATAAATATGAATAGCATAATCCGGTGTTAACTTGTAGGAGTGGCAATCTAATTTCGTTTCTAAAAGAGCTGTCATTCGCTCTACATTGTCTACTTTAAGTTCAATATATTTATTGCATTCCTTGGATAAGTCTTCTGCTGAGAGCTGCTTTATTAATTTACCTTTATCAATAAAACCATAATAATTAACAAGATTTGATAGTTCACTTAAAATATGGCTGGATATTAATATTGTGATGTTCTTTTCCTGATTGAGTTTAAAAAGAAGATTACGGATTTCAACGATACCGAAAGGGTCAAGGCCATTAATAGGCTCATCCAGCAAGAGTAGCTCCGGTCTGTTCATAAGTGCCAGTGCAAGTCCCAGTCTCTGTTTCATACCTAAGGAATAACTCTTATATTTTTTATTAGCTGCTTCTGTGAGACCGACTTCCTCCAAAGCTTCCGTAACACATTGTTTGCCGGGAATACCTCTTTGAATACGGTAATATTCCAGATTGTCTCTACCTGACATATAGGAATAGAAACTGGGGGTTTCAATAATCGCACCGATTCTTTTCCTCCCCTTGCATAAATCTGCTTCTGTACTTGCACCAAACAGTACCATCCCACCTTCTGTTGCATAAGACTGCCCTGTAATCATACGGAGTAAGGTAGTCTTACCCGCACCGTTCTTTCCTACAAGTCCATAAATCTGCCCCTGCTTAACTTCCAGATTAACATCACTCACTGCAGCTATATTATTGTATTTTTTTGTAAGATTTCTTGTAGCTAATATTACTTCCTGCACTTTATTGCTCCTCTCTATTCTTTCTCTCTTAATTCTTCCATAGGAAACTGTCTTGTTTACAGTAATCAGTATACTTATCTGATTTAAACAAGTACTTAAAAAAGTTTAAAGAAAGTATAAAGATGAAAAATAGTGCTAAGCTTTCCTTATAAAGCAGTATCCAGCTTAAATCCAATACCCCAAACGGTTTTAATATAAGAATCCTCATCAAAGTCTTTAATTTTCTTACGTATATTGCTGATATGGACATTAATCGTATTATCCTCACCATAATATCCACTCTTCCAGATATCCTGATAAAGCTGTTCCTTTGTAAAAACCCGTTCCGGATACTTTAAAAGCAGATTTAGAATTTCGTATTCATGAGAAGTCAGTCCGATAAGATTCCCTTTTACAAAAACTTCCCTGGAAACAGGCCTCATCGTCAGTTTTTTAAATGAAATCTCGTTCTTATCAGGAATTTTAACCGCAAAATCTCTGCTCCTCCTAAGAAGCGCATCCACCCTGGCAAGAACCTCCTCTCTCTCAAAAGGTTTTACAAGATAATCATCCGCACCCGATTTTAACAACTTTACTCTATCTTCCAAGGCACTCTTAGCCGAAATAATCATAATAGGAATAAAAGAAAAATTTCTGATATCAGCAACCAGCTCCTCCCCATTTATACCGGGAAGCATCAAATCCAGCAGAATTAAGTCAAAGGACTTCACCGACAGCAGAAGCTTCGCCTCCGATCCCGAAAAAGCAGCTGTCGTCTCATGATTCTCTTTCTCTAGATATCTGCATAAAATCCTATTAATATCCGCATCGTCTTCAACCACTAAAATATGTGCCATCTATGTATCCTCCCGAAATTACCAATTACCATATTATAGATAGTTCATGAATTTCTCTGTAAATTCACAAATCATAGAATTTCTGACTAATCCATCCTTCTAAACTTATATAAATGAATACTATCATATTCATATTCATCTTTATCTTTTTCCTTATAAACACCAAGTTCATTAAAAAAAATTTATAGCCATATCACCTTCTGGTTTACTAAGCAAGTCATTATTTTTTCATTCCAAATATGTTTATTTCGCATCAATTGCAATTATATGTTGAATACAGTTGATCAACCTCAATCCATACAGACTTTCATATAGCAAATAACCAGATGATTTAAAGCTCTGTTTAAGAATTTTGTATTGAGAGGTTCCATATGACACTTAAGCTGTAGAAACTGTGAAAAGGTGCAACAGTGCCACTGTCTGAGCTCAAAAACCTGCCGCGACCATAAAGCAGCAGCGAGTTTGGCACTGTTGTACCTGCTATGAACAGCTTCTGCCGCTTTAGTGGCATATGGGTTCTCGAATAACAAAATGAATAAACATAGCTTTAAATCATCGTCCGCTACCACAACCTTTATCACTTCACAAATAAGTGCAATTCCACTCTCTATTCTGTCTGATAAACATCCTCATACAAATGAAACCCATCTTTAATAACCGTTTCATCAATATTATCCTTTGTCACAGCCTGTACCCCTATATAAATATACGGTACCTTATAATTCCCATCATCAATATACCCATCACTCTGAATCTCATCACCATTCTTTAAAGCAATGCAGACCTCCACAGTTTTCTCCACCAGATCCTTAATGGGCTTGTAAACAGTAAGCGCCTGTTTCCCTGTAACGACCCTCTGGCAGGCAACCAGATCTGCATCCTGACCGGTAACCTGCACCTGCTCCGCTATCTGCGCCTCAGAAAGAGCATCAATGGCTCCCCAAGCCAGAGAATCATTACCGCAGATTACTGCCTTTACTTTATCTTTATAGCTTTTCAGCTCTTCTCTCATAAAATCATAAGCACTTTCTCTGATCCAGCCATCAATCCAGGTCTGATCCAGAATTTCAATATCGCCTTTGTCTATAAAGGGCTGCAATACAGACATTGCCCCCTCATAAAGCATCTTGCTGTTACTGTCATTTTCAGAACCGCCAAGAATAATATACCCGCCCCGGGGAACATTTTCCGTCAGATATTCAGCCATAATCTGTCCCACCTGATGATTATCAAAAGATATATATACATCTACATTACTGTTTGACACCAGTCTATCATAAGAGATAACCGGTACCTTCTCCTCTTTGGCTGCTTTTACGCATTTTGCTTCTGAGACACTGTCATTTGGCGCTATTACAAGTACATCAATCCCCTGGCTTAGCATGGTCTTAACCTGTTCATACTGTAAATCTGAATCCTTGTTGGCATTATTTACGATTACTTCGATACCTTCCTGCTCCGCTTTCGAAATGAAGATATCCCTGTCCCTGATCCATCTGTCTTCCATCAGAGTTCCAAGAGAAAACCCAACCACAATCTTATCATCCTTTTCAGGCTGTATGTCCCTCTCTGTTCGTTTTTCACATCCTGTTCCTGACACCAGTACTGTTAAAACAAGGATAAAACGCAAAGCTCTTCCCCATAAGCGCTTCTTCATATCCTTATACCTCCTCCTTAATTCCCAAACAGTTTTTTATATTCTGTGGGAGTAACACCGGTTACCTTTTTGAATATCTTTGAAAAATAGTTCGGTTCCGTATAGCCTGTCATATAACAGACATCCTTAATGGAATACTCATCCTTTCGCAGCAGTTCCTTGGCCTTATCCATGCGAATTTCTGTCAGTCTGTCACTGAAATTAATACCTGCCTCTTCTTTATAGAACCTGCTGAAATAATAAGGACTTAAATTTACTTCTCTGGCTACCTCCTCTAACGAAATTTCTCTGGAAAAATTCTGCTCCATATAACGGTTCGCCTTTTCAATTATGGTATTTGCCTTAAGCTGTCTTCCTTCTGCCAGTTTCTTAACTGTACGTTCCAGGAAACTTCTGCTGATTGCGTAAAGTGCTTCCTTTTGCTCCGTTCCGATAATATCCTTTAATACATCATAATAATTACCTGCTGCATTTTTCCAGCGGGCGGCAAACCCTGTTACCAGTCCAATCATGCTGTTTTTGATACTTTCAAAGCTCATAGAATTATCTCTGGTCATCCGGTTGAAGATCTCTTCAAAGGTTACCAGTACTCCCTCTTCTTCCTGCTCTGCTGCATAAAGATAGATTTCTTCTAATTGTTCCTCATAATCACTTTCTGAGTACTCAACCCTGTCCAGTATATCATCTACATGGAGAATCTGCGCTTCTTTACTTTCTTTTTCACCGGTTAAAACCCCCAGAGCAAACAGGGATTCCTGATAGGATTTCCTGGCTTCTTCAATAGAGCTGTAATATCGCCCAATACCGATATAGATATCCGGATAGATTCTTATTGCTCTCTCAAGTATTCTTCCGGCTTCCTCAACAGAATGCTTCTTAAGCTCATATGCTTCGGCTTCATTCTCTTCAAAAACATATACAATAATACGGTTAAGCATAATTGGTCCAACAATCGCCTTAAGCCTTGACTGTATGATTTTCTTATATTCACCGTACATTTTATCACCGTATACACCGGCACCGATTTTGTTCTCTATTTTTCTGCTCTTTTTCTGACCTAATTCAATTGCCATTACATAACCGCTGCCTTTTGGTATTCCAAAGAGCCGGCAGTAGTTCTTAAGTTCCTCCGCACCGCCGTTATAAAGACAGAGAGAATTCATAAAGCCATTCTCCAGAACGGGAATTATCATCTCCATTCTTTCCTGCTGCTCCAGATTCTTCTGAATATTCTGCTTGCGGACACGAATCTGCTCCAGCGTAATTGTCATGGTCTCCTTCAATTTTGCTTCCTTAACGGGTTTTAACAGATACTCCACAACGCCCAGTGCTACTGCTTCCACAGCATAATCAAAATAATCAAAGGCAGATATGACAATAAAACTAACATTGGAATTAGAGGCTTTTATTTGTTTCATTGCCTCTAATCCGTTAATACCCGGCATATTAATATCCATTATAATAATATCCGGATGGAGATTATAAGCTTTTTCAATTGCATCTTTTCCAGAACGTGCACTGCCTACGATTTCTATTTCTTCAAAATTCCTGTTCAGCATATATATAACAGACTCTGCTGCTATCGGTTCATCATCAACTACTAATACTTTATACCTCATATTAACCTCTTTCGTGAATATCAGATCTTCCATCTGACATTCCTGAATCCGCAGTTTACCAGCTGTTACAGGTCTTCCTCTCTGTGATTTACAAAAGGCAGTGACAAAATAACTTTGGTTACCCCGTCTTTACTAATGATATTCATAACATCATAATCATCGTAAAACAGCCTTAGTCTTTTTAACACATTATCCATCCCGATACCGGTGGTATGACCTTTTTGCTTTTCATTTTTTTCATGCTTCCATTTACGGTTCAGTATCAGCTGAATTGCTTCCTCGGGGAAATGATCACCGGAATTAGAGACTATAATTATTAATCTCTCATCTTCTTTTCGAACACTTAATTCAATAATTCCTCCCTCTTCCAGTTTGCTGATTCCATGGATATAAGCATTTTCTGTCAGCGGTTGAAGAGTCATTCTCGGAATAATAAAATCCTTTATCTCCGGATCCTCCGGAATGTCCGTACGAAATTCGATGAAATCACCAAATCTGGTAGTTAATAAACTCATATATGCCATAACATTGTTCACTTCATCGGACAAAGTCGCATTATAGTCCAGACCCTTTAAGTTATACCGAAAAATATCCGCGAAATTCTCCAGGTATTCACAAGTCACACTGTCTCCCTGAAGCATGGCTACCTTCGCTCCGATATTGATGGAATTGAAGATGAAATGTGGATTAACCTGAGACTGCAGTGCCAGCAGCTCCGCTTCATGGAGGGCATTTTTCATCTTGAGATTATCGTATTTTTCTTGAATCAGTACTCTTTCAAGCCTTTCTTTTTCCTTCAGCTCATTGATATATTTCTTAATACTTCTGGTCATTTTACCAAATGCCCTGTACAGTACCCTTATCTCACTGCTGGTGCCTTCCTCTGTAATATCCACTTCAAAATTACCGGAGGATACTTCCTTGGCATAAGCTGACAATTTTGTAATCGGCCTGGTGATCTCATAACTGAACAGTACGATTAGTACAAGAATCAGTGCAAAACTTATACCAAACANNAAACATGGTATAACTCAGCATTGAACTTCTATCCGCTTCCCTTCGTATATCAATATATTTTTCAGCACTGTCACTTAGGTCAGTACTCATAATTTCCTTGATATAGCTGCCGATGTAATTATATTCTTTTACTGCCTGTTGATATCCGGCAGTGTAATCACTTATTTTACGGTTTCTTTTGTCAACGATGGTTTCATCCAGTATTTTTAGATAATGATCAATCATACCTGTAAGATTTGTTATCCTTACTCCGCGGTCCGTATAATCCGTATCCGCTTTTAAAATACTGTTATTGTAACTGATAGAATTGCTGTGATTATAAAAGGACTGAAGACTGTCTGAACTTCTGGTGGATAAATACACCTCAAGATCACTTTGTATCTCATCCACTTCCTTGTACAAAGCAGTTGACTCCTGGCTCTTATTCAACAGATCAGTCATATCCTGCATTAACATTTGGGAGGAAATATAATTATACAAGCCGACCAATATGGTTATAGCAGTAGCCAGCAGAAAAAAACTGGTAAGTTTAGTACGGTAGGACAGATCCTTTCTTTCCTTGCTGCTGACATTACTATTTACTTTACTGCCTGCTTTACCGCTCGATTTGCCTCTTCCTTTCATTCCTCACCAGCCTGTCCTGTAATCTGATCATTATAATCAGCCACATTAGAGGCATCTATGGTATAAAGCGGTGTACTCTTGTAGTCACTGATCTGCACACCGTTTAATACCTGCGCCAGCTGTTTCACTGTATAATATCCAATTTCATAGGCATTGGGGCAAACCGTACCATAGACAACTCCTCTTTCAACATAATCAAGGGTAAGAGGCATACTGCCGTAACCGACAAGTTTAATATCTCCTACCAGATTATTATCTACCAATACCTGTGCAACACCGGGTGTGCTTTTTTCGTCAAGACATATAATAACATCTGCATCCTTATGTTTTGAAATAATCGAGTAAGTCACTTTCTCCGCATCAAACATATTTTGTTTTAAGGTATAGATTTCTTCGAGCTGCACATCATTTACAGAAAAAGCCTCTGTAATACCCTGTATACTTAAATTTCTATACAGTACATCTCCTTCTTCTCCGGCTTCATTCATTATAACTACTGCTTTCGCACCTTTACCCACTGCATCCGCTGCCATCTTACCAGCCATTGAACCGATGGTATAACTGTTAGAGGCAACTGTTGGAACCCCTGATATGTTATAACTGTCATTCTCATATACAATCAACGGAATACCTTTTACTCTTGCCTCCTCCGCAATCTCACCGGTTCCTATAGCATCAGCGGGTTTTAAGGCAATTCCATCAACCCCTGCATAGATACCTTTCTCAACGGCATCCTGTATTGCTTCACCGTCTTTACCGGTAATAGGTACAAATTCAGTATGAACTTTCATTTCTTCCGAAGCATCCTTTGCACCGTCCTTGAAATTGGTCCAAAAGTATTCTTCCGTATTCTGAACAAGTATCTGTATATGAAACTTAGCATCATTTTTACTGCTGATTGCATCCGTACTCTTACCGTCTCTGAATAAAAGCTGCCCAAACATAACCAGAAGAAACAGGAGCATGCCAAACAATAAGCCAAATATTCCCCGTAACATTTTCACTTTTGCACCCTTCCTTCTATCTGACTCATCAACAAGCCATCCCTTCTCTCAAGCTGACTGTCATTAATCCCTGCTCATAATGTATGGCTTGAAATCCTCCGTATCCGCACAGAAAGCTCCGGAAAATTGCCCTAGAACTCCATCAAACACCTCACGGATTAGTTTATTATCCTCTCTAACGGTTACTGTAAATACGGTTACAAATCCATGTTGATTCATAAATGCAATATCATCTTTACTTTTGAAACCACCTGCCAAACCTTCAAAATCTATACTGTTTTTATCTCCTATTTCCAGAGCAAGTATATTCAACTCCTCCCACAAGTCCAATTCACCGAGGTTAAGGGGTAGTAAATACTGTGCTATATCTTTCGCTGTTATTTCCTGTTTACTCATAAAAAACCAATCAGTTATAGCTGCAGAGTTGCTGTTATTCTTAATACTATTGCTTTTTGATAATTTATTACCGGCATTCATTTTGCCTATGCCTGCTTTTTTTGTGCCATAATCTACTTTTTTTTCGTTGTTTGATTCTCGCAAGGTTTCTGTTTTATTCGTTTTCTTTTTTATCATTTCCGTTCATTCCCTCTCATAATTTCCTTAGCAATATTACTGCTTCTACTTTTTTTCATTATACTACTATTCTGATAAAAGAGAAAGTCCTTTCACTTTCTGCCGGAAGCGGCTTTTTAGTATCATATTCTCCATTGAGATTTTTTTTATTTATATGTTATACTATTATTGATACTATAAGTTGTCCTATAAAGCATTACTAATCAAGCCTTTTTATAACCGTAGGAGGCAAACTGAATTTCAACTTATAGAAAGATTCTTATACAAATTTGTTGATCAGGAAATCTAAGGTGTGTCTGAAAACTATTTCGCCGGACTGTAGGTTTCACGCCGTGGCATGCATTTGCCCAATACAGCAAGGCGTGATGGTGACGTATTTGTGTCATGTTCCCATAATTACGGCACAGAATACCGCAAAGTGGAATATTCAGATTAGTACTATGAGTTTTCAGATGCATCCTAATTAGACGGAGGTAGAAAATGTACTACAAGCAATACGGTAATACTGATATGAAAGTATCTGCCATAGGCATGGGTTGTATGCGCTATGATGAGGAGGATGTAAAAGCAGAACGCTACGAAAAATGTTCAGAGGTTGTTTTATATGCCCATGAAAAAGGCATAAATTATTTTGATACCGCACCTTTTTATTGCAATGATAAAAGTGAAATGATAACAGGACTTGCGCTATCCCAGCTGCCCAGAGACAGTTACTACATATCTTCCAAAACCAATCTGGGTACCATAGGAGGAAAAAGTACAAGGGACGCTTTTCGCAGCAGGCTTGAAACTACCTTAAGCAGATTAAAAGTAGATTATCTCGACTTTTATCATCTGTGGTGTGTTCTGAATCTGAACTCTTTTGAAAGCCAGTGTGAGTCTCTCTATGGTTTCTTTGAAGAGGCGAAAAGTGAAGGACTTATCCGAAACATTGTATTTTCTTCTCACATGCAGGGCAATGAACTCGAGGATGCTGTTGCCGCAGATAAATTCAGGGGAATGTTAATTGGGTATAACGCTTTAAACTATCGTTTTCGTCAAACCGGTATTACAGCTGCTCATGAAAAAGGTATGGGCGTAGTTGTAATGAACCCCTTAGGCGGTGGTTTAATTCCTAATAACCCCAAAACTTTTGAGTACCTTGCAGAGGGTACTGATCTGACGGTTGCCCAGGCTGCTCTTAACTTTGTGGCATCTCATAAGGAAATCACCATAACCCTTTCCGGATGTACTACCAAAGAACATGTAGATGATGCCTGTAAGGCAGTAGAAAATCTGAAGGAAAGACCTGCAAAGGAAATCTTTGAGGAATATGAAAATAAAGGCGTCGCCTTAAATAACCTTTGCACCGGCTGTGCTTATTGTAAACACTGTCCAAAAAATATAGACATTCCTAAATTTATGGATGCCTATAATGAGAAACTTCTCGGAAATAATATGTATAACAGAATTAACTATCACTGGCATATACCTGTAGAAATGGCAGCTGAATGTATTAAATGCGGAAAATGTGAAAAGTTATGTACCCAGCACTTACCCATTATTGACCGTCTGGCTGAAATTTCAAAAGGCGCTTAAGGCAGCTCTATATTAATTATTTAACCTATAAAATCCATGGATCACGTTATGGCTAAGCAGCCGGTCTCTACGTTGATACATGGATTTTGCTAAATTACAAAGATGCTTAAGTACATTTGATGAATATACTCCCAAATAAACAATATAATCCTATTCATATTTTTAAGAAGCCTCACCATGCAATTTTAAAGCATCTTCTTTATTTCTTTTAACTTACTTACAGCCATATCATATCCATGGCGGTAATTCTTTTCAATGGTATCCAAATCTTTTTCCAAGCTTTCAATTGGGTATTCCGGTCTTAATATTACTGCCTTTCCTTGCTTTTCAAGCTCTTCACAAAATGCAACCGTTTCATTATACATTTTGGGCCTGTCTCTTAATACCTCTACCATTGCCGGATATTTATTACGCAGCATCCTCATAGCAATCTTACTGTCTTTTCCCAGTGTTCTTTGATAACCCTTTGGTCTGGTCAATATAATAAGATTTTTCTCATTGCCGTCAGCAATAGCTTTTTTTATAGGGATGGAATCAGTAAGTCCACCATCATAATACAAATTTTCTTTCCAATTAATCGCTGGAAAGAACATTGGCATAGCACAGGTAGCTTGTAATACCGTACATTTCTTGTCCGTATCTTTGCCATCCAAATATTCGACTTTTCCGGTATTTGCATTGGTTACTCCTACCACTACTTTTCCATCGTACTGGTTAAAGGTGTCCCAATCAAATGGATATAGCTTATTGGGTATTTCATCGTAAACGAAATCCAGTCCAAAGAGACTTTTGTGTTTAATTAAATTTCTTGTACCTATATATCTCTTGTCTTTTCTGAAGTTAAGAAGTATCTCCAGGTTCCTGCCTTTCTGTTTTGACACATAGGAATACCCAAAGCTTATGCCAGCTGAAACACCGATGCAGTACGGAAACAGAATATCATGCTCTAATAAGGCATCCATAATACCGGCACTGAATATAGGGCGGAAGGTTCCACCTTCTAATATGATTCCAGACATTTAAGTCACTCCTTTGCTTATAGCATTGTTATCTTTTATATAAAGTATAACAGAATGGCAATCAATTAACAATGTTTGGAATTCACAGTAATTCCTTCATCAGCAGTCCCAAATTGGTCTTTCTTACTTTTCTTTTCGTTTATAGCTGCTATTCACCCGCTCAAATAGACCTTCTTCTACCATATATTTACGCAAGGTACAAAAATCATCATGAAAATCCGCCAATATAAGATTGACTTCTTTCTCCTTATATTCTCTTTTATATTCAAATTTATCTGCCAGCACATTTAAAATTATCTTACGTTTCTCCTTTTGCACCGGTATGCTCTTAAGTTTCCCTCTCTCAAAGAAGCTGTTGATAATTTTGTTCCGATATTTCAGCTCCCTCTCTATTTCAGCTTCATTTTCAGTAGCCTTACTTAATATCAGTTCCTCCAGTGTATTACCAAACACCTCCCTATTCACGCGGTATATCATATAGTATTGCTCTTTCTCAGAGGTTACCAGCCCGCTGTCCATTAATTTCTTCAAATGAAAAGATACCGTTGGAGGTGTTAGATCAAGCCTTTCTGCCAGAAGCTCTACATACATGGGTTCCTTTACCAGGTTTTTTACAATCTGAAGCCTGGATTTATCAGAGAGACATTTTAATAACTTGATAACCTGCTCTTCTGTCATTGGTCTGCTCCTTCTAAACTTTGTAGAAACAGAGACTTAATAGCGGCAGCTGTTTCAAGTTTAATGGTTTCAATTATTCTGTCTTCTGTAATGTCATGATTTTCTGCAAAGGAAAGTTTTTCTTTCCATGGCTTACTTATCCTCTCAATACAGGCAAGATATTCGGTCTTTAGCCGTGTCATATAATTTGAGTCATAAATAGCTCTTTCCTTATCCAATTTATTAATGCTGGCCTGTAAACAGGAGAGAGAGATATTATAAACATTCAGCCTGATTTTTTCAAATACCGCCTCATCCTCCCGATTATCTTTCTGTAAATAATTTACCTGGGATGTGATTCTTTCTTTTTCTTCTTCCATCACTTTGCGGTAATATGTGATTTCTGTACTATTCAATACTTCCATTTTGCCTCCGTTCCTACTTTTCATAATTTGTATTTGACTTTCAGGATGCTATTAATATCTAAGTTCATAAGTACCCAATAACAAGTATAACTATAATTGCTTCATAGGTTAACAACACTCCATCAGTTAATTTTAATGTGATTGAGAAATTACTGTCATTATAATCACTTAATTACAATAAGTCAATATATTTTTATATTCATCTAATTAGAATGCAAGAAAAATTAGTTTTCACTTCTTCCTATAATTCTATTGAACATATTAACAAATCATTATTCAAAGTTAGCAGGCTTGTTACTCTATGATTACAGGTATATTCCACAAATCATAAAGGACGACTACGCCTATACAGCTTAATGTTATCGGACGGAAAAGCAAATCAGTACAAAGAAATTGAGCATAATCAGAAAATGAAAAAGGATTTTGCTCCATAGACACCTAATCTATTTTGCAAAACCCCCTAATTTTATCTGATTTCTTTACACTAAGCTTCTTTATTATACTACGCTTCTTCTATTACACTACTTTTCTATCTGTTACCAACTTCCGTATCACTTCCGGATACATTGCTATGTTCCTTGATATAGGCTATGATTTCATCAAATTTGGTGAAGGCCAGACCTACATAACTATCTGCTGAACCATAGTAAATGGCAATCTTTCCAGACTCTGAATCATGAATGGTAGCACAAGGGAAAATTACATTGGGAACAAATCCTCTCTCTTCATACCATTCCTCCGGCGTAAGCAGGAAGGTCTCACAACGATACTTTACAATGGAAGGATTTTCAAGATCCAGGATTGCTCCCCCAATGCTGTATACATAGCCATTACAGGTACCGCTAACCCCATGGTAGAACAGAAGCCAACCTTCACTGGTCTCAATAGGGGTTGCTCCACTGCCGATTTTTAAGGATTCCCACCAGTTACTGCCTCTTCCCATAACATGTCTGTGTTTACCCCAAAAAGTAAGATCAGGACTTTCACTAACAAAGATATCGCCAAAAGGTGTATGCCCGCTGTCAGAGGGTCTGCTTAACATAACAAAATTTCCGTTAATTTTCCGTGGAAATAGTACTGCATTTCGATTATAAGGCAGAAATGGATTTTCCACTCTTTCAAAGCTTTCAAAATCCTTTGTTTTAGCCATACCGATTGCCGCACCGTAAAAATCCTGACACCAAATGATGTAATAGGTATCCTCTACCTTTACCAGTCTTGGGTCATAGGCATATAGCGGCATGAAGGATTTACCCTCACTATCCACAAAAGGTATTTTGTTCTCATCAAAATTCCAGTGAATGGCATCCTTACTTCTACCCAGGTAGATATAAGGAATACCGTTCGTCTGCTCACCGCGGAAAACACCAATAAATTCATCACCATATGGCATAACCGCACTGTTAAATATTCTGGCAACACCTTTTACGGGATTACGTCCGATAATCGGATTTTCAGTATATCTCCAAACCGGGGCATCCTTTAATCCTGCCGGACGTTCCTGCCAGGGAACATTTGGCACCGCAGGAGCTATCATTTTTATATCGCTCATAAATTCCTCCATTCTACCTTTTTACAGGGCGGTATTCCGCCCTGTAATTTCTATTTGTATACGGCAGCACTGCTGCATTATCAGAAATAAATTTCGATATAATAGATTCCTTACTTAAAGTATGCATCAAGGGCATCCTGTACCTGCTGTTTATAGGTTTCCTGGAATTGTGCAGGTGTGGTCTCCCCTTTGATCAGTGATTGAAGATCGTAAGAGATACCCAGCTGATTCCAAAGCTCAAAGGTTTCTCTGCTGCCGACATCTTCCATAATGGAGAAGTTCTCATTCTGTAAGGTCTCATCAGAAGCGGTTACGGCATACCACCAATACAAGGTCTCTTCATCATCACGAACAGAAGTATCTCCGTCATACCAATTCCACATATCATAAAGCACATTGTAAACTGTTTCCGGATCTTTTACGCCTGCAGGAATAATATAATATTCACCTGCTGATACTTTACCGGCATTGGTATCCTTATTACCGGAAGGACCTACCGGCCACTGAACATAGGCCGTATCAAATGCCAGGGTAGAGCCGTTTGCACCTGAGTAGTCATAATCTGCCTTATCCGCTGCAATCCATGCTGCAATAGGGAAGAAACCGATGTTTCCTTCACGGTACTGTCCCCTCATAGTAGTAGAATCGTCGCCGCTTTCAAAATCATAAGGATACGCAATATTATATACATTGTACATATCTGACATCATCTGCAGAGTTTCAGCAGTTGCCGGAGAAGAAAGCTCTTCTTTTGTTGTTGCCGCAACATGTGCACCGTTACTCATAAGCAGCTGCTCGAAGGTCTCATTTTGGAAGCCGCAGTAGCCATATTGATCAATTTGACCGTCTCCATCCGCATCCTTTGTCAGAACTTTGCAGTATTCGATGAATTTATCCCAGGTCCACTCTCCACGCTCATATAATTTTCTGGGATCTTCCAGATTATTATCCTCCAGCATCTGCATATTAAAGCCTAAAGGATAAGTTGCTTCTATCGTAGAAGCAGCTTCTACCCTCTTTAGCAGTGTCGCCTTACCGTCACCCAGATCCAGGTAGGTAATATTCTTTTGTGTGGTAAAGAGATCGTTATCCGCCGGAAGAACGGTTTTCATATCGGTAGCCAGACCATTAAGTGCTGCCGGTATACCAAAAGCCAGTTCTACCAGGTAAATATCACAATCGGGTGTACCTGCAAGAATGGAATTATTAATTGATTCCTGTACTCCTGCATAGGTCAGGTTTTTCCAGAAGAAATCTACATTGTATTTATCATGAATCTTTTTTACATTATCGAATTTTAGATGTGCTACATCCAAACCTGAATACGAGGGATCATCCTCTACGGACTTATGGGAGCTGTCATAGTATTGTATCCACCAGGTACCAATGTTGATTGTTCTTTTCTCACCAGTATTCTTCGCAGGTTCAGTTGTAGGTGCTTCTGTGGCACTTTCTGTGACTTCGCTGCTGGCGGGAGTGTCTTTCTCAGCCTTTTTGCTGCATCCAAACATTGACACGACCATCATAACAGATAAGCAAAGAGCTATTACTTTTTTTAAATTTTTCATTATTCCATATCCTCCTTCAATGTCCCCTTGTCTTGCTATTATTTAGCGGCCTGGCCTACGCTTACGCTGTATACTTCCCATGGCGTATCCGATTCACATTGCATCACTGTTCCCCAGGTAGATTTGTCTTCTCCGCAGAACTTTGCAATCTGCTCATAGGTTATTTGAGCAATTCCATCACTGTTTGCTGCCTGCCCATTGGTACCATCACCGACTCTCATCCAGCCTGCCGCTGCTCCCGGCATTACCAGCCACAGTTTACCGGATTCACTGGTGTATTTCACAGAAATCACTGAACCTGGTACTAAGGCATCCAGTATTTCCTGAGGCATATCAAAGCCATTTTGAGCCCAGGCATCTGCTTTGCAGGCGAAATCTTTAAATTCTACAATATTATTTAACATGTTCATAGTAGAAGCTGTTCCTACTCTCACGCTATATACTTCCCATGGTGTATCGGATTCGCACTGCATTGTGAGTCCCCAGGCAGACTTATCTTCACCGCAGAATTCAGCAATTTGCTCATAGGTAATGTAACTCTTGCCATTATAACTTACGGCGGAACCATTGGTACCATCTCCAACTCTCATCCAGCCTGCAGCTGCTCCGGGCATTACCAACCACAGCTTACCGGATTCACTGGTATAGCTTACTTCAACAACGGAACCAGGTACCAAGGCATCTACAATTTCCTGTGGCATGTCAAAACGCTTCTGGGCCCAGGCATCTGCTTTGCAGGCGTAATCCTTGAATTCCACCGGATTAGATAAACCATAAACCGGTGACTTTGTACCAACCCTTACACTGTAAACCTCCCAGGCACCGGAAGCCTCACACTGCAGGGTAGTACCCCAGGCAGCTTTGTCTTCTCCGCAGAACTCAGCTATCTGCTCATAGGTAATCTGTGCAACGTTTTTAGAGTTGTTAATATAAGCTTTACTATTGGTACCATCTCCGACTCTCATCCAGCCTGCAGCTGCTCCNNGACGGGTACCAAAGCATCAATTATTTCCTTCGGCATTTCAAAACCGTTCTGTGCCCAGCCGGCTCCCGTACAAGCAAAACCTTCAAAGTTCACGGCATTGGTAACTGCTGCCAGATTAGACAGATCGATACCTGTACTTTCAAAGCCTTTGGGCGGAGCAAATGCAACTGAACTGTTTGCTGTCAGTACATTACCGGAAGCATCCAGGAAACGGATATCATCGATATACATGGTAGCATTTCCATTTCCTTCTGTTACGCCATTATCTGTCTTAAGGCATATAATAAAGATATTGCCGGCATCTGCTATAAATTCTTTTCCGGTATCCAGCTTCGCTACTGCTTTGTTCGGATTCTTGGTATCCAGATATACAGACCAGTCATATTTGGTCTCTTCGAGCTTTTCACCGGTCCAGGTAAGAATATTTCCGGATGAAGCACTAAAACTGCCGTTACCGTAAGCTGTACCAATAGTCATCTCCAAGGCAGCCACTTTCGCAACGTCAGCTCCCAGCAGGCTGGTAGCATCAAATCCAACATAAGGAACCTTACCCTCCATGTTCTTAACCTGCAGCGCTTTACTTCCGTTGTAATCTACAATTGACAGTTCCGAATTATCTGCATCTGCAGACTGGGTATACAAAGATACAAACCCCATATTACCGTCTTCAAAATCCAGGCTTGCCGATACCGTTTCCTGAACAGGCTCTGTCTCCGGTTCCGGTGTAGAGGTCACTTCCTGAACAATCTCGTTCTTTACATCTGCATCCGTTTTTTTCGTACCNNACCTTTACAGCCCACCAAAGCCAAAGCCATGGTGCCCACCAATAGGCAGGCTAAAATTTTTTGGTTCTTCACCTTTTTCACTCCTCCTTTTAAGATAAAAGTTAATAGCTTCCAGGCAAGAGAAAACTACCCCACAATACCGCTTCTCTCCACACCCTCTATAAAGTATCTCTGTAGCAACAGATAGATAATCAATATAGGCAAGATGACTAATATAATGCCGGCATTCAGATATAATTCCTGTATGGCTGTATCCAGGATCTTATAATCGTTTGCTATGGTTGCCTGCAATATAGAGATCTTTTTACTGATTACCACATCCTCACTAATCAAAAATAACTTTGCAAAAAAAGTATCATTGAACTGCCATACCATTGAGAACACTGCTACGGTTATGACAGCCGGTGTAGCGTTTACCAGCATGATTTTAAAATAGGTATACCAAACGCCTGCACCATCTACAAATGCTGCCTCCTCAATTTCCTTGGGAAGCCCTCTGAAAAATTGATTGAAGATATAAATATATAAACCTGATCTCAGTCCGCAGCCCAGAGCTGTCATAATGTACATAGGAACCGGGGTACCCATGAGGTTGATAGGCGAACCTGTTAGTACGGTGGCAATGCCAAATGGATCAAACTGTCTGAAGGTTATGTATAACGGCAGCATAATTGTATGTACAGGGATAACAATCATCACCACCACACAGCCAAACAAAAGCTTCTTAAAAGGAAAATCAAATCTTGCAAAACCATATCCCACCATGGAGCATATAAGAATCTGCAGCAGCATCAGGGACAAAGTGTAAAGGAGATCCCTGGCCATGGTAGGCAGATAATCAAGGGATTCATAAACAAGCCGGTACCTTTCCAGCGTTGGAAATTGCGGTAATACAAATACCATTGGATTGTAAGCATCCCGATCTGAGGAAATGGAGTTTACTATCATGCCAATGACAGGCGACAGGATTACATATCCAACTCCAATCAATATGGCAATTCTTGATACGCTAATCAGGAACTTCTTTACATTATTAAGAAGGCTTTTACCCTGATCTTTGTCACTTGCTATGGCTTTTATCTTCAGGAAACCATCTGTTAAGGCAGAATTTTTTATCACGATATGCTTCTCCTTTCCTCAATTGTAGTAGAAAGTACGCTTCTGTATCAGCCCGCAGACTGTTACAAGAATAATACAGGTGATTACGGTTGATACCAGACTGAAGACGCTGCTCAGCCCATAGTTAAATTCATTAAATGCTGTTTTATAGGCCAGATCAACCACTCCACTTTCCGTGAAGCTGTCTACTATGGTGTAAACCACGTTGGTAATGATATGTGGCATTACCATAGGAAAAGTAATCTTCCAAAAGGTTTCATAACCAGTAGCACCTTCAATCTTTGCCACCTCGTACATAGAGCCCGGTATGGACTGCAAAGCTGCAATAAAGATTATTATCTGTACTCCGGAAGCTGCAATGATATCATTGATTCGTGCAACTGCAGTTATAATATAACCGATTAACGTTACCGGAAGACCCAGGTTTAAGAACATATCGATAAAAAAGTCGATATCCAGAGCAAGGGTAGAGCCGGCTGAGGCTGAGGACGATAACATCTCTGCTGCCTGGGACGAAATTCCCCCTTGCATCATCTGAGCAGATAATTCCATGGCTGCGGTAATTGCTCCGGAATTCAGGATAATAGGCAGAAAGAATATCGCTCTTACAATAGTTCTCCCCTTAAATTTTTTGTTAAGAAGTATTGCCATAAATAAGCTGAAGAAAGTAATTAACGGAACATCCACCAGCATATCCAGTACGGAAGTGGTAAGTATCTGTTTAAAAGTACCATGGACACGGAAGGCATAACGGAAATTCTCCCATCCGGCGTTTGTAAGACTGTATCCGCCATTCACCGCATCCATATTTAGTTCAGAAAAGGCAAACTGTCCTGCCAGAAGTATGGATCTCACATAAAAGACCAGAAATCCCGCAAACCAGGGCAGAATAAATAAAAGTCCTGTCATCTTACGTTTTTGGAGAAGGGTCATTTTTTTCTTCCTATTCATTTCGTCCCTCCAATCGATAGCCTTCTGCCGGTACCTCATACCCATCTGTCAGCTGTACTGCATCACTGTAGTTGATATAGATTACGACACCATTGTCATAAGTAATCTTTCTTACTCCATTGGAGAGAATCTCATGATTCTGCATCACTGCCCCCCTCACCTGACTTAATGGTTCATTAACCTGTTTGTATATTGCAATTGCATCCGTCTTCCAAACTCCGAAAGTGGTCGTATAATATCTATTTAAACCGGTATTCTTCATCTTGTTTGATTCTTCCCAGGTGAAAATATAATGAGGTGCTGCTCCACTTTCTATCATTTTAAGCACAGTTTCATTCATGCCTTCTTTGTCCTCATAATTTAACAGCTCTGTAGAATAAGAAATACTGCCGTGAAGAATCATCTCATAAAGGGGAATCCGTTCATCTACAATGAGGAAATTATTCTGTTCAATGGGTACGTTAATAATATCTGAACTATATGCAAAGCTATAATCATTGGCACTATTGGTCATGAGCTTCTTACCGGTACCTTTTAATAATTCAAGCTGTCCTAACACCACTTTTAGCGCTTCTTCCCTGTTGATTATATTCGTACGTTTTTTATCAGAATAAACCACATTTCCAAGATCTCTTAAGGAGATACCTTCTATGTCATAGAGNNTTGGGCAGATATCTGGGGGAGAGCAGATTGTAGACTGTCTCCATATATCCAAGGCTTGAAGTGCTTCTTAAGGTTGCAGGATTCACCTGCCCTAAGGTTACCACATATCCTGCTCCGTAATACTTGGAAGCCTCTGCATTATAGTTAAAATCCTTATCTGCATAGGTTATCTGTTGTAAGGCAACATCTGCATACAATCTTCCGCCATTTTTTTCCAAGGTTTTACCCAGGTTTTCTAATTCTGATTTTCCTCCAAGTTTCCCAGGAATCTTTATCTTGTCAGCTGTTTTATGATAATATCCCCCATTAAACCAGCCTTGCAGATTCATCACCTGGTTGTTTATTCCCTGAGTTGAAAGTTCCTCTGATATCTTGGCCGCCTGGTCAAAAGTAGTCATGGAAAAGGTGTGCAGATACTGTTTTCCAAGAAAATGAGCCGTTTCCTTTACCCCGCTGATAACATCATAATAAAAAGGGATATCCCCGGTCTGAGTGCCCGGAGTAAGTACTCCTTCAGCTATCAGCTTCTCTCTGTAATAACCTGCAAGGCCTGCATAACCCTTATATTCTTCTGTCAGGAAAGTATACAAGACTTCCAGATTGGTATCATATAGTTCTGGCTCCAGTACTAATACGTCCTGGCTGGTATTTCCAAACATCCTGAGATTATCAGCTGTACGAAGCACAAAGGTTGGATACGCATAGTTATACTCGTTATATACACCGGAAATTCCGGCTGTTATCAGGGAGAGACTTGCTCCGTTTTCAATGGTTGCCAGAACAGAGGACTTCTCTCTGCAGATTCCAAACAACGGTAGTTTAGCACTTATACTGTTCTCCGTAGTCGTATAATTTGCAGCCAACGGATCAATGTCATAGACATATTGCGAATAAGACGCCGCTGCGGTCTTACCGTTATTAAAATCAATCAAAGAACCGGAACCATTTGGTACAACCATATAACCATTTTCTGTTGCATTCGCTGCTGCCATATAGCGCAGTAACTGAATCCGGTAAATAGAGCCGCCGCCATATTCCTCAATTGCGGACACTGGTATGGATACCTTTAAACCATCTTCCGTTAGCCTGTATTCCAAAGGAATCTGAAAGGAAATCGGAAGAGTGGTCTCAACCCCTGCAAGTTCCATCTGTTCTTCATAGTCCTCATTGGTCCAGCCAATATTAGCAAGCCATTCCTGAATCTTTTTGATGGTTTTCGGATTCTTCTTAACTACACCATTAAGTTCCAGCATATCCTTTGTAGTCGTACTCTCTATGTAATATCTTTCTAAAGATACAGAATCCTTCGCAGAAAGCTTTCCTCTGATTTCCTCCAACTTTTCCGGGGTAATGTATATTGGGATGATACCTGTTTTACTGCTATTAAAATCTCCCAATCGATAGATGTACCGGAGGCCATTTTTTAGTTTCTCAACGGTTATCTGTCCTTTTTCTACCGCCATGCTGTAGGAATCATAGGTACCGGATTTCACTTCCGGATTGTAATAATTTATGATAAATTGGGATTTTAAATAATTCATATTGGCATCATTGGCGATACCATCCTCCTCCGCATCGGGAGGATTGGAGTAACTTATTTCGCCATTTCTCTTATCATAGATTGCAATGGCAGCAGTGGCAGTATCTGTATACAGCTTTAAAGCTTCATTTTCACAAACCAGTTCCATCCCTGGTACATCTGTTTTAATTTCTTTCTCCGGTTGGTACTCTTCTCCGGTTTCATAATCGTAACTTGTCAGATAATCCCTGTACTTGTCGTAAGCCACNNGCCAGGTAATGTATGGCATAATAGATCAGATAGATTATTCCGACTACCAGCACAGTACTCAAGATACAAAGCACGATTTTCTTCATCAGGCTGAAGGGCCGACGGTTTTGCTTCTTTATTAAAGTCTTCATGCTTACGCCTCCTAAGTTCTAAATATTATCTCAGTATAGATACTTCGAATAAATGTCACTACCATGCCCAGAAGATTTGATAACAGCAACAACAGAAAGATAATTACCAGCATGGCTAAGAAGGTAATAATTAAGGTACCTAAGGTTTTCCCCAAAGTATAGTTATGTACCTGCATAATACCAATCAGCATTAAAAGAATACCAAATGCAATTCCTGCTCCCAGGAGTAAAACATAGAAAGGCTGTTCATCATCAGCAATGAACCAGCTTATTAAGGTACCGGCAGCCAGCACTGTACTCATCGGTACCGTACTGTAGCCGACTGCTATTGCTATATCCTTCATTCTACCCTCACCGTTCATCAGACATGTCACAGACCAGTTGCTGATGCATATCAGGGCATAGAAGGCAAGGACACCTAAAAATTCGTAATAACTATCCACAGATCTGGGATCTATATCACTTACCACAAAGCTGGCAAGCAAACGGTTTGCACTAAAACAAGCGGAAAACAGGATTACCATAAGTATTGCAAGGGGAACACTGCCTCTATTTTCATGGCGAATCCAGTAGTAGCCGTCCATAGGATGTGAAATGGTGTAAAACATATAATTCCATTTTTCTTTTGAAAAATATTTAGCCATTTATGCTTACCCCTTTCTTCCTTTTCCTTAGGTATTTAAAGCCTTTTAAGCCAACGATGAGTATAAGGATGCCTGTAAGAAAATAACTTGCATTATCTATCAGCACACTATTACGGAATCGCTTATACGCTATGGAATAATAATCACGGTTCATTCCAAGTCTTAGATATTTCATTGCCAGTTCATAATCCCCTGCCGTAAGATAAGCTTTTCCGATACCCGTATTTGCAAGTTCATTATTCTCATCAAGCTCCAGTACTCTGTGCCATAAAGCCACGGCCTCCGCTTCGTTGCCGTCAAAGCGAAGTGCTACTGCTTTATCGATCAGTCTTCCGTATTCCGTTACTGAAAAGCATATAATTTCTCCTCTATTGGCATCAAGGACTGCTAGATTCCCTCCAATGTCCTCCACTGCCACAGGCATGGAGAATGTACCTTCCTGAGTGCCCAAGCCGCCAAATATATACAGCAGGTTTCCTTCATGATCATAAGTAATAATGCGCCCTCTCTTACGGTCCAGGCAGGAATATATGCCATTATCCCTGTAAACTACATCTGTAAACTGAGAAGGCCCTGAATAATCGGTAGAACCGGCAATCCAGAGATCACCTCCCACATTTTTATTGGCACCTTTTTTTATAACATCTTCCCCTTTGGGATTTAATCTTCTGACCCCCTGCACACCGGTAGAGTCGATATTGGATGCATATACAAACCCCTCCGGATCGATGTCAATACCGGTAAACTCTGTGGGTATATATAACTGCTGCTTGGAACGCTCTTCTTTTGTTGCAATTCTCTTCCAGAACTTCTCCCAGAGGCTTATTTCAACCTTGATGGTACCAAAAAAGCTTGAAAAACTACCGTCTGCTTCAAATACCATAATGCCCTCGAACATATTCCCGGCAATAACATAGATTCTGTCTGCATAATCAACTGTTATTTTTAGCGGTATAAAAACATAACCCTGCTCTAAACTCTCCGACTGTGGATTCTCAACAATCTTAACCAACGTACCGTCCTGGTTCAGCACAACGATCCGGCGGTTTTGGGAATCCGCTATGTATATCTGACCTTTTTCGGAAACACTGACACCATAGGGTTGATTAAAGGTATCCTCTTTTCC
Source organism: Lachnoclostridium sp. UBA6558 (assembly GCA_002434335.1). Classification (GTDB taxonomy): domain Bacteria; phylum Bacillota; class Clostridia; order Lachnospirales; family Lachnospiraceae; genus Anaerocolumna. The sequence continues at coordinate 1,731 of DJJW01000013.1, read as the reverse complement.
GCCGTTATCAAAGGAAGATATAACATCCACTGCTTTTTTCATATCCTTATCCAACACTACAATCCGGTTATTTCCCGTATCAGCCACATATACCCTGCCATCAGTTGTCTGACAGATATCCTGGGGAGTTAGAAACTTTCCCACAGCCTCTCCCTGATAAGTCAGCTGCTCCCCGCGTATGGTACCAGCTGGTATAAAGGCTGCCGGAGTAAAATGAACATAATCGCGGTAGTCGTAATTATAGGTATCATAGGGAAGTTTGGAGGCCTTTGCTTCTTCTCCCGCAAAAATTGTAAGCAGGAGCACAATCAGACATAAGGATATGATTCTGTGTATTTTTCTAATATGTTTCATCCTTTACACCCCCTATTATTCTTTCATTCCGGATGATGTCATAGTTTCCAGGATATTCTTCTGACATATGAGGAAAAATGTTATGGGAACTGCGGCTATTATAAAGGTTACTGCAGCCGCGGCTCCTGCTCTTGCCATTCCGCCTGCTGAAATCTGCTGTAAGGCAAATTGCAGAGGCTTAAGACTCTCATCCCGAAGGAAAGGACTGCCGGTATTTCCCCACATCTGCTGAAACTGAAAGATTGCCAATGTAAGCCAGGCAGGCTTCACATTCGGCATTACAATCCTCCAGTAAATCTGCCATTCGCTTGCTCCATCAAGCCTTGCGGATTCCATAAGGGAGTCGGGAAGCTGCTCCATAAACTGCTTCATCAGGTAAAGTCCCATACCGAAAGAGCAGGCAGGCAGAATCAATGCCCAGTAGCTGTTATTGATATGGAGCCAGGATATGATCATATACTGAGGTGTCTGGGTTACTGTCCAGGAAAACATCATAGACAGCACTACCAGATGAAATAGTATATTCTTTCCCGGAAAATCATGCTTTGCAAGAGGATAGGCTGCCAGGGAGGCAATAATTACATGCCCAAGCATTCCTCCGCCTGTGATAATAACCGTATTTAGTATATATCTTGAAAATGGAACCCAGGAATCATTCATTAAGGTAAACAAGTCGGAAATATTTACCAGAGTAGGGTTTCTCACAAATATTTTTGGTGGAAATTGATATAACTCATCCAAGGGTTTTAAGAAATTGTTGATTACCATGATTAGCGGCAGCATCATTGCCACACCACAGATAGCCATGATGATAAATAATAAGGAATTACCGGCCATGGAGCGATTCAACCGCTTTTCTCTTGGCCTGAAAAAACGTATTTTCAGCTTCTTCATTATTCTCCTACCCTCCTTAATCCCTTCTGTACCAGTAAGTTCGTACCTATCATCAAAAGAAACAGTACCGTTGCAATTGCAGAGGCATAACCCATTTCAAAACGTACCGTACCATAATCGAGTAAATGGGTNNTAACGGAAGGATTACCGGCCAGCTGTATGGAGACGTCTGCTATGGCAAAGGATTGGGTAATCTGCATAACTGCACCGAACATAAGCTGAGGCTTCATGGCAGGTAATGTCACATACCACAGCTCCTGCCAGCGATTTTTAACCCCATCCAGTGCAGCTGCTTCATAGAGAGATTTATCCACGGTCTGAAGTCCTGCTATAAAAGCCAGGAAGCCCGTTCCAAGACTTAGCCAAAGCTGTACCACAATCAGGAAGGGCAGCACCCATTTTTCTGTCTTCATCCAGACAATTGCCTGATCTAAAATACCAAGATCCATAAGCAGACCGTTTAGATATCCGTAACGGTCACCT
>DJJW01000001.1 GCA_002434335.1 Lachnoclostridium sp. UBA6558 | reverse complement strand
CAGTGTCCATTCGTTATCTTTCGGCTTTGCATCAGGCAAAGTATGTAACTGATTAATCAGAACCGTTGCCACACAATACGCATCATGCTCATCATTTTTTCGGTACATGGGTGCACTTTTTCTCTGGTCATAAGCCAGAGCAGGATTAATGTCTTTTACAATGTAACCTTTTTCAATTAGCCAGACAGCTAAACTTCTGCCATAGCCGTATGCATTCTCCAATCCATAAATGGGTTCAAGCCCAAGATGATTGGACTTTCTATTTACCTTTTCTGCCAACTTTTTAAATTCACTGGGCTTGTTTTCAATGACGACAACCTCTAACTTTTCATTCCAGCAGTTTACCATCACTGCGGTATGACTTTCCTTATGCAGGTCAATCCCTACATAAAGCAGATTTTCTCTTTTCTGCAATTCTCTCCCTCCAGATCTTGTTTCCAACCGATTAGTTCCCGTACAGGCAACCTCAGATGACAGCGTTAACTCTTTGCGAGTCCGCAAGGGGGCGACAGCCAATCTACAACAACTAATGGGAGGATGGACAAGTTATTTCTTTTATTGGTTGTTGATGTTAACTCTGTACGGAATGGATTGCAAGTCATTTCTGGATTTATTTTTGGGAGAAGAAACGACAGAAAAAAGAACAGAAAAGGGAGTTACAGAAGAAGTATTTTTACCCCCTGTAACCCCCGGCAGCACCATTTTACCATAGATCCAGTTTCCCGTAAATTCATGGTTCACCATGAACCATAGGGTAGATTGAGTTAGCTAAGTCTATGGTGAAACAGAATCAATAGACCACTTTCATTTGGCCCTGTGTCGCAAAATATTTCACCTGTGTGGCCTTTAAAACCAATGGTGGAACATATTGCCATACAGGCAACAAAACACTTCGTTGGGCAAATTTGAAAGACATAGAATTTTCCTTTTGCACCTGATAACTGATTGGATTGCTTTGCCTCCTGTTCGTCATCCGGTTGATTTTTCAGAAAAATGTCGCATATAGGCCAGTTTTTCATATCCCTCAAGTTGCATAATTGCAACTATTCATATAATCCCAAATGGGAAAATTCTCGCCCTATTTTACTCCAAAAGCAGGGATGAACCATGGGGTCGAAAATGATGCAGGTTAAAGAGCCGGGGTCAAAAACTTCCCCGACTCGTGTTACATCAGCCCGCAATGCGGACTGATAGAACCTTTTCATCGGGGTCGGATTGCGGAAATTGGGGTCAGAACCGGGGTTACACTTACACGTAAATCCCATTTACACGAAAAAGTTACGGGGTTATGAGCGACTCCTTTAAATCCATAACCGTGAATCAATACAATAAGCATTTCGTGAATTCATTTGATCTATTTACCCAATTCAAAGCATCTATTTTTAGTAGTTTCTGGTATCGACTTTCTAACACTGTTTCGGTATCGTATGTTCTTAAAGGAGGGAAGCATTATGACCGAACAAGAATTATTAGATATATTTATTCAGGAACGAATCAATATGCTAATTGATATATTCCACAAAAATCAGCCTAACAAATCTAAGAAGGAAGATGAGCAAATTCTACAGGCTGAGATTTTCATTGAAACTTTACCTGACAAAGAGAAGGAACTGGTTGATAATTACATTGGCTCACTAATAAAACATCTTGCTTTAGAAGAAGCTTTTCTATATCAGCATGGGATCATCGATGGAATGAAGATTCTGAAATATATTAATAAATTTATAACTAGAGGACCATCTTTTCTTGCATTAGTTCCCGGTATTTTAACCTCAAGAACACACTTTATTATTGTACTGCCCCCAAAAGTTATACCTAATTAAACTGTTGGTGTCAGTTCACTTGTTGACCGATTGGCTACGAGGCTTATGCCACTAAACTAATTATGGCCTTTACCTTTTTAACTCTTCAATTTTAACTTCAAGTATATCAAAAGGAATCTTAAAATAGTAGTAATTATCAAGATATGACGTATAGTAATTATTATTTTTTCTCTCCAAAATCAAGTTTGAGCCATCTCCAATCAAGAGTAAATTATAATCTGTATTCTTTATGATTTCATTTATAGTTTTAAAAAGTATTTCTAAAGCATGATCTCTAAACTGACTAAATACTTGAATTCGTGCACTTGTATCTGCAACAAAGTTAAAATCATCTTCAATCACCTCTAGCCCGACCTCTTCTTCTAAATCTACCGATATAGTCATACAGTCAAGACATAAATTAATAGAATCTTGGTCTTCAATAGATTTGAAGTGAATGTTTAATTTTTCTAAAATTTGCATTAAGTAATAAGCATAATCTTTTTGAGTTTTCTTACTAAATAACAACAATTCAAACTCCATAGTATATCTCCTTAATCAGTAAAAATATTAATAATTTTTCCTTCTTTAATAATTTTCAAATCTTCTAGTCTTTTTAGATCTCCACTAGGAGTTGCCTTTTGCTTAATCACAGTTATCAATTCATCAACGTTTCCGGCATAATCATCTAAGTTCAGTACTATATTAGGTGCTTGATTTTTAGTTTTACCTGACAATTCTCTGACAATTGTTTTCGTACTAGTTTCGGCTTTTGGAGCATAAGAATCATACACTTTATTTTCGATAAGAAGATCTGGATTAGATGTTTCTTTAACACCATAACCATTACCACCTGGTACTTCGTCTAGCATTTCAACTTTATAACCATTTTGAGAAAGTAAATCTGCCGACTCATTTTGCCTAATATATCCAGGCGTATCATTTGGTGCATAATTTCCTTTTGGCTTGGCGTTTGAATTAGGTAAGTCACTAGGCTTTGTAACCTTACCCGCCCCCTCACTACTACCATGACCCTCACCAGACATCAGATTCAGCCCATCACTAACCAGATTTTGAGCACTTTTTAAAGCTATACCTCCCCCAATGCTCATGGTTGCAACACCTGCTGCTGTTAATGGTACTCCAGCAACAGCACCTACTCCGGTGGAACTCAAAGCAACACCTCCTGCTCCTCCCACCGCACCAAAAATAAATGCACCAGTTCCGGCAACCATTAAGGCGAGGTCTGTTACCGTCTTTCCCAAGTTAAATGCTTTTCTATCCAATTGAAATGGTTCTGCTGCTCCACCTAATGCCTGTAATAATCCGCCAAAAACATTATTATCTATTGCTACTGCTGCACCTACCATAAAATCATTTATATTCATTAAAGGGTTATAAAAAATTTTTATTATATCCAATAAATTAACATTATCATCTTTCACACCATTGTTCAAGCCGGAAATATTCGTCCCTATGTATTCTAGCAACCTGGCTGCCGTTACATTTAATAAATATATTCCCACTCCTTGTGCCATTTTGATATAATCATTGAGCATTTTTATTTTATTTGCAGCCTCAAGCATTTTTATATATTCACGTTCATACCAATCCTTAATTGTACCTTTAAGGGATTCGAATTTCATTTTTAGCTTTGCCAGTGAGGCAATACATAGAAGCAGTATCGTTTTATTCGCATCCGTTAATAAATCCAGAAGCTTGACCCACCACTCTTCAAGTCTGCCAGCTTTCTGATGTTCCAGTGAATACTCACCTTCTCCGGCAATGGCATCTGCCACTTCCTGATCCATCCTGTCTGCCATTATAAGGAGATTTGTAATCTCATCTGAAAAATGATAAAAAGCTTCGGATTTCTGTCTTAAGGCTTTGATTTTATCTCTAACAGAATCGGCTGCCTGAATCAAATATCCGGAAGAGTCTCCTGTCACATTATCTATATTATTAACAATGGCTTTTTCCAAGTCTTCACTATATTCCAATGCCTCTTTTCCCAAGTCTTTGGAATAACGTGCAATAGCCTCCAGATCTTCATAATTCAATATAAAATCTGACATGCAACACTTCCCTTCATTTATCATTGATTATACAAACGCTCAAATTTTTATTCCAAGCTTATTTTCTGAGCGGTTTCATAAACGGATTGATACTTACTGTCTGCTATCTGCATATTCCTCGACATAATCTGGATTACCTCAATATACTTTGAAATATTTTTCTCCCATTCTGTCCCATACTTTTCAAAGAATGCATCTCCTGCCTGGGTATCCCATCCCTCTTTAATATCCTCCACCGCAACAGACAGCTTTGCTTTCAGATCTATCATACGCTGTGTTTGTTCCTGATAGGTTAACTTTGTTTTATTTAGCATTTCTTCATTGATTTTTAGCATTTATTCACTTCCCTTATTGGTTGTTCTGAATTAATAGTGCTGCCATACCCTCCATGGTGCGAATTTTTGCTTTCGCCTCATCAGCCTCTTCCGCTCTGCCCATCTCAGAAAGAATCGCACCACGGATTGCATACAATTCCCCTGAATCCTCTCTGACTTTAAGAATATAATCCGAGAGTTCCAGTGCCTTTTCATACATTTTCAAGTCCTTCAGACAGAGCATTCGGAATACATAAGCATCCAGATTATTGGGATTTTGCAATGAGTACTTGCGTAATTTCTCAATCCCCAGCATGTACAAGTCTTTTGCTTCTGTTTCTCTGTTTAGCATGCGTAAACAGTAAGGTTCATAATAATAGGCGGGCAGGTTATAATCTCCAATTGTATTTATACCTTTAAGCGAACGGGCACAGGGCAACGCCTGATCATATTCTCCCATGGTGATATAACAGTTCATCAATAAGTACTCCGCCTCAGGATCAGCTTCAGGCGGAACCTTCGCATTGGAGGCTGCAACTGCATTTTTTAAACTTACAATTGTCCCCTGCATATTCCCCTGCAGTGCATAAATTTGAGCATGCTCTATTGCACACCTGCGCTTGTCTATTTTACTCTCTGTTCTGTTTCCTTCGGTCTTTAATAGTTCCAATGCTTCTTCGAAACGGTTTTGATTTGCATAAAGATTCGCCTGATCAAGAATAAAATCTGGATCCTCCGGGAAATTATCGATTGCTACCTTCACTGCCTTATGTGCTTTATCGAACTCTTTCATATCCGAGTACAAGCGGATTATCATATGATATCCCTCCGCCTTATCAGGGCATTCCGTTATCATATCATCCAGAGTTTGAACCGCCTCGTAATATTTTTTCTGTTTTATGTAAAGCATTGCTTTTTTGAGCCGTATCTCACCTCTAAGCGGAGCCTTGCTAATTGCTTTTGTATAGTTTCTGAGGGCTAAAATTGCATCCCCCTCTTCTTCATACAGGATTCCCATATTATAAAATATCTGTGAATCATCGTATCCGTTTGCAATTGCCTGGTTATAACACTGGATTCCTTTTACCTTTTCACCTTTCAGTAAATTAATGTTACCCAGATGAAAATAAACCTTTCCATCTTTGCTGTTAACCTTTATCGCTTTTAAAAACGCCTCTTCAGCCTCTCCGTATTCTTCCATATTGGTATACGCAATTCCCATACCAATATAAATTTCGGGATTAAACGGATCCTCATTCTCTGCTTTTTTGAAATACTCCAGTGAATTTTCACTTTTTCCACTTACCAGCAGCACTTTTCCCTGATTTATATATTCAACAGCCAGTACCTCATTCATATCCTGTCATCCCTTTCCTTCTAAAAAAACATATCAGTTGAATTTTAAGGTCTTATTACAAATAAAAAGCTTTATCTTATGGAGTTTTATATTGCTTGAAAAAATACAAAAACACTATTCAATTCAATTTCTTCTATTATTTCTCTCTACAAAAATAGTATTAATTTACGGTTTTCTTTCCTGTAGTGGTAGCAGCAGCGCGTGTTCTTTCCGCTTCTCTTCTTTGTTCTTCTCTGCGCTCTGCCTCTCTTCTTTCTTCTTCCAATCGTCTTTCTTCCGCCCTTATTGCGGCTTCCGTATTACTTATCTGATTTTTTAAACTGGCAATTTGTGCTTCCAGCTCTGTAATCTTATTTTCGGTAACTGATTTTTCATTTAACAGACCGGACTTAGCAGAAGACAGCTTGGAATCTGAGTCCGGATCTTGCTCTCGTTCCTTTTCAACTACATCAGAAAGCTGTGTCATATTGCTGCTTCCCTTAACTCCATCTAAGATCCCATTCGTTATATATCCGATACGTTTTGTAATACTTCCGGCAAAATAATCAAAATTGCTGCTTAAGTCAGATATTATTTTTTTTATATCCTTTAGTCTTATCTTCTGCTCTTTCAGTTCAACTTCTGCTTTTTTAAGGCTTTCATTATAGCTGGACAATGAAATTACCAAGCTGCTTAAATAACTCATGCCAAACTTCCTCTCTCCAATTCAAGAATCCATCTCTTAATTTTTACCTGCAAAAAATTAGTTTATAAGATTTTTACTTAGTTCCTGATCAGTTGTTCTGTATGCATTCAGACCATCAACCAGAGCATGATATAATTCATTTAAGATATCCTCGATATCTGTTAGCTGCAAAAAAATTTCATCATATTCCTTCTCGAAAGCCTGTCTTCCCTTTCCACTCCAATGCAGAAGTAATTCTGATGTTGCCTGCTTTACGGTTGTCCTTATATTGTTGTATTCCTTAATTCCCTCATCAAAAGCGAGAATAGCCGCATCCATTTTACTGGTATCAAGTTTCCTTATAATGTTTTCACTCATGATTATTCTCCATTTCATGTATGTCTTTTTCTTTATTTATACTGCTTTGACAAGGAATACCTCTTCTCTAGACTTTTTGGGGTTGAAAATCCGAAATGGGCACAATCTGTACCCATTTCAAACATAAGCAATCCTACTATTTTATTAAATTTCCTCATCTGTTCCAAATATGATTTTCTGTTTTTGAACACCTTTTTCCGTAATAAAATAAGTATCACCAAGTTCAATCTCTTTCCGGTACTGACGAATATAATTAATTGCCACTTCAGTAAACTTGAGATTCGTCAGGTCTACAAATACAAAGGTCATTTTACTATCCTTCAGCAATTTCAGAAGCTCAGAGGCACCATAAGCAACAGGTGCGTTCTCTACATCTGTAAATAAGAAGCATACCTTAAGCTGTCTGTAGTTTTTAAGTATATCTTTTAATAAATCTATTGCATTTTTGCTGATTCCGTTTGCACTGTATATATTACTGTTCTTAATCACAGCAAACAGCAGCGGTTTCTTTTGTAATGCTTCCATTCCGCTGTCCATTAATAACTCCAGTCTTTCTTTCAGTTCAGCGTTAATTTCTTCAAGTATTGGTTCAAACTCGTTGTAATCAACAGTATACTTTTCAACAATACCGGAAGCCTTCAAGGAACTCAGTCGTTTCTGATAATCATCCACGATATAGGCTTTTACCGGAAATTCGAACATTCCCTGTCTTAGGTAATGGAAAATAACTTTTACCAGGTTCGTTTTTCCGCTTCCTTCACGGCCTGTTATGCTTATCAGCTGCATTTTCATGAAATCAATATAATTCAATTCTACAGAATCATAATCAATACCCACTGGAACGCGGTATGAATTCTGCTTGTTGTATTTAAGGTGCTTCATGAGGTATTCGTAATTTAACAGCTGGGGTACCTCAGGAATACGTCTTGCATATTGATCACCAAATCTTTCATTGATTTTCTTTACATATTCCTTAATACCTTCTACCCTGTCAATTTCCTTCTCACCCTGGAATGCCAGGTAAGTCTGATATTCATAAATATTTTTATTAATTTCCACAAGTCCTCTGCCTGGAACATTTTTAGGCTGAATTCGGCACTTATCAAATACTGCACGATATTCATCCGCTGTATTACAGTACAGGCTGATGCGATTAGGAAAATTACTCATATATTTATAGCTGATTCCGCTGGTTTGTTTTACTGTAACAACCATACTTATACCAACGGAATTGCCCTCCCGGCAGATATTGATAATATATTCCTCATAATCCGGATACAGTTCCTTCAAAGCAAGGAAGTTATCCACCATCACAATGATATTGTTCATATCCGTATACCCTGCCTCTTTATAAGAGCTGAAGGAGGTAATGCCGATTTTTGAGAACTTTTCTTTTCTCTCTTTAATTTCTGTGTTAAGCATTTTAATGAGATTTTTTAGCTTCTCATCATCGGCTGCCAGTACAACACCTCCCAAATGATTCAGTCCCTCAAAAACACTTAAAGCCATAGAACCGAAGTCCAGTATATAAAGGGATACTTCATCGGGTGTATATTTATCTGCAATACCTCGTATTATTGTCTGGAGCAGACAGGTCTTTCCATATTGTGAAGAGCCAAGAATGAAAGTATTTCCGTTCTGAATATCTATGGACACTTCCTTCTGCTGCTGATTATTTGGATCATCATAGATACCGAGCTTTACAATGGTCTGCAATGACTGCTTCCGATCAAATGTATCTTCATAACCAATTAAATCTGCAAGAGGCGGCATGCAAATTCCGGGGAGCTGTTCAATATGTCTATTCGCACAATAGTTATGTATGTAATTCACCACAGATTCTAACTGAGTTTCTGATTCTTTGGCTGCGGCTCCTTTTTTGCTGATATAAACAGGCGTCCTTTTTCCGGATAAGGAAATGCTGGAAATAATATGTTCTTTCTTCATAGCCGATTCATCCATATTGGTGGAAGCTCCGCTGTAGGCAGACTGGAACAGTTCAAAGATTTCATTATTGCCTACCTGCAGATATGCTCTGCCCGGCTCTTTGATTTCTGCAGCCAAAGGTGTTTTCAATACTTCGTTACTGTCCTCTTTATTCTGAACCTTTAAACATAGTTTAAATTTGGAATTGGACCAGATCTGAGCATCAACAACACCGCTGGGTTTTTGGGTAGCAAGTATCAGATGGACACCAAGGCTTCGACCTATTCTTGCCGCACTGATAAGCTCTTTCATGAAATCCGGCTGATCCATCTTAAGTTCTGCAAACTCATCCACTATTAATATAAGATGGGGAAGTGGTACCTGCACTTCTCCTTTCTTAAACAGTTTAATATATGCGTCGATGTGATTAACGTTGGCAGCAGCAAACAATTCCTGGCGCTTTCTGAGTTCCGCTTTTATGGACAGAAGTGAACGATCAATCTCTCTTCCGTCAATATTGGTAATAGCTCCGATCAGGTGGGGAAGATTCTTGAACTGATTAACCATACCTCCACCTTTAAAGTCAATGATTACAAATCCTACTTCATATGGATGAAAAAGCGTTGCCATGGATAAAATATAACTCTGTAAAATCTCACTCTTACCGGAACCGGTCGTACCGGCGACCAGACCATGGGGTCCGTGATGCTTTTCATTCAGATCCAGGTAAACAACGTCCTTTTTGGAGTTAACCCCCAAAGGAGCTGCCATGGATTTATAAACTTCAGAGGTATCCCATCTTCTATCAATTTCCAAATCATCAACATTAAGTATCCCCAGCAACTCATACAGAGAAATATTCTTTGTAAGCGAACCTTCCAGACTGACTTCTTCGCAATAGACAGGTGACAACTTAACAGCTGCATTCATTGCAATGTTGTCATTGATATATTCATATCTGAAGTTACTGACTTTCGTTGAATCTGCCTTGTCTATTAACTTACCCAGATATTCATTGCGATTTAATATAATAATTTTCTGACAGCCTAATGGCAAGAGCTCTTTGTATTCTTCGAAAAAGATAAAAGTTACGCCCAAATCTTTTGCTTTTTCTATATACTGGGATATTGGATGACGTTTCATTCCGATTTCATTGTAAACAAATACTACAATCCTTGGATTGACGGTATCCGAATTTTCCCTTCTGGATAATTCTTTATAAAGATATTCAAACAGAATATTCCTGCTTTCTTCGTTGCAAACAATATTTCGAATACCCAGATCATCATTTTGCAGATGTGGCAGCAAACGAATCCATTCGATATTCTTTGAATATTCTTCTTCAATAACGAAGAATACCTTCACATCACTGTAATATTGTCTAATGCAAATATCTAAAAGAATATTCTTACACAGCTCCCTGATATACATCTCAGCACCAACAACTCCCACTGCTCCGCAATCAGTAAGCTTTAAAATAACGGGAGCATCTCGTAACAAACGGTATTCTTCGGTAATCTGCTCCGGAATCACTGCCATAGAATCATCCGATTCAAATCTCTCAAGTTTTTTATATTCTATCTGACGCATGGATTCAGACTCACCAATTCCCAGCCTGACATCCAGAAAATCTTCATCCTCATAGCTTCTGTTAAAGAGGTCTCCGGAGAAATCCTCCACCAACCCCACCTCATTTTCCAGAGAATAATAAGTACTGCTGATGATTTGTAGCTCTTCTTTCCGCTTAGCCTCAATTTCACCACGTTTTTTTTCTATATATTCTGAGTACATTTTCTTTCTGTCTTTTGTTGATTTTTTATATTCCTTGTCCTCATCAATCATACCATAAACGGAAGTTACAATACCTATTCCCATGGAGCAAACGCTAAACAAGACAAAAGAACCGCCACCTCCCATAACACCACGCAGGACAACCGTCAGTCCCAGTGATGCAAAAGCAGGTGCCAGTTTCATAATAATATTTCTTTTAGGTTTATTAGGCTGCTGGGGAGGGTCCAGTATTGATATCTTTTCATCCGGTATCAATGAAATAATTCTTGTATTTCTGTTAAATTTAGGATACTCAAAATGGCTCTTGGCATCACCTTTAACGCCATAAAGCAATGATGGGATGTCCAGGCTGCTCATGGAAGAGGTATACAGTTTTCCTTCCCTGTAATAGAAACTGAAGCCAAGTATAGAGAAAAAATCATAATCTTTTATCTCTGATTTCTGTCTTACTTTTAATCCATTTACATATAATCCGTATCTCGTTCCATTATCTGTAATAAAAAGTCTGTCCTGTTCCCTGACAAGTGTAATAGAATCCGAGCCTATCAGCTCATCTCTTAAAATAATATCAGAATTTTCGTTTCCGCCTATTGTTACCTGGTGGCTGTAGGAGATATCTATTTCTTTTGCATAATCTCTTTTCTCAAAGTCAAAATCCATTACAAAGCTTACTCTGAAAATTTCCTGATTGGATTTTTGATATTTTAGGAGAAAATCATCACCATGGGATAATTCCCTGCTAACCAGCTTCATGACGCCGTCTGAGGATATGTAGATATTTTCATCACATCTTATCATCCACTCCCCATTGTTATTAGTAAATTTTATTTCAAAGTCCTCAAAAAATTTCTCTTTCCCCAAACGAATATCGTTATGCTTAAAGGTTCCCAGCGTTATTTTTTTACTTTCTACCGGCAGTTCGACTTCTTTATAAATTCGCTTGCTGAATATAATAATTTTATATCGCTTATCCACTGATACATCCCCTATTCCGTAATATTAATTGTTGTACCGTTTCTCATTCCATACTCCGCTATTGATTTATTCCCCTTTAATAAGGCAATCGGATTTTCTGTTTTAAGATAACATTTCGATAGGTCTCCTGTGTTAATCCCAAGCTGAAACCCTTCATTTAAGCCTATGATTAGCTCATTCACCGTAATGTCCAGCGGTAAATCAACATCAATCTTTATATTCTTTTTATGTATGTATAAAATTGCCGTAATTCTATCACTGTTCATAAATATCTCCTTCTTTCACATTAGATGAACATGAGCGCAAGTTTTTGAATGCTCCGGTTATTCGCCGGGATTCTCTCTTCTGAATCGCTCTTCTCTGACCAGAATTCTATGTATTCACTAACTCTGCAGATATTCGTCATATAACCACTTAGCAGGAAATTTTCCGTATCATTCCTATATTTGTTACATACAAAAACAAATCGGTCATTATCTGAACAGTCTATATTTCGTAACAGACAGTCTAATTTATACACTGCGCTTTTGTCCTGCCCGGCAAGGATAATCGTATGGTCTGCTACCCCCATAAGTCTGGATAAATCTTCTGTAAAACCCGTCGCTCCATCCACAATAATATAATCATAATCCTTGGAGTCCCGGATACCGTTTAACAGATTAATATAGTCCTCCACTTTTATATTCAATGAGGGGAGTGACAAGTGAAACGGAGGTAAGATATCAAAGGTTCGGTTAATAATCTTTGTTTTCACATCCTCATAGACATATTCACTCTTATCAATCATAAGTTTTTCTGTTCCGCTCTCCATAAAAGGCAGCTGAGGTATAACACTTCCTATAGTCTGCAGACTGTCAATTCCTATGAACAATACCTTCTTCTGATATTTAGCAAGGGCTTCACATAATGCGGCAGAAACTGTAGTCTTTCCTATTCCCCCTATGGGTGAATACATCATAAGTATTTTCGTTTCTTCTTTTGTGTTTAAAGTTTCCGATCTGGCGGAAGATTTACCAATAATCTCAGCATATATCTCTTTGACACTGGTATACTTATAAATCCGGTTTGTATCCACATCTCCGGTACTGTTATTTAATAATTCCTGTTCCGTAAGTAGGAATACACTGGCAATATTATGACGTTCCAGCTCAGCATCGTATAGTTCTTCATTTATTATCAGTATATCCACTCTCTGTGGTACCGAAAAATATTCGTTTAGATAGCTGGGATCTGTAATAACGATAAGGTCTGCTTTATCCTCAAGTCCATCGATAAATTTACGTTCCAGAGGCATTAGATATTTATCATCTGTATCTGCTAATACTATTTTTATATTTGCCATTTACGACTTCCTTTCAAAAACTGTTTCTTTCCAAAACAATGCTGTATCTCTAAGCGTATGTCCTATTTGTTCTTTTTACCAAAGGTAAAAAGCTTTTTAACACCGGCAAGCATATCATTGCTGTCTGCTGCCCCTGAGGTCATTCCATCTTTTTTCTTAAATCCGATCCGGTGTTTCTGTCCGGTATAACCGTTTGCCTGCATATCCTTAAGGTATTCCTGAATCTCTTCTGTGTTAAAAGCTACATTTCCAAGATTCTCACAGAGAGATGTAATATAGGGATTTCGATTGTTATACGCATTCAGGATTACAGAAAGATGTGCTTTTAGTTCTGCTTCAAAAATACCGTAACTGATACTGTCTGATTCATGGTTAATCGGCAGGTAAATAAGATTAACATTATAATTATCACAATCTACAAAAATATGGTCAGGTGATATTAATACATTCTCGCATTGCATAAAACCGTTGCTCTTAACCATGATAACTGCATCAAGAAGCTGTACCAGCAGCGGAAGCATTTCGGCAAAATTCAAACCTGGCATAAGCGTCTCCAAGGTCTTAAACCTTGCTGTATCATATATCAGCTTATCCTTCCCGTTGTGTGAAACCTTAGTACATTTTATAAATCCGTTTTTTTCCTGTCCCATTAATACTTTATATCCCACTGAATAAAACAAGGATGATGATTCCAGAATATACGCATGGTTCTGTGTGTCCTTTATCTCAGTAACTTTATCCATGACACTCATGTTTAATGCCCCCTATTTAACTATTTTCTGCTGTTAGATTTTTTTAATCTTGTATGCTTCATTATGATTCGATTTAGTTCTTTTTCTGCTTTTTCTTCTTCAATGTTCTCTGGTCCAGCAGGATTGGAAAGAATCCATAAAATAAATGCATAATACTTTGGCACATCTGATTTCATTATTTCGATTTCTTCCATTGTGGGATAATAATGTAACGTTGAAAATTCAATATTATCAACTATTGAGAACAAGTCATCCATTTTTTCATGTGTCATGGTAACGTAATTCCTATCTTTCATAATTTCGATATTTTCTTCTAAAGTCTTCAAATTTATCCTCCCATTCCATCATATGTTCGTGATAAGTAGTTGTTTGGTTTTTCCCGTGCTGTTTTGAATAGTATNNTGCCTGGTCACATTTTTCTATCAGTTCCTGTGCAATAGCACCTCTTTGATTATTCTCTATTAACCCAATGCTGACAGTAATTGGTCTCTTTGTTCTGACCCATTCGGCATTATGCTCATAAGTTGTCTCACTAAAGCTTTTTCTTACTTTTTCTGCTATTCTAAAGGCCTCATCATCAGTTGTTTTCGGTAAAACCACCGCTATATCTTCACGGCCATATCGGAACCCCGTATCCTGATTGCGGCTGACCTTTTTCACTGTATTGACCAAAGTTCTCAAAACATAATCTCCAAAGGGCTGACCATAGGTATCTTTTACGAACTTGAAATTATCAATATTAATAATAATGATACAGAAAGGTGCCATTAATTTGGTTCTTTCCTCCACTTCTTCATAGAAGGCTCCGCTGTTATATAACCCTGTCATGTCATCTCTTTTAGACTTATCCATAAAAAACTCTGATTTTGCACTGATAGACAGCGTCTCTTCCGTATATCTCTTTATTATCATAAATATCTGAACCAGCCCCATAAGAAAGAGAATCAGGTTTAACAATATATTTGCATCAAAAGGTACTATAAACATAGAACTGACCAGTATAATAACCATGAATACGAAGGTGATGATACTCTCCAGCTTAATCATTTCGAGATCCTTTTTTAAGGTAATTGTAAAAAGCGGAACGATTAAAAGTATAGAGGCCGGTATAAAATTACTGCAAATAATTGCGTCAACCCCATAAAATAAAGTGATGATACTTAATGAGAATATAAGCTTTCCCTTATCGGTTATATCATCAAAATTAAGATAATTGTCACGCCAAAACCATAGGAGCAATTTACAAATAACAGGTATAAACGCAAATATAATTCCTAACACTCCAATATGAAAGAGAAACACTATCATATAAAAAAATACTGAAAAAACTAAATTCAAAGTCAGCAGTTTGCCGAAAAAAATATTGAAATTACTCTCCTTCATTTCAAACTCCTTTACCATCTGTACTTTTTAATAACCCATTTCAAAAAAACAAAACAAAACATAAACTTTTATACATTAACAAACAATAATATAAAATAAATTAAAATTAGAACAAATATGATGGATATGGCAATGAATACAGGTTTCAAATTTAACGGGGATCTTTTTTTGCCTCTTTCGTCAAACATTTCAGTAATTTTTATACCCGTCGGTTCATGGCTGTTAATATATCTTACCAGCCAGATAATTGTTACCAAGATAGCAACGATCACAAAATAGCCGTAAAAAAGCCTAATAACTACTAATAAATTATGTAAATTAAAATCCTTCTGTAAAGTTTGCAAATCATGCATTTTTGTTATGTCCTCCAACTATTTTTCAATATACTTAATATGACAGAAAACGAAATAATAATGTCGATTAATCAGGTAAAAAACTTCTAACCTTTCAAATACAAAAAGCTCCTTCACTTTTCAGACAGTTATGCAGAGAAGTGCAGGAGCTTTGTAACTCTAATTATTGACTTTGAGTCTTATAGGTAGTATCAATTTTATTGAAGATATAATTGTAATCCGGAGTGTATCCGGCTTTCGCAGCTTCCTCCACACTTCCAAAGTATGCAATTGCCTGAAGCTGCACCAGGTTACTGTCTGCGATTTGAGATTCATAACAGTATTTTTTCTTATTATCACCATCAAGGTATCCAATTACATGTACTTTTTTAATAATCTTAAGCCCCGAAATCTGAGCATTTCTGACCTTGGCCTGTCCTGAAAAATCTACATCCTTCATGATTAGTATCAGGCTTGGGCTGTCAATTTTATTAAGTCCGCTGGAGGTCTGCGCAGAGGGAATATATACCGTATAATCCTTGTCACTTCTCAGTTCTGCTATGGCATCAATATTCTGCGTAATAGCATTTGTAATCCTGGTGTTTATAGCTCTTGAAACCGTTTCTTTGTTTAAAGACATACTTTGACTCGGTACACCGCTTTCACTGGGAGTTGTTTTAATGCTGCCTATATCTGCATAAGCTACGCCGCTAGTTAAAACCATTGTATTTGCATTAACTCTTATCCATTTTTCCGATCCCAGACATACTGCTATTTCAGATGCCAGTTTGTCATTATCATCATAGGTCTTAATCGTATACGGCAGTTTAGGAGACCAGTTAAATTCATATGTATTGCTGTGTGCCTCCCCCGTTTCATTGACCTCTGACATGAGTGTTATATAATAACCGTCATTTGTAGCTAATAGTGCCGTTGCAATACTGTCTTCGATATATTTCAGATTATCTTCATATAATGACATGTCGTAATTCATGCACATCATTTCTTCAAAGGCAGGCAAGCACAAATTAGGGCTGAGCGTTGTCTGATTCATGTCCTGATAGGAAAGTTCACTGTTTACGCTTGCCAGAGAATAATGAAAGGCCATTTCTCCCGAATACTCTATTGCTTTTGACAGCCTGTCCGTATCATACTCCGTTGTAGCAGTTTCCAATTGTATATAAAATGTCGTAAGCATAACAAGCAGACAGCATAATGCAACGAAATTAAATACCATAAGCCAGTTTTTCAAGATGCACAGCTCCTTTCTGCTATCAGATTTCTACAATCAGATTTCTGTTCTAATTTCTGTTCTAATTTCTGTTCTAATTTCTGCTATTTAATTACTTTTATCTAATTTCAGTTATTTTATTTTGAATTTTATTGTTTTGGAATTTCCTACTTTATCGGTTACAACCAAAGTGTATGTTCCCTTTGCAGATATCTTTGTTCCGTTTTTTATCGCCTTTTTGTTCAATTTAGCACTTTTAATACCGGATTGCTTATCACTGAACTTGATGGTTTTTGTTGTTTTATAGGTTTTTCCGTTAGCAACCCCGGAAACCGCCGGTGCGGTTTTATCTATATTAGATACTTTTACTGCATATAACAAATAATTCCCAAGGTAATCACGTATCCGGAATGTATAGGTACCATTGGAAGTGGCAGAATAACTATTCCCAGTTAAGGCTTTCGTAACATCGCTATTATAGGTTGACCAGGTATAATAGTCATTGATCTGAGCTTTTGGAACAATACCTTTCGTAACCAAAAGTTCAGAATACTCAAAGGGTATATCCAAGGTTATCCTGACATCTCCTTTTGTAAGTGAGGTTACATTTTTCCAGGCATCCAAAACATAAGGAGTCTTTTTTACTTCCAGAGAGGTTATTGTTGTACTTCCCTTCATGGTAATATAGTATGTTCCTCTTTCCAATACTCTCGTTATGGTATTATAATCAGCTCCCTGAGAATTGTAAGTCTGCTCAACGATATTTGCATCCATGGAGTTCTTTAATACACAGGCAGAACCACTTAAATTAATATCCTTTAAATCCTTGAAATTAAAGCGAATAGTTACGATACTTGGTTCAGTTATATCAAAACGGTAGTAATCAATAGGAGCTGTAACACTTAGAAAACCGGTCTCAGCTTTATTAAAGGAAATGATATTAGGATTTACTTTTGAGGATGCATAGACACGCTCCGTGCTATTAGCTGTTTGACCGACAATACAGGCACCAACGGTAGTTGCAACATAGGAATAATTATTATTGACTGCTTTTAAGGAATAGTTGAAATAGTAAGTTCCTGCATCCAGTAATATTAAATGATAATTTTTTTCAGTTGTAAGGGTTGCCTGTGATCCCACCAGATCGATTCCTTTTACATCTCTGGAAAACCAGATAACCGGATTAGTGACTTCTGCCGTTTTCCAATTCAGGTATGCCTTTACGACAGTAGGTTCATTAATAACAACTTTACCGACACCCGATATACCTACAAAAGCTATAAACTGGTTGGTTGCAGGATACTGCAAATTATCCACTGAGGTTGTATAGGTAATGGGCATCTCAGTAGAAGGAGAAATATCTGCCTTTACTTTTTGCGGACTTATCGCAAATATGATGGTTAGACATAAGATTAGTCCTATTATTTTCGCAGTGAAACTGTTTTTTTTCATATCGTATCCTCCAATTTTTATTAGTGCACCATTTTGGCCATAGTCAAGGAATAATTTTCATCATCCACTCCGATAAATATGCTTAATATTTTCTGATATGCAGATTCCGATTTTTCTACCAGCTTAATCTGTACCACATCTCTTTGATTTAATAAGCTAATATCATCAGCTGCTATATAAGTTGTGTTAACAACTCCGTCCTTTTCCAGTGTCGCAGTCTTTACAAGCCTGTTAATCTGCACATCAAGTACCATACCATAAGATGAAACCTTAAGATAGAATTTATTCAAGTCATCATTGGTTATGGATTTTTTATCCGTTACCACATCTAAAAAACTTGTTACTTCATTTAATAGCTGTCTTCTATTCTCCATCTCGGTGACACAGTAGGAATTCACCAGCGGGGCAAGGATTAACATGAAAAACACTAATATTAGAGAAATTATTCTTGATAAAAAACCTTTCATCTATATCTGACACTCCAAGCCCGAGTATCTTCCTCCTTTCTCCTTCACCTTCGTGACGGTGGTTTTTCTTACTAATTGTTCCATATTTAGATTCCATATTGGCAGTCATGATAGCTATATATTTTCTGACGGACAATTCATTTTCTGTAATTAATTTGATACCGCAAAATTGAAAAAGGAATTTTTTGTTTTTCCGTTATTATCTGTTTCATATTCATATGTAATTGTATATCTTGTATCTTTATCATCGTCTAGAATGGCACCTGCCATATATTGACCATATATTGTCAGGTATTCTTTATAAGTGTAATCAATATTAAATTGGGTTCCATGCACTTTCAGGCTCTTGGGAGCCGGCATATTGGAATCCTGTATCTGGGTAATCAACATCAGCTCTGCTTTCGAAAGACTTGCATCATAGGCTCCGTATTCGGTTAAGACATAAGCATTGTTCTTAATTGTTGTATTCTTATCCTGCATATAGGCTTCGTTATATCCGTAGGCTCTTTTATTGGTCATAAAGGTAGAAGAGACTCCTGTAACGATACAAAGTGCCAAGACTATCATAAGAATCCCTATATCCAGGACTTCCATTGCTTCGTTTTCCATATATCAGCACTCCTTCTATTGTGTCCATACAGCATATAAGGTAAATTCTCCAAACACCACAAGATTTTTCACTTTTTGTCCATTGGTATAGGTTGCATTTCCCCCTTTTGTTATGGACCAGCCTGCAAAATTATATCCTTGTTTGTAATATGTGTTCTTTGTTAATGACTGTCCTTCATCCGAGCTGCTGTCAGTATAATCATCATAGACGAACTCCTGACTGGCCATACGCCCACTTCCGCCATTAGCATCAAACTTTACAGTATAAGAATAGGGATAGATAAATAAATGGTACTGCCCTAACATTTCATCATATATGGTTTCCAGCTTAACCCTGCCCTGAAGATGCTCCAGCAGACAGGGACTGTCACTGATTAACTCATATTTACCATGTACACTATCACATATAAAGCAAGTCAGGTCGTGAATTTCCGTAGAATTATACTGTGTCAATGAATATACAGCAGCAGCCGGCAATACAACTTTACCGTATGACAATGATCTCAGATTGGCATTGTTGGTTTCTAATTCCGCTTCTGCCATCGTTGTATAAACTTTGTCTCCCATCTGCTTCCCAACATTGATGCCATAAATTACATATACAAGCAATATGGAGATGAAACCCATCATTACACCGATTTTAACCACATCAATGCCTTCATACCCAAATCCACGCTGCATCTGCCTTCCTCCTATTGTGCTTCAAACCTGTATATTTTTCTTAGTTTACTTTTATCAATGGTAACAAAGAAGTTATCATAGATATCGTCCTTCATTACTTTATTTACAAGATAATCCTGTGTCCATAAAATCGTAGGAAATTCTGCCAGTCCCGGATTCTGAAGATATGAAAGGTATAGATCATTTGTTATTGGAAATGTCTTGGCATCTATCGTTATATAATAATCATATTGGTTATCATACTTTAGAATGAATTCAACAATATCATTACCGGATACACTCTCACCATGTTCAAATAAATAATCTGCTGCCTCATTACGCAGCAATTCTCCCTGATTGGTTATCCAGGCTTCCCGGTTATATAAATGTCTGGCAGTTATTGATAAGAAGAACAGGATTATACAGAATATACCCATGGCTGCCATATTTACTGCCAATCTGATAACATCCTGTAACTCTTCTCTTCTCATAACATTACCTATGCCTTTCTAGATTGATAACTACGCTAATATCTGATAAATGCAATACCAGTAACCGTTCCGGAGGAATCATTATCATAAAATTGAATATCTTTCACATCATCTCCGTTGTAAATCAGGTACGGATGGAACAATGCATTCAAATCAATCCCTCTGTCCGCTGACATCAATGCTTCCATGGTATAATTTGAAGGATTCTGTTCTGCATCCTTTCTGGTCAGATGAAGGGGCTTCCCTGAAGCATTCGGTATATCCACATAAATTTCAATGCTACCATCTCTATAATTTCTTATAGCTTCCACAACATCATCGGCGTATAGACACTCACTCTTATATGCTGCATCATCATCTATATTAGAAAAGCCGGTTTCATATTTACCAAATTCCCGGTACTGCCTGATATTATGAGCTGTTACAATCTTATTGTTTTTAACTTCAGCAAAATCATTTTTTATCCCTACAAAGTTAACGACAAAAACCAAAAATATAGCAATAGTTAAAAATTCAACACCGATAGTAATCATTTCCTCCAGTGTTTCTCTTGTCATAACAACCACTCCTTAAAAAAACGAGTTGGGAACAACTGCTTTCCCAACCCATCCTTTAGTTTGCACACAGCGTCTTAGTTAGATGATGTCTGAACAAATACAACACCGCAAGTAGAACCGGTAGAGTCCTTGATTAAGGTAGACATATACTTGGCACCTGTAGGAATAAATTCTCCTGTACCTTGTTTTCTCATGTTTGAGACACGATTATAATAAGTGATAGCACCACTGGTTGTATCTGTGTCAAATGTTGCTGGTGTTAAGAATGCGCCATTCTCCATAGTTAAATTATCATCATCTAAAACGGCGTTATAATTAACACCCCAATAAGTATTTACAGGATTTCCCGCACTGTTAGTTGCAGCCAATCCGGTCATATTGACTAAAATAGCACCATTATTAGCGGACGTATCCAAACCCGGACAATTTTGTGGATTATTAACATTATCCACCATACTTCTTGTTGTTACAATAATCGCAAAAGGTTTACCCTCAAAATTTGAGTATGCTGCTTTTACTTTTGTACCCAATACTGTCTGCTGGTCGTAATCTTCAAACTCCGATTGCTCCACCGTATTAAGCTGAGTCGTCACCTTATCAGCACCTGAATTTGTTATAGATTTACCAACTGTAAAAATTGTAAGACCGATTACCAAAACAAAACCAAAGGCAAATAATGCCGTTCCAAGTTTCGATAGGTCAATACTCTCGTCTCCCATTCCTGCCATATTATCATCATTCCTTTCTTTTGTTTAATTTTTTTGCAGATATAAGTTATTATCCTGGGAAGTAATAATAACCGGACCGGCTACTGATGTTAAGACCGGTTTGTTTTGTTTGTAATTCTATAGTTAATATGATAGAGATTTTTTAAAACTGTATTTTTTCTCCGATTTTTCGAACTTATTTTTCATACTTCATTTCACATTTTTACAAAATTACATCTTTTTCTTTAGATATTCTGCAGTTCATTGATACCCGACATCATTTCAGTAAATCCCATATACATCAGAGGAAAAACAAAGAGCAGAATCAGTGTCATCATAAATGGCATTTTCGCCCTTTGTCCGCATTTATTCCGGCGGTCATCAATGTTATTCTTTAGTACTTCATCACGGGTATTGCATAGATGCTCTCTGTTTTGTATCAGATCAATAAAGGCTTCTTTCAGTGATAATTCATCCACGGTCATTTTCATCTTCTCGATAAAACGTTTAAAATCCGGAATCGGTGTTTTTTCAATCATTGTATTCAATTCTGTAATCGGATTGGAGGCATACCCCTGATAACAATAGGTCAGCATATCCTTATGTATGGTTGAAATTTGGGTTAAATGCTCCAGAGCCTCCATGGTATCACAATTCATTGACATTAAAATGGTCATGATTGTCTGCAGCTGCAGGAACTCTTCTTCCTCTTCTTCTTTCAGGAAGCTGTTTCGTTTTCTCAGAGTTATATTCGGCAGAAAATAACCAACTACTGCAATGACAAAAGCGATGTTGATGTAGTACCAGTAGAAATGAACTTTTTGCAGCCAGTCATATTTTTTTGCAAGTCTTGTTTTCTGATCTTCCACCTGCAAATTATTAATATCCGGCATGGTTCCCCTGATTAACTGGGTCAATTCTTCCTGTTCCGTTTCCTTTAAAGTCCCTTTCATCCGTTCAAAATTAAATTTACCTCTATCCCTTAAACCAATGTATGTCAGATCCATCTTAAGCAATTCTTCCTGGGTATACAAAGGTTCTCCGTTTTTATCCTTGTATTCCTTCTCATCAGATATCATCGATAAGGAACCTGTATAATGAAGCATGTAATTCCTGCCGGCAACTGTTGCGCTGAAAAACAGCAAAATAACAAAACAAAAAATAACAACTGCATATAAAAGTTTTTCAACATAAAACTCTTCAATTGATTTTTTTGAAAAGGCGTTTTCAAGCTTTTGTTTTAACATCCGGCGTTTCCGGTTCTTGGGAGCAATATTTTTAATAAAGTGATATATTTTTCTGTTCTTTAACAGATTATGAATAAATAAAATACGGTCATCTTCCTTTACTACATGCATGCTGTTTGCTTTTGATATATAATCATAACAATAGATACAGGCAACTATTGTCAATATTCTGATGATATAGCCTGCCATACCTTCAATAATAATGGAAGTTCCGGGCATGTACTTTAGAAGGAACCATTGAACAAACGGGATACAGGGTATTGGTATCAATGTCAGATATTCCAATTTACCAAACTTCATAAACTGGTAGTCCTGTCTTTCCAGTTCCTGATTAATGTCCTTATTCATAATAAGCAAGGTAGATATAAAGGTAGAATTTCCCTCTGCATCATATTCATCCCCTGTATTATTAATGGAATAGCAGACATATGCAAGGGTTTGGATAGGTTTAAAAGGAGTTGTTTCAAAGAACTCCTTAAGCCTTAATTCACCATGTGTTGAAATAAGTACACTATGAATGTTCTCCATTATTTTAGCTATCCGGTTCCCATAAGTCGCCGTCTCAAGGGATTCTACCACATCATTGCATCTCATATATTCAAGTCGGATGGATTCCATTGCATACTTTAACTGCGTGTATACGATGTAGTTAATGCGCTCCATTCGTTTTTCCAGCATTGTCGTTAAGAGGATATATGCCAATACCCCGCATAAAATTACGCTGGTAATATCACTGAAGATAATCAGTGCAACGGAAATTGTTGCAGCAACACAGGCGATGGTGGCTGTCAGATATTTTGATAAAATAGCTTTCACTTCATTTTTACTGTATACAGACATGGAGGAAAGCTTCTTTGTCATTACTCTTATGTAAGTCTTTAATACAGGAAATTTTTTATATTCTTCATACAAACAACAATAAAAAGCTTCCTGTTTCGTTTGCTTTTTATAATTTGTTTTTTGTTTAGCAAGCCATAATATAACTGCCCCTGCGATAAAGGTTAATACTAAAATTACCAATCCGGCAATCATAACAGGAGAAGCCATTATTTCTGATAAATATTTCATTGTTTTCTCTGCCTCCTATTGTACATTGCCGTTATTCTCCCATATTGAATTGCTGGGCAACCAGGCTTCGGCTGCTTAAGAAGGCAACTGCTGAATTAAAATCAACTGCATTTTCTTCCGCTTCTTTTGCATTCTCGAATTTGGCAGTATCATCATAAGCTGCTTTTCTGGCAACTCCATGGTAATCTTCAACACTCTCGCCATTCCAATAATAAGCCATGAATTTGTCAAATTCCTCCCGCTCCTTCTTGGAGAGTGCTCCTCTGATTTTTTCCCTCAGACCATCACTGAATTCTTCCTTAGGCAGATAGGTATCTGTATCTGTGTCATAAACCATAATATCTCTGGTAGAAAAGGATATACGGTCAGTCTGCCTGGTATAATATTCTTTATCCAGATCATATTTTAATTCATCCGCTCCCTTGTCTTGATTATATTCCGGATACGGTACCCCTTCATCCAATTGGGTGATTTCCGTTATACGCTTGATATAACGCTTTCCTTCAGGTGTAAAATCCAGGTGTACATTTATTTTTAGTACATCGGTTACCTGCTTTTCAGCTGTTGTCATATTATCAAAACCACCTGCATTCACCAGGGAGTTTCTTAAAGTCAGTACAAGATCCTTTGCTTCATTTGCATGGTGGGAAAAAAGGGTATACAAGGAACCGGTCATGGCCAGCTGAATCATACGTGCCGCTACCGGATCGGTAGCAACTTCTCCGATAATCGTAATAGCGGAATCGGATTTTTTCAGCGCATCCTGAAGAGATTCTGCTGAGACAGTATCCGTTTCCTGAACTGAATAAATATTTCTGTTCGGATAAATTTCACGCAGATACATTTCCGGTGCCATTTCCAATACACGGATATTATAACGTGGATCCATATATGCAATTATCGCTTTCATAAGGGTTGTCTTACCGGAGCCCTGACGCCCGGTAACGGCGGTGGTTATCTGCCCTCTCATTAGAAATTCAATGAGGCGGATTGCAATTTCACCGTCTGTAACCCCAGGCTTTATAATAAGCGCTTCCGGTGAAATGATATCCAGTGTAAATTTTCGTACAAAAGCAGCCCACATTTCACCGGCAGGAGGTCTTACCGCCAGGATACGTGATTTATCCTGCATGGTATTTACCAGATATCCGCGTTTTGCAGACAGCGGACCGGGTGAGTTCCATCGAATCAGCAGCTGGATTACTCGTCTCACTTCATCCTCCGAGCCGAAATCAAGGAATTGGAGGTGAATGTAGGAGCCTCTGTAATACAGCCATAAAGCATTTGTGGCTTCACTGAACGCCTCATTTTCTTCTTCCTCTGACTGTCCGTAATTTACATTAATGGCATCCATAACCGAGCCGGAAACACCTACATTATATCCGTTAATATTCATCTCTGACAACGTATCAATACAGCCAAATCCTTTATATGACTGGTATAAAAGAGTAGTAAATATATCTGTGACTTCTTCATCGGTTAGATGGTACTCCAATGCAAAATAACTTCCTTCCAAATCAGCTTTTGTGATATAATAAGCGGTGTCGTTTTCGCTTCCAATACCAACCGCCGGTCTTTCTTTATAAAAACTGTTTTCAAGAATCCACTTAGTTAATGCATCCCTGCCATACTGTTTTTTATATTTGTACATAATGATTTCAAACATGGTATTGGTATTGGGTTCACTTTCCTTATCAAGCCCTATAATCTGCCTGATTTTTTCAGGCTTCATATGTTCCACCAGAAAAGTATGAATCATTTCCTTCACCATCAGCTTCGCACTGTCGATACCATAAACTGAGTTTTTCAAGGCTTCTTTTCTCTGGGCTTTTCTTTTTACAAGACGCTTTAAATCTTCATCTGATTCCTGACTGTTAATGGAATCCTCTTTTGTCAGATTAACGATATAGATTTTTAAGGCATCTAAGACTTCATCGAAGGTAGATAATTCTTCTTCTATCACAACCTGTTTTTTAGCTTTTGCACGTATGTACAGAAAAAAAAGTATTAGTGTAATGACTATAATGGAAGCTAATCCAAGATTGAAGTTACTCATACTATATGCCTCCCCTTTTTAATAACTCCTAACCCTTCTCTTTTCTTCTCTGGTTGCCTGTTTGATACTCTGCGTCCCACTGACCAGGTGCTTAATATCTGAATCCAGTTCAATAACATCCGAGTTTCTCTTTTGAATCTGTTCTGCCAGGTACTTAAATTGTCCTCTGTTCGCACAGTAAGGAATCCATTGGTTAAACCTCAGCTGATACCATTTATTCGGACGTTTGATTCCAAGAATTCCTGCCGTATCTTTTAGGTTACCGATAATGTCGCAATATTTGTTTACTACAACCAGGTTGGGGATATTCGCTGTGTGTTTCTGTATTTTAGTCTTTTGGGCTGTAAATCTTTTCAGCTCTGTTACAGACTGTGTCAGCACAAAAATCAGGCAATCCGTATGGGCAAGCACCAGTTTGACGTTTTCTTTTTCAAGGTCATTTTCATCTATATCAAAAACAACATAATCATGAGGAAATTCCTTACAGATGAATGAAAGTACTGTCTGCATCTGCTCCTGATTAACGTTAGTTTCCTTCCCGCTCTTTGTAATAAATGTATCGAGACTGAATAAATCCAGCTTCTCTGTTACTTCTCTGCAATAATTTCCGATATCATCCCTTCTAAGTCCTCCTTCTCTTATCAGATTAATAAGCTGAAGAGGATTATTGGTCTGGTCATCTGTTTCTTCAAAACCCAAATAAGGAAACATGGAATCGGATTTACTGGTTACATGTGTCAGGCAGACACTTTTATTCCGGGATGCCAGCTCAAAAGCCAATAAAGCTGCCACGGTAGTATTCCCATTCCCGTTAATATGTGGTGAAATTATTGATATATTCATGATTCGAATTCCTTTCATTTATCTTTTTTTGTATATGCATATCTCTTTCTTTTTAGCAATTCGTTAAAGGTAGCAGGTTTAATATCTAATATTCCGGCAAAGGCATTAACCAGAAAAGCAGAAACCAGTTTATCCTTTAACGGCTGCAGTTGCCGAAGCTCTTCCGTCTGGAATAAGTAGATTGAATACTCCGGCTTCCAGATTATCTGATGGAACTGTACACCTTTTGGTATAACGGACTTATTCTTCCGTGGAGTGAGGGTCAATGTTCCAAAGGTAACATTTTCCTGCTCCTCAATAATATCTTCCATGCTGTTCCCCATAAAGGTACTGTTATATTCACAAAGCATCAGAATATGACCGGCATCTTTGGGATAATAAGTATCTGATATATAAATGAGATATTCCGTCTCCCTGTTTATCTCCTGCTCTTCAATCTCTGCAAGGGTTTGCTCTGATAAGAGAGGAAATATATGTATTTTTATTCCTTCTATTACACCCTGATTTTCTGTTCCGGCATATAATCTCTTATAAGCCGTATCATCCGTAATAACGCTGGTTCGACCGGCTATTGAACATGCTCTCATGAATGGGTATGCCAAAATTCTTTTATCGGCTTTGCCCGTTATAGCTATTTTAATCATACAATTGTTTTCTCCTTTTACTTCGACTCCCGCCTATATCCTTGGTGTACTTTTTTTTATCAGCCGGTAATAGGTAAAATTATTTATTCTAAAGGTTTGACCGGCTCCCCCTTGCCAGTTAATAAAATGAAACAGGTGATGCACAAAACGTCGGACAATCCGTATGTACACCCCTGCTTATTGCAATAGCTTTTAGTTACTGTCCGAAGAACTGTCCTCAGTATCCTGAGTCTGGTTTTGAGCCTGATAATCTGCTTCTGCCTGCTTTTGGGCTTGCAAAGCATCATAGTCATCTTTTGCTTCTTTAAATTTATCAGCCAGGGTTTGCTTTCCGCCTGTTACTTTCTCATTAATTGTCACCTTGTCAGAACTGGTCAGCTGTGCTTCCAGCTGCTCTCTTCTCTTTAAAACATCACTGTAATCGGAGGTATCAATATTGGGATCTAAAAGCATTGTCTTTAAAACATCCAGACTGACAGGATAGTACTGCTGTGCCGCTGCCTGTACCCCACCTTCAATATAGGTAGAACCATACGCCTTCGTACTGGAATATAAGGCTTCATCTGTCTGCATAGACTGGTAAGAATAAAAATCCTGCTGAGACACTATTAACTTCAAGGTTGACCCGTTTATTTCCACTACTTCTTTATGTGTCATAGCAATGAAATCCTGTCCCAATGGAAAGGCAATACGGATATCCACATAATCACCGATTTCTATTCCTATCGGTATCTCGTCCAATACCACATCCAAGGTTCTTTCGTCATCTGTTAATTTCTGCTGCATCAGCATATCGGAAGTTACGATTGTGCCGCTGCTCAAAGATATTTTATAATAGTATCCTTCTATATCTTCCAATGAGATAACTGCATTCTGGGGCAATGAATATTCCGGAACCTCTATCATAGAAAATTGAAAATCCTGCATCTGGGTTCCGCTCTTGGCACTTGTATTCAGCTGATAAACTGTAACCAGTTCACCAATTTCATCAAGCTGCTGCTGCAGGCTGTTTATTTCATCCTCCCTGCGGGCTATGATATTATCATAGTTTTTTTTCATAATGAACACTCCTGCCGCCGCCAGTAACACTACAAGCACCGTAGCCATTATAAAATATTTTTTCTTTGAGTACATAACTGTTATCACCGTAAAAAATCTACGGGATACCTCCTTCCTATTGGCCTGTAATATTTGTTCGTCCACGAAAAATAAATCTCTGTAATCTTTGTTATACCAATAATATGACAGATAATTTTTAAATTTTGTCCAATTACTGTTAATCACTTCCTTCAACTATAGTAACCATATCCAGTACCGTAGGAATATTAATGTCACTATTACATTGTCTGTAAATAAGTGTTCCTTTTTTCATATCAGCGTCATATAAGAGCAACCCTCTCATTATATTGCCATCCTCTTTCTCAATATAACATTCAAAGTAAGACGGAGCCTCATGGAGAAATCTGATTTTTCCACTTAATGCCTCATTACTTAAAAATTCCCTGCTTTCATCAATTCCGCACTTATAGATAAATCCGGAAGCATCTGCATATTTTTCAAGATTCTTAAAGTCTGGATTATAGGTGCTACCAAGAATCAAACCACTGATTTCCCGTGTAAAATCCGTTTCAATTTCATCCAGGACTGTATCTGTCCTAACGTTATTTTCTTCACTAAGAATCAGATATGTTTTCTTCTCTCTTGCATAATAACGACTCTCATAACTTTTTGCTGCATCTCCGTTTTTTTCCGTAAACGACTCTGTAACTATGTAGTCCCTCATATTTTCTTCTTTTATAACCTCCTGACTTTTATTCGCTTTACGTGAAATTGCAATTATTGATATGATTAGCAGAAGTAGTAATAAAACAAATATAACTATTGGCTTTTTGGTAATATGCAATTTACTTTTCATAACTGTCTCCTCCCCCTCCCGTTATTCACCATTAACAATAATTCCGGGTTCTGTTGTCTCTGTTGTTATATTGTCGGGAGTATCGGTATATTGGTTATCCCCTTGGATTATTATTGGTGCTGCATTACCATCTTTATCTCTCATATCTCCGGCTTGATTAAGGTCTGATGCCTTTGCCGATCCGTTTTCAGACAGTTTATCCAGTAAGCGGGAATAATCATTTTTATCAATAGTACAGCCTGGATTAGCATTTTGCCATTGTTCATACCAGGCAGTACTCCTTGTGCCAAACAATAAAAGCGGATCAAAATATACCGTATTCAATTTGAATTTGACCGTCATAGTTTTACTTTTTGTTTTTCCAAGTATGTTATACTGTTTAACTTTTTGTTTTGTTTCTACCATTGGATGGATACCCATATATTCAATTTCAATGGAATTACCGGTTCTTACAGTGACAGAATCAGACGTAACTGCCGTTACCCTTCCGTTAAATTGAGAATAAATCTTATGCTCCTGCTGGATTGAAACAGTAAGTCCGTCATTGGTTTGCTTTTTTCCGCTCTCAATGGAAAAGGATTTGCCAAAAGGTATTAATACCATTAATTTATCCTTCGTGAAGGATTTCATATTATTACCGATTACTCCAATATTGGTATAATCATTTACAGCGCTCAGTAAAGAATTGGCATAAGCAATTTTAGCTTCGATATCAGCACCATCTACTAGAGATAATTCAAAAGAATTCTTTTCCGTATATTTCATTCTGAGAGATGCGGCTGTTTCGTATTCCACATAATCATTCAGAATAATTTCTGTGGGTTTATTACTGCTAAAATCTTCTTCTAAAATATCTTTTGCCTGATACCAGGCATCTTCTGTTTCTTTGAACTCTTTCAACTGTACCTCATCAATATCTCCCAGTGCCAGAACCAGTTCATTCCACTCTTTCTGCTTGTAACAGGTACTTAAAATACCTTTGATCTCTGCCATAGAATCGTCATCCGTCAATCTGTTCATCCCCATCAATTCTCTCAGATCATCTGTGGTATATGCATCGGCAGCATACACTTTTATTGGAATTAATACTGCCAGAAGCAGCATTATTAGAAAAATCTGAAATTTTTTATACATTGCAAATACTCACCTTTTCAGTTGTTTTATTTTTAATATGATAGAATATTTTTATATTCCTCTCTATAACGGGATATTTCGGGCAGAAATTGCAGAAAACCACATAATGGTGCAAAAACCCCGGAGAGAAGGTTATCTGTCTCCTGCTGCAGTGATTTAAGTCACATAGACTTTCTGAAGCAAGAATAAGATAACCTAACTTGTCCGGGGTGGATATATGTTAAAACCTCTTTTCTGGGGCTGGACTTTATGTCAACAATGTAGACATAAATCTATATTGAGAGATTTTATATAATTTTACTAATAGCCTAAAAATAATTCCAGTGCATTTTTTTATTCCTTGTAATATTCCTTTACTAACTTATTGTTCTATTAATAAGAAAAAAGCTTCCTAATAAAGGAAGCTTAAAAATATGTAATTTATATATATAATTAATCTTGAGCGTTTGTTTTGATATAAGTCCTACTTTGTCAAAAACTGTTTTGAAGCAGACAAGTTTCCTTAGAACAAAACTCCTATTTTTCAATTTTCTTTCTACTAAAAATAAACTATGATTAAATTTCAATTATAGTTTTCCTTTGCTTTCTTGTTTCAATATCTGCTAAACGAGTAGGTAACGGTTGACGGCTATCATTATCTATAAGATTCAATATAATACTTGTAGATTGCAAGTCATTTCTAATTTTATTTTTTGGAGAAAGAACAGAAAAAAAGGGGGCTGTCGCAAGAGTATTTCTCCCCCCGTAGCCCTCCTCTTGTCCAGTTTACCATAAGTGGATTTATTTGAGAAGGTGGGTTCACCTCTGTTTTGGTATACTTTTTCCTTACTTTTTTATGACACTTTTGGACAGAGCTTGTGAAGGACTATCGGCTTAACCACAATCCACCGTTCCTGCTGGCAATCCTTTTTTATTAGCCCGTTTGTACGCTCGTGTTGCCCCTGTATGCCCTTAACAAGACTCAGGCCGCATAGTTGACCATTTTCCTGATTAAAACCAAACGTAAGGCGATTTGGCAAACGAGAAATCCCAACTGCCTTATTGATATCTTTCTACCAAAGTCCACTGAACTGCCGAATTACGAATCAGCCGCAAAGCCTATATCCAGGCAGATTTTTTAGCCTGTATTTACCGGGTCGAAAATAGAGCAGGAGAAAGCCGGGTGGTCAAAAGCAACCACCCGACATCCACTTCGCCCAGCAGTGCTGGGCGTTTGAGGGACTTTTACATGAGGTGGTCGGATTTACGCTTTGTCACAGTAAAGGTGGTCGGAATCTAGAAAAATTGGCATGCACTAAGACTTTACGAAGTACACCTTGAGCGTCCACCTATTATGCCTATCGTTCATTTCTGCTGCTTTAAAAGCTTATTATTAGTAATTTATGGTATCGACTTTCTAAAGAAATTTCGGTATCGTATGTTCTCAAAGGAGGGAAACATTATGACCGAACAGGAATTACTGGATATGTTTATTCAGGA
The DNA here is from genome assembly GCA_002434335.1 of Lachnoclostridium sp. UBA6558. Lineage (GTDB taxonomy): Bacteria > Bacillota > Clostridia > Lachnospirales > Lachnospiraceae > Anaerocolumna. The sequence continues at coordinate 22,061 of DJJW01000001.1, read as the reverse complement.
ACGTATCGCTATGCTAATTGAAATATTCCATCAAAAACAGCCGAACCAATCCGAGGAAGAATATAAGCAAATTCTTCACGCCGAAATCTTCATTGATAATTTACCAAGCAAGGAAAAAGAACTAGTTCAAAATCACATTGATTCGCTAATAAGGCAGTTCACGTTGGAAGAAGCTTTTCTATATCAGCATGGTTTTATGGATGGTATGAAACTGTTAAAATATATTGATAAATTGTGATTTTCTATTAATAAACCAAACCCATCATTACGATTTGCATTAAATCAGCCCTAAAAGTTTTCATAAATTGAAAACATACAAAAGCTATAGTGCTTTAATGAATTAATCTTAATAATTATAAAGCATTATGGCTAATAAATGTATTTATAAAGTTATGTTCAAATCATTATTTCCTATGCTTTCTAAAAAGACATATTCTTCATTAACAAAATCTTTTTTCAATTTAAATATTTGAACACTGCTTAAAGGAGGAACAAATTTTGTGTCATTTTTTATAAATCTATTTTCAAGTATCATGTGATACAAATCTTTAATAAAAATAGACCATTCCTTTAAGCTATCATTCTTTTCATCTTTATTCTGCAAATACCTAAATCCATCAGCCGAATAAAAAATCATTAATGCTATACTTAGATTACAGCATTCTTTAAGAAGTATATTTTTAGGTATCTCAAACCCATTATTCCAATTATAATTGTAGGCATACACATACAGTATTTCAGGATCATTAATACCGTGTAATTCATTTAATACTTCCTCAGCATTTTTTTCATATAACATTTGCTGAATAATTTTTTCTTTTTCCTTATCCATATATAACATATACTCCTTTACTTAATTCTATTTAAATTTCGTTGCCACAAATCAACTGATGCATCTTGATTCGGATAAAGCGTTAATCGACTTTGCTGCAACTTTTTCAAATTGCTTTGCAATCTAATACTTATGGTTGAGACGTATTAGAGTCTTGAATAATATCAATGTCTCTAATGTGTTCCCTTGAACTGCTTATCCAGAACCAGAACGCTTAAATCATTTAAAAACTTTGTACAACAAAGCACAGCGACTTCAACAAATAAAAGTCACTGTGCCTGAGAATTAATAATAAAAGTATAACTTAAATGAAACTACAATGTTCATATAACATAAATTAAATTCCCGTTATAATTTTTCTTTGCTTTCTTGTTTCAATATCTGCTAAACGGGTTGGTAGAGGTTGCCGGCTATCTTTATCTATAAGATTCAATACAATATTTGTTGATGTATCAAGTGTTATCCAATTTCCACATGATACAAAAATTGGTTTAACACCTTTATGTGTTCTTAGCACACGACCATGTACCTTGTCTTTTATAATAATATCTGTATAGGCACCATCAAAATCTTCTGGCATTAAATAATCAACATTATTGATTTTTAAATAACTTTTTGCTACACCTATAGTAGGCTTATTAAGATAAAAGGAGGCATGAGTATAGATCTTCTGCCGTCTTTTCCTGCAAATGGACAGGGGACGGGTAGGTTTTCCAGAAATACATGGCACATTTCCCGTCTATCTCGCTGAAAAACTTACTGTAACTGGGATATGCCATGGATATCTGCTCATGGAGTCCGTTAAAACGGATACCATCTTTCACCAATAAATCTCTTCGATTTACCAGTTGAGCCAGTGTCCATTCGTTATCTTTNNAATCAGCCAGACAGCTAAACTTCTGCCGTAGCCGTATGCATTTTCTAACCCGTAAATGGGTTCAAGTCCAAGAATACTGGATTTTCTGTTCACCTTTTCTGCCAGCTTCTTAAATTCACTGGGCTTGTTTTCTATCACAACTACCTCTAACTTTTCATTCCAGCAGTTCACCATCACTGCGGTATGGGTTTCCTTATGCAGGTCAATCCCTACATATAGCAGATTTTCTCTTTTCTGCAATTCTCTCCCTCCTGATCTTGTTTCCAACCAATCAGTCCCCGTACCGGCAACCTCAGATGACAGCGTTAACTCTTATTGAGTCCGCAAGGGTTCGACAGCCTATCTACAACAAACCAATGGGTGAAAGGACAAGTTATTTCTTTTATTGGTTGTTGATGTTAACTCTGTATCAAATGGATTGCAAGTCATTTCTGGTTTTATTTTCAGAAGAAAAAACAGCAGAAAAAAGAATGGAAAAGGGAGCTACAAAAAGGGCAATTTTTACCCCCTGTAACCCCCGGCAGCCCCATTTTACCATAGAACCAATTTCCTGTAAATCCCATGGTTCACCATTAACCATGGGGGTAGGCAGGTATCACAAACCAATGGCAACGCAGATTTGATGTCCCATTCCCAGTTAGCCCTGTATCGCAAAATATCGCCCCTGTATGACCTTTGAAACCGATGGCAGAACATGTATGCCTTTCAAGCATTACTAAGCCTTGTTGGGCATATTTGAAAACGATCATTTTTTATCTGATAAATGTTTAGATTAATGCTACAGACTGTTCATCTTCCTGTTGCTTTATCAGAAAAAGGGCGCAAATATGCCAAATTTCGCAATGCTCCAGGTCGCACATCTGCAACCATTTTTATAATCTGGTAATGAATAATCTCAGCCAATTTTTTGCCTTAAAACAAGGGTGAACCATGGGGTCGAAAATGATGCAGGTTAAAGGCAGGTGCACCTTACGGCGCTCCTGCCAGTTTACAGCAGACGGCAATGCCGACTGCTTAAGGTTTTGTGATAGTACACTTCTTTATACCAGGTGGCTATCAATAAGGTGAAGGGAACCTGTCAGGTGGCTATGATCACTCTGAAATTAGCAAATTCAAGTTATTTTAAAGTGTCTGTGTAGGTACACCGCATATAATTTTACTATTTTATCTTCATCAATATGAATGCTCGTCTTATTATATATTTTAGCTATACCACAACTCATCAGAAATAACATCCGAAGCGGAAACTGTACTTTCACTTATTTTTATATTCCATTCACCAATAAATAATTCGATATAATTAATTAAATCTGATGCATACTTCGAATCAACCACAAAAACACGCTGCTCGTTCCATATTTTTTTTATTTTGACATCTAATGCTAAATCTTCTTTTATATGATCAAGAAAGTCAAATAACATCAATTTAAAACAAATATTATATCCGTCAAGAATAACTGAAACTAGTGTTTGTTCACCTTCGCTCGCTTGTTTAATTCTTAAACCATCTTTTCTAAACCATTTAGTTTCTTCTTTTTCTCTTTCTAACTCCATAATGTCCCCCTTTAATTTTCTATTCCTAAAATCACATTCATGCCTTTATTCACCTTGACACTTGAATAAACCACATCTTCATACGAACCATATTTTTCGTATAATTGCTGCACAGTTGGACCTTCTTTTTGCCCATATTCAAGAAGATTTCTCTCATATAATTTCTCAAGATTATCATAATCCCCTCTCTCAATATAGGAGTTTATTCTATCCATGTTTCTTTGATTCACTTTCATTTCGGCAATTTCTCGCATATTCTTTCCTTCTGCCAAATAATTATCAACTTCTACACTTAATTTTGCCTTCTTAGCTTCCATTGCTTCTAAATATTCAAGCCTAGCTGCCTTTGCCTTGGCTACTTCATCTGCATTACTCCAGTCTATATCAAACTGGTCTAAAGAAGAACCTTGCTTTGGTCTATAACCATAAACCGCATCTGGATCTGCAACAACATCCTTTGCAATTTTAGGGTCGTCTAAAAGACTCATTTTACTTCCACCATTACCCGAACCCTCAGGTGGAGTACTGAGATGTACGGAAAGGTGTGAAATTTTATACTCATTAAAAAAAGTATAGCACATCTTCGTGCTATTTTTAAGAAATAAATTACTGTTCTTCTTCTGGAATCTGTTCCTTATATTCCGTCTTATTTTTCATCATTCCGTACACTATGTTCACCAAACGGCGCATGATGCAGACCAGTGCCTGCGACTTTGTCTTTCCTTCACCGATTTTCCACATATAATAGTCATAGAATACCGGATGATTGGGTATTCCGTTCTTTGGCTTGGACACCATAGTTACCGCCAGGAAATAAAACAGTCCATGCAGCTGACGGTTTCCCTGTCTGGAGCTTTGTTCCTTACCTTTTCCGGCAGAACTGAACTTTACAGGAGCCACTCCTGCGAATCTTGCCAGCTTATCAGCATTGGAAAATCTTCGGATATCTCCGATTTCTGCAATCAGCTTACTGGCAATAGAAGTTCCAATTCCAGGCATACTGGTCAGTTTATAATCAAAACTAAGCAGGATTTTCTCGATTTCTTTATCAAGCCCTGCCAATTCTTCTTTCTGATGTTCCAAGTCTCTTACCAGACTTGTTGTGATAAAGTCTCTGGATTCCTGGTAGTCCCGAAAGGTATCTCCATCATTATGAACGCAATCCAGAATCAACTCTGCTTTATCTTTTTTGGTAATACGAGATATTTCTTTGAATTCCATTGTTAGTTCTTCTGTCGTTTTTTCTTGCAAATGGGCAGGAGACGGATAGGTCTTCCAGAAATACATTGCACATTTCCCGTCTATCTCACTGAAAAATTTACTGTAACTGGGATATGCCATGGATATCTGCTCATGGAGTCCGTTAAAACGGATACCATCTTTCACCAATAAATCTCTTCGATTTACCAGTTGAGCCAGTGTCCATTCGTTATCTTTTGGCTTTGCACCCGGCAAGGTATGTAACTGATTAATCAGAACTGTTGCCACACAATACGCATCATGCTCATCATTTTTTCGGTACATGGGTGCACTTTTTCTCTGGTCATAAGCCAGGGCAGGATTGATGTCTTTTACTATATAGCCATTTTCAATCAGCCAGACAGCTAAACTNNAGATGACAGCGTTAACTCTTTTTGAGTCCGCAAGGGTTCGACAGCCTATCTACAACAAACCAATTGATGAAAGGACAAGTTATTTCTTTTATTGGTTGTTGATGTTAACTCTGTATCGCATGGATTGCAAGTCATTTCTAATTATATTATTAGGAGAAAGATCACCAGAAAAAAGAATGGAAAAGGGAGCTACAGAAAGGGGAATTTTACCCCCTGTAACCCCCGGCAGCCCCATTTTACCATAGAACCAATTTCCTGTAAATCCATGGTTCACCATGAACCATGGGGGAGGCAGTTATCTTTAAACCGATGCGATGGCAACGCAATCCATATCCCATTCCTGGTTAGTCCTGTGTCGCAGAATATTGCCCCTGTGTGACCTTTAAAACCGATGGTGGAGCATGTATGCCATCCAGACAATTAGGAGCCTTGTTAAGCAAATTTGTAAAGGATTGCTCTTCCCTTTTTTTCTGACTAATGTTTTGATTGCTGTTACCTCCTGTTCGTCTTCCTGTTGCTTTATCAGAAAAATGTCGCATATATGCCAGTTTTCATATGGTTTAAACCGCACATCTGCAACCAATTTTAGACTCCAAAAAAGTAAAATCTCCGCTTCTTTCTTGCTCTAAAACAAAGGTGAACCATGGGGTCGAAAATGATGCAGGTTAAAGAGCCGGGGTCAAAAACTCCCCCGGCTCGTGTTACATCAGCCCGCAATGCGGACTGAAAGGACTTTTTCAGCGGGGTCGGATTCTTGGCTTTGGGGTTGTGATCGGGGTTATACTTGTGCATAAATCCCATTTACATGAAAAAGTTACGGGGTCATGAACGACTCCATTAAAACCACAGCTAGTGAATCGAGACAATAAGCATTCCGTGAATTTATTTAATCTATTTGCCCAATTCAACGCATCTGTTTTTAGTAGTTTCTGGTATCGACTTTCTGACACTGTTTCGGTATCGTATATTCCCAAAGGAGGGAAGCATTATGACCGATAAGGAATTACTGGATATGTTTGTTCAAGAGCGTATCAATATGTTAATTGACACATTCCATAAAAACAAGCCTGATAAATCCGAACAGGAAGAGGAACGAATTTTACAAGCTGAGATTTTCATTAAAAATTTGCCCGGCAATGAAAAAAAGCTAGTTGAAAATTACATTGACTCCCTTATAAGCCAACTTGCTTTAGAAGAAGCTTTTCTGTATCGGCATGGATTCATTGATGGAGTAAAGGTTTTTAAATATATAGACAAATTGTGATTTTCCGCTTTATCTAACCCCAAAACCCCAGAATTGCTGTTTTACAACAATTCTAGGGTTTTTAAGGTTAAGAAATTCATTATTTTTTATTTAGTAATTGATGGAGTAATATTAAATCATTTTCAAAATCAACAAACTCTTCTTGTAACTCATTCAGGTAATACTCCATATTATCTTCGTTAACTAACTCTTGCAATCTAGCTTTCATAAATTCAATATCTTTATTTTGTTTTAACAAAACTAATGCAAAATTTACATAAATGCAACACTCATCCGTTTGTGTATAACTCTTAGAATACTCAGCCTCTCCTATTGTCGCATATAAAGTCTGGTTTAACGGATATCCAATATTATTATGGAATTCTTCAAAATCATCAAGTACTGCTTCTTTTCGTTCCTTATAAGACATTATCATTTACAAAACTCCTCTCTATTCTCCTGCGTAGATATTTAATTTAATATTGGGAAATGTTCTTCTAAACTCAAATATTACATTTGTACAACTTTGACATGCAGGTGCTTCAGTATATAGGTTTATAGTTCCATGAATATTGGGATTATCTATTTGTGAAGCAATATCCTCTAAAATTTTAACTTCAGTATCATGAAATCTAGAATATTCTGCTCCTGGTTTTCCAGCCTCAACATATGTTTTAAACATTCTTTCCGATTCTGGCTTTAAATAAGAGAAATCTCCCAAGTCTGCTCCTTTACTTGTGGAATTATTTATCTGACTATGTGCGACAAAATCCTTTTTTATGCCTGGAACATCCACATTTGCAGTTGCCATATTACCTTGATTTCTCAACTTGCTATTTGGCATTTGTTGCCTTATTTCTTCCACTCTTTTACTAAGCGTTTTTTGAATATTACCCGAACCCTCAAAAGCAGAAAAATCAAAATTCTTATAATTTCCCGCAACAGTAAGATCCTTATAATATCCATCTTCCAGGACACTATAATAATTATAATCTTTAAGCCCCTGTCTGCCTTGCACATCAGACCAATACTGATTATACCGGCTTGCCTCTTCCTTTGTCATCCATTTACTGAAATCCTCCGGTATCAGGGCTTTGTTGGCTGCCATACCTGCTGTTGTACCAAGCAGCATTGCTAAGGAAATGGTCACAGCCGAAGGCACTCCCGCTTTGTCACATACAATTACGGTTGTACCTGCCGCAGCTTCTGATACAACTTCTGCCGCAAATAGTTTCGCAAAAGCCACTCCTCCCTTACTGGCCAGGGCACCTTGTCCTAAGGTCACCAGGCTTACTGTCGCAGATACCAGTTTAAAAGTTCCTTCCGTGTCCGTTAAGTAATCTCCTGTAATCAGGGTTTTGCCGGTTGCTGCTTCGTATATGGGTATCACAATGGTCAGATCACTTAACTGCCCCAATAATTCCTTCCAGAACGGTGCGTCTTTTTTGTGGGCGAATTCTCTTAAGATAAGCTCATCCAGATACTTCTGCAGGCTTTTCTCATCTGAATCTATTTTACCACTATTGACCAGATCTTCATAGTCTTTTGCAAACAAATCCGCAAAGTCATCCACTTTTTGGTTATAGGTACTTCTTTCATAAGAACTTCCGCTGGTTTCTTCATAGCGGCTTCCTATAAAATCCTCCAGGTTGAGCTCCGGCAGCTCTACCTCAAATCCATACCCTCTTCCTCCTCCATTTACAGTGACGTTTTTCTGAACTCCCAGGGTATTATCCGTCTTTCCGTCTGTCATATCGATGGTAGCCATAAGATCCACCGCTTCGTTAAAGCCTTTATAAAGAGGATCCTCCAGGTAATTATCAATGTCATACAACACATCATTAATATAAGTTAACAAAGAACATCTATGTTCTGCAAACTCATCGATTCTTTGCCCTTGTGAAAGAAAACCTGCACCTATGGATTTGGAGTCCAATTCTCCTTCAATGTCCTTGCACAACTCATCAAGATCTGCAAAATCAAAGAGGAGATTAACCCCATATCCCGATGTAATATTGGCTCTCTCCAGCCAGGAGTATTTTTGTATTACTTCTCTTTCCAGTTGTCTTACCATGGCAGTTCCTCCGGGAAGCTTCCAGCTATCGATAGGTTCAGCTGAAATAAATCCTGAACCGCTCTACCATTAGAAGCAATTCGGATAAAAGTGTGGATGTGTGACCATTGTAAATTCAATGTATTCTCCCCCTTTTCTTATTTGTTGTAATTTACTATTTATTGTTTTTAAAAAAAGTAAATTAATAACGTGTAAAGTACTTGTGCAAATTTTTAAACGGTGATTTATGTGGTCTAAAATTCACCATTTCACTTTTCACTTTTCACTATTTGTTAACCTGTTTACTAAATAGTTTTTATATAAAGCATAAACTCAAACCCAAAACATTTATAAAAACTCCGGAGAGAGAAGATATATTCTCTAACAATAGTTACTATCCTGTATACCATCTACTGTAGGTGTTATATCCCCTTATCTGCCGGAGTTTCTATTTTTAATGCTGTCTAATGTGTATGCTGTGTTGAAATATCTACCAGGGATGATTTCGTATCATACGCTGCGATAAAGGTTGGAATCGTGCCATCAAAGGTATAGGTGGTACCATCCACGGTTATATAGCCATTATCGTTTCCTGTACTGTATTTTAGGTTCCATTCATCACCGATTGCTTTGATGTCCGCAGTCATTAGGATGACATAATCGTCATTATCGTTAAATTCCTTCCCTGCCTGATATTCATTTGTAATCGTATACTCTGTCCCTGAAAGCAGGAAGGCAGTGCCTACATCATACTCTTTATCAGCCACGCTAGCAGTCAGAAAAGCCTTAGAGAACTGTTTTGTCTTTGTCACACCGTCTTCAACATAAGATGCCATATACCAGTTGTCCTCCGGTGCTAGGTGGATTCCTTTTTCCCGGTAGGCTACAAAAGTCGAAGAGGAGGGAACTCCGATGGAGAGATGCCATCTCTGGGCCTGATGATAGAACATCTCACTGACAAACTCATTGTCTAAGTTGGTTTCTATCCCTCCGTTAATACCGTTAGCGGTAATTCCAAGCCTTGTTGCCTGCTCTTTTATCGCTGATATCTGGCTTCCGCCGACAAACGTTCTGGCTCTAATACCCGGCTGCAGACATTGCAGTGAACCCAGGTTATAGAAATTTCCAAAGGGAACCGTCAAATACTTGTAGGTGGTAATCTCTCCTTCTGCATCTCTTACCGGCTCAATGAAGTAGTCTCTTACCGCATCCGTATTACTGGCTTCCTTTCCGCCTGCTGTGTAGTTACGCCTTGCCGCTTCCTCTGTCCAGTTCAGATACATGGTATATTTATAGAGCTTGTCTGCCAGGGTATCATAACCCTCCTTGTAGTTCCCGTTATCATCCATGTATTCCGAATAAAGACCGAAATAGTTTATGGGCTGGGTATTGCCGTCATTGTTGATATAAACATCCACAGGTGTCAGTTCACCGCTTGTTTTATTCAGTGCGTAGAAATAAGGGATAACCTGCAGGTATTGATTGTAGTCTCCCATGGTTGTGACATCGAAAAGGACATTATAACCTAGCTTTAACTGTTCTGCCTGCAGGATTGTCTTGGAGTTCTTATCCGCAGACAAGCTTAAGCCGTTACTTTCTGCTTTGGTAGTCCATTCCTGTGCACCCCAGGTATTATAATACCCTTTTTCCTTGCTGACCTGTTCCCCTCTTACATCTACTGCCAAAGGATATCCGGCTGTGTTTCTGTGCCAGGACAGATAATGCTCTGAGATCGAGCTGTCCACCCTTGAGATTATTCCCTGTACCAGCCAGTCCTCATTGGTTTCAGCGATGGACTTCTTAAAGTAATTGCTGAACCTCATATCATCGGAATCCTCCACGATCAGATTTCCGATACGCCCGATCACATCCAGATAAGCCATTTTAGCTGCCGTATGATTAGAGGTAAAGTCATGGAATCTGTCTTTGTTGGTCGAATAGGTATTGCCATAATAGTATATGTCATACTCTTCTTCGTAGCTGTCATTGCCGGAATAAGGCTCCTCCGTTGTACTTTGTCCGTCGTAGTTAATACCTTCTACAGCAAACTGGGCCTCCACGCAGGCATGCTCGTTGTTTTCCAGTAAACAGTAGAAATTGTATTCCTTGCAAGGGTCACTTACATTTACCGTACCATCATTGTTCCATACAAATATCTTCCCGTTCATTACCGCCATATTATTTTCTTCAATCAGGGTCGTACTGCCTCCGTTGCACCGCATCAGACCATTTGCCCTATCGAACACATAGGTGTTTCCATCAATCGTAAGCTTGGTCCCATCGGTCAAAGCATATTTTCTGGTAGTGGAGGCATCTATGATTTCTAAAGGAATCCAGTTGCCCGCCGCATAGCTTTCCCAGACACCCCTTCTTTCATACAGGACATCAAAGTCAAACTTCACATACTTTTCTCTTGTCCATTCGGTGGTATCCATTCCCTGTTTATAACCTTTTCCCCGGTATACGGAAGGCTGCAGTATCCCGTAAGAATCCTTTCCCTGGAAATCTCCTGCATTCGGGAAATAGATCTTGAAGAAGTTATCAAGGGTAATATAAGTAGCCTGCTGTACTTTGGTACCATTGGCATCGATTACTTCCAGCTTTGTATGCTTATGATTTTCATCGTTACCGCAGGGATCCCAGCATATATCACTGGCATAGTCATAATGTCCGCCTGAATGATGGGGTTCTGTATNNCATCCCGGTGTTGTTCCTGGTCTTGCAATTCCAGATAGGGTTAACGATAGTCACTCCACCTGTGGTTACCTTATCAGGAATCAGATTCATGTTGGCCTTAATAAAGTGAAACAGCTCATTATCTTCCGGTATTGTCTTAACATCAAGGACGGTAACCTTGGCATACCCATTTCCTGCTCTGACTCCCTGCTGCAGTGTAACGTTGGTAAAGGCTGCATATTTTTGATTTGCCCGGTAAGTGGTGTCGCAGCCGGTATAACCGGATACATAAGAGGATCCACCGGCTCCACCCTGGTAAGCTCCTCCGCCGGAAGCACCGCCATAGTAGCCGCCTCCGCCTCCGCCGTAATCCGCAGCAGAGTTCGTATTGGCACCGCCATAGCCAAAACCACCGTTAGCACCGCCGGTTGCGGCAGTCCCACCACCTGACTGTGTACCGTATCCATAATTCGCTTCATACCCGTTGGTTACAGCTCCTCCGCCGTTAATACCTCCCCCGGCACCTCCGGTTTCATCGTTATCATTTGCCAAAGGCGTGCTGTAAGTTCCCGGCTGTTTGGAGTGATAAGCACCGGATGCTTCACCGATATCATCTGAACCACCGCCTCCTCCGGCAACTAATATCCTGCTTTTTAAACTGTTAAGATCGTTCCAGTTACCAGTTGTTAAACGGAAGTCCGTGGCACCTCCGCCAGCGCCGATTTTCGTAGTGGAAGCCCAGACAGCATTTCCACCGCCATTCCAGCCACCAGCCGCCGTACTGGTATTGGTGGTTCCTTTTTCTCCTACATAGATATATAGGGTAGTGGTTTCTTTTAAAGTTACGGTTCCGGAAGTATATCCGCCTTTACCGCCACGGGAACCCCTGGAAGTTCCGCTTGCCGTATTACCACCGCCTGCTGCACCAAAGGCCTCCAGCTGATAGGTTCCTGCCGGCAGTGTTATAGCCTGTACCCCGCCGGTGTAACCGTAGGTATATGTCTGTCCTGCTTTTACCACTCCGGTGGGATTTTGTATGGTATTGTTCGTAATAACCGTATCATAGGAGCTTACTGTTTCACCGGATAAAAGAGTTATTGTAGCATAACCATTACCGCTTCTGGTACCAGAGGTCATGCTTCCATTGGTAACACCTCCAATATACCCTGAACCGCCTTGTCCTCCGTAAGAAGCGCCATCGGAACTGGCCGCACCGCCATAATATCCGCCGCCACCGGCTCCTACATAATTTGAACATGCATGGGAATATCCCTGCCCTTGTCCCAAGGAATATGATGCTGAGGCATAATTACCGCCCGTACCGCTATACCAGCTGCCACTGTAATTGCCGCCTCCGCCTCCGCCGGCTACAATTACCCTGTTATTCAGAGCTGTACCGCCAATACGTATATCTGTTGCACCGCCACCATAGGTAGTTGAATTACTGTCACCGTTACCGGTAGAAGTACCGCCGCCATTATAACCGTATTGACCTCCTACATAAATATAAACTTGCTGTCCGGAGGTTAGTGTATAATTTCCTTTTGAATACCCGCCAAGGCCAGAATAGTAACCACTAGCCTGGGCACCCCAGGTCTCAAATGTATAGGTACCTGCTGTCGGAGCTGTAAAGATCTGATAACTGCCAGTATATCCGAAATTATATGCAGTACCTGACGGGACAGTGGGTACTTGGGTCACCTTCTCCGTTTCTGTATCAAGAACCGCAGTTTTGCTAGTATTGCTGTCAACATTACTTACACCGCTGCTGGTTCCAATTACCATCCACAATTCCACTTTATTTACAATTGTAGTATTTCCGCCTGGTATACCGGTTGCCGTGACATAAGGAGCATATGAACCAATTGCATACCACCAGTTATCATGATAGGTCGAACCATCCACCAAAGAAGCACCTGAAGTGGATTTGACCAATCCTCCCCAGAAGTTATCACTCATCTGAATAGCTATTGCTTCATATCCTGCTGCCGATTGTGAACCATCTGAATTGGTTTCCAACTCATCCTGCGGCCTGTTCGTCTGCTTCCATATGTTGGTTTGCCCGTTCTCTGGATAATATAGCATAAATTCATATTTGGAATCTGTTTTTAAATTCTGTATTTGATTTAAGCAGGAATACTTGAATGTACTATTGGTATTTAAAGCCTCCGTTTCATCGGCAAAATATTGACCGGTTGTGGAATCATGATAGTATACACGCCCCCACAGTTTTCCGTTATATGTTTTAGTCAGCATTCCTTCCGGTATATTGGTATCATTAATATTAAATTGTTTAACTACTTTATTAAACAATTCCGTTCCAAGCTCTTTCTTCAATGATGTCCAATTACCGACTTTTGCTTCTGCCAAGGCAATTTGGTATCCTTCACTGCCTATGGTCAGGCAAGAAGAGTCGTGGATGTGTTTAGAGAAATTTGATATGATGCCATAGGACCCGTCGTTGAAGGTGCCTGCCCAATCGATAGTGGTAACTTTTGTTGAATCTTTCTTTATCGGTATCCCGTTATACAAATCCTGATAAACCGGATTCGCCTGCTTATAAGTCGTATAACAGCTTGCTGTATGTTCCAGAGTACCTCCGCATCTGGTAATTACTATATTATCTGTATAGAAGTTCGTTGCATATGAAGTATTGTATTCCCAGCAACCAATGTTAAGCCCCTCACCTCTCATGGTCTCATCAATAGCAGCGGCGGCAATCTGCGCCTCCGTCAGTCCTGTTGTGATCTGTGCTATGACCTTTGTACCATCTATGGATAATTCACAGTCATACAAGGAACCAAGACTGAAGGTAGCTACTACTTTGACTTTACGTCCCAGGATATTTGCTGAGGAAGTCCTCTTTTCTCCTGTACTTGTAATAAATACAGGGGAGCCGGTATTTGCCGGAAGATACAAGCCCACACCACCCATTGAGAACAGCATGGTATTGGATGCAGGAGCTGCCGGTATATAAACATCTGCGGATATTCTGACTCTGGAGGTGGGTGTCATGTAAATCTTGCAGTCATTGTAGGAGAAATTAAGGCTGGTACCTGCTCCTGCCACTTTCAAAAATTGTCCTGTACCAAAGCCGGAATAAGTTTCATCCCCTGATGTCAATGTGAATCCTTCTGGCAGTTTATAAGTCGTATGGGCACCGTCTGTATTGACGATATTGTTGGTTATGTATTCATCCGCTGTACCAGATGCATCATCATCAAATACATTTTCTGTTTCTTTTTTATCAAAATTAAAGGAAAGGCTTGTGGTATCCAATGTATACTTGCAATTCAGCACTCTGTATTCACACAGAGCAGGTGTCCCAGGGCATTTCTCAAGTGCCTTAAGGGTTTCCATGGCATCCTTTACAATTCCTTCTTCTGTACGCTGATCTTCAACCTCTGACTTGACAACCATTNNTGCATCCTGTGAAGAGACTGCATTCAATACAATAAAGTTGTTCACTTTATAGTCCGAATTATCATCGTAGGCTGAATATTTCGACTCATAGATTAGCCCGGGTCCATAATGATATCCACCCTCTACCAATATGTCGCTTTCTATTTCCTTAAAGGCATCCGGCATCTCCTCCTCATCGGCAGTTCCGTCATCGGCGTTCTCTTCTCCGTCCCCAACATTCTTACTTTCTCCTGCATCCTCCGGTACTGTTACTACAGTATCTCCAACTACCTTATACTTTAAAACAGGGATATAGAATACAAAAGAATCACCCGTAATATATTCATCATTACTGTTTGTCGGATCCTGCTTTATCTTATCTATGAACAGAAGCAAGTCTTTTTCTCGGTTCATACGAGCTTGCGCCTTTCCCGGAGAAGCTATATTAGAATTGCCATAGGCAGGCCTTGTAAAGGTTTGGTTACTTGTTACACGAGCCAGTCCCAATTCATCCTTGGGCGATGAGAAGACGGATACGTCATTGTCGAATCTTGTAGCTATTCTGGCATTATCTCCTGTCCCTTTATATTTAGATGAAGTCTGATCATATTTCCCGTTATAGGAACCTACATTAATCGCAGTCTCTATTGCTTTTGCAAAGGTAGTGGCATTATTGGTCCACATCTTATTCCATTTCGCATCAACCTGCTCCTGGGTGGAAGCCTTTTTAACATCTCCTGAAGCTTGCAAGGAATTGAAATCCTCCTGGGCTTTTACGGTTTTGGTATTTTCTTCATAATAGACCGGACTCTGGTCTCCGCTGGAGGTCTGTAAGATAAGCATATCTGAGATTACAGTAGCCGTTACCGGCTGGGTACGCCTTGTGTAAAAGCGCTTCCATTCCTCTGATGTCAGATCTCTGGAATCCAGTTTATTCCCATATGCGGTTTTGGGTGTGGCAACCGTTGCAGTATTGTCTGATAGGAAGTCTTCTGTGGTTATGTTTACTGCTGGTGCTGTTCCAAAGCCTGCGGTCTTGCCATTACTATATAATATACCGGAGGCATACCCCAGTTCATGTCCAGTCTTAGCCGGTGGCGCCGGGTTCATTGGGCTCTGCACCTTTGCTAGACCATCGCATTTATTCGTTCTCTTATATTCTCCGCTTGACATTTCTTCATAATACACCTTATCCCCTTGCGCTTCCTGCAGTGAATATCTGATTCTGCCGATCTGTGAACCATTCGTCAATTTCTTGTCTGCGTTATAAGCCGGATTATTATAGGCTGCTATGTTGTAAAAGATATTCGGATCACCCTGGGTTATACCGGCAATGATGTTCTCTTTTCCGTCATAGGTGATATCCGACATCTCAGTGACATAGCCGTTCTGAAGCTTGTAAACATTACTCTTTGTTATCTTTATGGTATCATAGGTAAGATCCTGGGTCCAAACATCTTCGATAGCCGGCAGATCATGCGCACAGCAGGGACCG
Source organism: Lachnoclostridium sp. UBA6558 (assembly GCA_002434335.1). Taxonomy (GTDB): domain Bacteria; phylum Bacillota; class Clostridia; order Lachnospirales; family Lachnospiraceae; genus Anaerocolumna. The sequence goes on along the minus strand of DJJW01000001.1, from coordinate 6,316 downwards.
CATAAGGCATGCGCCGGTAAGCTTGAAAGCCCGGTCTTTGTAGTTGCTGCCTTATCTGCAGCATTCCCATCGGAATTGCTTGAGGTAAGGGTACCATTTTGGAAAGTCACCTTGATCGTATAATTAATGGTACCAGAGGCACCTTGGGTTATATCCACGGCATTTGTAAAGCTTCCACAGTTATGTGTGTGTTCAACACCCGGAACCGCAGGCCTGCCGCCGTTCCCGTCCTTATCAGGCGGAACAGCTGCTATGGGTGCTGTATGCCAGCCTGTAGCTCCGTGACCATGACCACAATCAGAGTAACCGCTTCCAAAGCCCAATTTACCGGGGCTCCTCCCCCAGCCACTGCCTAATTTTCCTTTATCATTGCTATTTAAGGAAGCTGCTGAAGCACTGGAGGAAGAATAAGTCCCGCCACCATAGCTTCTTTGGGTCGTATTGGTGTATCCATTACTTCCCCCTGTTATGGTAATTGTAATGACGGCATTCCCCACCTTGTACTGTCTGGCCTGTCCGTCACTGTCGGCGATTTTCTGGACGGTATAGCTGCTGTTGGTGGCTTCCATATCCGTTGCCCACTTTGTGGCCTGTTCCAATGCTTTATTGTAAGCATCGACCTTCCAGTCTGTGGAAGGGTCTTTTTTTGTTCTAAGCTTTCCTACATCAAAGTCCTTTCCGGCACAAGGTGTGCCGGCTTTTCCGGCATCAAAGCTTCCGCTATCGGAAGGCTCCTGGGTCCCATTGTCTATACTGCCTGTCCACTCTGCCCATAAGGTGGTCTCGCTGGTATGGCCGCTTACGGTAATGTTACCGGAGCTGTTGCCTTCAGGTGTTGCAATCTGCGAGGACTCTGCTATTACGGACTTGCTGATCGTTTTACCTGTCGAATCTCCTACAAAGGTCAGATTTTCGGAATATTTACCTGTGCCTCCTATTAACTTGTCATTTTCCTTATATTCGCATTCTGTTCCATTGTAATGAGTGATATATTCTCTGGTAGCTGTTGTATCATGCTCATAGTTCACCTGCAGGTCAGCCATGAACTCATTGCCGCCGGAGGAGAAATACAAGGTTCTGGTGGACGGAACACCTGCCATTGCCTCAAAGGTCTCATTGTAAATAGTTCCTTCTTTCATCTCTGCATAAGCAAGCGATGGTTCCCTGGAAGACCAGGAATCTGTAGGGTAGTCCAAATCTTCAGGAGTCGGAGTAAGAGGATTCCATTTATATTTATGATATACAGTATTGCTTTGCCTAACCTCTGCAAGAGTTGTATTCTTACTACTTATCACTAGATTCCCTGTATCTGTGTCTGCCTTACCTGTTGTATAATACCATTTCTTATCCTGTGCCTGGTACTGAATATATACTCTTGCAGCATATTTAACAGCTTTTTCACCATCTTCTTCTCTAACTAACATAGAAGCAATTGAGGTATCAACCCATTGATTAATGGCCTTTTTACCTTTTAATAATTCCTTCATATCATTAGCCGTTATTTTTACCCAGGAATTAGAGGTACACCAGGTATTAGTCCCTGTATGAATCTGCGTATATTTTTTATCGCTTAGAGTATCAAACTTAGTGCCGTCATTATCTCTGTACAGCAATATTTTAACTCTAAAATTACTGATATTATTTTGTTTTATGAATGTATCCCATTCTTTAATACTTGATTCTTCACCAGGTTTCTCACCTTTAATGTCCAGAGCATTTAATAGTACTTGAACTTTTACGGTATCATCTGTAGGCACTGTATCATCATATAATTTGCTAGAATCTTTTAGTTCATAATATTTCCTTAGGTTAATATTTTTTGTTTTCTCATCATATAAAGGCCCTGTTTTCTTATTAATTGTATTATAAACCGTTGAATCCGTTTGCAATTTCACCCCGTAGTTAACGGTGGAACCTGCAATAGGCGGCTCCAAAGCCCAATTGGTACCATACCACGGAGTGGAATTTTCATCTACCTGAAACCTAAGAAGTTTTATTAATTCTGCATCATTATAGGAATCGCCCCAAACCAGCTTACCATCCTTTACCTTTCTTACTTCTTCGGATAAAATACGACTAATTATAGCTGTGGAATAGATTCCCGTATTCTTATAGGTACTTGGTTTCGATAATTCAACCGCCTTTTTTAATCTTTTATTATAGACTTTACTATTTGCAGTTGTTGCAACTTTAAATGACGCAACCAAATCTGATAAATTATTATCACTCTTAACATTATAAGCAGTCTGGGTAAGGTCATTGCTAGAGACAAATACAGTTGCCGGTTCCACATCGCCACCTTTTGTACTTAAACTTTCAAGCCTCGCAACCATACTATGGGTAATAGAAAGAGTGGCCTCTCCTTTGTTATCCTTCATATAGCTTTTTATACCGTTCTGCCAATATGTACGGTTATTAGCCATTGCATTTAGTGTCATTAATAGATCCAAATATCTTAAGTCTAATTCTTCTATAACTGTTATACTATATGCTTTTAACTTTCCATTACTGTCAATTCCCTTGGTATCATAATTTGTCTTACGTTCTTCTACCCAATTAGAAACTAGAAATCTTTTAGGGAAGGAATTGTAATTCATAAATTCTTCCATGTTCTTTTTAATATCTACAGTGTAAGTATATCCTGTGGAACTGGTTCCTTGTGTATTGGTATCTGTTATAAATGACCATACCTTTAACGATTCGTCTATCTTTGCAGCAGAAGGTTTCTCTAATAATTTCGCAAAATCCGGATCTTTGGAAAGAGCTGCAAAATTACGGTTATTCTTAATATATAACCCCAGTACATTTTGATAGAAAACCCCATTTGGGGCAGGATTCTTATTTGTTCTGTGGCTTGCATCAAAATCTATTATGCTTTTTGTCGTTTCAGGATCGTTGACTCCTCCATATAACATCATAGAACCATTTAGACTGCTTCTTCTTGCCTTATATACCTGCTTTTTTGTATTAAATCCTTTATCCTCCAGATATTCCGATAAGGTATTGGAGCATATCCACAGCGCATTTGAATTAGCATATGGTATGACTGATTTTATAGTTTTTACTGTTCTATCATAACCATCGGCATCTGCAGTAGATATTTTTGTAGGAAAAAAACTCACTATAAATGCAGGATGCGTTATCGGCCAAATTGATGCATTACCACTTTTAGTTCCTGCAACAACTGCTCCGCCCTGTTTACCAAGTACATAAGATTCTGACTTTGATTGTGCGTGGTTTTCTGTTATAAGTAACAGAAATATTAGGCTAATAATGGATAAAGCAACTGCTATTATCAATTTATGTCTTAACTTTCTGTTTGATTTATTTAGAACTTCAGATATTCTCCGTAAATCGTAAAACATTTTGTTTGCCTCCTTTCTTTACATTTTGTTTATATTCATGTTTGCCATATATAATATGATTAATATTTTTACTTCTATAGTAAATTTCTTGAATTTTAGACAAAAAAATTGGCTTCTTTACAAAGAAGCCAATTAGCAATATTTCTATTATTTTACGTTGATCTTAATCGCTTTGGAGGTAAAACCTACTCGAATGGATATTGTCACGGTCCCGGGCCATATACCTCCTTTAACAAGTATATAATCATCAGTTATTTTAACGACTTTGACAACTTCATAGCCCAACCCATCAAAGTATTCAACACCTCCCGTAACCTTAACCTTGTATCCATTTGCGTTTATAACTTTATAGGGTATCTTTAATTCTTTGCCCATTTTTAACGAATAGCTGTCTTTCTTTATTTCAATCTTAGTTTCCTTTACATTTTTAAGTTCAGGGTAATCCATTTCTGTTTTATCTATTGATATGAATTTTATATTATACAAGGAACACAGTTGTGCTGTCGCAGACCCCTTATATCCATATACCTTTACCTTTTTCAGCATATTAGCTTTACTGCCTTTAAAGAACATGTTATCACTCTGATATGAATACACTTTACACAAAGGATTCATAATTGTTAATTTTTCCAGGTTCCAGCACTGACCAAATGCTCTGCTGCCTATGGAAGTAACACTTTTAGGTACATATACTGTCTTCAAATCCGAGCAATTATAAAATGCATAAGCTTCAATAGTTTCAACGCTATCCGGTATTTTAACAGATGTAACCGTATTATTAATAAAAGCACTAACACCAATAGTTTTTATATTCTTAGATATAGGCAACGTCTTAAAGCTAGTATCTGCAAATGCCGAATCTCCTATTTTCACGATACTATCCGGATATGTAATACTCCTCAAACTTTCACATCCACTAAATATTCCTTTTGGTAATTCTTTGATATTTCCTTTTATCTTTACGGTTTTTATACCAGTACACATATAAAATGCATATTGACCTATATCCGTTGTACTTTCAGGAAGTTCAATGGAAGTCAGTTTAAAACATGCTTGAAATGCACCATACCCTATTTTTTTTAGATTTTTTGGTAACTGTAAATTCTTTAGTTGTGTACATTCAAAGAATGCTGAGGAATTAATTGCTTCAAGACTATCAGGGAAAACAATTTTCGTTAAAGTGGAACCGATAAAAGCTCCTCCTTGTATTAAGGTAACTCCGTCAGGTATCTCTATAGATATTAAACCAGTATTAGCAAATGCTTCTATTCCAATAGATTTAAGACTTTTTGGTAATTGCACTTCCTTTAAGTTCTCACATGAATCAAATGTTCCTTTTGGAAGTTCTTCAATTTCACTCCCCTCCTCAAACACTACTTTCTTTACGTTACTATGTGTAAATACGTACTCATCCATCCCTTCTATAGTGCTTGGTATGACTACACTATCTATATCAGTTGATCCCAGACAAGCCTCAAACATGATAGAAACCGTATCCGGAATTACGATATCTTTTGCAGTTCCAACATAATCAACCAGTAGATAACCATCTTGAATTACAAAACCTTCTGCGTCAGTTACAATATTTTCGGTATTGGCTTTAACATTAGAACACTGAAACATTAGAAAAAGAATCCATGTTGCTCCTAATAAATATTTTACTATTTTTTTATACATGTTTATCCCCTTTATCATATTATTTTTATCTTTAGAAAATATATTTAGTAGTTTTTTTCTTTAAAGGATATATATTTAATATACTATACACTTACCATCTTTGCATAATAGTACGATTTCCTCTAAGCAGTCCTCCCTTAAAAATTCATTAAACTTTGGTATTTCAAATATCTCTCGATATAAATAAATTTAAACTGTTATTAATAAATAATACAATACGTTATGTGAAATATCAACACAATATTTCCAAACTGTTCCATTAAATTAAATACTTTTACTCCAAAATTTTTATAGAAAAGGGATTTGCAGAAATAATTACTGTTTTCCCCAAATAATCTACCTTAAATTATATTTGCAATAATCCAACATCCAAATCAACTGTTAATCTGACGTATACCTTTATTTTTATGTCTTTTGCAAACAAATCTGCAAAATCATCTACTTTCTGGTTATAGGTATTTTTTTCATAGGAACTGCCTTCTGTTTCCTCGTAACGGCTTCCTATAAAATCCTCCAGGTTTAGGTCCGGCATCTCTACTTTAAATCCGTATCCTCTTCCTCCTCCATTTACATTGACATTTTTTTGAACTCTCAGGATATTATCCGTTTTTCCTTTTATCATATCGATGGCAGCCATAATATCCACCGCTTCGTTAAATCCTTTATACAGAGGATCCTCCAGGTAATTANNAAATAAAACCTGTACCTATGGATTCGGAATCCAGTTCCCCTTCAATGTCCTTGCAAAGCTCATCAAGGTCTGCGAAATCAAAGAGAAGATTAACCCCGTATCCTGATGTAATATTAGCTCTCTCAAGCCATTAGTATTATTGAATAACTTATCTTTGTAGCTGTCTTACCATGGCAAATCCTCCGGGAAGGATTCGCTTTTTTGTGGCTTCAAATATAATATAACCTGATTCGCTCTATTATCAGTAAAATCAATTGTATCAAAAGTAACAAAAGTGTTGATGTGTGCCCAGAAAATATCCAATCTTATCTCCCCATTCTGATTTATTGTATCTCTTGCAGGTTCATAGCATTTTGCATAAATTGCATTCAGTTATAATTACAAACATACTAATAACAAAATAGTAATTAATTTCACGAATTTATTTGTTTGTAAACAAAACACTTATTTTACCTACAATATGACATAAACTTTATTTTCAGGGTGAATAATGAGATATTTCTATGTATATAAAAATAAAAATAATATAGACATTATAGATATATAGATAATATAGATAGCTTATATGCTGTACAAAGGCAAC
>DJJW01000005.1 GCA_002434335.1 Lachnoclostridium sp. UBA6558 | reverse complement strand
GACATCCGGCCGGCGGATTCAGCATATCTACAGGCTGACCTTCAATGGGAATCAGCTTCTTATGGTCTGTGTCATTCAGACTTGGAACACTTTGCAGCAGCCCTTTGGTATATTCATGAGACGGATTATAAAAGATTTCATCTGTAGTTCCTGTCTCTACAACCTTACCGGCATACATTACGGCTATTCTGTCACACATGCCGGCTACTACACCGAGATCATGGGTTATTAGAATAATGGCCATTCCAAGTTTATTCTTAAGTTCCGTCATCAGCTCCAGAATCTGTGCCTGAATGGTTACGTCAAGAGCTGTTGTGGGTTCGTCTGCAATCAGCAGTTTCGGTTCACAGGCAAGCGCCATGGCAATCATAACACGCTGACGCATACCACCGGATAATTCATGAGGATGCTGTTTCAGACGTTTCTCCGGCTCGTTGATACCAACCAGCTGAAGTAATTCCTTTGCTCTGTCGTAAGCCTGTTTTTTATTTTTATCAGTATGGAGCAGGATTGCTTCCATTATCTGATTACCGATAGTGAATACGGGATTCAGACTGGTCATGGGATCCTGAAATATAATGGATACCTCATTACCACGAATCCTACGCATTTCTCTTTCTTTCATCTTATTGATATGATGGCCGTTAAAATAGATATCTCCGCCAATCATACGTCCCGGATGTGCGGTAATTCCCATAAGGCTGTAGGCCGTTACGGATTTTCCGGAACCACTCTCTCCAACTATCCCCAGTACTTCACCTTCTCTGACGGACAGAGAGACATCATTAAGGGATTTTACTTCACCTGCAGGGGTAAAGAATGAGAGCCGCTCATTTTGTATATCAACTAAATATTCATTCATTTTAAGTTACTCCTCTCCACCTGTCAGCTCTTCATCTTGGGATCGAATGCATCACGCAGACCGTCACCAAATAAATTGAAGCTGAGGATAATGAGACTGATGGTGATAGCCGGAGCTNNAGAGAGCCTAAGGAAGGCAGCGGAATCGCAACACCTAAACCTAAGAAGCTTAAGAAGCTTTCCGTAAAAATGGAGGCTGGAATCTGTAAGGTTGTTGTTACTATCAAAGTACCGATACAATTGGTCAGCAGATGCTTGCGGATTATACGTCCGTTGGAAGCACCCAGGGCTTTGGCGGCGGTTACATACTCACTTTGCTTTAAGGTAAGTACCTGACTTCTTACGATACGAGCCATACCAACCCAGTAGAGCAATGCAAATACCAGGAAGATACTGATAAGATTTACTCCGACTGTCTGTATCCATTGAAATCCCGGCTTTGTAGCCAGAGTTGTCATGGGTTCCTTTATGGCAAAGGATATTAATACTATCAATAGAATATCTGGTACAGTATATACAATATCCGCCAGACGCATCATAATCATATCTGTCCAGCCGCCAAAGAAACCGGCTACGGAACCATAAAGTGAACCGATTATTAATATAATTCCTGAAGCGATAAGGCCGACTAACAATGATATTCGGCTCCCCACCATCAATCGTACTGCATAATCACGACCCAGGTTATCCGTTCCCAGAAAATGAGGGAATACCTTCTCGCCGGAATCAATCCTTGCCTGCTCCTGTACGGAATAGGTCATAGGCTTTAGATATTCGGAACCCTGAATCTGCTGGTCATACTTATAAGGATAAAAACTGGGAACGAAAAAGGAAAATATCATTATTAACAGAATGATCGCGAGGCTTACCATTGCAACCTTATTCTTACCCAATCTTTTTAATGCATCTTTCCAGAAGCTTACGCTGGGGCGCATCAGCACCAGACTCTGCTTCTCATCATCAGTAGCGGGCAGAAAGTCATCCACCTTTAACTGAAAGCTCAATATATTCTTTTCCTTCATCTCTTCCTCCTAATTCAGCTGAATACGAGGGTCGATTAGTTTATAAACAATATCAACCAAGGTATTCATCACGATAACAAGCGTTGCAAGAAAAATGGTAGTACCCATGATAACGGTATAATCACGATTCATAATGGAACTTACGAACTGACCGCCAAGTCCTGGGATAACAAAGATCTTTTCAACGATGAAACTACCTGTCAGGGTGTATGCCAACAGGGGGCCGACATAAGTAATTACCGGCAGAATCGCGTTACGCAGAGCATGTTTGAAAAGGGATAAGAACTGAGAAACACCTTTTGCTCTGGAGGTACGGATATAATCCTGTCCTATTACGTCCAGCATTGATGAACGCATCAATCTGGTAATGTAAGCCGTGGGGTAGAAGGAAAGTGCAAAAACCGGCAGAATATAATGTAATGGGGAAGTAAGTCCAAAGGTGGGAAGCCAGCCTAAATGCACACCAAATACGTACATACCCACAGTACAGATTACAAAACTTGGTACTGCAATTCCACCTGTGGCAATGACGATAATGAAATTATCCAGCCATTTGCCTCTGTTAACTGCAGCTGTACAGCCAAGGGGTATTCCTATCAGCAGGGCAATAAGAACGGAAATACCGCCAAGTCTTGCTGAAATCGGAAACTTACTGAAAATGATGTCTGTGACATCACGACCTCTTTGCTTTAAGCTAAGACCTAAGTCTCCATGAAGTGCGTTAACCATATAATTTTTATATTGCACAATCAGTGGCTTATCCAGACCGAACTTTTCTCTCAGTGCCTGCTGAGCCTGCTCACTGATGGATTTTTCTGCAACGAAGGGACCGCCTGGTACCAGGTTCATAAGGAAAAACGTTATAGTGGCAACCAGGAATATAGTCAGGATTGCCGCACCCACCCTTTTAAGAATGTACTTACCCATACAATAACCTACCTTTTATCTTTTATTATAACACTATGATATATCATATATTAATTGCAAACCCTTTAACGAGAAAGACATAATTACCCAGAAATAAAAAAATTTGCACCTGTGGCGTGTATATTATACACATCCTTGTGCAAATTCGAGTTGGTAAATTATATATTATAACCAATATATGTTAAGTATAAGCAATTTATATATCACTTTTTAAAGAATAGTATAAAACATTATAAATGTCAAGTGTAAACAAATACCTGTACTTTGCGATAATGAAATCCTACATTTTTATAACATTTTAACTAATAAAAAAACATTTTTTATACTCAGTAAATGCTTTATATTCCGCTGTTTTACTGTATAAACAATGATTTTCTATCTTTATGTAAATAACATGTATACAATTTCATTATAACTGGTACGACAGTACATTCCTACAAAATATTCTGGATAATTGAGGAATTGTTGTGTGATTTTATATTTTATTCTATTAAAATATTAACAATACAGTTGGATATAACCTCTCCGACTCCTTGTGCTGACATGTATAAAAACCAGGAATCACTGCCAACTCTTTGCCGGCAGCTTATGATCGCTATCGTCAGGTTCATTTAGCAGTAACCCCTGTTGTTTTATTTCATTTAATCCTCTGTCCGTGTGTGCTAAAAACTGCTTATATGCTATCTCTACTTTGCAGACGGCAATACTCTACGCTTCTACCAGATACCCTGCGCCATCATAGCATCAGATACCTTTATAAAGCCCGCAATATTAGCACCAAGAACATAATTGTCCTTCGCCCCGTACTGCTCCGCAGCTTCAGACATACTTACGAAAATATTTTTCATAATCTTCTTCAGCCTGTCATCCACTTCTTCAAAGGACCAGCTGAGTCTCTCACTGTTCTGGGACATCTCAAGAGCAGACGTAGCTACACCACCTGCATTGGCTGCCTTACCGGGTGCAAATAATACTCCTTTTTCCTGCAGGAAAAGGGTAGCATCAAGAGAAGTCGGCATATTGGCTCCTTCTGCTGCTGCAATACAGCCGTTCTCAACCAGAGCTTTTGCATCTTCTATCAGTAATTCATTCTGAGTGGCACAGGGCAGTGCTATATCACATTTAACACTCCATACCCCTTTGCCTTCTTTGTATTCAGCCTGAGGGCGGTATTTGATATATTCTGTCAGCCTGGCTCTTTTTACTTCTTTTATCTCTTTTAGTGCCACTAAATCTATTCCTTCTGCATCATATACCCAGCCATTTGAATCACTTACAGTTATTACAGTAGCACCAAGCTCCTGAATTTTTTCAGCTGCGTATATGGCTACATTACCTGAGCCGGATATCGCTACCTTTTTACCGGCAATGGAATGGCCGTGAGCCTTTAACATTTCCTCGGTCAGGTATACAAGACCATATCCTGTAGCTTCCTTTCTGACTAAGGAGCCACCGTAAGTCAGTCCTTTACCGGTCAGCACGCCCTCATAAGTGCCTCTGATCTTCTTATATTGACCGTACATATAACCAATTTCTCTTGCCCCGGTACCGATATCACCTGCCGGTACATCAGTATCTGCACCTATATACTTATATAACTCTGTCATAAAGCTGGTACAAAATGCCAGTACCTCTCTGTCAGATTTATTCTTTGGATCAAAATCAGAACCGCCTTTTCCGCCTCCTATGGGCAGGCCTGTAAGTGAATTCTTAAATATCTGCTCAAAACCAAGGAATTTTATAATTCCGATATTAACAGAAGGATGAAGTCTTAATCCTCCTTTATAAGGTCCTATGGCATTGTTGAACTGAACACGGTAGCCGGTATTAACCTGTACCTTGCCGCTGTCATCTACCCAGGGAACTTTAAACTTTATCTGGCGGTCAGGTTCAACCAGACGCTCCAGCAAAGCTTCCTTACGAAATTTCTCTTCATTGGCCTCCACTACGGGACGCAATGACTCCAATACTTCTTTCACTGCCTGGTGAAATTCTGCTTCTGAAGGATTTTTGCGAATCACCATATCAATAATTTCATTTATATAATCCATGCTTCTCCTCGCCACCTCTCTTAGCTGTATGAATTATTGTGGCCTACTCTTAAATTTTCATACAGCCTGAGCTGCCAAAGCCATACAATTTCCCGGCATCGTAGCTATACCAATATATGTAAAACAAAAAAAGGGTAACACAAAGACAGGGTTACCCTTTGGCCTCGCTCAAAATTATTATAAGCGATATCTCGTTATTTTTCAACAGTTTAATTTGATGCAGTAATAAAGCTTCCTTATTATATGTAATATTAATCCGATGCAGCTAATGCCAGCAGCAATTCCCTGGGAATTATTACTTTATATCTATTTACTTTTTGTTCTACCTTTTTGACAGCTTTCAGATACTTTAATATGCTGTTATAGTGCAACACTTTTTCAACTAAGAAGACTTTTTTCTTAAACTGGAATGAAATTTCGTATTTTATATTATTTTCTAAGGTTATAACGCATTTCTCCAATACTTTAAAAGAATTATTGTGTTTCTCCATATACCGATAAACAATGGAGGCAGTTATCCCTTTCTGTCTGAGCAGCCTTATCAGCGACATACAGATATACTCGTGGGTATTGGTCTGAAAGTCTTTGTTCATATATTTTTTGGGTGTTGACAGCAAGCCATCCATGAAATCCCTGATCAGAACGGAAGATTTATCAAAATATTTTGTGTTCATATAGATTCTTCTGGTAAACCGGCTAATATACATATATGAATTAATCTTTATCAGAACAGTTGCATACATCACTTTTATGATAATCCAACAAAATACTGTTTTAAAAAAAGCCATAACAGCTAATCTGGAAGCACTAAGAAAATATACGGTAATAGAATTATGTGGTTTCAATATTAGTTCCAATAACATCAGTTCGAGAAACAGAATTATAAAAGTGAATACATATAATCTCCTTAGAAATGCATAGATAACAGATAGTTTTATAATCTTAAGCATAACCTCTCCTTTTTACGCAGTGTCTTACGTACTATTAAATATTATAGCTATATATAGTAATTAGCAATACCTGATCCATAAATATCCAACCTGTCAGGCCCCTGTACTTTCTGATATGCATTGGTAAAAGAAATAAGCCACTATCAAGAGAATTATCATCACCTGATAGTGGCTTATTTACTATATTACTTATGAGCAGCTCGTAGGGGAATCGAACCCCTGTTTCCGCCGTGAGAGGGCGGCGTCTTAACCGCTTGACCAACGAGCCTTAAGAACAATATTTATAATATACTATCTCAAAGAAAAAGTAAAGAGTTTTTTTAATTTTTTTTATTTTTTTAATTATCCTGATAATTTACACTTCTTTCAACATGTCAATTTTTTCACAAAAATTAGAATCAATTCATCATCATTTTCACAGGTTCCATAAGGTTCCAGGGGACTGTCCTTATACCACACCCCAGATCCATCGGGGATATACCCCCTCTTCACATACATTCTTTGTGCTGTTCCATATCCACTGTGATGCCAACTGCCAGTGTTACATAATCACTGACTTCTTTTGCAAGCTGCTCTGAACATCCATAAGCGATTGCCGATTCCTTTTTTCTGATATGGGATCAATACATTAAAATCTACAATCTCAGGAAAGCCTTTGTCAGCAAAAGGACTGCTCCGCAGGTTTATTCCAGCTCTGGCTGGCAGAGCCCTGTGCAAAAGCTTCAATGTCAGTATAAGACATTGAACGTATTATTAGGTCATCCTCTTTATGATATATCATATAATTCCCTCAAAGCTCCTTCAAGAAAAATTTCTTACTGGCAAATAAAAAATTATAGTTTTTGTGAATATTCTAACATTCCTAATCTATTTACTTTAATGTGTATTCGCGCCTATTCCTCCAGAAATATCTCTAAATAGCCCTGTACTCTTGCTTTCGGATATCGGTTTTCTAAAAGCCCGAACTCAGGATCATAATACTTGCCTTTATAATAAACTGCCCAATGGCTATAACCCGGTAATAACAGCTTTAGGAGACATAGTTGCGGTAAAGGAGTTGTATTATCTGCTTTTGTCATGGTTTTTCCATGTCTTATCCCATAATGGGTAAGAGAGTCCGCTATTTCTTTTTAGAGGTTCCTTTGTCATTGTTCATTAAGGCTATAACCTCTTCAACGGTTACCCCCGCCAGCATTGCTACACAAGCCTGTCCGCATAAATACTCTGTAGGCTGCTTGATATAACTAATTTCCATAACTTATTCTCCTTCTATCTTATGAGGTTTAAGAGATAAAACTACTCTTTTCAATTAATATCCATATGTTATATATTGTGAAAAGCATAATAGTCCTTTCTGATTAGTGCAATTTTTCGTCTCCCTTTTGGAACCAGTGAGCCTTTTCACTCAACTTAAATATATTATATTTATTACAGATTCTCCCGCATAGTATTAACCATCTTATATATATAATCAAAGCAGTCTTTATCAAAAGGAGAGCGAAGTCCACACTTCTCAATTATTTCAGGAAAGGTCATTGTGCCTGCCGCACTCAGAAATGAAATATAACGATTCCATGCACTGTCCATGTCCTCTAAGGATTCTGCAAAGAATTGGAAGGCCAGTGTCTGAGCCAGCGCGTAGTCAATAAGATAAAAAGGCATTGCGTAAATAACCGTCATGTCCTGCCACATACAGCCCCAGGAATCAAAGGGCAGGTCTGAATAATCGATATAAGGATTGTACTTCCTATGTATTTCTTCAAATGTCCTGTTTCGTTCCTCCTGTGTCAAGTCAGGTTTATCATAGATCAGGTGCTGAAATTCATCTCCGATGCAGATAGAACTGATAAAATAAGCTGAATACTCAATTTTCTTCTGATGATATTTTTTCAGGTTGTACTCATCAAAGAACAGATAGTCGTACTTGCTGGTAAGCAGCTCCATTGTCTTTGAATGGGTTTCTGCTATTTCCTGTCCCAGAGGATTTCTTGATTCCACTAGCAAATGCGGCTGTTCTGTGGAAATCTTACCTGCAAAAGAATGCCCAAACTCATGGGTAAATACCTCCAGGTCAGACTCATTCCCATTAAAACGGCCAAATATGAAATTCTCGCTATAAGCCGTAATATCCACGCTAAATCCATCATAAGGTGCTTTCCCCGGACGGTCAAACAAATCCATTAGTTCATTTTCAAGCATGAAATCGATATATTCGCCGGTATCCTTACTCAGTGAATGAAACATTTCAACGCCTGCTTTAATAAAAGCTTCCTCTTTTACTTTCATAACAGGACTGCCGTCTTTGAACCGCATAGGTGAATCATAAATTCGAAAAGTAGGTACCTCCAAACGTTTACGTTGTCCTTCTTTTAACTCTCCTATGAAAGGAACCCATTTCTTAAGTACCTCCTGGCGAAAGATTTCAACCTCTGAACGCCCATAACCAATTCGTCCCCTTAGTATGTAAGCAAGTTCGGTATAGCTTTGAAAGCCCAGTTCCTTTGCCTGTTTGGTACGGTTTTTAACCAGCTTGTCAAACAGCTCATCCAGTTCCTCTCTATTCTCATAAAACCAATGATTATAGGTGTATAAAGCATTACGGCGTTCATCACGGTCAACTTCATAGAAGTATGTTTTCATCTTAGATAGAGGTACTTCTTCCCCTTTGTAGTTAACTGTGGCTGTTGCAAGTAGTTTCATATATTTTGTGACTAATTCATTTTCTTCAGCCATCAGAGGCAAAATAGACTCATTAATAGCTTTTGTTTCTGCTTCCCATTTGAAGAAAATAGTATTGCCCAACCGTTGTTTCAGTTCTTCAGTATAAGGAGAGTTTACCATCGCTTCATGTATCTTCGTCTCTAATTCTTTTATTCCCGGCTGTACATTGTCCCAATATTCCTGCTCTTTGCTATAAAATTCATCGTTTACATCAAGATAAGCCCTGACTTCACTTATTTCCTGCATCGTGACAGCTTTATAAACCATTTTTTCATAGTCCCTGAACAAATCCTCCTGCTCTTTGGCGCTGTCAGCCTTCTTAATCCGGTCTAAATACTCCTTCATCCCTGCCATTACTTCCTCAATATCCGGTCTTACATAAAGCATTTCACTAAACTTTATACCTTGTACTTCAGCCATTCTGCATTCTCCTTCTACTCTGATGTTAATAAGCTTTCAAACTTTCAACTCATGGGGTTTTTACTTGTTAGCTATTATAGTTGAAGGAGCCAAAGAAATCTACTAATTTTTACAAAATCGACATCTTTTTAGTATATTCAATTTAAGATTTAAGAAGTATGCTGCAATATCCTAAATTATTTAACTTCAACGCCTAAAAAACGGGCTAAGGCTGCAGCTTGATATGTATCCACGATTGCCCCAACCAGTTCTTTGTAGGTGTCTGATAATACGATTCCATCAATACTGCTATCTCTAAAATCTATTCCTTTTAAAGGTGTTTTGAAAAAATCACAGTTATTAAATATTACCTTTTGAAGTACAAGCTCTTTCAGTATACATTCTGCCAATGCTGCATTGCTAAAGTTAGAATTAGTTATCATAACCTTCTGAAACTTTGAATGCTCAAAATTAGCGTAGGTAAAATTCCCATCGTTGATTAACGCATGCTTGAGGGTTGAATTCTGAAATTTACTTCCCATCCCCTTGCAGGAGATAAATTCCACCTGATTAAAATAGCAGTTTTCAAATTTACAGTTCGATATATCACAGTGCTTGAAATAAACATTGGTAAAACCTGCTTTACTAAAATCACAGCTTACCAGCTTGCAATTGTCAAATTCAACACAGTTATAATCTATACCTGACAGATCTTCTCCTGACAGATAATCTGATGAGAACTTTAAGCCTTCTGCCGATTGTTCCAGTGCCTGCAGTTCAAATATTTGATTTATAAGGGGACCCGCTACTCTTAAGCTTGTTATTTTCGGTTCGTTTATCTTCATTCTTTTACCTTTTAATATCTCAAGTCAACTTAAGATATGCCCATTATTAATACTATAAATATTAATAATGGGTTTCCTTTCACAATTAGCCTAAACTATCTTTCTGTTATTATAATATATATTAATCTATAATGACAGCTATAAAGTTCATCCAAATATATTAAAAGCTCTGCCTGTACCAGCAGAGCTTTAAAACAGAGCAAACATCAAGAGATATGCACAATGTACTGTCAATATACCTACGCACAGGTGTATTTAAGGTACCAGTGACTAGGAACGTATAAAACAAATACTTATCTCTTTATAGAAAAGATATCCCAGCCAGTTCCTCTTCCTAATTCATAACTCTCAAAGCAAATATATATTTTACTCTTACTTAGATAAAATTTATAATCCTTTAACTTACAGGACTTAATATAATCATAGGCACCCTTGTCAAAATCGTTATCGGAAGTAAGATATTTTTTAGCGGCCGCCAATATGTTTTTTTTAATCGTTACCGGGGCTCCTGGGGCAACTTCCTTTAATTCAAGCTTTTTACCACTCTTTAAATCAAAGGTATACCCGTAATCCGTTTGATTATAAACTCCGCCTGCATACCAACCATTTATCATATGCAAGCTAATGATGGAGTTGTCATTATAGGTCACCTTGCATTCTGTTTTATAATAATATTGTTCCTCTTCACTGTAAAATAAATTATTACTTATTGCTGTTTCTGCTGATTCTTTTAGCATTTTTGCATTCTCATCCTGCATAAATGACTTACTGTCTTTTTTTAAAACCTCATTGATTTTCTTTGCAGCATTCGTATTCCCTTTTATAACAGGGTATTGAAAAAAGATTACACCTCTTATTTTCCCATTATTATCTTTAACAGTTACCTTATCTTTTTTCATTGTATATTCAGCTTTTGTTGCAGATGCAGCAAAAGCTGCCGGCCTTGTACCTAACATAAGGATTGCTAAAATAACCAAAAAACAGATTACAGGTTTAAGTTTATAACTCCTCATATAAGAAACCTCTCATTCTAAAGATTGCAAAAAAGCCGTTACATAAGTCATGTAACGGCTTTACATTATTAATCCAGTGTGTAAGGCATAAGTGCAATGTGTCTTGCTCTCTTAATAGCTACTGTAAGAGCTCTCTGATGTTTTGCACAGTTTCCGGTGATTCTTCTAGGAAGAATCTTACCTCTTTCGGATACGTATCTCTTTAACTTGTTTACATCCTTATAGTCAATTCCTGTATGGTTCTTATCCGCACAGAATACGCAAACCTTTTTTCTTCTACGAGTATTTCTTCTTCTCATAGGTGAATCGCCTTTATCATCTCTATTGTTTCTGTCATTTTTATTGTATGCCATGACTTGACCTCCTTATCCAATGAATAACTGATTATTCTCTATTCTTTATGCTTTAACTAAATGGCAGCTCCTCATCCAGTCCGTCAGGGATATTCATAAATCCGTCGCCTACGGCTTGGCTGGGTGTTGGCCTCTGGGTCTGCTGATAGCCGGACTCGTTATTCGATGAACCTTTGCTCTCTGCAAATTCCTGTTCTTCTACTACTACATCCGTTGTATATACTTTCTGCCCATCTTTGTTAGTATAACTGCCTGTCTGGATTCTTCCTGTAACAGCAATCTTGGTTCCCTGTTTAAAATACTTTTCTGCAAATTCTGCACTTTTACCAAAGCTTACACAATTGATAAAGTCCGCATCTGCTTCTCCGGGTCTTTTAAATCTGCGGTCTACTGCCAGGCTATATCTGGCAATCGCTGTGGAATTCTCCCCCTGGGAGTATCTAACTTCCGGGTCTCTGGTAAGACGACCCATTAAAATGACTTTATTCATACTAAGGAATACCTCCTTTTACTATGCGTCCCGTCTAATGCATAAGAATCTGATTACATTTTCCATTATGCGAATACGATCTTCAACTTCGCCTGGGCATGTTGAATCAGCATCGAATTGGATAAAATAATAAAAGCCTTCTTTCATTTTCTGAACTTCGTAAGCTAATTTCTTCTTACCCCATTCATCAATGTTTGTAATGTTGCCGCCGAATCTTGTAATAAGTTCTTTAACGGCTTCCACTGTTGCGTTTCTGGCTTCGTCTTCGATTTTTGCATTTACAACTAAGGATAATTCATACTGGTTCATAGTTGTCTGCACCTCCTTCTGGTCTCTGGCCCTCTCTCGCTATTACCGCTGCGGTAATTGACAAAGTCAGATTCATGGAATCCCTTTGTATGGAAAGAGCAAGGAAAATTATTTATAACATATCACAAATATGTATTTTATCATATTTTGTAAAGCTTGGCAAGTTAATTATTATCTTTATTTTGTAAGAAGATAATTTTAGCTAATTACTGCTCCGTAAGTTGTAATTAACTTTATCAATAGCATAATCAACTTTTGTATACTTCCCTTTTCAGATACGCCCTAAGAAAACATTAATTAATACTCAATGTAAGGAGAATCATATAATGCAAATTTATATGTTAAGGAGCTCGATTCCCCCCCTTATATATCTTTACATAATAAGTTCCTTTACTGTATGTGTTACCACACCAAAACACCATATTTCCTTGACTTATATTCCCCTGTTCACTTAGTCTAAACAATACCCTTCCCTTTGCATCCAGGATTTCATAATCAAAATATTCATCCAGGAAGTACTGCATATATAATTTTACATTTGATCCGATGACAGTGTAAATTTATACCAGTCAACAACGGATGTATTAACTTTATACAGAAAATATCCTCTCCCTGTGTTTGCATCACCTTAAGTTTTTTTGCCTAACTTTTTGTAGCAACGGCATTTTTAACTAATTTAATGTCCAGGTAACGTTAAGAAAGAGAACATCCGTTTTGATTATTTCACTCATAGGATATTCTCTTCTTTATTTTCTGATTTCAACGCTTTAAAATCTTTGTTTAGTGTTCACATTTAATCAAAATAATCCCCCAGCACATCATCAACGGTTCTTATCCTGTCTTCAAGATATGCGTTGGCCCCACAGAATAACAAGGCTCTCTGAATATTTCCTTTTGCTGCATTAATCAATGCTTCTGTTATACAATAAGGTGTTTCCTTTGGGTTGCAGGTCTTTATACAGCCGTGGCAATGATTAACCGGAACCCTGCCAAGGAGTGTCTTTTCAATAAAATCATTCCTGATAGCTCTTCCTGGCATTCCCACAGGGCTTTTTACAATCATAATGTCTTCTTTTTTACAGTTTATATAGGCTTCTTTATAACGATAATCGGCATCACATTCCTCCGTGGTCACGAATTTCGTTGCCACCTGTATGCCCTTGACACCAAGGGAGAAATATTCTTCCATGTCCTGTTTATTCAGGATTCCACCTGCTGTAATGACAGGAATGTCTTTCTCATACTTTTCACTGTATTCTTTTACAAGACTAACGATCTCTTCTATTTCTTTCTTGTAGGCACCCTCATCGTGGTTGTGAATCTCCTCTGCTGTAAACCCTAAATGTCCACCGGCTTTGGGTCCTTCAATAAGCACTGCATCCGGTGCGGTATTCTCTTTTCTGTCCCAGAGCTTTAGGAGTACTCTGGCTCCCTTTAAAGAGGATATAATGGGAATAATCTTAGTTTTTGTTCCCTTTACTAACGCCGGCAGTTCGGTAGGAAGACCTGCCCCGGAAATGATAATATCAATTCCATTCTTCACTGCTTCTTTTACATACATTTCATAATTCTTCGTGGCAACCATGATATTAACACCCAGGATACCTCCTTTGGCCGCCTGCCTTGCTCTTCTTATATGTTCTCCAACCATCCTTAAATTTGCTTCAAGGGGTTTCCTGTCATAATCCGCTTCGGTGAAACCTATCTGGGCAGTTGATATTACTCCGATTCCTCCTTTGGCAGCTACTGCGCCGGCCAGAGAACTTAAGCTAATGCCCACGCCCATTCCACCTTGTATAATTGGTAATTTAGCGGTAAGATCTCCTATTTTCAATGAGTGAAACATTGCAATTCCTCTTTTCTTCCTGCTGCTAACAGGTAAATTACAGCATCTACGGCCTTGGCCGCTTTTATATGCTTTCTCCAGGAAATGTTCCGGCTCATAGCAAAAGCTATTGCAAAAAACCGGAATCCGTTCACTTATACACCGGATTTCCTGATTTCTTGCAATAGCTTTATTCAGATAACCATTTCTTATTCGCCGCCGGGCAATAATTCTTCTTCATAGCTGCCCTTAGTTCTACATAACAGCCGCACTGTCTGCACATGCCGTTTAACAGCTGGTCGCACTGTCTGCAATGCTTTAACCGTTCTTCGTAGACAAGGGGAGGTACCTTTATGTCTTCATCCAAATGAGCTATATATTCTTTCAGACTTTTGAAATATTCATTTTCCGGCATATCCTCCAGCAGACATTTTCTGCAAAAGGCTTTTGTATCTTCTGCCACATTTTTCTCCTTGCCTTAACCATACTTATTAAATTTCTCTATTTTTTGTATATAAAATCTACTGCTTTGTTTATCCATTCAGCAGAAGGATGTCTTTCTTCGTATTTCCACTCTCCGTTCACTATGTGATTTCCAAGGGAAAGTCCATGGTGACCGTGGGGATAGAGATGCATTTCGGTTACTACTTTATTGTTAGCCAAAGCTGTGGCAAAGTACAGGGAATTCTGAACAGGAACCGCACCGTCATCCCATGTATGCCACAGGAAGGTTCTTGGTGTATCCTCTGTTACCTGAGTCTCCAGACAGTTAAACGCGATAAGCTCTGGGTCCTGTCTTTTCTCAGCCAGAAGATTGCTCATGGAACCCTCGTGGGTGTATTCACCGCTGGTAATAACGGGGTAGCATAATATCAGACTGTCCGGTCTTACCTCAGAAGCTTCCTTGCCAATTCCCTTCAGTATCTCTTCTTTGTCCCAGTGAACACCTGTAGACGCAGCTAAATGTCCTCCCGCAGAGAATCCGCAGACACTGACATTAGAGCTGTCCACATGATATTCTTCACTGTTTTCCCTTATGTATGCAATTGCCATGAAAGCCTCACTAAGCGCTACAGGGAATCTGGCAGGTGCTGTATGGTATTTCAGGACAAAAGCACATATGCCTTCTGCTACCAGTCTGAGCGCCACTGCTTCACCCTCCCGCTCGGAAGTGTAGCCATAGCCACCGCCCGGTAATACTAAGACTGCCGGATGTTTTCTGTCTATATCAATCTCAGAGAAATTATTCGGAATGTATCCCCATAATACAGCCGGTTCCTTTAATTCTCCAAACTCAAGTTTAATCTCTGTCGAAAAACACCTCATAAACACCAATACCTTCCCTTCTACTCCTCTGCCAGTCTTATAAACAATAATTTACTACATTATAGCACCAACAGATTAAACCCTCAACCGTTATACCGGAATTTTTAAGGTTTACTACGATAACTTACCATTCGTGAATAGCGGGTGCGGATTTAAGTGAAATTTATGTATCATGGTACTAGATAAGGCCTTCTTCATTAATACACCCTGAGCTGATCTACGATGCTTTCTTTATTCGTAGCACGGTAAACTAAAATAGGTATCAGACCGGATAACAGCAGCAACAAAGGGGTTACCAGCATCACAGGGAACAAAGTGAAACGGGCGGCAAAGAACCAAAGCCCTTCTCCCATTGCTCTCAGCAAGGTAATATTTAGCAAGGCAGAACAGGCTATGGTAACAATAAGGGTAATGCCTGCATAACCAATTCCCTCATACATTAGCATTGTCTGCAGCTGTTTTCCGGTCATTCCGATACTTTTAAGTACCGAGAATTCCCTTCTTCTCGTTATGATACCGGTTAATATCACATTGATAAAGTTAAGTATCCCAATTATAGCCATTACAGAACTTAGTGCATTCCCTATGATTATAAAAATACTTTTGAAGCCTTCAAATTCTTTTTCATAGGTTTTCTTGGAAGCATAATTCATTTCCTTATCCTTGTTCTCTGTATAGTTATGGAGAAAGGTCTCCATAGAAGCTTCCTCGTCTGCCACTACATCAAACTGGTAAGACATTATAGTACTTGTTTTAGTATCCTGCATGAAAGTTTCTGCCGGGAGTATCATTGCAAAGGTGTTATAATGGCGAACATTCCAGCTTATATCATTCTTTACCAGCGCCATGACTTCATAGGTTTGACTTCGATACTCCTTCTGTTCCATCTCTGAATAATTCATTTCATCAATATAATTTAATTCTACTTTATCACCTGGCTGGTAAAAAGCAGTTTCCATCAGCGGATTATCATAATCGTCTGTATCAACTGCCAGCAAGATGTATTTGCCTGTTCTGAATTTCTCCAGATCAAAAGTACCTTCAACAACCTGCAGTTTATTAAGAATAAATTCCTCCATGCCATAAAGCTGAACCCCACCGTATTTTAAATCCCGTCCTGCTAGTGTAAAAAAGCTATTAATGAGATACTCTTCTGGTATTCCCTGGTATACAATATCCTCCATCTGTTGGTTATAACTTGTCAGAGTCTCGTTCAGGTTATAAAATATGCTTCCTTCTGCCTCTATCCCCTTTTGCTGCTTCACATCCTGAATGAAATCTTCTGTAACCACATCGTTTTCTTGCCGAAATCCCTTATTTACATTAAAGTAATTAGAACTTGCTATTTTAAAGTCTGCAATAAGAAACTTATCAATATATTTATCCATATCAAATCCGCTGGCAAAAGCAAAAACAAAATTTAACAAACTAATGCTTAACGCCATAGATGTAATTACAATAACTGTTTTCTTCTTATTTCTCAATAGATTCCATACTGCCATCCGTAGGATGCAGGCTCCTCTTAAGGATACTTTTCTTTCACTATTATTATTTTTGCGTTCTTTACGTACCTCAACATCTGTATAACGAACAGCTTCAACCGGCGAAACCTTTGCTGCTATTTTGCCAGGTTTTCTTATACTTATTAGCACCGTAACTACCGTAAAAACAATGGCTCCAATAAAAATCACAGGATTGACACTCTGATAGGTGGTTGTTACTGACATACTACTCATAATTATCGGAGTAATCTGACTACCAAAAACATAGCCCAGAACCAGTCCAACCGGTATACCAAGTAAAGACAATAGAAATGCCTGATAACGGATAATTCTTTTAATCTGCCTGCCAGTAGTGCCTATAGTCTTAAGCAGTCCATAGAACCTGATGTCACTGGCAACAGAAATCAGAAATACATTATAAATAATCAGATAACCAGTTAAAAGAATCAGAAGGCCTATTCCAAACACTGCGATAGCTATCGTATAGTCTTTGTTCATCTGAGCAGAAGTATACGCCCAGTTCACTCCATAGTCCAGATATTTATCCTCTTCAATATTCTCTGCCTGATACCCCTTATCTCTTGCTATGGTCCATAAATTGCTTTCAATATTCAGGCTATTCTTAAACATATATTCAAGATCCCAGGTACCTGTCGTATCACCTTCATAGAGTGGCTTATAATCCTTAAGCTTTTCCTTCACATATTCTTCCGAAAATGCAATCTGACTGGTTGGCATCAAATCATCCAGCGTCCAATAGCCGCTTAAGCGAAAGGTATCAGTAACAACCTTCCCACCCAAATCATAGGAGATGCTTATTGTTTCTCCAAGAATCGGTTTTATTCCAAGCAGGTTTAAGACAGTTGTATCTGTAGCAAAATCATATTTATTTACTGGCATTGTCCCTGTTGTAGGATAGGAAAAGAACATTTTAGCACTGGTATTATCAAAATACCGGATTTCAGCCGTATGTTTTGCAAAGGCACCTTCATACAATGCAGAAAGTATCAAATTGCTTCCGTATTCCTTTACCAGTGGATGATCTTTTAACTCTTCTGCCTGTTCCTCTGTAAGATATTTAAAATTCCCATGGGCATAACCACCTACCTGCCGCATTGTCTGCTGCTGAAAGGAGTAGTTCACTCCCATTGCCGCAGTAAACAGGCAGGTAAATAATAAACAGGTAAGTGCCATGGCAATTGCTGCAAAGATGTTACGGTTCCTGTTTGCAAGGAAACTCTTTAAGGCCAGACGATTAATTGCCTTTCGGTTAGATACCTGCATCATTTACCATCACCTCCCACAATTCTTCCGTCTTCAATATGTACGATACGGTCTGCCAGCTGGGCAATCTCTTCATTGTGGGTAATCATAACTATAGTCTGATTAAACTGTTTACCGGTTACTCCCAGTAATCCCAATACATCCATACTGGTACGGCTGTCAAGATTTCCTGTAGGTTCATCCGCCAGTATAATAGCTGGCTTTGCCGCAAGTGCTCTGGCTATGGCTACTCTCTGCTGCTGCCCTCCGGATAAATTGCCAGGCAAGCTGTTCTTCTTATCTGTAATGCCCAGGGTCTCCATAATCTGACGAATAAAATCCGTATCCACTCTGTTTCCATCTAATTCCAAGGGAAGTACAATATTCTCATATACATTTAACACAGGAACCAGATTGTAACTCTGAAATACAAATCCAATTTTCCTTCTGCGAAAGATCGTAAGCGCCTCTTCTTTTAGTTTAAAGATATCCTCACCTTCTACAAAGACATTGCCGGAAGTTGCACGGTCAAGTCCTCCTAACATATGTAGCAGGGTGGATTTACCGCTTCCAGAGGTACCGACAATGGCTACGAATTCTCCCTGTTCCACTTTGAGATTAACGCCATCCAGAGCCTTAACAAAATTAGGCTCCTTTCCATAATGTTTCACCAGCTCTACTGTTTCTAATACATTCATCTTATTACCCAGCCTTTCTTTATCTGATACAATTCGTATATCTTAGTGTCCAGGTATACCCTATTAACAGACTATAGGTCCGTAAAAAATATTATAGCAGGGCAGGCTTTCCTGTTCCTTTCTGAAATGTTACAGTTCTGAAAGAATTGGCATGAATATATCTACTTTTTGGTAAAGAATAATGAAAAGGCAGAGCCCACTCCCTCTTTAGAGGATACTTTTATATATCCTCCCTCAGCCATTAGTATCTTTCTAGTAAGATAAAGACCTAAGCCTACACCTTCCTGTAGGACAGCTGCTTTACCTCTGTAAAACCGTTTGAATATCAAATTGTAATCCTCTTCTGTTATACCGATTCCGGTATCAACTATATCAAGGCGAAGAAACATTTCATAATCCTTTGCTGTGACAGTAATGTATCCTCCCTTCTCCGTATACTTTACTGCATTATCAAGAATATTGTAGATAGCTTCTGTGGTCCATTTAAAGTCGAAGACTGCACGAAAATCCTTCTCAAAATCATAATTCAGGGTTATCGACTTGTCCTCTGCTTTTTTTGTGACCTCAGAAATAGCGGTAAGAATCGCTCCATTTATAATTCCCTGTTCTGCATTAACAGCTATAATTCCGGTCTCAAGGCGGCTTGTCTTTACAAGGGTCTGAAGAAGGAAGTCTAACTTTTCTGACTGTCCACTTATCATTTCAGCATAGGTTCTTCCCTCTGTGGACAAACTCTCCTCTTCCTTTAGAAGTTGTATGTATAATAAGATATTGGTTATAGGCGTCTTGGTCTGATGAGAAATATCTGATATGAGGGCTTTAACTGCTTCCTTCTCTAATTGAATATCACGCTTAGACACAAAAGCAGCTGCCAAGAAGCGTTTAAGTTTTACTGCTATTTTAGACAGCTGACTTTCATCAAACAGTTTTTCTTGAAAATCTCCCTTTATTGCCTCATCCAGCATTTGATTTAATTGGTTATAAGTTTTTCTTAGTTCTCTTTGCTGTAAAAGTATTATGGTAAAGAACACGATTATGGTTACCAGTATAAGTATCATTCCTGCTTCATTCATACTTTTTCCATCCATCCGTAACCGATACCATATATGGTCTGAATATATCTGGGGGTTCCGGGTGCATCCTCCAGCTTGTTACGCAGCCTGTTGATGCAGACTGATAAAGCATTCTCCTCCACATATTCTGCTCCATCTGTCCAGATTCGATCTACCAGAGCCTCTCTCCTTACTGCATTTCCCTTATGCAATAAGAGTTCCCGCAACAGTTTCTGCTCTGTTTTGCTAAAGAATATTTCTCTGTCTCTTTTGGAGAACTTCATTTCCTGGAAATCAAATCTGAAATCCTCTAGCTCATAGACTTCAGAACTGCTATATATCGAACGGCGCAACAACGCCTCTACTCTGGCTCTTAGCACCATAAGACTGAAGGGTTTTGTAAGATAGTCATCCGCTCCAAGTGTAAGCCCCGTGACTTCATCAATTTCCAGATCATTTGCCGTTATTATTAAAATGGGAACCTTTGAGAACTGTCGAATTTTCGTGCACAGTTCATATCCACTTCCATCCGGCAGGTTAATATCTAAAAGTACCAGCTGAAAGGTGTTGTGTTTCATATGTTCCCTAGCTTCTCTAAGAGTATAGCTCTGGGTAAAGATATAATCCATCTGCTTTAAAGAAAGCATTATTCCGTTATTTAATGAGATATCATCTTCTACAATTAAAATATGCTTCATAACTGCCTCCTGGGTAACCTCTGCAGGTTCACACTCAAATTCCCTTTATGTTCCATTATACGGATATCCCTCCTTTGTTGCAATACTGATTCCCTTCCACTGTTTAATCAACACATAAAATCCTATAATAATCATATATTTTGACCTATATTTTTTTTCCGTTATAAGTTAAAATAGGGACAATGAATATATCTACAACGGAGGACGCTATTTATGTTACTTGGTGCTTTAGAAGCCGGCGGAACCAAAATGGTGCTTGCAGTCGGCAATGAAAATGGTGAAATATTGGAACAAACTTCAATTCCAACAGAAACCCCTGAGATTACCTTACCGAAAATTATAGATTACTTTAAGGAGAAAAAGATTGACGCACTTGGTATCGGCTGCTTTGGTCCCATTGATCCTGATAAAGCATCAAAAACCTACGGTTATATTACATCTACCCCGAAACTGGCCTGGATTAATTGTAATATCGTTGGAATTATAAAGGAAGGTCTTGGTATTCCCGTAGGATTTGATACAGATGTCAACGGCTCCGCGCTTGGAGAAGCTACCTGGGGCAGCACAAGAGGCCTTGGTACCAGTATCTATGTTACCATTGGTACCGGTGTTGGCGTTGGCGTGTACCAGAACGGAGGACTTCTTCACGGTATGCTGCATCCGGAAGCAGGACATGTTCCTTTAGGCAGACATCCGGAGGATTTCTTTGAAGGCGTATGCCCTTACCATCCTAATTGTCTGGAAAGCCTTGCAAGCGGTCCTTCTATTGAGAAACGCTGGGGGAAGAAAGCTTATGAGCTGGAGCCTGCTCATAAAGCCTGGGAACTGGAGGCATATTATATTGCACAGGCTTTGGTGGGTTACATATTGCTCCTGTCTCCTCACAGAATCGTATTAGGCGGCGGTGTTATGCACCAGACGCAGTTGTTTCCTCTGATCAGAGAACAGGTAAAAGCACAGCTGAATGGATATTTGAAAACTGCTCTTTTAGATGACATGGACAACTACATTGTTCCAGCAGCTTTAAATGATGACCAGGGTATTATGGGATGTATTAAACTGGCATTATTGGAGCTTGCGTAAGATTTTAAATTAGTAAAAGAACAAAAAATCTGCTAAAGAAGACTTTTGTAAAATTAAAAAAAGAGTAGGGGCACAAGTCATATCAACTTGTGCCCCTAAATTTGATACAGATAAACTTCATGAAAGATTCCTTTTGATGTGATTATTATATAATAAGAATCATCGTATTAACACCAGAATCCCCCTTATCAATCCGGCAGTTTTTTTAGGTTTCCATAACCGTTATTTTCTTATCTATAAGTGACATCCTCTTCCATTTTCCCTGTTTATAGCGAATTACGCTGAACAGTCCTGTAATAAACCAGGTTAAACCAGAAGTATACCAGATACCCCATATACCGATAAAAGGAATTGTAACTAATATAGCTGCAAAGCCTACCCTTCCGATTACCTCTACCAGACCAACCAGCATGGCATATGCTGCATCCCCGGCTCCGTTTAAAGTACCTCTGGCAACATAGATCATACCAAGAGGAAAGTAGAACAAGCTTGTGATTTTTAAAGCCTTGCTGCCTATACGGATAACCTCTTCATTATCTACAAAAAGCTGCATAATAGGTCTGCTTGTCAGCTGTATCAGTGCAAGCATAAGCAAGCTGAATACGGCAACCATGATAACACTCTTGTTAAAGCCTTTTCTTACACGTTCTAGTTTTCTGGCACCGATATTCTGACCCGCAAAGGTAGAAACAGCTGCACCCAGTGAATTAAATGGCTGCTGTACCAATTGCTCTACACGTCCGGCTGCTGTAAATGCTGCTGTAACATCTTTTCCAAAGGAATTGACAACACCCTGTAATATAACGCAGGAAACTGCAATCAAAGCCGTCTGTGCTGCTACCGGAAGCCCTATTAAAACACTCTTTTTCATAATAAATTTGTCAAATTTCATGTCCTGCTTTTTAATACGGAAGTAGGGATTCTTTATGACAGCATAGATTCCACAGCTGACCGCAGCCATAAACTGTGAAATAACTGTTGCTAAACCTGCTCCCCTTACACCCCAATGGAATACGCAGACAAATAGCAGATCCAGTGCTACATTAAGTAGACAGGCTACAATCAGAAAAATCAGAGGGGTCTTGGCATCGCCAAGGGCTCTTAATATTGCTGCCACAGCATTGTATGCCGCTACTGCAAGTATACCTCCGCACATAATCTGCATGAAAGCGACGGAATCGTCAAGAATTTTTGGATCTGTATTTAACAAAACCAGAATCTGCCTTGCAAAAATTACACTTATGCTACTCATTAAAATACCGGCAGTCATAATAATATAAATTGCATTCGCAATGGTCTTCTTAACTTCCTTTTCCTGATTGGCACCAAAGTACTGGGAAATCAATATACCGATACCGGTTGACATACCAATACATAGCGAAAAGAATAAAAAATGCAGGGACGCTGAAGTTCCGACTGCCGCTAAAGCATCGGACCCAACAAAATGACCCACAATAATAGAATCTATCAGATTATAAAACTGTTGAAATATGTTTCCTATTAGCATAGGAAAGGCAAACCTTATAAGCAGAGAGAACTCTTTTCCCTCTGTCATGTTACGTACATTTGAATTTGACATGTCTACTCCTCGCTGACTTTCTTATATTCCTTTGTAAACACCCGTGCTTTGGATCTGATGAACCCAATATGAATAGTTTTTTGCATAAAGCAAGTTTTGGTACTGCCTGCTTTCTATAACTGCTCTCTTACAACATTGGATCCCGGGTGAACTGTCATATCTTTTGAACTTATATCAGCGCAAGTTTAACAATAATCATTCAGGTCTTCTGTATAACGAAGCATTACTCTGGATATTATAACACAAATTATATTTATTCGAAATGGTGTATCTTCTACCAATAATGTATTCCCATGTTATAAATCCCCTTGGTTTTCGTCTTTTCTGATTAATTGCCGTAAATTCTTTTCTACCAGTTTTCTCGGTATCATAATTTGATGACCGCAGCCTTGGCATTTCAGTCGGAAATCCATACCAATACGTAGTACCTCCCAAAGAGAGCTGCCGCATGGGTGCTGTTTTTTTAATTTCACTACATCTCCTACTTTAATATCCATTTATGTTCCAACCTTTCCCGGGTGATTCTTTACTTTTTACACCCAAAATAAAAAAAATAAAAAATATTTTAAAAAACCCCTTGATTTTTTCTCACCACGTGATATAGTATATTCATACATTACATGTAGTATCGAAAACTACATGACGCGTCTATCAATAACGTTTTATGAAAGGAATGATTATTATGGCTCACTTTATCAAACATCCAAAAGATCCAGGAAGTGCAATTACCCATTTTATTGGCATGCTTATGGCTGCCTTTGCCGCATTTCCCTTACTCGTCAAAGCCTCAAAAGCCCCTGATAAAACAGGTGTCATTGCGCTTGGTATATTTGCCCTGAGCATGATACTTCTCTATACCGCAAGCACAGTATATCATACCTTTGATTTATCTGACAAGGTCAATAGAGCCCTGAAAAAATTTGATCACATGATGATCTTTATATTAATAGCCGGTACTTATACGCCAATCTGCCTTGTTCCATTGAAAGGAAAAGTAGGAACTGCTCTCCTTATTCTTATATGGGGAATGGCTGTCCTTGGAATTTTACTAAAAGCTTTCTGGGTGTATTGCCCTAAATGGGTATCCTCCGTTATCTACATCGCTATGGGTTGGACCTGTGTGCTTGCATTTGCACCTATTTTAAACACTCTGCCAAGAGAAGGCTTTAACTGGCTGCTGGCAGGCGGAATAATCTATACGGTAGGTGGTGTGATATATGCGCTGAAGCTTCCTATCTTCAACAGCCGTCATAAGAATTTCGGCTCCCACGAGATCTTCCATTTATTCTGTATCGGCGGTACTGTATGCCATTTTATACTGATGTATAAGTTCATAGCCGGGGGAAATTTTTAAATATTGACATTTTAACTCATCTGTGGTAATATTGATAATAATTATTGTTATTGGAGGTGAGCTATGACAACTACAAAGTTTAGCCGACAAAGAGAATCTATTAAAGAATATTTANNAAAGATCATCCTACGGCTGATATGGTATATGACCATATTAAGAAGATATATCCGAATATCAGTTTAGGAACCGTATACCGCAATCTGAATTTCTTGGTTGAACAGGGTTCTATCATAAAAGTATCCTATGGTAATGGCAGTGATCACTTTGATGGCAATGTCTTACCCCATTATCATTTTATCTGTAGAAGCTGTTCCGCAATCGAGGATATTTCAATACCGGCAGAGGCAGTGGAAGATTTTCTTCATTCTGCAGATGAGAACTTCGCAGGGACCATTGAAGCCAGCAGTACCTATTTTTATGGACTCTGTAAAAAATGTTCAGAAAATAAGCATTAAGCTTGTGATAACCTTAGCCCCTTATCCGACTAGGATAATGGGGCTTTTTATATATAGTTAACATTATTACATATAAATTTCCGATCAGGTTTTTCCTCTATTATAATTAAGGAATACATTACATTATGATTATCTTATGTTCATGCTTATCCAAAGCTTTCCTGGGGATATAGCTAAATAGACCCTAAAACTACTTCATATATCGGTTATTTGGTATGCATTCATATTTATATGATAATTAACAACCACTTATTAATTTCTCCATTCGAAATAGTTACAAGAAAACTCAAAATAATATTAGAGAATAAAGAGTTTAATCAGTTCAGAATGTGGAAAATAATTCATACTATTAATTGTAAATATTCAGCCATTTCAATAAGATTCGTGTTGTATAGTTAAATATTAATACCATGATATACTAAAATTAATGAGATTTTTTTATAAAAAAGGGTTGACTTCTAAAGGATATTATAATAATATAATAACAGTAATTATTACTATAATATAAAATATCAAAGGAGATTAATACAATGAAGAAATTTGTCTGTCAGGTTTGTGGTTATGTTCATGAAGGAGATTCTGCACCAGAGCAATGTCCAGTATGTAAGGCACCTTCTGCTAAATTTACAGAGCAGAGTGGGGATATGACTTGGGCTGCTGAACACGTTGTTGGCGTAGCACAAGGTGTAAGCGAAGATATCTTAAAAGATTTAAGAGCTAACTTCACAGGTGAATGTACCGAAGTAGGAATGTACTTAGCAATGGCCAGAGTAGCACATAGAGAAGGATATCCTGAGATCGGTTTATATTATGAAAAGGCAGCTTTTGAAGAAGCCGAACATGCTGCAAAATTTGCTGAGCTTTTAGGCGAAGTTATTACTCCCAGCACCAAGAAAAATCTTGAGCTTAGAGTAGATGCTGAGAACGGCGCTACTGCTGGCAAGACTGACCTTGCAAAACGTGCAAAAGCTGCTAACCTTGATGCTATCCATGACACTGTTCATGAAATGGCAAGAGATGAAGCTAGACATGGTAAAGCATTCGCCGGTTTACTTGAGAGATATTTCGGAAAGTAAGAAGTATTCCTTTTCATTATAAGTGACAGCAGACAAATAACCATTTAACTGTTGTAGAACAAATACATATACTATTGGAGGAAGGTATCAATTACCTTCCTCTTTTTAATGGCTATTATAAAGTTATATTGCCTTTCCTCTATTCACTTTTAGTATTCCGCGTAGTACTCTACCATAAGACCGCCACTCAAAGTTCCAGAGTTAAGAAACCATTTATACCATATTAAACTTCTTTCCTGGCTTGAAGTATCTACACCATGATAGTCTCAACCTTCTGATTGCAAGCTATTCAATCCTGCCCACATAGTATAGCGGTTATTATGAAGATAACCGCTAAGGGACTTAGAGCCCAATCTTTCAGATCAAGTTTCCTTGCATATCGCAGATGGCTTAACTCCTAAAATATAAATCCAGCTTGAGAAAAATAGGGTTATATGGCATAATCCTGTTAAGAGTATACAATATAGCAATAGACTTTCAAAGCCAGCTTATGAAAATATAAAATAATTTCCGAAATATGCAAACAGAAGCAACTATTAAAGTAGAGCGAGGAGAACATCCTAAATGAAGAAAATATTATCTACTACCGTAATAATTATTTTGATCCTGTCAATGGCAGGATGTAAGAAAACTGCTTCAAATAATGAAGACTTTATACAGATTGCCCGGGAAGAAATACCTGTTGCTGATGCAGAAACTATCGATATACAGATCATTGCTTCCGTAGATAAGGATAATAGAAGTTTCGTTTGCTATATGACGGGAAATGAAACTCAAAGCCGCAGTTATTATGCTCTTGAGTTTAAGAATAAGGGAAACGCGCGATATGAATTTGTAAAGTTATATAAATCGATGGAGCGAGGCAGCGATATTTATATTCAGTCGTGGAGAGATGGATATGTCTTTATTGTCAATAATGATGCCTGTATGAATATTCAGCTATCATACCCAGAAGGGGAAACTCAACTAATTGAAGTTGGCAAACTTCCTTTTTTGCATTACGCCGAACCCACACCCTTAGAATATAAATTTCTGGATTCTGAGGGAAATATTATTTATTAAAACCTGCGTTTACTAATTTCCTCGAAACCTCGAGTACATGGACAGAGCTTAAAGCTGCCTACAATGAAATCGAGAATAACCCCTTTATCCCCTCCAGTACACGTAAGTAACTTAAGACTACAACTAATAGAAAAGGGCTGATTCTTCTTCACAGAAAAATCAACCCTTTCGGTTTATTTTAAATATTCCAGATTCTTAGCAATAAAATCACATCTCTGCTTTACGCAATCCACTGAACGAAGAGGATCAACAGGTGTATTAAAGGTATAATCCAACAGCTTGTCAATCGTTGTTGCAGCTACGTGAAGCCTTGTATCGGATGATGCATAATAGATATACACTTCTCCGTTATCTTTTGTAATGGCACCGTTTGTGAAAGCTACGTTGGATACATCACCGACTCTTTCTTCACCTAAAGGAGCAATGAAGAAACCTGAGGGCTCTGCTATCACTTTCGTAGGATCTTTTAAATCCGTTGCAAATACATAGATAACATAACGAAGTCCCGCTGCTGTGTTTCGTACGCCGTGTGCAATATGAATCCAGCCTTTTTCTGTCTTAATAGGAACAGCACCTGCACCGTTTTTCGCTTCTGTTATGGTATGGTACTTTCTCTCACTTGTAATGATTTCTTCATCAATCACCGCGTTGGTAATATCATCACAGTAGCCGAAGCCAATACCGCCACCGGAACCTGTATTAATAAAGTCATCCATAGGTCTGGTATAGAAAGCATATTTTCCATTAATGAATTCAGGGTGAAGTACTACGTTTCTCTGCTGAGGGGATCTTAAGGTCTTTAAGTTAGGAAGTCTCTCCCAGGTCTTTAAATCCTTGGTTCTGACAATTCCGGCTTCTGCCTTGGCAGCGGAAAGATCAGGATTTGTAATGTCCTTGCTTTCGGAGCAGAATACACCGTAGATATAACCGTCTTCATGTTTGGTAAGTCTCATGTCATAGACATTGGTCTCTTCCTGGCAGGTATCAGGAAGAAGGATAGGATAATCCCAGAATTTAAAGCCTTCTGTAGGGCTGTCGCTTTCTGCTACACCAAAGAAGGATTTTCTGTCATTTCCTTCAATTCTGGCAACCAGGTAATATTTTCCGTTTAATTCAATCGCTCCGGAATTAAATACCGCATTTACACCAAGACGTTCCATAAAATATGGGTTCGTCTCCTCGTTTAAATCGTATTTCCAGAACAGGGGAATATGCTCATTGGTAAGCACGGGATTAACATATCTGTCATAGATACCGTTAAAGATAGGACTTACTTCATTGCTCTTATTAACTAATTTATTGTATTTCTCTAACTGTACATAATAATTGGGATGCATGTTCTGCCTTCCTTTCGATTATTTCTTTACATTAATTCACCTTTTAAATTATATATTTCTTCATTTTCATTTTCCGGTTGCTTCTTACCAGTCAACGCCTCTTTTAATTACTTCAAAGCACATTCTTCCGTTATGATAAGGGCATTTCCAAGGTCCGACGATTTCTTTCCTGCTAACAGGATGTCCATCTTTATCAAGGTCATAGAACCATTCAGAGCCTTCTCTCTTATCGATAATGTACTCTTTGATGAAATTCCAGATAGTCTTTCCAGCACTTAAGTAATCTTCTCTCTCAGGTGTAAGCTGATAGCCGTTGATAAAGCCAAGGAGCGCCTCTGCCTGTACCCACCAGATCTTGGTTGTATCTATCTCACCTTTAAAATCTTCATTATTTAAGGAGAAACCGTCATATCCTACTTCTAATATGTGCTGTCTTAAGGCCTCAGTTACAGCAAACATTTTCTTAGTGTACTCTTCATCTCCAAGAACTTCACAGCCTCTGTCAATCAGCCAGGAAGCTTCTATATCATGTCCATAAGAGTTAAGATCTGAAATAGACTTCATCTTCTCATCAAAGAAAACCTCCAGAATTCTGCGCTCTTTATTGTAAAGAACATCCGCAAACTGATCCATCATCCATTTTAAATCCTCACCCACCTGGGGATTTTTATCCACACGGTATAGTTCTGTATATGCTTCAAATACATGAAGCAGGGTATTCATAGTCTTGCTGGCTAACAGTCCGTTCTCAGATAATTTCTCATTATCTACCGGCTGGAAGGTTCTGTCGAAGGCTTCCAGGTATCCAACAGAGTCCTTGCATTTGGTTTCAATAAGTTTATATAAGTCATATGCAATGTTGAGAGCCTCTTTGTCACCGGTCGCTCCATAGTAAGAGGAAAGGGCATAGATAGCAAAAGCCTGATTATAGGTATGCTTTATGGAATCCTCTGGCTTGCCGTCATAGGTTAGTGACCAGTATACACCACCGTATTCCTTGTCCAGGCAATGGTCTTTCAGAAATTCATATGCATGTTTTGCATGCTCTAAGCACTCTTTATCTCCTATTGTGGTATATGCATTCGTGAAAAACCATAATATTCTGCTGTTTAATATTACACCTTTTATTGCTTCTTTGTGCAAATTTAAGTCGAAATCGTAAAATCCGTAGTAGCCTCCGAATTTTTCATCCTTAAAACTCTTCCAGAAGGGAATTATCTGTTGTGTTAGATTCTCTTTAACTTCATTAATAAACACTGTATCTTCACGTCCTTTCACATTTTTCCTTTGCTTTCATGGTTATTATAACATAGTTTTGAGCAAATACAAGAAGTTAGTTCACTTTTATTGCATATTTATATGTGATTTTATGGTGCATTATTTGTGCATTTAGTGTTTCTTTACTTGTTCTCCGAGCTTAAAGATAGTATATCCTAATCGAAAAAGAAAAAATTACTTAATTCGTTAAATTATCTTCTTCTTTAAATTATCTTTTTTGGTTAATTATTTTCTTTCGTAATTCATCTCCTTTTTTTAAGTTTTCTTCTTTCGTTAAGTTATCTTCGTCCTTTTACTCTTCCTTTATTTTTTCTCCTTCCTTTTATTGTCTTCTTTCTGCTGAGGGATTCTCAGCTCATGATATTGGATCCCTGTTTTCAGAGGCTTTTATGTGTATGCTTCAGGAGGAAAATTGTTGATTTTATGTTCTCTAATTACCAGGGTATATTTTACAGCTTCGGTGAGTTATGGATTGGCGAGGAGCGCAGCTCTGGTAAATTATGATTATCTGTAATAAATTAAAATAATCCCTTACTACTTAATCATCTTTTGTAACAGACAGTCTATATACGAACTGTTTATTACAAGAAGTATATCCTTATATAAGTAGTAAGGGATCTTATTTATCTTATTATGTAATTAGTAGCAATCTTAATTAATCTTAAAGGGCTTAGCAACGCTTTCATTATTTTAAATACTTACTTCTATTCTTATCAGTATTCTTATTCGGAGTCTTTAACTCTTCTTTTTTAGGCATATATTTATTAATATATCCGTCAAACTCTTTTTTTGTAATCTTTACTTCTTTACCATCTTTATAAGTATAGTATTTTTTGTTTTTGCTGGTAAGACTGATAATGGAAGAATACTCACAGGTCTTTTTATCGAATTTATAAATACTGTAGCTACTTTCACCATTCCAGGAGTAATAGTTCATTACATTATTAGTCTTCTCAGAATAATACATAGTGCTGAAAACCCATGAATTATAAATCCATCTAACCTCACCATCTTTGAAGGTAAAGATTTGAGGAGCATCACCATTTATAATAAGTTCCGGAATGTCATCTCCTGTAACATCCTTAACACTGAAGGTTTCTGCGGAGAATCNNCGTCTGCATAGGGGTCCTTTACCAGGAGCTCTTCATATGCTTTTAACGCCTTTTTCTTCGTATCAGCTGTTTTGGCTGTAACTGCCTGTGTGCTGAAAAATAAACTGCAGCATAAAACCCCGCTGATAATGATATAACTTAACTTCTTTCTCATAAATACCCACCTTTGTATTTTTTTACATTATATTATAAAATATCTCAGTTTACAATTAAATAATATGGTCAAATATAACAATGAGGCTGTTCCAAAAAGGAACAGCCTGTACATATTACATATTACTTTCTATTGGCAGGTTCGATATTAATGCTCTTGCCTTTAATCTTCGCATCCTTCATTACCTGGATTACATCAGAAGCATATTCTCTTGGTACTTCCACGAAAGTGTATTTATCATACATATCGATGGATCCAATTAATTTACCAGGCATTCCGGTTTCTCCGGCAATCGCACCCAGGATATCTCCCGGTCTTGTGTTCTGCTTCTTTCCGATGTTGATAAAGAGTCTTACCATTCCGGCTTCTGCTCCGGTATCGCCATAATCTTCAAATGCTGCTTTTTCTTCAATCTGCTCGTTCTCATCACCCATGGACAGCTTAAGGAAAGCTGCTGCAATATCAAGAGCTGTACAATCCGCTGCATTAACTCTTTCTTCAATGATTTCCACCATTTTTGTTAAATCCTCATCAGTCAGAATGTTCTGAATACGATCCAGAATCTTTTCAGCTTTTACGGCTGTTACGTCATTAATGGACGGTATGGGCTGAGCTAAAATCTTAGTCTTACAATATCTCTGGATATCTTTTAATTTGTATACTTCTTTACCTACTACTAAGGTAAAGGCCCTTCCGGTTCTTCCGGCTCTTCCGGTTCTGCCGATACGGTGAACATAATATTCATCGTCCTGGGGCACATCAAAGTTAAATACCGCTTCTACATCATCAACATCAATACCTCTGGCTGCTACGTCTGTAGCAACGAGAATTTCCGTTTTACCGTTACGGAAGCTGTGCATAACCCTGTCACGCTGCTGCTGCTTTAAATCTCCGTGAAGACCTTCTGCAAAATATCCTCTTCCCTGAAGAACGGATACCAGTTCATCCACCTGTCTCTTTGTGTTACAGAAAACCAGTGATAACTTAGGATCATACATATCAAGAAGTCTGCATAATACTTCGTCCTTGTTCTTAGGTTTTACATCATAATAGTACTGCTCAATCTTGGGAACAGTAAGTTCCTTCTTAACCACCTTGATAATCTGGGCATCCTTCTGATAAGTTCTTGCAATGTCCATTATAGGCTTTGGCATGGTGGCAGAGAAGAGTACTGTCTGTCTCTCTTCGGGAACATCCTTTAAGATGGTCTCGATGTCCTCACGGAATCCCATGTTAAGCATTTCATCCGCTTCATCTAATACGATTAATTTTACTTCATCAAACTTAACGGTCTTTCTTCTCATGTGGTCCATTACACGGCCAGGAGTACCGATAACGATCTGTGTTCCAGCCTTTAAGGAACGAATCTGCTTGGAAATTTCCTGCCCTCCGTATATAGGGAGCACTTTGATTCCATGCATGTATTTACCGAGATTTCTTACTTCTTCGGCTATCTGAATGGCAAGTTCTCTTGTGGGGCTTAATACAACTGCCTGTAAATGTCTGTTTTTTGGATCTATTGCCTCTAACAGAGGTATACCAAAGGCTGCTGTTTTACCAGTACCTGTCTGTGCCTGTCCTACGATGTCTTTTCCTTCCAATATAACCGGTATTGCATTGGCTTGTATGGGAGAGGCTTCTTCAAAGCCCATATCTACGATAGCTTTTAATATCGGCTCGCTGAGCCCTAACTCTTCAAATCTAACTGTGTTCATAAATATACCCTTTCTATTCTTGAATTCTTTCAGTGTTTATCCTGCTGCGGCTGTATAATTTCATCAATCTGCTTATAATTAGTATCCCGCTCTTATCAGTCTTCATGTGCAGCCTTACACAAATTACTGCTAATCTTTACTGCACACAGACTTCCATCAAGTTATTAGAACCGCTGTATAAGTTATATTTCACCCTTTTCCGTAGCAATACTTCAATACATAAAGTTTTACCGGTCTCTTTCATTTTTATAAAAACTTCAACTTTATTATTATTAAAAGTTTCATTCTGCACTCAAAGCTTTTATGTGAAATTTGGATAAAATATTTGTAACTTATATATAAGCATCTGTAAAAAGATATTCATCTATAAAAGGAGCTTTAACCCATAAAANNCTTGGTCGATTAGGACAGAGAGCTCTATATCTTATATTAGCTGTATTCCGTAATTATTCCTTTGCTCCAGATGCTTAATCCAGATAAATGTACCGTTGGTATTATATCACGATTAAATACATTAGTCAATTATTTTTTTCGCAACATATTGAATNNCAGAGAGGACATATTTAAAATAGAAGTTTCCGTATCAAGCCCCGGAATGAATCCTGCTGCCATTACGGCATGACCACCTCCGTCACCAAGTCCTTTCAGCGCCCATTTAATTGCTTTTCCAGCATCAATCAAAGGAGTCGCACTGCGGATTGAAAATTTCAAGCCCCCTACCCGATAAGCATATACTAAAGTCACATCCAGTTCCGAGAGGCTAAGGAGGAAGTCTGAAATACTGGCAAGAATAGCTTCGGAGTAATCATTTCCAATCTTTACGATTCCCAGCCTGCCATAGATTTTTAAGTTGGTGATGGCTTCTTTATAGGCATTGAGATCATCTTTTGTAAGGGAACTTCTGTCCAACTCCTGCAGTTTCTCTTCATCTGCACGTCTAAAGAGAAAGCTGAATACTTCTACATCCCGCTCCGATACTCTTCTGGTCAGATTTCCTGTATCCATTTTAATTCCATAGGTCAGGGCAGTTGCTACCTGCTCTTCCGGCTCAATATCATTTTCCATAAAATATTCGCCGATAATGGAAGCGCAGGAACCCATGGAACTGCGAATATCAAAGAAATGATAGCTGTCTGTCTCCTGCAGAGGGTGGTGGTCTATACAGGCTATGATTTTCCCGGGGAACTTCTTTACATTGATATTTCCCTCCTGAGAATCCACCAAAAGAATCTCATCCATTGCAGTTATGATAAGTTCTTCTCCTCTTCTGACAGGAATGGGAATCAGCTCTACCATCTTAAGGGTATTATACTTATCAATCTGTCCGCTGTAACAGATGGTTGAGCTAATTCCCCTGTTCTTTAAGAGTGCTGCCAGACCAAAGGCGGAAGCCAAAGCATCCTGATCCGGATAATTATGTGTTTGTATATAGACATGTTTATTTTTAATTAACGATATCAGGTTATCTAACTTTGTCACTTTCATCCCCCCAGTCACCAAAGCCTTCTATAACATATGCTGCTGATATACTATTTATGGGTATTATATACTATTACATGGTAAAATGCACGAAAAACCATTATTTACACATTATATCCGCTGCTTTGATGTGTATTTCCTTATGCGGAAAATAGAACAAAGAGTCTGACATGCCAGACACTGGTGCTGATATACTGTTACGATAGTGACAAATCTCCTTCTGGACGTCCTGTGCCTCTCCTCCGGCAGGATCTTTTATGTAACAGGACGCAATTCCCTATTACGTCAAAAAATAGGTTATATCAGCAAGTCAAGCCAGCAGCCTTACTCACACTGATATAGCCTATCTCTCGTATTATACACAGTTTGCCCAATATACTACTGCAACTAGATAATAATAATATATTACTGCCTTCTAATTTGATAACACAATTTTTTTTATTTTCTAAGCTCTGTTAACTCCCGGGCCGAGGCAGATTTCAAGCTATAATCAGACAGATACTGCTTTTCTGACACTGCCCGTAAGCCTATTATCGCTTACATCAATTAATATGGTATCTTCGGCATCCACTTCATCACTTAAGATTAATCTGGCACTTAAGGTCTCCACATTCTTTTGCAGATATCGTTTTAGAGGCCTTGCACCATAGACAGGGTCATATGCTTCTTCTACTACGAAATCCTTGGCAGCTTCCGTTAGCTCTATTGTTATTTGACGGTCGGACAGCCGTTTGTTAAGCTCACCAATCAACAATTCTATGATTCCTCTGATATCCTTTGGTGATAATGGTTTAAACAGGATAATTTCATCCAGACGGTTTAAGAATTCCGGTCGGAAATGGTTCCTCAAATCGTTCATTACAAGTTCTTTGCAGCCCTCCATAATATTACCTGCTTCTCCGATACCTTCCAAAAGATAGGAAGATCCTATATTTGAGGTCATAATAAGAATGGTATTCTTAAAATCTACGGTTCTTCCCTGTGAATCTGTAATACGTCCGTCATCCAATACCTGGAGCAGTACATTAAACACATCGGGATGAGCCTTTTCAATCTCATCGAATAGTACTACGGAATAAGGTTTTCTCCGGACTGCTTCCGTCAACTGTCCTCCTTCTTCGTAACCTACATAGCCGGGAGGTGCTCCGATTAACCTGGATACCGAATATTTCTCCATATATTCACTCATATCAATGCGGACCATGTTCTGCTCATTGTCAAAAAGAGCTTCTGCCAGTGCTTTGGCAAGTTCTGTCTTTCCAACACCGGTAGGACCCAGAAATAAGAAGGAACCTATGGGTTTAGAGGGGTCTTTGATACCGGCTTTGGACCTTAAAATAGCATCTGCAACCAGCCTTACTCCTTCGTTCTGTCCCATAACACGTTTATGCAGTTCTGCATCCAGATGAAGAGTCTTCGCCCTCTCACTTTCTGTCAGCTTGGAAACAGGAATACCGGTCCAGCGGGAGACGATCTTTGAGATTTCTTCTTCACTTACGCTCTCATGGACAAGTGTGTGCCCCTCTTTTTTAACCTTCTCTTCTTCTTCCTGTAAGAGCCTGGTTATCTGGGGTAGCTTTCCGTATTTTAATTCTGCGGCTTTATTCAGGTCATAGTTTCTTTCAGCTATCTCTATCTCATTATTCAGACTCTCCAGCTCTTCCCTTAACTTCTGTACTTTTTCCACGGAGGATTTTTCATTGTCCCATACTGCCTTTTGCGCCGCGAACTGTTCTTTTTCTTCTGCCAGCTCTCTTTGCAGGCTCTCAAGGCGTTCCAGACTCAAACGGTCTGTCTCTTTCTTTAGGGCTGCTTCTTCTATCTCAAGCTGCATGATATGCCTGCTGATATCGTCTAGCTCCGTAGGCAGGGAATCAAGCTCTGTCTTAATGAGGGCACAGGCTTCATCCACCAGGTCAATGGCTTTATCCGGCAGAAAACGGTCAGAGATATATCTGTTTGATAAGACTGCGGCAGACACCAGGGCACTGTCTGTTATCTTTACTCCGTGAAAGACCTCATAACGGTCCTTTAAGCCTCTTAAAATAGAGATCGTATCCTCAACGGTTGGTTCTTCCACCATAACCGGCTGAAAACGTCTTTCAAGTGCTGCATCCTTTTCTATATACATGCGGTATTCATTTAGTGTGGTCGCTCCGATACAGTGAAGCTCACCTCTTGCCAGCATAGGCTTTAACATATTTCCGGCATCCATGGCACCTTCTGTCTTACCGGCACCTACGATGGTGTGAAGCTCATCGATAAAGAGAATAATCTCACCTTCACTGTTCTTGACCTCTTCAAGGACAGCCTTTAATCTCTCTTCAAATTCTCCACGGTATTTCGCTCCAGCAACCAGTGCCCCCATATCCAGTGCAAACACCTTCTTATTCTTAAGTCCCTCCGGAACATCTCCTCTTACAATTCTCTGAGCAAGACCTTCCACCACGGCAGTCTTACCAACACCGGGTTCTCCGATTAAAACCGGATTATTCTTGGTCTTTCTGGATAAGATTCTTATAACATTACGAATTTCCGCATCTCTTCCGATTACAGGATCAAGCTTTTGTTCTTTCGCTCTTTCTACCAGGTCAGAGCCATATTTCTCCAGCGTATCATAAGTAGCCTCCGGATTGTCGGAGGTTACCCGCTGATTCCCTCTTACAGATTGCAGGGCCTTTAAGAAGCTGTCCCTGGATATGCCAAAGGTCTGAAAGAGTTCCTTCAGAGCTTTATTCGGCTGTTTTAACAGACTCAGGAACAAATGCTCCACGGAGACATATTCATCTCCCATACGCTTCGCTTCATCTTCCGCATAAATCAATACTTTGTTTAGATCATTACTGATATAAACCTGACCGCCGGATACCTTATGCCTTTTATTTAAAAGCCCCTCTACCTGTGCAGTAAAGACT
The DNA here is from genome assembly GCA_002434335.1 of Lachnoclostridium sp. UBA6558. Lineage (GTDB taxonomy): Bacteria > Bacillota > Clostridia > Lachnospirales > Lachnospiraceae > Anaerocolumna. The sequence goes on along the minus strand of DJJW01000005.1, from coordinate 108,055 downwards.
TCTCCTACTATCTCCATCTTCTTAAGGAGTTTCATGATAAGGCTGTCCTCTATGGTCAGCAGACTAAGCAGCAGATGTTCCTGGTCAATTTCCTGATGTCCGTAATCCATTGCCAGCTTTTCACAGCTTTGGACTACCTGAATGGAATTCTGAGTGAATTTGCTAATATTCATTTAACTACCCCCTTCTAAATACTCTTGGTTTGTTCTATAACTAATATAACACTTGTAATTATTAAATGCAAGTGATATTTTAAAATTTTGTAGTTTGACAAAAAAGTTTTGGAAAAGTCAAAAAGAAATATCCTCTGCTATTTCAGCAAGGATACTAATGTTTTTCTGTTCCCATAACTCTTCAAATTTTAATAAGCTTTCGCAGAGTTGCTCACTAAGATTATATATGCTCAGTAAATTCAATACACTAGAGCAGGTTTGATAAATCCATATACCAATCTGACTGTTTTGCTTCCTCCAACGCAGTACTCCAGCCCGGCACAGGCATTATTCAAACATATTCTGCTGCTTATATCAGNNAGACACCTGAAATTTTAATAATTTTTGTCCTGCTTTTACGCTTAAGTGATAGACAAATGACAGCAATTACTATAATATATTACAGGAGTGTTAAGAGTCAGAATTATCACTCTGTCATTAAGCAAAGCAACCTCATTTTTAAATATCAAATTCTACGGAATTAAGTTGTTCTTTCTTAATAATTTCAAGTAAGAATCAGGAGATGATCAAACAGCCGCGGCATAGTTTATAAGGCCAGCCGACTATGCAATAACATACAAACGGCATTCATTATAAAATATTTTTTAAGGTAAAGGTAAACAATATCATTATATTACCTTGTCCAATGTCAAGTATATTTTTAGCCGAAACTATTCGATTCAGTTCGTGCTATATAAATGAAGAAAGAGTATATTCCAACATTTTGCCGTGCTGGAAAGGATAATTAAAATTTTTTGCAGAGGGGTAAAAGAGTGAAATTAAGTTTAATATCGAAAGGCTGCCACTCGGAGACACTTTTACTCCCCCTGATATTGTACGCGTGTCAAAGCACGCAGACGGGAGCCTAAGATGGAAGTTTCATCAAAAAAATCTAGAATGTCAAAACTAACACTGGGTGGAATTCTAGTAACATTGGGTGTCGTATACGGAGATATCGGTACTTCACCGCTTTATGTAATGAGATCCGTTCTTATAGGGAACGGTGGTTTAGAAAATGTATCAGAAGATTTTATTCTCGGTACTTTATCTTTGGTATTTTGGACCCTCACTATCTTAACAACAATAAAATATGTATTTATAACACTAAAAGCTGATAACAATGGAGAAGGTGGTATCTTCTCTCTTTTTACGCTGGTAAGAAGCCGTTCCAAATGGCTGGTCATCCCTGCTATGATTGGTGGATCCGCTCTGTTAGCAGATGGTATGCTGACACCTGCAGTTACCGTTACTTCCGCTGTGGAGGGCTTAAAGCTGCTCCCGGTTTTTCATGACTTTTTTTATGGCAATCAGAATAATATCGTTATTCTCGTTATTGTTATTATCTGCCTGCTGTTTTTTATTCAGCATATCGGTACCGAATTTATCGGAAGGCTCTTTGGTCCTATTATGTTTTTATGGTTCGGCAGTTTGGCTTTATTTGGTATTATCAACCTTGCAGGAAACTTTTCTCTGTTGCGGGCATTATCACCGCATTATGCCATTAGTATTCTGTTCAGTGATGATAATAAGCTTGGTTTTTTTATACTGGGTAGTGTATTTCTTTGTTCAACAGGTGCTGAAGCCCTCTACTCTGACCTTGGACATGTTGGTAGAAAGAACATTTACTTTACATGGCCCTTTGTTAAAATAAGCTTATTGTTAAATTATTTCGGACAAGGTGCCTGGATTTTATCAGCGAAAAACAATCCATCCCATGCCATGTTGGAGGATATCAATCCGTTTTATCAGATGATTCCTTCCGGATTTTTAATGTATGGCATAATAATCTCTACCCTTGCTGCGATTATAGCTTCTCAAGCTTTGATTTCAGGTTCCTTTACCCTTGTATCAGAAGCAATAAAACTGAATCTGTTTCCCAGACTACATACACTATACCCTTCCTCTACAAAAGGTCAGTTATATATACCTGCCGTTAACCGGACATTATGTGTGGTCTGTATCGGAATTGTTCTTTACTTTCAAAGCTCCGAGAAAATGGAATCAGCCTACGGTCTTGCCATTACAGTTACCATGCTCATGACAACCATCCTGTTATATAATTATATGCTGAAGAAAAAGACACCTGTCATACTTGCAGTCATCATGCTGGTTTTCTTTATGTCCTTTGAGGTTTCGTTCTTCCTCTCAAATATTATAAAGTTCTTTCATGGTGGTTTTGTTGCGGTAATTATTGCAGTTTCAATTCTTTTTATTATGTATATCTGGGATAGGTCACATATCATTAAGATGCGCTACCGTGAAATCGTGCCCATTGAAAATTATATTAATCAGCTGAGTAAGCTGCGTCATGACCCGGATATACCGAAATATGCAAGTAACCTAGTGTGCCTGACAAACTGCCCCAATCCAAAAGAAGTAGAACGTAAGGTAATGTACTTTCTTCTGGACAAAAAGCCCAAAAAAGCGGATGTTTACTGGTTTGTAAATGTTTATGTAACAGATGAGCCTTATCAGGCAGATTATGTAGTTGAAAAATTCAAGACTTCCTATATTGTAAATATCCAGATTAATCTTGGATTTCGTGTTGAGCAGAATCTTAATATATTCTTACGTCAGATATCAACAGAGTTAGTAAATAATAAGGAAATTGAGCAACAATGCAATATTTATTCCATTATACCAAATCGTAAGCTGGGAGACTTTCGTTTTGTGTTTATTGAAGAAGTGCTTTCCCATGAATCTTCTTTGTCCGGCTGGGATTCTTTTTTGTTAAGAACCAAGTTCTTTATACAGAAGTTCACGGTATCTCCATCAAACTGGTTTGGACTTGACACCAGTGATGTTTATATTGAAAAGGTTCCAATGATTCTTGGTCATTCAAACCGAACGGTCTTAAAAAGAAGTTCCAAGCCAGAATAATTTATGATGTGTAAAAAACACAAACCCTGATTTTCGGCTTAACAGCTCAACATAAAAATCCCAGACATGCAGTCAAGGCAAGGGTTCAGCCTTTACGACATATCTGGGATTTTGTAGTTCTGAGCTTTGAAAATCAGTAAAAATACAATTCTATTACAGTCCCGATAAAAGAGCCAATGATTAAACCAAAATAGCTATCTGTTTCTTCATATCTCTAGTCTTTTAAACCCAAAGATACTTTCAGGGTATTTATCTCAAATGGCTTGAATTCCAGTGTACAGGAATTACCTGTTACCGTATCTTTCACAAGCCCCGCCTGACTGGTCTCCTTTTCCATCAGATCTACCAGCTGTATATCTTCTGGTTCAAAAGCCAGATTTATTTTGGTTCTGACTCCTCTTCCATGGCATTCATACAGGCGCAGGATCAAAGCTCCGCTTTCCTCACATTTCTTAACAGCTTCTATAATAACATTCTCTGCCTCTACTGATACCAGTGATTCAGCTTTCGCTGTCATAGGACAATCATCAGCCGGAAGAACCTGAAGAGGTACATTCAGTTCATAACCTGCCCTAACCACTCTGCCTTCAATATAATCCCCTTTATGAGGATACAGGGAATAAGTAAACTCATGTCTTCCCTGGTCAGCAGCTGTATCTGGATACGCAGTGCTTCTTAGCAGATTCAGATCAATGACATTATCCTTTAATTTATGACCATATTTACAATCATTCAGAAGAGCCACTCCGTAGTCTCCCTGGGACATATCCACCCATTTATGGGCGCTGACTTCATATTTAGCCATATCCCAGGAGGTATTTCGGTGAGTAGGCCGTTTGATATTGCCAAACTGTATTTCACAGGTGGCTTCCTGCGCTCTTACGTTTACAGGGAAGGAGGTACGAAGCATCTTAGCACTTTCCTTCCAGTCTGCCTGGGTTACAAAATCAATACGACGGCTTTCCCCTGTCAGGATTACTTTCTGCTCCACCTGAGATTCACCGGAGGCAGTGCAGAAACGATTCAACCTTATAAGCTTTGGTCCCTCACGGTAAACATTGCTCTCAGTGAGAATTAAAGCCTCTCCCGGTACCTCATCATAATAGATGGGGAAATCCCAGGCATCTCCCTGGTCTTCATACATAACCAGCTTGTTTGCAGTCTCTCCTGTCGCTATAACTTCCCTCTTTTCTTCTTTATCATAGATAGACTGGATGAAACCATCGGGTGAGAATACGATAACATAGCTTTCATTTTCAAGTGTATTCTGCTTCTCTGAAATCTTAGTATTATGGAGGTTATTATCATTGTACGGCAGACTTGCAGGTGTTCCGTCAGCTAAGATCTGCCCTGCAACTGTAGCTGTATCTATATTTATATCTATATTTGAATCTGTATCTTTATCTGTTATTGTACCACCCTTTAGGTCTTCAACAGCCAGAATACGGTATCCCATAGCCGGAACCTTGGCTTTTATCCAGGTATCATTATAAGACAGCCATTCCTCCCTTTCCCAGGATAAGGAGTTAAAGACACGTACACAGTTACCGGCAGCTGCCTTACTGCCAGCTGTACCTGCCTCCTGCTTCTCCTTAAGGTTACCAAGAGCACTATACATTCCCTTTACTGCGGCTTCTGTTTCCAGCAGCATTTTCTCATAACATTCAAGAGATTCCTTGTATACCCTGGCAATGGAGGACCCTGGCAAAATATCGTGGAATTGATATAGCAAGGTTTCCTTCCAGGTCTTATCAAGGAAATCAGAAGGATATATATCTTCTGTAATCTTCTTATTGCCAGTCTTTAAAACATTCCAAGCAGCTGCGAATTCAAGCTCTCTTAAAGCCAGCTCCATCTTCCTGTTATACCTCTTATTACGCCCCTGAGAAGTATAGGTACCCTGATGAAACTCTAAATACAGTTCTCCCTTCCAGGTCTTATAGAGAGAATCCTCTGTATCAATTCTATCAAAGAAAGCCTGCGCCGGTCCCTGGGATACGGGAATAAGACCCTCCAGGTTCTTCTCTCTCTTAAGTCGTTCCAGATGCTCTTCTCCCGGTCCGCCTCCGCCGTCACCGATTCCGAATAACAGCAGACACTCCTCGCCGATACCCTTATCCAGAAACTCCTTCTCAGAATTGACAACGGCTCGGGGTGCTGCTGAACTGTTATAATTCCCCTCCGGCGGCATATGTGCCAGAACCCTGCTGCCATCCAGTCCTTCCCACCAGAAAGTGTGATGGGGATGTTTATTGAATTTACTCCAGGAGAGCTTAATTGTCATAAAATAATCCACCCCGGATTTCTTTAAAATCTGAGGCAAAGCAGCGGTATAGCCAAAAACATCCGGCAGCCAGAGATTCTTTATATCCTTACCGAATTCCTCCTGAAAGAAACGTTTGCCAAGGAGCACCTGGCGAATCAGTGCTTCACCGCCGGAGATATTGGTATCTGCTTCTACCCACATGGCACCCTGAACCTCCCAGCGGCCTTCTCTGATTCGCTCTTTTACCTCTTCATAGAGGGCAGGATAATAATCCTTGACCCATTGATACAGCTGGGCCTGACTTGCACCAAAGACATAATCCGGATATCTTTCCATATTCCTGAGTACAGTAGAGAAGGTTCTGGCTCCCTTACGAATGGTTTCTCTTACCGGCCACAACCAGGCAAGATCAATATGCGCATGCCCTAAGGCATTAATCTTAAGGGAAGGATCACCACCCTTTTTCTTCAGTTCTTTGCTCAGTATATCTCTTGCCCTTCTGGCTTCCTCATTGTTATAGAGACGAAGCTCATTGGCAGCCCGGTTAAGGCTGTGGAGAAGGCTGTGATATGTGGCTTTATCCTCACTTAAATAAAGCATCAATTCCTGAAGCACCTCGAAATCATAAAAAAGCTGTTCTAAGTCCTTGTTGCAGACCGCAATAAAAGCCTGCCTTACGATTCCGCTGTCCTGGTATTTACCAAAGAGATCGTTACAGCCGGCATCCGCCCACAGATCAATCCTTTCCCCCGCCTTAAGGGTTCTGTTAAAGCGGAACACCGTCTTACCCGGTCTGCCTAAAGAATAGTCATATTCTGAGGAAACATTGGTAAGTCCTCTTACAGGCTTCCCTTCCTCATCCACTACGCAAAGCTCTCCGTTTATGTCAATCAGCAGAACAGACTCCGTAGCCTCTATATCATTAACACCAGCTGCAGCAACCTCCGAATCCTCAGGTACGGTACCGGTAAAATGAAACCACCCACATTCAAACAGGCCTCCCCAGCTATCACCTATATCAATCTTCTTCTCTTTACCCGTAGTTCTGTTCATAAAAGCAACCGGTTCCGGTGTCAGATAAACCGTCATATCAAGAGGTGCTATTATTTGAAAAATGGCTTTCTTAATTCTATCCTGTACCCCTGGCAGTCTTTCTTTCATATTTGGCAAATAGTATGGCATAATAACCTCCTTTTAGTTTTATCATAGTTATAATTTTATCATAGTTTATATCCTTATCATTCTGTATCCTTATCATAATAAAGACCCGCATTATTTTCATGCCAATAACAGCTCAAAATATCTCATTATTTTATCTCTTTTAAATTATCTTACTACCTTCCACAATGATAATAAACAGCAATTGACGGACATAACACTTACACTTATAATTAAACTGCTACCAAACTAACATCTCCATTTTATAGGTATAGCATCCTTTATTCAAAGACCTTATTAACAATAAGCTTTATTGTTAATATAAACCCTTATTTGCTATCAACTTTGGGGCTAGTATAAATTTTTATTTCCTATCAACTTTATTGTTAATATAAATTTTTATTTCCTATAAACTATATGTTATTATAAAACCTATTTTAAACAATGGGTGTTAGTATAGATGGATACTACCAAATAGGGTGTTAGTATATATGTATGGATACGAAAAATTTAACACGCTAAAATTTTAATAAAAGGTAATTCATGCTGCCATTAATTACTTAATTCACCAGTCTGCTCATAAAACAGCATAAGCGGCATTAAAAGTGAAAAACCTGAACCACCATGTGTCAGGCAAATTGCACAAACCAGAAAGAACGAATGCGCCTATGGAAAGGGATTAGAAGTCCTTTTCTCTGGATACTTTGTGCTATGTTATAAAAGAGATTGTTTGAGCGAAGCGAGTTATCTGTTTTATAACATGCCAAGCACAAAGTATTCAGAGAATTAGGACTTCTTATACCTTGGAATTGAAGCAATCGTTTTTCTGGTTTGTGCAATTTGCCGTCCCCTTGTGAGCCCCTCTCTTTTGCCACACCAATATTATTTTCAAAAACAAACCTATAGCCACAACCCTTATATTTCAGTACAATTATTTTTTAGCACAAACTTATTTTAACCTCAAACTTAATTTAACCGTAAACATATTGATAAGTTCCCTTATTTATCAAACATTCCAGAAAGGCAGGTGAAAGCCATCAATGAACCCTCTATTGGTTTCTCATGAGGAGTGGATCAGCAAAGACCTCCCCTTTGCATTAAGAACTGATATCATAACAGCGCATGTGATACCCCACTGCCATAATTACATTGAATTCAATTTTACAATAGCCGGCAGTGCCACAGAGAAAATCAACGGAACCGAACATACCTTAAGGCCCGGTACCTTTACCTTATTATTCCCTCATCACATTCATGAAATCCTTGCAACACCTGCATCCCCGGTTACCGTAATTGTAGGAAGCATAAAAATTGAAAGCTTTTATGATAAAAAAGGGGATTTTCTTGCTCTGACAGAGCTCCTAAGCCAGGCTGCCCTGGACAAAACACCTTATAATGAATTTGAGGAAGAAATCACGAAGGAACTGACTGATATTTTAAAATCCATGGAAAGAGAGCTTATAGAGCGAGGTAAATGGAGTGCTTTGATGTTTAAAAGCAAGCTGATGGAACTGTTGATTACCTATGACAGAAACCGTACCCTCAAACAGCTGCCGGCTGATGGAAAGCGTATCCTAAGCCAGAAGAGCGGTGTCTGGGATATTATTACCTATGTTTCTCAATACTATCAGGAGGATATCACCTTAGAGCTGCTTTCCAAACGCTTTCATATGAGTGCTTCTCATATCAGCTCCTCCTTTCACCAGCTGTTAGGGGAAAACTTTCACAAATATCTGGAGAAGATACGCCTGGCACAAGCCTGTGACCTACTTCTTTCTACGGATTCTTCTGTCCTGGATATCTGCTATGAGACAGGGTTTAAATCGTATAAGACCTTCTCCCGGGTATTCCTTAAGAATCTGGGATTGAGCCCCACCGATTACCGAAAGTTGCAATCAGATAATAACCAAAAGAAACAGTAAGACAGGATAATCCCTATCTTACTGCTTCGTTTGTAGTTAAATTTATGAAATAACAATAATTAGATTAGAACTCTTTTGCCAGGTTCTTTGCCTCTTCGATAGCTTTTTCGATAATACCGTCAATGTCCTGCCCGATTACATCCAGCTGGTTAGCAGCTATGGTGGTGTAATCTGTCACTCCCATAAATCCCAGGATTGTCTTAAGGTATTTATCTCCCATTTCAATTTCAGCCATAAAACCAGAAGTATAATCTCCGCCGCGGGAGGTAATATTTACCGCCTTCTTATCCTTGCATAAACCAACAGGGCCTTCTGCAGTATACTTAAAGGTTACATTAGCAACACAGATATAATCAATATAAGCTTTTAAAATTGCAGGTACGCCTAAATTCCATAAAGGCTCCGCAAATACATACTTATCTGCCTCAAGAAATTGATATGCATATTTCATAACAGGGTTGTCACTGTTATCTCCTGTATTTGCTCTTAATTTCTGTAAATCCTCTACAGAAAGGCTGTCAATACCTTCTTTATATAAATCCAGTGTGATAACTTCATCGGAAGGATGATTCTTTTTATAGCTTTGGACGAACTCATCCGCTATTTTATAGGTTCTTGATACGCCTTCAGGCTTTGCATTTGCTTTAATATAAAGTACTTTACTCATTTACTCTCCATTCTGTGTGCTTAAGTACACTCCTAAATAGTAGGTTACATTATTCAACCTCAGGTTTTATAGTTTTTACCCATAGTCTCTGGTTTAATGTATATCAGTAAACGGATGCTTTTCCTGCTTCCGATATTCCTCCATAACCAGATTTGAGAAATCTGCATTCTGCCGGCTCACATTAACCAGGTAAGAAAATACATTTCCCGGATAATCCTCCATATCTTTTAAAATTACAGCTTCTACGGATTTTCTGGCCAAAGAGATGGCACAGGATTCCCGGTGCATGGCATTGCATTCTCTGCATAGTTTACAAATGGAAGCTATACTCACTGCCAGTTTCTTCTCATCATAATATTTGGTATCTTCACTTGGTATAAGTGAGACCTCCTCATCCAGAAACATACGGTTGTGAATTTTTAGATTCTCTAAAAGTGTCAGGGAATATCCAATATTACATTTATCCCGAAGACACTTTTCGGTGCCAAAGTTTGCACAGGCTGTGCAGATATCAAGTAAGCTGTTAATCGCCTTATTAATATTTGCCATGAATGCCTCCTTTTATCCATCGTGCAATATGAAGTCTGACCATTGATTTTATAATCAAGACTGTTATAATTATAACATACGGTACCTTTAAGACAAGTAGGCACTAAAAAGTACTATAGTACCCAAAAAGATACTTAAAACTGCTCAAAACTATAGATAGGAGTTTCTATGACAATGAATGAAGACATGCATGAAGTGTGCCATATGCGTGATAAATGCATAAAGTTTGACAAATGCCCCATGGTTCTGGTTCAGGATATTCTGTCCGGTAAGCGTAAGATTCTGATTCTTTGGTATCTCAGCTATAAAGCACTTCGGTTTAATGAAATTAAAAAGAAGCTGCCGGATGTTACGCAGAAAATGCTTACCCAACAGCTAAGGAGTCTGGAGGAAGACGGACTTATCCTCCGGAATGTTTACCCGGTGGTTCCGCCTAAGGTTGAGTATTCCCTGACGGAACTGGGCCAAAAGATTATACCGATTCTTGAATTAATGCATGGTTACGGAACTGAATACCTGACCGTACAGAGTTCTGTATCATAAAAATTTATTGCTTTTTATTCTATTCGGCTCTCACATAAGCCTCATAAATTGCTCTTGCGCTAGCTACATCTTCCACTGCCAGTCCAAGAGCATCAAAAACAGTGATATCTGAATCTGAGATTCTTCCCGCTTTTCTTTTCAGCAGCAGTTCTCCCAAGGAGCCAATAATATGTTTTTCTGTAATAAGCCCTTCCTGTAAAGGAATTAAATATTCACCGCTTTCTTTGCGCAAGGAGGGAGTGTAATCAGAATATACTCTGGAGGCTGCAATAAGATCTGAAGCAACCTCGCGGGTTGTGGGTGTAAAGGTTCCCACTGCATTGATATGAGTACCAGGTCTTACCATAGACCTGGTAAGATATGCCTCTTTCGTCGGGCATAGGGTACAGATAATATCACAGGCTCCAACTGCCTCTTCAACCGAATTACAGACACGCACTGTTACTCCGTAACTTTCTTTGAATTCTACTGCCAGCCGCTCTGCCGCCTCTTTTCGTATGTCATACACGGATACTTCCTGTATGTCACGAACCAGGCGAATTGCCTCCATATGGGAGCGAGCCTGCTCTCCTGCCCCTATTAAGGAAAGCTTATGAGAGTCTTTTCTTGCCAGAAGATCAGTGGCGGCGGCGCTGACACAGCCTGTTCGGATTTTTGTTATGCTTCCCGCCTCTATCATGGCAGCTACGGTACAATGAAGGCTTTCATACAGCATTACATATCCAATATGGGAGGGATACGCAGTCCCTGCGTTGGGTAAGTATGCAGTTACAACTTTAGCGCCAAAGTAATCTCCCACGTAGGCCGGCATAAATCCAAAGGCAGCTGTATTTGGCATGGTACAGATAAGTCTCTGGGGCATGCCATATTTACCTTCCTCCAGATTGCTTAAAGTCTCTTTCATAAGCTCAATACAGCCTTTATAGTCCAATAAACCTTCTGCTGTGTATTTTTCGATAATAACCATGCTAACTCCTTCTGTGCCTCTCCTCACATACAGATCAGGCATCCGTAAAAAGAGGATTCTGCTTCCCTTGCTGCCGAATAGTTTCCACTGCCTTTTTAAGCATAACCAAAGCTTTCTCAATCAGATATCTGGGGCTTGCTACACACATTCTGGTATAGCAGGCATACTCCTCACCATAATGGTTGCCCGGATCCAAATCCAGATATGCCTTGTAGATCAGAAAATCAAACAATTTCTCCGCTGTAGGAAACAGGCTGCTCCAGTCCATCCACAGGATATATGCTCCTTCGCCCCCATATACTTTTACCTCAGGCAATTCTTTCTCAAAAAAGGCCTTTATCATACGGATATTTTCTTCCACGTATATATTCATCTGCCGCAACCAGTCTGCGCCTTCTGTACTGTACGCTCCTCTCAGTGCAGAATATATCCAGGGATCAATACTGCCATAATGATCGGCATTTCTCTGTTGTATAAATTCCTCTCGCAGCTTCTCATCGGGGATTATGATATTGGCATGATTAGCACCCGTAAGATTAAAACTTTTTCCCATAGAAGTAGCCACAAGGGTTCCTTCTACACCAGCAATTTCGCAGTAAGACATTACCCTCCTGCCTCCGTAGACAGTCTCTGCAAATATTTCATCACAGAATACGGAAACCTTATATTTCTTCATAAGTGCTTTAAGCTTGACCAATTCTTCTTCTTCATAAATCTGTCCCGTAGGGTTACAGGGGTTACTGAATACGAACAGTTTAATATTGCCCGATCTTATCCGCTCCTCCATATCCGCAAAATCCAGTCTGTAGCGGCCTTCTATTACCAGCATGGGGCTCTTTACTGTCTGTCTGTGTAATCGTCTGGCTGCCTGTTCGTACCTGCTGTAAAAAGGAGTATTTACAAGTATTTCTTCCCCCTCCACTGTCAGCAGACGGATGGCCGTTGCAAGGGAATATATGGTACCAAGGGTTGGGACAATCCATTCCTGCTGCAGCTGAAAGCCTCTTTGTTCCTGCATCCAATTGCATACCTGGTTCCGATAAGTGTCATCACAGACGGTATATCCATATAAACCGTTCCGTGCAAGCTTTAAGGTCATCTTCTCGATAGCCGGTGCTGTCTTAAAGTCCATCTCTCCAGCACAGAAGCTTACATTTCCTGCTTCTATTACGGTCTTCTCTGACATGTTTTCCTTTAAGTTTGAGAATCCTTTGCGTTCAACCGGTGTATCAAAATCATATTTCATATATACCCTCTTAGTCTAAAGTCTATTTTTTACCGCAGAGACGGACAATGGCATCGGCATAAATTTCTGCCGATAACAAAAGCTGATCTACTGTCATAAATTCATCTGGTCCATGCATATGATTATCCACTTCTGCTACCGCACATCCAAATGCAACCCCTCCGGGTACTCCGTGGACATAGGTGCCTCCCCCAATCGCAATAGGCTTTTCCTCTCTGCCTGTTATACTATGATAGCTGGTTAAGAGTGCTTGCACCAACTCTGAATCAGCGGGAACATAATGGGGAGGATAAGTCTTAAGCGCACCGGGTGTCAGACCAGCTTCCCTGAATACCTTTTCTACTACCATTGCTGTATTTTCCTTCGTTGCTGCAATGGAAGCCCTGCAGTCAAAGCAACCGGACAACTGCGTTTCATTCATGTGAAATATATCAAAGCTTACCGTAGTTTTACCGGATTCGTTATCTTCAATAGCAATGCCTAAGGCTTTTCCGTAGTAATCTTCATGGGGCAGAAGGCGGTGAATTCCTCGAAGCAGATTGTTGGCTTTGGTATCCGCTAAGGGAAGGACTGTTATGAGCTCCAATACCCCGGTCAGTGCATTATTTCCTTTGTAAGGCTCAGAAGCATGGGCTGAGCTACCCTTCGCTTCAATTCTTACAGCGTGCCCTTCTGGGCTTATTGTAAACTGGAGCCCGGTTGCTGCTTCTAACGGGAGTGCAGCAGCTTTAATATCCTCACAGGATAGTCCTTCTATCAGTGCTTCTGCCTTTGCAGGAATTACATTGAATTTCATCCCTCCGTCTACGCGGATGATTCGCGGCAGCTCTTTCTCTTCCTCATAAACAGTTGAAAAATCTCCCGCCAATCCTCCTTTTTCAATATTAATAACCGGAAAATCAGCATCCGGGGATACTGTCATAGGTGCCGGTGGATTCTTCTTATAGTAATAATCTATATCACTGCTGCCGCATTCTTCATCAGAACCCAATATCAGACGGACACCTGCTTCCAAGGGTATCTTAAGCTCTTTTACCGCACGCATGGCATAAAAAGCAGCTATAGCCGGTCCTTTATCATCAGCGGCACCTCTGCCGTAGAGTTTACCGTCCTTTATCACCGGTTCAAAGGGTTCTGTTACTGTCCAGTCGTTTCCTGCTGGTACTACATCCAAGTGCGCCAGGATATCCAATTTATTTTCTTTTTCATTTAAGTCTGTTGTTATTACATAATTATCATAATTTTTTGACGTAAATCCATAGTTGTGAAAGATATCACAAGCAGTCTCAAGAGCTTTTGCAGGTCCTGTGCCAAAAGGTTTTCCTTCTTCTGCTTCCATCCGCTCGCTGTTAATGCGGAGCAGCTGTTTCACATCCTCAAACATTTCCTGCTGGTGTTCCCTGATAAATTGGTGTATTTCCTTACGGTACATAATAACCTCCATTCTTAAAACAGGATATATCAGCAGTTTAAACCTGCTGTTTATTCAATCTGTTGTTAACTTAAACTGCTATCTGTTTAATCTGTCGTTTATTCGATCTTTTGTTTATTCAATCTGCTGTCTATTTAATCTGTCGTTTATTCAATCCTTTGTTTATTCAAACTTCTGTAATAACATGCTGTAGTTGCTTACGCCGTCGTATGTATGTTAGACAGAGGCATAATAAATGAAAATAAATTATAATCTCAGGTTAATACATATTAATCAATTAAAAAGAATAATCCACATAGGAAATAGTCAACAGCACCTATTAATGACGTAAGTATTCATACGGTTCATCAACTTCCACTGACCGTAACAGCATCCACCAGTACAGAAGGAGCTGCTGCCATATAAGCCTTATGCAGGTCCAGCGGTTTATAGGATAGTTCTTTTCCAACTGAGCGTATGCTTTGAAAGAAATCTGACATATTTCCATTCATTGTCATGCCGTCCGCTTTCCCCACCCTCTTTCCGTCCTTAATCAGGATTGCATTGCAAGGTATGGTATAATCTCCGGAACCGATATTGATAGAGTGGTATACATCATAAGACTGATAGATGTAAAGACCATCTCCCAGTTCCTGAAGAAGTTCTTCAAGGCTCTTCTCTCCGGGTCTTAAACAGAAATTCTTAGGTGTAATGGTAATATCCGTTCCTTTTACCAATGAGGGGGTTCTCCCTGCATTTCCGGTGGACTTTACTCCCAGGACATCTGCGGTCTCAATATTATGCAGAAGCCCCGTTAGAATTCCTTTATTCACCAGCACAGTCTCTATTCCTTCACTACCTTCACAGTCAAAAGGATATTCGTAACCGCAGTTCTCCATTACAGGTATATCCATTATAGTAACTATATCTGAAGCTATCCTGTTACCCAACTTATTACTGTATATGGTTGAGTTGGCTATATAACTCTGTCCCGAAAACAATTTCCAGGCTGTCACGAACATATTAGCCAGAACAGAACCATCTAAGACCGCTCTGAAACTCCCCGCTAGGCACTCTGTATCCGGTACCTTGTTGGCTTTCCAGAGTTCTAACTTCTTATAAAGCAATTCGGTATCAATCCGTTCAAACGCTGACTCAGAAGCACTCTCCAGTTGAAAAAAGTTCTGCTCATCTCCTTTTTCATAAGCAGATATGGAAAGCTCTGTTGTTATTCTGCTAAAGGTCTGGTCACAGCCGTTGCTGTTGACCACTCCTGCCGTATGTATTCTTTCCTCTGCACTGACAGTAACGGCTGTTAGGCCAGGGCTCCAGTTCTTTAGCTTGTTTGTAACCGTAAAAAGAGTCGCTTTTACTCTGTCCAGTTCCGTATGGCTCTTCTCTTCTTCCTCCAGATTGTTTGTCAGGGTGTTCAGGGTATGAAGCTTTTCTGTCTTTCCAGCTTTAAGATAACGGCTGTTCTCTAAAGCGGCAGACATTACCTCTCCTGCATCTTCCTCCAGATTTTCGGTGGATACGAAACCTGTGCTGTTGCCGGTGACCCGGACAAACAAAGTGGTCTGATCAGACAGGGATAAGCTCGTTATCTTACCGTCACACATTTGAACAGATAAAATATCCTGCTTATCCGCGTTCACTTCTGCCTCTCTTATCTCCTCCGGCAGCTGCTTCATTGCTTCTTTATATGCGTTTAGCTCCTTCATCTTAACCCCTTTCGTGAATATCAAATCTTCGATTTGGTATTCCTGAATCCGCTAACTCCGTCTGTATGCTTAGGTACCTGTAATCCCCGGGTTATTCTCCTCCCCCGATTACCATTTCCGATATCCTCACCCTTGGCTGGAAAGTGGTTGTCGGCAGAAGCCCGGAGGCAGCCCCACAGAAACCTCCCATATCATACTTAAGTGTCCTTCCGACCCGGTCAACTTTCTGTATAACCCCAATTCCGCTGCCAGTCAGCATAACATTCTTAACTGGTCTGTCTATTTTACCGTTTTTTATCAAATATGCTCCTCTGGCTGCTATGGAAAAGAGCATACCGCCAGTGCCTCCTCCCAGGGATTTCACATACAGGCCTTCCCCCAGAGAACTTATCATCTCTTCTTCGTCATCTTTTCCCGGTGCCAGATAAGTATTACTCATGCGGGCTACGGGTGCGTAGGTATAATTCTGTCTTCGTCCGCAGCCGTTGCTCTCCATGCCAATTCTTCTGCCATGGAGACGATCGCAAAGGTATTGCTTTAAGATTCCGTTTTTTATCAGTATATTTTCCTGCCTCTTATGCCCTTCGTCATCGACAGCAGAAGTTCCGTACAGCCCGCTAAGGGTACCATCATCAATCAGAGTAACCCGTTCAGAGGCCACCTTCTGCCCAAGCTTTCCTACAAAAGCACTCTGCCCCTTAGAGATTGCAGTAGCCTCCAGACTGTGCCCGCAGGTCTCATGCCACAGGGTTCCTCCATTTCCCGCCTCAATTACTACCGGGAGCCTGCAGGATTTGAGGGGTTCTGCCGTAAGCTCTGTCAGGGTATCTTTCATTTCTTCTTTTATATAAGCAGCTGCCAGATCTGTATTGCTTAATGCCTCAAAGCCCTGTGCTTTGGTATAGTCATGCCAGTCTGTTGCTGCTCTTTTTTCATCCCCGACCGCATAGTTGAAACGTACTTTTGTGTATATCCTGCGGTCTTTTGTTAGCAAACCTTCACTATTGGCAATCATTACTTCCTGGTCATAGTCGGAATAGGTTTCCTCCATATTCAGAAGCTTCATACCACTGCTCCAGATCTCCTTATCAATTTCTGTTAAAGCTTTCATTTTCTTTTCCTGCCCGGCCTGAGAAGGGGTTAAAATAATAGGATTGGGATTACTATATTGTAGCTGGTTCAATGTAATATTCTTATATTTGCTGTTTTTATTTCCGGCTTCTAAAAGTAAGCCTGCCTGTTTTGCCAGGGCAAGAAGAGAGGTCAGGGATACATTGTTGGTATATACGTAAACACTGTTGGTGCCATTTAAGAGATAGAGCCCGACACCATAGCCATGGAGGCTCTTGACACTCTGGATAATTCCCCTGGAACACTTAATTCCAGTTTCTCTCCGGTCTTCAAAGAACAGCTCCGCAAAGTCTCCGCCAGCCGACAGTGCACATTCTAAGATACTGCTGATTTCATGTTCTGATATCATAGAGTTCCTCCTTCTGCAAAACACGCCTGTAAGTTTCATTTCCTGCAATTATTCATATAGATGACACGCGGTAAAATGCCCGGGAGAGACTTCTTTTAATTCCGGTCTGCTTTTTCTGCATTTCTCCATGACATCAGGACATCGCATACAGAAGCTGCATTCCTCTTTCAGATTAATGGGACTTGNNATAACAGAATTCTCTTGCGGGTGTTCTCTACTTTAGGGTCAGCAATGGGTATGGCTGATAAGAGAGCCCTGGTATAGGGGTGATAATTTTTCTCATAGATTTCTTCACTGGGTGCCAGTTCCACCATGGAACCCAGATACATTACTGCAATACGGTCTGATATCTGCCGTACCATTGACAGATCATGAGTTATAAACAGATAGGATAAGCCCATTTCCTTCTGAAGTTTCTTTAGTAGATTGACAATCTGTGCCTGAATGGATACGTCCAGGGCAGATATGGGTTCATCACAGACAATCAGCTCGGGTTCCACAGCCAGTGCACGGGCAATTCCGATTCGCTGGCGTTGCCCGCCGGAGAATTCATAGGGAAACCGGTTTATATGTTCTTCGTTTAAGCCTACCATTTTAAGCAGTTCCAGGATTCTACTCGTTCTGGCTTTCCCTTTGTATAAACCATGAATATCTATCCCTTCGCCTATGGTATCTCCTACCATGCCGATTGGGTCCAGAGAGGCATAGGGGTCCTGAAAGATCATCTGTACTTCCTTTCTATATTGAAACTTCTCTTTCCTTTTGTATGTCCAGATATCTTTCCCTTTAAACAGCACCTGTCCGCTGTGGGGTTTATGAAGCCTCATTAAGGTCTTACCAAGGGTACTCTTTCCGCAACCGGATTCACCTACTAATCCTATGGTTTCTCCTTTTCTAAGGGTCAGGCTTACACCATTTACTGCTTTTAACAGTCCCTTTTCCACCTGAAAATAGGTGTGCACATTCTTTAACTCCAATAAGGTATTACTCATATGCTTCTCCTGCCTTCCTATCCTTCAATTTAGCAATACAGGCAGGATGATTTCGCCAGCAGGCAGCATAATGCTCTGTTTCAAAGTATTGCTTTTCCGGCTGGCTTTTTTTACAGATATTCATGGCATAGGGACATCTGGCAGTAAATGCACAACCTGTGGGTGGTAACAGCAGATAAGGAGGGGTTCCGGGAATGGAATATAAATCCTGGGTTATTTTCTTATCTAAACGTGGTACTGATTTTAACAGGCCCATGGTGTAAGGATGCTTCGGATACTCAAAGATATCTTCCGCTCTTCCATGTTCTACTATCTGCCCGGCATACATAACATAGATCCGCTCAGCCATATTGGCTACAACCCCCATATCGTGAGTTATCAGAACAATCGAGGTATCAACCTTTTCCTTTAATGCGTTCATAAGTTCTATTATCTGTGCCTGTATGGTTACCTCCAGGGCAGTTGTCGGTTCATCGGCAAAAAGAACCTTAGGATCACAGATCAACGCCATGGCAATCATAATACGCTGTCTCATACCGCCGGAAAGCTGATGGGGGTAGCTCTTCATATTCTGTTCCGGATTGGGAAGAGAGATGAGCTTCATAATCTCTATTACCCTTTCCTCAGCCTGCTTGCCTGTAACTTTTTTATGTTTTTGATATACTTCTGTTATCTGTTTACCCACTGTCATAGTGGGATTTAAATAAGTAAAGGGGTCTTGAAAGATGATAGACATCTGGTTCCCCTGAATTTTTCTCATTTCCTTAGGTGTTTTCTTAAGCAGGTTCTCCTCCATAAACTGAATGGTTCCATTTTTTACCCTGCCGTTTTTGGGATTCAGTCCAAGAACCGTCTGGATAGATACGGATTTACCGCAGCCAGACTCTCCCACTATGGCTATGGTCTCTTTTTTGTTCAGATGCCAGGTAACTCCACGGACTGCATGAACCTCACCTGCATAGGTATCAAAGGACACTTCTAAATTTTCAACTGATAAGATTTTTTCTTTTTCCATAATTAACCTCATTCCTGCACGTATTTTTTGTGCATCCGAATTTGTACTGAGGATTTCACAGGCACAAATTTGTGGTTGAAGGTGTATTTCTTTCAACCTTAGCCCTCCTCCGCTGCTGTTGCGGTTCAAAATCTGATAAAAGAAGCTTACAAATAGTGAATCAGACCCGCAGCTTAGGATCCAGTGCATCCCGAAGCCCATCCCCTACGAAATTAAAACAAAGCATGGTCAGGCTGACAAAGGAACAGGGTATGAGAAACTGATAAGGATTATAGCGGAATTGATCCACAGCATTCTTAATCAACTGTCCCCAACTGGGGTTGGGCGGTGTAATACCAAGCCCTATAAAACTTAAAAAGGCTTCATAAAATATTACAGAAGGAATTGTCATGGTCATACCCACAATCAGTATGCCTAAGGAATTCGGTATCAGATGTTTAAAGATCTGGCGCAGAGGTGATGCTCCCAGAGTCTCACTGGCAACTACAAAATCCCTGCTTTTAAATTGCAGTACAAGACCTCTGGTCGTTCGAGCTGCACTCATCCACCCTGTAATGGTCATTGCGATTACCAGGGTAAGTATATTCCCGCTGCCCAGAATCATCATGAGCAGGATCATATATATAAGGTCAGGTATACCCATAAGAACATCAATTGCTCTCATAATAACCATATCGACTTTACCGCCGAAATACCCGGAAATACCACCTACTGTCATACCGATGGCGTAAGGTATGATGGTTGCTAATATGGCAATCAGTAGAGATACCCGTCCTCCCACCCAAACTCTTGTCCAGAGATCTCTTCCTAATTTATCCGTACCAAACCAATGCTTTGCATTGGGAGTGTTATTAATTGCATTGTAATCGTTACTGAAGTAATCATATTTCGTCATCATCGGTGCTATAATAACCATGATAATTAACAAACAAAGAATAACGAGGGATACTACCGCAAGTTTATTCTTTCGAAAGCTTCGCATTACATCCTTAAAATAAGAGGAAGGTTTTCTTACCATGGTCTCCTGTCCTGAGGAATCAGAGCTTAGAAGGTCAAAATCACCTTCGTCAAAATCACCTTCTTTAAAATCACTTTCGCCAAAGTCATAGTCACCTTTAGCAAAGTCGTCTTTCTTAATACCTTTCACCTCAAGACCCTCTTCTTTAGAAGCCTCAGAAGTATTTTTTATTTTTTTTCCTGGATTCTCAGCCATATCTGTTCCTTGCCTTTCTTTAGACTGTTAAGATAATTCAGATACTTTTATCTTACGCGGATTCGAGGATCCAAAAAGCCATAGAGAATATCCACTATAAGATTCATGGTTACTAAAAAAGAACCATAGAATATCGTCAATCCCATAACCAATGAGTAATCCAGTGTGGTAATGGCATCAACAAAATACTTGCCTAGTCCGGGAATCAGAAAGATACTCTCAACCACAAAAGACCCCATCATAATACCTGCAATACCGACTCCCATATTAGAGATAATGGGCACCAGAGAATTCTTAAGCTCATGGCGCATNNCACTGTTAAGTCCTTTTGCTCTTGCTGTCTTTATGTAGTCCTGGGTGGTTATACTCAGCATACTTGCTCTCATGCTTCTGGTACCGCCTGCTATTGCACCTAGTGCCAATACAAAGGCAGGCATAATAATCTGGTTTATATCCCCCCAGCCGGTAACCGGAAGTATATGAAGCTTGACCCCTAAAAAATAGCGAAGAATGGGACCAAGGACCATGGAGGGCATGGCAATTCCTATTATGACCACCAGCATCAGCAGATAGTCCGGCCATTTGTTCTTAAACTGGGCGCAGATAATCCCAAAGAGGATACCCACTGCCTGTGCAAACAAAAAGGATACCAGACCCAGCTTAGCTGACACAGGAAAAGCCTCACCAATAATAGATACCACTGTCTTTCCGGGTTTCTTTAAGGAGGTTCCAAGGTCACCGTGAAGCAGGTTGTTCATATAGGTTCCATACTGATTTATCACAGGTTTATTAAGACCATAATACTCCATCATCTTCTCTCTGACAGCCGGTTTTAATTTATCATTTGTAAAAGGATTGCCGGGAAGCAGCTTTACCAGAAAAAAGGTTAGGGTTGCAAGTATAAATATTGTTCCAAGGGCAATGAATACTCTTTTTATGATATATTTAATCATGGTGACTCCCATCTGTGTGCTCTAAACACTATATTTCTTTCCTATAACTGTTCGCTTAAAGAATAACTAGACAGCGTCTAAACATTCGTTAAACGGACACTTGCACTCTGTTATCAGGTCTTATAGAAAGGGATAATCAGCACCGGTAATAGGGGTTATTACCGGTGCTGATGGAAAACCTGTTACTCTGTTACATCTGCATAGGTATAATCCATTGCATCTGTATTAATTGTGATACCAGTTACTCTGTCATGAAAGACCAGTGTGCTCTGGCTCCAGGTTACCTGAAGGTCAACTACATTTTCACAGAAGTATTTCTCCAGTTCATACATAGCATCTTTTCTTTCCTTCCAGGTCGCAGCGGTATTGGCTGTATTGTAGAGTTTATCAAACTCTGCATCTTTATAAAAATACACCTGATTTGCTTCTGTGGTAAAGCCCTGAAGGAAATCCAGCCAATCCAGAGAACTTACTGCCTGTCCACCCTTCCAGAAATCAAATTCTCCTGCTACAGCCTTTGAAACCATAGTGGAAATGGGCTGTGCGTCGATTTCGCATTTAATGCCAAGGGTCTTCAGCCACATGTCAGCTACAGCATTTAGTGCATCCATATTATTGCTGCTGTCAAAACACAGCATTGTAAAGGCAGGGATTTCTTCAACACTTGATACACCCATCTCTGTCATAGCAAGCTTCATATATTCCTCCGCTTTGGCAGTATCCTGTGTTACATTCCAGCCTGTATAAGGATATTCCTCATTAAAGTGCTGATCTGCACCTACTTCTGTCACTCCTGTCAGACGGCTTGCAGGTATATCTGAGGTATAAACGGACTGTACAAGAGCTGTACGATCCAGCGCATAACTAAGGGCCAGTCGGAAGTTCTTATTGTTCAGCCATTTACCTGTTTCCTCTGTAGCTCCTTTATAACTGATATTCAGGAACTGATAGCCATTTACATAACTTACTGTTGAAAATCCTGCATCACTAAGGGTTCCAACGGGTTCTGCACTTGCAAATTCTACAGCATCCAGATCACCGGCTAACATCATATCCACGGCAGTGTCACCGGTGGCATTTATCATTCCGTCTATTTTCGTCAAATGAATAGCTTCTGCATCCCAGTAGGTCTCGTTCTTAACCATGGTTACCTGAGAATCATGAACCCAATCTGTTATCTTAAAAGCTCCGTTTGTCAGCACCTTATCTGCTTCTGTACCATATTGCTCACCTGCTGCTTCTACAAATTCCTGATTCAGCGGTAGGAATGCAACGGTTGAAAAGCTGATAGGGTATGTAGGTACTGCACAGGTTATCTTTATCGTATATTCGTCTATCACTTCTATTCCCACTTCTTCTGCTGCCGCTTCACCTGCCGCATATTTATCTGCATTGGTTATAAATGATAATTTGGAGGTATTGGCATAGGCTTTTTCCGGATCCAGTGTTCTTAACAGGGAGTATTTATAACTCTCTGCTGTAATCGCTGTTCCGTCATTAAAGGCAGCCTCTTTACGAAGATGGAAGGTATATTCTGTGTTTCCTTCATTCGCTTCCCAGCTCTGCGCACCACCCGGTACTGCTTTCCCTTCTACGCTTCTTACCAGCGCTTCCCCGGCGAGAAACATAACAATGAAATCAACATCAACATTTGCCTGGGCAGGATCCAGGGAGTCCATTTCATAGGCTATCCCTACTTTTATCTCTTTCTCTGCTGCTTCCTCTTCCCCATCTTTCGTATCAGAAGCTGTATCGGAGGGTTTATCTGCTGACGTTTTTTCTTCTGAAGAACTCTTGCATCCTGTAAGCATAACCATCACCATCACCAGTGATAGCAGTAAAACCATCATTTTTTTCATGACTTTTCTCATACTCTTTCCTCCCTAATCCTTACCTGGTAAATATTTTCTACACAAACACACCGGATGATTGCCGCTGCACTACCTTCCCTGCAGCAAAACTGTATATATATAAATTCAGTCTAAATAGCAAAAAAGTTGCCATATTATTATGACAACTTCGTCTGTTTGAATTAGTATACCACACCTGTATATAATCGCAATGTATACTGTGCATATTTTTTTTAATATTTATTATGCACCTAGAACACTATAGTGTATAATGTACTTATAGTCATGAATAAGAATTCATTAATTTTAGTCTTTAAAGGCTAATTCCACCCAAAAGTCCTCAGAGCATGGCACTAAACACTTTTTATATGCATCAAGCACAATAATAATTGTAAATTCTTACTATTAAACTTATACTATACTCCATATCAGGTTTTCGTAAAGGGGATGTTGTAACTATATCAATAGCAGATAGAGGTCCCTTTGTTCATATCCAGGTCATACCTGTATTTCCAAAAAAGAGGAGGTTTATATGGCAACTACCCGTGAGTTATTAAATATTCAGTCTCTGTTATCTATTAAGCTTCTGGCAGGCGAAGAGGGTCTGGACAGAAGAGTTACCTGGCCTTACGTCGTATTGTCCTGGCCTATTTCAAGCTGGGTCAGCGGCGGAGAGATTCTGATTTATTATGGTGTTAATATGTATTATGATAATATTTCTCTTATGGAAATGGTCCAGGCTGCCAGCGAGAACAATTCGGCTGGTATTATTCTCTTAACCGGTGACCGCTATATTATCGAACCGAAGCTCTCAGCGGAACTTCTTGCGCTGGCTGATGAGCTTAGTATGCCTTTATTTTCACTGCCAAGTACCGCTGTAATCAACTCCATTACCAAAGATATCATCAACCTGATTCAATATCAGGATAAGAAGGTTGCTGCCGCTAGCGATTTCTGGTATTCTGTCTTCTTTGAGACAAAAGAAGAGGAGCTTACAGAAATCCTCCATAACAAAGCCTTGTTTCTTGGCTATAATCCCAAAGAAAGCTATCGTGTATACATAATTAATTTTACTAACCTGGAGAATTATCTTAAGACCGAGAATCTGCATAACAGCCCCAACAATCCCGAGGAGCTGCTGCGGATGATTAACGATAAGATTATCTATCACCTGAATCATATGATATCTCCCGGTTACTGGTATTGTCTGCACCGTGCTTATGTTATCTTTGTTATGCCGGTTTCCAGACGAAGTGAACAGAAGATAGACGAAGCATTTCTTAAAATATTCGAGGTCCTTGCCACTCAGTATCCTAATGCAAGATTACAGGCCGGTAAAGGACGTATAGCCTCAACTCTGTTAGATATTAAGGAATCCTTCTTAGAAGCTGCACGTTCTGTCAGTCTAGGAGGCCTCACAGATATTGCAGACAGAAAGATTATAGATTATGAAGCCCTTGGAATTTACCGAATCTTCTTCTCTCTGAACAATGAAAATATCCTTAAACAATACGTAGAATATTACCTTAGTCCCTTGCATATCTACGATAAAGATAATGATACCGATCTATATGAGACGCTTAAAGCCTACCTGGATTGCAATTGCAACCAGGCACAGGCTGCCAAGAAGTTGTATATTCACCGTAATACCATCCCACCTCGTCTTGAGAAAATGGAGGCAGTATTAAATATTTCTTTTACGGATAACAATGATATTTACAATCTACGGACTGCTCTTTTCGCAGAACGTTTTATGACGAATAGCTTGTAGGCAATTCATTTAGCACCCACTATTTATGCAAGGCAATACTAGGATAAGAATTCTACCGTTTCCAGGGGCAGGTCAGATATTTCTGAATAGAGTATATCCCTAAAATCTATCCTCGCTTTTTCATTGTCTGGCAGCATTTTGATATCCATATAAATTGCTTTGCTCTCTTTAAGGAATACTGTCTTCTCTTTCTCAGTAATAGTCTCCATTAAAGAAGTATTAATTATATTTCCGCCGGATACATAGAACATTTTGTAACCGCCTCCTACCGGAAGTTTTATAAGCAGGTCTCTAGAAGCCAATGTCTTGTAACCGTTCAGTCCGTTCTTTAACATACCGGAACAGATAATCATATCCCGGTATACGGATGCCATCTCAAATCGGCAGGCCGCGGCAGCTTCCTCTAATTTCACCTGAAGGGCTTCTGTCAGCAGGACAATATTCTCCTCCTCATTAAAAAGCTCCAGCAACACTTCCCTGTTCTCATTAAAGATATCCTGCTCCATGTTTAAAGGAAACATATGATATTCCACCTCATACCTGCCATTTCTTTTTCTTATAGGATAGAGGTTTTTAAGCCTTCCAAGAAAATCACTGATGGTATACCTGCTGCGAAAGGGTCCGAAGCAGTTCTCCGTTCTTTCCTCTGTTATTGATAAGGCATTATGCTTATTATAATTTTCTACCCTAATATAAAAATATCTGCCATCATTTTTCATCTGGGCATTAAAACGTGGTCTGATATCTTTTATTAAGGTGCATTCCAGGAGTCTGGCCTCCAGATGGGTATCTGTTACTATATAATCTATGTCTTTAATCATCGATACCATACGGCTGACCTTTTCCCACTTCGGATTTTTCACAAAATAGGACTGTACCCGGTTGCGCAGACATTTGCTCTTGCCTACATATATAATATTCCCATTAGCATCCAGCATTTTATATATTCCCGGCTGCTTGGGAATTTGTAATAACATTTCCCTGGTTATGTATTTATGATCCATTCTTTTTTCCTAACGTTGTATCTGTGTTTTAATTTACTACTTGTCTATCATAACACAGGCAGGTGATTCTAGTCTAGAATCCACTAATCTTTCAAAAGTTTTTGGTCAGTTCTATCTCCTTCTTTCATATAAATTAAATAAATGATTCATCAGAGGTAGTTCCATGACCGACTCCGAACGGTTAAAAATTACAAGTGAGAATTTTGCAGATCTAATTATCAGCAATACCAGCAGGGATGACTTCTTAAGAACTTACCCTGACAGTTCTGTTAGTTCGAGCTTCGCCAATTCTTCTATTGTTCATTTACCTGTCGAGAATATGGATTTCGACAGTATTAATAGATTTGGTTATAACAGTATCCCCGCCTGCTTCGGTCTGCTGACAGCTGATACGTTTATTCCTGATATTAATTTGGGGAATCTTCCTGAACCCTTTCAAATAAAAGATGGTTACAGCGGTAAAGAGGTATTGATTGGGTTTATTGATACAGGAATTGATTACCGCAATACTGCCTTTATTAAAAGTGACGGTACCAGCCGGATTCTATCTATTTGGGATCAGACAATTGAAAGTACGAATTATCCAGACGGTTTCTTTTACGGTACCCAATATGGCAATGAGCAAATCAATACTGCATTGACAGCAACGGAACCTCTTACTATCGTGCCGAGCATTGATGAAATCGGACATGGAACTATTTTAGCCGGCATTGCAGGCGGTAACCCCAATGCCAGTTACGATTTTTCTGGCGTTGCCGTCGATATTAACATTGCAATGGTTAAGTTAAAACCTGCCAAGTCTTATCTCAAGGAATTTTTCCTCATTCCGCCCCAGTCAATCTGTTTTCAGGAAAATGACATTATTAATGGTGTCACATATCTGAACCAGCTTGCCAATCAGTTGAAGAAACCTCTGGTTTTATGCCTTGGTATTGGTACCAGTCAGAGTGACCATACCGGTAACAGAGCATTAAGCAGATATCTCTCCTCCATAGGTGAATTACCAGGAAGAGGAATAGTAGTCTCCGCCGGTGATGAAAGTAACCGCGGAAGTCATTACTATGGGGATATCAAACCGCCCAACTCTTTTGACGATGTAGTGCTTTCGGTGGCAAAGGATACCTATGGCTTTACCCTGCAGTTTTGGGGAACCTCTCCAAACCTGTTCTGGATTGATCTATACGCCCCCGATGGGGGATTTATCTCCAGAGTTCCGCCAAATCCTAACAAAAGCATCTTCTTTGCTTCAGAAGAAATGTCAATTATTATTGACAGTCAGATAAAGGAACCCTTCACCACTGAACAATTTATAGTTATGCGTTTTAGTAGGCCCATCCCCGGCGATTGGCACTTCTATGTATATGGCGTTACAGGGGATCTACCCATGCGCTTTCATTTTTGGCTGCCGCTCCATAATTTTCTTACACCCGGAACCGTCTTTGGCAATCCCAATAATTATACAACCATCGTCGCTCCGGGTAACAACAGCAGCTTAATCTGTGCGACCGCTTACAATCCGCAGAATGCTACTCTCTATTTTTATGCCAGCAAAGGAAATACCATCACCAACTTTCCCAAACCCGATATCACAGCACCCGGTGTCAATTCCGTAGCTCCTTTTATCAATGGTAATTATGTAACAGCAACAGGTACCAGTATTTCTTCTGCTTATATTGCAGGTGTACTTGCTCTGTTAATGGAATGGGGCATTACCAGTGGTAACTATACGGAAATAAATAATGCTCTGCTTAAAAAAATTATTACTCAAAGTGCCAGCAGAAGACCGGAAGACAGTTATCCCAACCCGGATTGGGGCTATGGTATTGTAGATATCAATAATCTTGGCAGTGTGATTAATTCTATCTTAAGAGTACAGGAGATGAAATAAAGAATATTTATAGATGAGTTCCTGACATACTACTTCATATAAATGAGGTAATATTCATATAAATGAAGTAATGATACATCTGAGGCGGCAATATGACCTATTCTGAGAAATCTAAGATAATAAAGGAAGAATATGCAGATCTTATTGTCAACGAAACCAACCGGCAGGACATCTTCAATGCTTTTCCCGACAGCACCATAAGTCTGGACTTTTCTGATTTTTCCATTGTTCATATACCAGTTGATAATATGACCTTTGACAGTATTGATAAATTTGGGTTTAACAGTATTCCTTCCTGCTTTGGTTTATTAACTGAGTTTGGGCATTATAGAGAAATAAGAAAAAAAAGAGAGAAGCGCCCGATTCCCTTTCGAATCAATCAAGGCTATACGGGAAAAGAGGTTCTGATTGGATTTATTGATACGGGAATAGACTATCAGAATCAGGTATTTCGTAATGAAGACGGCACCAGCAGAATTATATCCATCTGGGATCAGACGATAGTAAACTCCGATGATCAAAAGAATATAGCTTATGGTACCGAATATAAAAACGATCAGATTAATCTGGCTCTTAGATCCGCTGATCCTCTGTCCGTTGTACCAAGTATTGACGAGATAGGACATGGAACAATCATGGCAGGTATTGCTGCCGGAAATGAAAGTTTTGAAAATGACTTTGCAGGTGTAGCTACAGAAGCCTCTTTTGCAGTAGTTAAATTAAAACCTGCCAAAGCATATTTGAAGGAATTCTTTGCCATACCACCGGATTCTATCTGTTTTCAGGAAACAGATATCATATTTGCTATCTACTACCTTAATAAATTAGCAAATCATTTGAACAAACCGCTGATAGTATGTCTTGGTATCGGCAACAGCCAAAGCGGTTATATGGGTTATCGTCCCATCGCTGTATACCTGGGAGCTCTCAGTAATGCTTATAAACGGGGGATTGCGGTGGCTGCCGGTAACCAGGGGGATCGTGGCAGTCATTATTATGGGGAAATCAACTCCGGTGAGACCTTTCAAAGAGTAGAACTATCCGTAGGTGAAGACACCTATGGTTTTACTATGCTGTTCTGGGGAAACGCCCCTAACTGGTTCTTGATTGACTTATACGCTCCGGACGGAAGTTATATCTTTCGAATTCCCTACATAAGTGATAACAGTCTCTTATATACCCAGGGAGATATGAAAATTATTGCAGACAGCAGAATAAAAGATATCTATTCCTCCGAGCAATATATCTCCTTACGATTTCAAAATCCTCTCCCCGGCAAATGGAAGTTCTTTATCTATGGAGGTACCTCAGATCTGCCTATGAGCTTTCACATATGGCTGCCTATCCACAATTTTCTGTCTGACGGAACGGCTTTTATAAATCCCGATAACTATACCACTATTGTCAGTCCAGGTAATAACAGCAACCTTATCTGCGCTTCTGCTTATAACCCGGATGACAATCATTTGTACCATTATGCCAGCAGAGGTAATGCGGTAAATAACTACCCCAAACCCGATATCACCGCTCCGGGTGTCCATTCCATAAGTCCGTTTCTAAACAATACCTTTCTTGAGGTAACCGGCACCAGTGTTTCCGCTGCCTATTTAGCAGGGGTAATGGCACTTCTGATGGAATGGGGTATAACAGAGGGGAACTTCCCTACTATGAACAATGCACTTTTGAAGAAAATCATCACCCAAAGCGCCAGCCGGCATCCGGAGGAAGATTATCCTAATCCAAATTGGGGCTATGGCGTTATTAACCTTAATGATATGGGAAAAGTAATTAACTCCATCATTCACGTACAGGAATACCTGTAAGGATTTACTCCAGAATGTATTTCTCCAGCAATTTCAGGGTGTTTTCCAGACCCTTTACATGAGTTCTTTCCATTCCATGGGAAGCATGCACTCCCTGTCCGATCAAAGCTCCCCTAATGTTATTTCCGCCTCTTAATGCAGCGGAAACATCCGAACCATAGTGAGGGAATATATCTACCACATAATCAATTCCGGATATTTTCGCTAAATTGATTAGTTTTGTGGTAAGCTCATAGTCATAGGGGCCGGAAGAATCCTTGGCACAAATGGAGACTGCATACTCACTGCCGTTAAGATCCTCTCCCATTGCTCCCATATCAATAGCAATGAACTCCGTTATTTCTTCCGGAATCCAGCTTGCTCCAAAACCAACTTCCTCGTAATTGCTAATTACAAGCTTTAAACTTCTTTCCGGTATAATGTGATCTTCATGCATATCCTTTAACAGACCCAACAGAACTGCTACAGAAGCCTTGTCATCCAAATGTCTGGATTTCACAAAGCCTGCATCGGTATACTGAAAATTAGCATCAAAGCTGATATAATCACCTGTATTGATTCCAAGTGCCAAAACGCCTTCTTTATCTTTCACCTGCTCATCAATACGAATCTCCATATTCTTCTCACAACGCTCCAGCGTCCTGGCGTCATCGTAGGTGTGCACCGAAGGACTCTTGCTTAGAATCGTGCCGGTATAGGTCTTTCCTTCTCTGGTATGTATCTTGCAGTAGCTGCCTTCAATACTGTGCATGGTAAAGCCGCCTACCAGGGTAATCCTGAGCATTCCTCCTGGTGTGACGGAGCGAACCATAGCTCCCAGGGTATCCACATGGGCGGACAGACCGAGAGTTTCTTTTGTTTTACCAGGTACTGAGATAATAAGGCCACCTTTGTTACTGTTTTCACAGGAATATCCGAACCCTTCCGCTTCTTTCCTTACATATTCCATTACTTCACTGGTATAGCCGGAGGGGCTTGGGATATTTACAAGCTTATTTATGGTTTCAATAATATATTTCATGGTTTCCATACAGATACTCTCTTTCTTTTTATTTCATGTCCAGGAGCAGTGCCCTTACTGGTGCTCCGTCACTGCCTCCCAATTTTAAGGGAGCCGCCATCAGAAAATAGTTACCATTGGTAACCTCCTCAAGATTAAGACCTTCCAGTAATATGACCTCCTGTCCCAAAAGCTCTCTATGCACTTCCATTGGTGCATCCATGGGAGCAGCGCTTTGACTTTCCACGCCAATAAGCTCCAGTCTGAATTCATTGATACATTTGGCAAGCTCCCTTGTTATGGTAACCGGCCCTTTCAGGAGCACCTTCTTCTCACTGTTCTTAAGGACTTCTCTTAACTCTTCTTCTGTTGGCTGACTGTCAAAAGCTATTACCGTACAGTTGCCTACGCAGCGGTACAGATCCAGTTCCTCTACTGTTTTTCCGTCCTTTATAAAATGAAAAGGTGCATCCAGATGTGTACCGTTATGTGCATTCATAGAAAAAACCGTAACATTACAGGGTGCCCCCTGCCCCATGTCACTAACCCTTGTAAACGCAGGTATCTGATCTCCCGGATAGGTCCTGCAGGTAAATACTTCCTGTGTAATATCATATATTTTCATACACTTCTCCATTTTGGCTTAAACTCAATTACTCTAAATCAATATCCAGTTCAACGGGACAATGATCGCTGCCCTGGGTATCCTGGTGAATAATACTATCCTTAATCTTCTCTTTTAAGGACTCTGATACTACGAAATAGTCTATACGCCAGCCTGCATTCTTCTCTCTGGCACGGAACATATAAGACCACCAGGTATATCTGTCTGTGGCGTCAGGATAAAGGTAACGGAAGGAATCTACAAAGCCATTGTCTAACAGCACTGTCATCTTCTCTCTCTCTTCCATTGTAAACCCTGCATTCCTGGTATTGGTCTTGGGATTTTTAAGATCGATTTCCTTATGGGCAACATTCAGGTCTCCGCACAGGATTACCGGCTTCTTCTCGTCCAGTTTCTTTAAGTGCGCTCTGAAATCATCCTCCCATTCCATACGATAGTCCAGTCTTGCCAGTTCCCTCTTGGAATTAGGGGTATATACATTTACCAGATAAAAGTTATCATACTCAAGGGTTATGACTCTGCCTTCCTTATCATGCTGTTCGATTCCTAAGTCATAGGTAACTGACAGAGGCTCCTTCTTTGTAAAGATTGCGGTTCCGGAATAACCTTTCTTCTCGGCACTGTTCCAGTATTCATAATAACCTTCAAAGGTATGCTCCCACTGTTCCTTCTGCATCTTGGTTTCCTGAATACAGAAAAAGTCTGCATCCTGTTCTTTAAAAAATTCCTCGAAACCTTTACCAAGGCAGGCTCTTAAACCATTTACATTCCATGAAATAAATCTCATAATAATCTATCTCCTTATCTAAATTGTATTTTTAAGTTCACAGGTAACGGGAGTGTGAAAGCTGTTGTCCGAATTACTTACTATTTACCAGAATTTCTGTTTACTCTATGATGGAATTCTTCAGAAGTTAACGGTCACACTCCAGTAATATATCTTTTAATTCTTTAAGATCTGCGGCAATTTCGTCTGCTCCTGCTTCCAGATGCTCATCCCTGCTGCCAAAGCCATAGAGCACACCGATGGAGGCAATACCATTTTCCTTGGCTCCTAAGATATCATGAAGCCTGTCCCCAATCATGACTACCTGGTCCTTCTCCTTAATTCCATTCTCTTCAAGGGCATATGCTATTACTTCACCTTTCTTCGATCTGGTCTCATCAAGATTTGAACCACAGATATCAGTAAAATACTGCTCCAGATTAAAGTGCTTTAATATCCGCTCCGCTAATACCTCCGGTTTGGAGGTCGCAACAATAAGTGTCTTTCCGGCCTTTACAAGGCTATCCAGGAGCTCCTCTATGCCTTCGTATTTATAATTCATGAAAATACCCTTGTCTACAAAGTATTCTCTAAAATAACCTATTACTTCCTCAATCTGATTGTCATCAAGGTCAAAGAATTCTCTCAGCCCGTCTGCTAACGGAGGTCCGATATGCCTTTTTAGAATGCTGCGGTCTTCTACTTTAATGTCTATATAGGATAATGCATGCTGAAGGGATTTGGTTATTCCTTCTTCCGGATCTGTTAATGTGCCGTCTAAGTCAAATAATATATATTTTTTATTCATAGTTCCTCCTATCTGCCTGCCTTGGCACACATAAATCGGAGGTATAAAAACTAGTTATCTATTTTATTTACTCTNNGACATTATCTATTTTATTTACTCCAAGCTGCGTGTTTAAGCTCATCTGTTGTGCTGTAAGCCCTTTAGTCATACAAACTGCGGTAATCCTTCAGACGCTTCTTTAAAAGTGTATAAATATCTTCCAGGGACATATCTTTGGCATTACCTACAAAAAGCAGAAATACCGGCTTCTCATTATTTTTATTAACCAAAGCCGTCTGCTGCTTAAGAGGTGACAGCTTGCCGATAAAGGCCTCTTCATCCCTTGGTATGATTCCAATGGCATCATCTTCTGCCACAATACAAAACTGTTCAATATCCTGATAGGAAAGTAAGCCGACGGAGCCTTTGGAGGAGCTGTCAATAATACCGTCAAAGGTTATGGTAATCAGAGATTTCTTCTGGGAAGCTTTTAAAAGATTTATGATACATCTGATTCCGAATATAATTGTAGCTATAACTCCTGCAAACCCCAGCAGTATATACCTTTCACGAAATCCTGCCACCCATAGGGTTACCGACAGGAAAAGCAAGGCAAAAGACTGCATACAGCGCCGCACGGCTTTTGTCTGTTTTTCCTCAATAATAATCTTTTCCACGTTACTCCCATCTGCTTTCTTACCACTTAGCTTCCATTCTTTCTTTCATTTTATATGGAAAACCTTGAAAATGCAAGTAAACCTGGCGAATAATTCAAGATAAACCAAGTTGTAATTTTTTTAATTTGACGTTTTAAATTGGCTTTAGTATACTTAAATTCAGTTACTCAGATTATCATTGTATACCACGGAGCGGCTTTGGAAGTTAAGGCCTGCCGGAAAGAAGAATCGAATGAAAACCTTATATATTTCAGATTTAGACGGTACCCTGTTAAATAGCAATGCTGAGCTTTCTCCCTATACCATAGAGACTATAAACGGTTTGATTGAAAAGGGTATGGAATTTACCATTGCCACTGCCAGAACAGCAGCTACGGTGACACATATTCTGGCTCCTCTTAACCTATCCGTTCCTGTTATTCTCATGAATGGTGTTATCCAATATAATATACAGCAAAAGGAATATTTAAATACATTTTATCTTTCCCGGGAAACGGCTGAGGTAATCTTAAATACTGCCAGACAATATGGTCTTACAGGTTTTTTATACCGGATTAAGGATAATCGTCTGGAAACCTACTATGAAGAGCTTACCAATGGCGGCATGACAGAGTATTACACCGAAAGAAAGGTTAAATTCAATAAGGTATTTACCCAGGTGGAGAATCTCTTAACTGCGGCGGGTGATCACAGTATTTATTATGCAATGCTTGATAAATATGAGGCGTTGCTTCCGGCATATGAAGTATACCGGAATTTACCTGGTGTTGCTACTGCCTTCTATCAGGATAATTATAATAAGGAAGGTATGTGGTTCCTTGAGGTATTCAGCAGTCATGGAACGAAATACAATGCAGCCATGTCTTTACGGCAGTCCCTGGGTTATGACCGGGTAGTCTGCTTTGGCGATAACCTTAACGATCTTCCGATGTTCAAAGCCAGTGATACAGCCTGTGCTGTAGGCAATGCAAAGGAAGAAGTAAGGGCAGCCGCTGATTATGTTATTAAGTGCAATACAGAAGACGGTGTTGCAAGATGGCTTTCAGAGAACTTTGAGAAGGATACTACGCGTTAGTATACAAGGACATTCCGCCTTTTTTTATTGGGCAGAATCACAGGTTGCCTGTGATATGCATATGTGTAGTGTTTGTTTGCAGTTTTCTTGTTGAAAAGCATAATTTACACTCTGATATGCGGCAGTACTTCCTTTACAAGCAGAGGCAGCGTAGAAGGAGAGCTAGTGAGAAAGGAATGGTAGTTATTATGAAGAATTCCATTATTTTTGATACGATAATCGGGAAACTCTATCTTGCGGAAACAGATGGAGCTATTTCCCACCTTTATTTTGCAGGAGACCCCTCAGAATATGAAACTGCTGGCGTTGAAACACCACTGCTGAGAGAAGCCCACAGCCAGATTAACTCGTATCTGGAGGGTAAGCGGACAAGCTTTGATCTGCCCCTGTCCCCCAAAGGTACACCTTTTCAGGAAAAGGTATGGGAAGCACTTCAAACCATTCCTTACGGTGAAACAATAAGTTATAAGGAGCTGGCAACCCGTGCCGGGAACCCCAAAGCCAGCAGAGCAGTGGGCATGGCAAATAATAAAAATCCCATCTCTGTAATTATCCCCTGTCACCGTGTAATCGGAGCAAACGGAAAACTGGTGGGTTATGGTGGCGGACTGCCGTTAAAAGAAAAACTTCTGCGCCTTGAAGGTGCCTTATCCTAATAGGGACAGACCTAAATATTAAAGATTAAATAAAAAATGAATTATATCCGATAAATTCCTAGGGTGTGTTTGCAAACTGCTTGTACCGAGCAGGGCATTCCGGACGATCCAAAAAGCTTTTAAACACACCCCCTATAGCGTTCTGTACCTGCCTTTGTTCGTTACCGGAGTGTATCAAACACTTTTTTATAACGAGTAATATGCAAAGGCAGCTTCAGAACGCTTTGTTAAGCTCACAATTAAATTATATTAAAACGAGGTAATCATGGAATCCATTGCCAGAAGGCTTACACTTAAGTTTGGTTTCATCCAGTCCAGCTACTGGATCAGCCAATGTGCTATAAACAGCTTTGCCGCAGTCTATCTGCAAGCCAAGAATTTTGAGAACACTCAGATAGGCTTCATCCTCTCCTTTGCAGCAATCCTATCCCTGCTCCTGCAACCCTTAGTTGCTTCTTTTGCTGACAAATCAAAAAAAGTAACCTTAAGACATATGTTATTGGTATTGATGTTTACCGTATTTGGATTGGGGCTTCTGTTATATTTTCTTCCTGATTCCTTCCTGCTTATTACCGTAATCTACATACTGATAAATGCTGTTGAGTATACGGTTAATCCGCTATTTAATTCCCTGGCTATGGAATACATGAATCAGGGTGTACCTATGAATTACGGTCTGGCTAGAGGCATGGGTTCCATTACTTTTGCATTCATGTCCTTTTTACTTGGTTCCCTGGTAGACAGGTTCGGTGCTGATATCATATTACCGGTATTCTTAATCTGTTACATATTTGTTATTCTCTCAACCATTCTCTTTCGTGAGAAACTGCCGGAATTTACACCGGAGCAGAAGGAGCTAATGGGGTATACCGAGGATGCTGACCAGGGAGAGGGTAAGGAAGCTTCTAATATCCTGAACTTTTTCGTGAATCATAAATTGTTTCTTGTAATGTTATGCGGTGTTGCCATGATCTTTTACTCCCATGTGCTTATTAATACATATCTGATAAATATTATCGAGGATGTAGGCGGTGCCAGCGCTGACATGGGAATTTCCCTTTCTATCTCTGCTGCTTTAGAACTTCCCACTATGGCATTGTTTATTTACATTGTGAGAAAGATTAAGGGAACGAAACTGATTAAAATATCCGCCTTTTTCTTTTTTGTAAAATGTTTAATAACTCTGTTGGCTCCTAATGTTGCCATGGTGCACTTTTCTATGTGTTTTCAGCTGATTGCATTTGCATTGTTTACACCAGCTTCTATTTATTATGTCAATGACTTGATTGAGAAAGAGAACAGGGTAAAGGGGCAGTCCATGCTTGGCGTTGCTAATATAGCTGTTGCCGGAACCCTGGCTAATCTGACAGGCGGCCGGTTATTGGATGCTTATGGTGTTTCTGCTATGTTGATTGTCGGAACCATAGTTACCGCTATAGGATTTTTGCTGATCTGCTTTAGTATAAGAGATATTGATGGAGAATCTAAGAGTTAAGAAAAAAAGCCTTGGGAAAATAGATAGTTAGAATAACAACGATAAAAAAGCTAAGAAAGATTTATTAGAAAGAACATGTTTGTTAATATACTTTCAGAACCTTGCTATTTGATACACAAATAGCAAGGTTAATTAAAGAGACTGTTGCAATATACAGGTAAAGAACGGAGACTTTGAATTCTTCCGAAGCTACTACCTATCTGTGCTACAGTCTCTTTTTATTTATCTAAATGAGTCTTAAATTATATACAAATAATGCTATTAAAATAACTAATTATATATTTGCCTTTAAAAGTCTGAATCCCATTAATCTATAGTTTTACCTGCTCCTAGTATCTTGCTTTTCTTCCGCCAACACTTACCGGGATATTAACAACTTTCTGAAGTGGCTTCCATACTACATATGCTATAGTGAAATCAATCATACTGTGAATGATTGTACCTGCACCAACTAATAAGATAACAGAAACGAGGTATCCTTTATCATAGTATGCACTGGACATGTTATTTCCCCAATAAAATAGGGTAACTACTGTAACTTCACTAACAGCGTGGATTAATGCCATTAAAAGGCCAAACAGTGCAGAACCTTTTACCGTACTTAATAGCTTTGGATTCTTTTTAAGCATAAAAGAGCCGATAACTACAAAAACAATGTGGGATAAGGCTCTTAGTACAACTACTATCGGGAAGATACCTGCTAATAAAAATCCTATAGCTGAGATTAGTGCAACGGATATTGCTACATAAGGTGATATAAACATTGCTATAAATACGGGAACATGGCTTGCCAAGGTATAGGAAGCAGGTTCTAAAATAAATTTTGGTGCAAACATCGGAATTACGATGCCTATTGCTGACAGTAATGCTGCGATTGTCATTTTTTGAATTGAATTCTTACTGTTCATCTGATTTCCCCCAGTTTTAAATTTTGAGTGCAAGCTTAACGCCCTCCCGGTCTGTTAAGTTAGCTGTCTTGTCACCTGTAATCACCTGTATTGTATTAAATTTAACAAGTAATGTCAAGGGAAATTTTTAGAGATTCGTCGAAATTTTATTTTTAGGTTGAATTTTCCAGTTTATGGATTTATAATTAGGTTATAAAACGTTTTATGTGCGGATATAGTTTAATGGCAAAATTCGAGCTTCCCAAGCTTGTGTTGCGGGTTCGATTCCCGTTATCCGCTGTTCCGTATCAAATTAGTAAACACGCTAAATGCTGATAAATTAAGGCATGAGGCGTGTTTTTATTTTTCTTGAAAGTTAATGATTTTACTTGCCGTGTTGCATTATTTCCAAGCTAAACAACACGAATTGTCAATATTTTTCAGTTTATAAAAGAACATTTGTTCCACAATAACATCTAAAATATCGTGAGGTACTGCCCTAAGAATATCTCTATAGGTGTAATAGCAGTGTTTGACCACCAAGGTATATAACCCCTTCATATATCCGATTGGAGGATGAAAAGCATTTGCTTATTAACCATAAGATAACACAGGTGAAGCTGCAGCAATACCGTAGTTATGCAGATATAGCAGCTATAGACTATCTATGTAAACCAAATGATGGGAGAAGCATAAACCTTGTTATTTCACGCTGAGCATAAGTGGTTCATAAGCCATAATATTTACCAGAATATTTACCAGAATATGTATTACAATTAGATTGGAAGTGATAGAAAGCCCCTCCCTAATCCCCCATACCATCTCCCTTGGGGATATTTTTATTGACAAAATAGGTATTATATCCCATAATAGTTACATAATATTACACATGGAGGAAGTTATGGGAGAAACGAAAAAGTGTAAACACTGTCAAACAGAGATTGATAAGAAGGCAAAGGTATGCCCTAATTGTCGTAGAAAACAAGGTGGAAAAGCTAAATTTATTATTCTTGGAATTATTGTCTTTATTGTTATTGTTGCAGCATTAAACGGCACTGATGACGGCCCGAAAAAGGTTGAAAATACCGATGGAACAAAACAAGCATCTACTGACAAAGCAAATACTACTACACCAGAAGCAGAAGTTACCACTTTTAAAGTTGGTGAAACTGCATCACTAAAAGATGTACTAGTTACTTTAAATGGCGTAACAGAATCTGAGGGAAGTGATTTCAATATGCCATCTGACGGTAATGTATTTCTTCTCTGCGAATTTACCATTGAGAACAATTCAAGCAAGGATATAGCTGTCAGCTCTATAATGAGCTTTGAAGCATATGTAGATGATTTTTCAATAAATCAAAGTATAACTGGACTTCTTGAAAAAGGTGATAAAAATCAGCTCGATGGAAGTGTTGCTGCTGGAAAGAAAATGAATGGTATTATTGCTTACGAGGCACCCAAAGATTGGAAAGAGATAGAAATCAATTTTACTCCTGACTTCTGGGGAAAAGAAATGACTTTTACAGCAACAAAATAATACAAAAAACCCGGAGGAATAACCCTCCGGGTTTTTTGTATTCTTCTCCTGCCGGTTATTAGTCCGTACAGCCTCAGATACATTGTATTAATCCCTTTTTTACAACCTGTTAAGCTCCACATACTCTATGAATGGCTTATAAAAAGCATCCCCTTTAAGAGAATGCTTCTTCTGAAACAATTCAAAATTTATCAATAATTTGCCTAAAATCTCATTTATATCCATAATACAGAAAAAAGTATCAATGCGAATATCTCCTCTATGCTGTGCAAGAGTTTCTAGCATAAAGATAACTGTATAGGATTCCATGCCTGATTTCATCTGTTATAATTTCTGTCATCATGTTGATATGAACACGGTCCTGCATTGCATAAAGAATCTTACGATATTTTTGGACAGCATTCTGCTCCCCCAGTAAGGCTCGACCCAGTCCCTCACAATAGCTTTCCGGTTCAATAAACTCCTCACCCTGAAACTGCTGAGACATCATACCAGTTAATTCATAGAATAGCTGATTAAATAACGTATAATGTCCAATTTCATTATCACGAATCCCCGCTATTATATCGCGTTCTTCTTCAGAGGGTGCTTCCTTTAATAGCCACGCGTAGAACATTCTATCCTCAGCTTCACCCGAAAGAGCTTCTTGGATTAAATCGAGTGCATTCTGTAGATTTTGTGGATATATGAAAATATCATCTGATTGCGTCTCTTGTAATGTCCTGAGTGTTTCCTCTGTTGGCATATACGGATTTATGTGACCGTAATAATAAGGGTGGTAATTGCTGTAGTCTCTATAATACATTGTGTTAACTCCTAAAATATACATTTAATATTATATGGTGTTCCAATGGGTCTGTGATAAAAATCATATGATGGATTTTCTGCCGATAGAAAGTAATAAGAAAGGACTGGGAAGCAGGTATTTCCGGTCTATCTGAAAAGGAATAACCTTTCACTGGTTGATGTAAGGTTTCGGATAAATAAAGGAAATAAAACGAACGGCATTGCGTATTAAGGAAGCAACGCAGCCGGTGGATCCAGATAAAGAAATGAAAAAAAGTCCAGAATCCAGATAAAGAAATGAAGAAACCGGAAGTAGCTCCATGTTTTCCCTCTAATACAAGCTCTGAAAACATGGTATACTTCCGGCATCATAGGATTAAATGCTATAACTCTTATAATGTTCACAAATAAGTTTAAACTATTTCATAAGTAGTAATCTATTCTATCTAAAAATCCTCTGCGTAGCATTACAGTTTAAAGAAATCCACCAGGCTATCCAGCTGCTCTGCACTCTCTTTGTTTTCCTGTACCTGCTTTAATACATCGTTTACCTTAAAGGCAACACTATTAATTTTTTCCGCTATATCAGTTGTTCCTTCTGCTCCTTCCCCTGCTGCTGTCGTTATCTCATCGATTGCTGTACGAATCTGCTGCATGGCCACATGAAGCTTCTCTGCAACCTCATTTATTTCAGTAACAATATCTCTTACACTATCAGAATCATTCACATACTGGTTGCTTGTATTTACTAACATCTCATAGTCCTTCAGCACCTGGTTATCCACAAAGGATAAGAGTTTTTCAGAATCCTGAACTACACTTTTTACTGCATCGGATACATTATAGGAAATATCGTTTATTCTTGATACCGCCTGTTTAGAGTTATCCGCCAATATACGAATCTGATCAGCCACAACGGTAAAGCCTCTACCTGCTTCACCTGCCCTTGCTGCTTCAATTGATGCATTTAACGCCAGCAGATTCGTTTGGGCTGTTATCTGTATGATTGTCTGCGTAAGTTCTTTGATCTCTTCTATTGCCTCCGTCTTATGAATTGATGTTCTTAATTGTTGATTGGTTAAATGATAGATATCAGAAGTATTCTTATAGGAAACTCCCGTTTCTTCCTTTAGTTTTTCTGCTCTTGCTTTGATTTCTTCTGCAAGTCTTTCACCGTTTGCCGTTTTTTCTTTCATATAAGTAACTTCTGTTTCAATCTCATAGGTGGAGGCATTCATTTCCTCCGTTGCTGCTGAGGTTTGCTGCATACCGGCTGACAATTCCTCTGTGGTGGCAGAGATTTCTTCAATATTGATATTTACGGTTTCCATCGCTTCAACAGAATGATTCACCTTAAGCTTAACCTGCTCGGATTCCTTCTGAATACCGGTTATAATTTCTGCCATTTTCAACTGCAGATTCCTGGAGGAATTTGCAATTTCTCCTACTTCATCTTTTCTTCTCAGTAATTTATCATGAAACTCAAAATTAAAATTACCGCTTTCCATTAACCTGAGCTTGTCCTTAACTTTTGTAATTCCACCTGCAATGGTAGAGCCCAGTAAAAATGAGATAACAATTCCAATAATCAGCATACCAGCTGATAAAACACCTATCAGTAACATTGCTTCTAAAATACGCTCATTGACAACATCCGTGTACACACCTACAAACCAGATACCAATTACTGCACCACTATTGTCTTTTAAGGGTATGTAATAGGTTTCGGCAGATTTTCCCTGTATATCTGCAGAACCGGTGTAAACCTCGCCTTTATCCAGAACTTGTTCAATTACATCCTCAGAAGCTTTTGTATTAATCTGTCTCTCGCCGCTGCCAACTTTTACATTTGTTGATATTCTTGTATCGTTTGCAAATAATGTTGCAAGAATATTAGTACCGGCTGTAAACTCATCAATAATCTCATAATTTTCATTTAACAGTGTGTCCCCCTTATACAAGGCCCCGTCCTGAACTGACCAGTCTCCCGGATATTCTGCATTGATAAGCTGCAGTCCCATATTAGAATAATTTTTAATCTCAGACTTATTCTCTGCATTAACCAGATGTTTTATTTCAAAAAAAGTGACGGATGTGATCGATATCGTCAGTACCAGAATAATAAATATTGAAACACCTGTTATTTTCCATTTAATTTTCATAAAATCAATTCCTTTCCAAGCTGTTATCGGTTGTTGATTTCTATACCAATATGATATAATAGCGTCAGATAAAACGTTATGGGTCAAAAGTATACTTTTGCTTCCATATACTGTAACTTAATTCACTGCATAAATAAGAAGCTACTATCTAGTACTGTTTTGTGTTAATTTCACTCCATTAACAGCAGGTGCCGCATAAGTTAACTTGCTGAAATATGTACTAGAATTATACGTGTGCCAAAGTACACGGATGGGAGTTAGTATGGAGAATCTTGATTCCGTTGAAAAAATGATTTTAAACTTTAATTTCATAGAAAATCTGTATGAGAGTATTCGTTTGATTAATCCGATAGAGAAGAAAGTTTACAAGATAATTAAAGGTTATGGTAAACTTATGAAGGTAAATGATAACTGCTATGATTTCTGGCAGAATAACAAGTCCTGTGAAAATTGCATTTCAATGAGAGCCTACAATCATAATAAAATCTATACAAAGATTGAGTATAACGAAACAAATATATATATTATGACAGCAGTACCCCTGAATAATTATAACGTTATTCTGGAATTAATGCAGAATGTCTCTTCTGATTACCTGGAGAACGATCAGAAATTTGATGACATCATTAAGTTAATACGAAAGCAAAATCTATCAATTGTTAAGAATGCCTTGACAAGTTTATACAATGATCAATTTATATTCGAACGGCTTCCCCATGACATTGCTATTTCCTATAGAGAAAATGTCAATGTCTCTCTTTTCATAATCAAAATCAAAGACATGGATAACATTAATACTATTCATGGATACTTAGTCGGCAATCAGGTTATCAGAGAGGTGGCTAAAGTACTAAAGGGACTGCCACGCCGGGAAAAGGACTGGATATCCTCTTACCGCGGTGTTCGGTTTGTGCTGGTAATGTATGGAATTAACGAGAATCAGGTAGGACGAATATGTGATTATATCTATGAACGTGTTAACAGCATTGATTTTTCTTTCAATGACAATCCAATAAAAGTTGAGGTAGGCGTCGGTTATCATATCTTAAAGGATAAGTTAATTACCCCGGAGCAATTTATTGAAAATGCCAAAGAGATGCTTAAGGTAGAAAACAAATTGGA
The DNA here is from genome assembly GCA_002434335.1 of Lachnoclostridium sp. UBA6558. GTDB lineage: Bacteria > Bacillota > Clostridia > Lachnospirales > Lachnospiraceae > Anaerocolumna. The sequence goes on along the minus strand of DJJW01000005.1, from coordinate 64,946 downwards.
AAGAAATGATAGCAGCACCCAAAAGTTAACCCAGAAATATTCTCTTACTTATCGTGAAAAAGAAATTGCATTACTGCTACTAAAAGGTAAATCCAATACGGAAATCGCAGATGCCTTGTATATTGGATTATCTACCGTAAAAAAGCATGTTTCCTCGCTTTTTACCAAAACAGAAGTAAAATCTCGTACGGAACTAGTTGCCAAACTAAATAACGAATCCCTGGTATAATACTCTATCAATCATAAATATTAAAATGCCAGGTTATGGACAGCTGGCTTTCAGCCTACCGGTTATCACTAGAGTTCTGTGATTATAACATCATATATAAATCTACGAATATTCAGGAGAATTATTTTGACTAAAATAAATAAGAATTACAGCATAAAAAGAAATGCAAAAGCCTCAGAAAATCCTGTTGAAATATTAGAGGCTGAAAAAGCTTTATCCCAGTCGATGATATGGAAACTGCAAACTGATTTCTACGCGAATCAGGGACCGGAAGCCTGGACTAAAGGAATTGTTCCGCAATATATAACCACCAATCCCTATATTGCAAATATCTACGCGAAAACTGTATTCGGATATTGCAGAGATATTGTTGCCAGTGAGAATTTCCGTAAGAATACAACTATATATATTATGGAGCTGGCGGCAGGTGTAGGGCGCTTTACTTATTCCTTTCTTAAGCGATTTCAGTATCTGATAGATAATTCTTCCCTTAAGGGGCTTTCCTTCAAATACCTTATTACCGATCTTGCTGAAAGAAATGTTGAATACTGGCTGAAGCACAGCTATTTAAAACCTTTTTTTGAAAGTGGTATACTGGACTGCGCGACCTTTAACATGGCAGAGGATGAAGAGCTCCATTTAAGAAATAGCGGCGAGATCCTTAGAAAAGGCAGTCTCAATAATCCCCTGATTCTATTTGCCAATTACACCTTTGACAGTCTCCCTCAGGATACTTTTTATGTTAACAAAGGTAAACTTTATGAAGGATTGGTTACCGTCATAGCTAAGAAAGAGCCGGCTGAAAGTAAAGATAATTCTATTCTTGCAGGTTTAGATTATTCCTATACGGATAGGCCTGTACCTGGTCATGGCTATTACGAAGCTGAAAATATAAATGAAATCCTTTTATATTATAAAGACTGCCTTGAGGATACGGCTTTTTCAATACCTATTATAGCTTTTCAATGCATTAGTCGCTTGAGAAGTCTGTTTCAGGATGATCTGGTATTGTTATCCTCTGATAAAGGATATCGAAATATTTCTTCCATGCGAAAGAATTACCATCCCTTTCTGTCAAAACACGGCTCCATCTCCCTGACAGTTAATTTTCACGCATTGGAGTTATATTTCAACAGCCTTGGTGGCAGTGCCATACACAGTATATATGAACACGAAAGTGTAACCATGTCCTTATTCCTACTGAGTAAACGCTCCCACGATTTTATGGAAACCAGTTTGGCCTTCCAGGAGGTCATTGAAAGTGTTGGCCCGGACGATTTCTATATATTAAAAAAAGCTATGATTCCTAAGCAGCAGACTCTTACCACAAAAGAACTGCTGACCTTCCTAAGGTTTACCCTCTGGGATGCCAGAACGTTCCTGGAATTTTATAATACCTTGCTGGAACGGCTAGATAAAGAAGAGAATTTCCCCAAAGAAGAACTGATATCCATTATATATCAGGTATGGGAGTATTATTTTCCCATTGGAGAGGAAGGGAATCTATTCTATTGCCTAGGGTCTTTATTAGCCTATCTGGGTTATGACAATGATGCCATTGCGTTATTTGAATCTTCCATAGAATTTTATGGAGAGGATGCTTCCCTTTATTACGAGATAGCTTTATGTTATTATAATCTCCAGGAATTTGAAAAAGCTCTGGAATATACAGATAAAACACTGTTTCTGGCTCCCGACTTTTCGGAAGGTAAGAGTTTGAAAGACTTGATTATAGACATCTTGAATTCTTAGATAACTATTGCAGTCCAAAGACCCGTGGCACGCAGCCGGCACCGCACGCTCTGCCTCGCTCGGAGGAGCATGGCAAAACTCATGGGGTGTATTAGATATATGATTAATATACCATACCAACAAGCAGTCTTAACAGTCTATAGAAAAGGAGTAAACATAATGAAGATTAATTTGGAAGGTAAAAAAGCAATTGTAACCGGAGGTACCGGACAACTTGGCCGCAGAATCGTATTATCTCTTGCAGAATGCGGTGCTGACGTTGCCATTCATTATCATAGCAATCAGGTAAAAGCAGAGGAACTGGCTGCACAGGTCAGAAATATGGGACGGGAAGCCGGAATTTTTCAGGCTGATATAACCAACGAACAGAGCATTTATGCCATGAGGGATAAAGTATATGAAGAATTTGGCAAACCGGATATAATCGTTAACAATGCCGTTATCCAATATCAGTGGAAAAGTGTTCTGGAACAGGAGGTATCGGATTATTACACGCAGTTTGAGAGCTGCGTTATGCATAACGTGTATATGAACAAGGCCTTTGTGCCTCATATGATCGAGCAGAAATACGGCAGAATCGTAGTTATCAATACGGAGTGTGCCGCTTTGGCAGATCCCTATCAGTCTGCTTATGTTGCCGGTAAGCGTGGACTGGATGGCGTCGTTCGCTGTCTTGCCAAAGAAGTCGGTCCATATAATGTAACCATTAATCAAGTTGCCCCCGGCTGGACAATCAGCGACAATGACCGGGATAAGAACCAGGAGGTGCAGCCAGAGTACGATAAGACTGTTCCTCTGGGACACAGAGGAACGGATCAGGATATTGCCAATATGGTATGCTTTCTGGCTTCTGATCTTGCTGCCTTTACTACAGGTGCTTATATACCGGTATCCGGCGGTAAGGTTATGCCGGCAATTTAAGTTCTTAGGAATTAATTCCAAAACCTATCCATTAATAAAGGAGCTGCCTGATTTATGGCAACTCCTTTTACTCTATTCCCACTTCTCCGAGCAAATTTATTCTTTTGAGAATAGCTCCAGCCTAATTTCTACAATCCCTGAATAAATTACAACTTGACCAAACAGCAACTTCAGACAATCTGAAGTTTATCCAGCTATGATCATACTGCTTTTTTAAATATTTTTGCTATACTGCTTTTTCTCATATTGCTTTTTTCATAAGGTTGTCCTTCTGGCAATGTTCGCAAAAGTATACTGTACCCCCAAGGAAATTCTCCTTTCGTATCGGATACCCGCACTTTATGCAGGGTTCTCCATAAGAGTTCTTACTCATATAAGTTATATATCCACCTGGATTTCCAAACAGGTCTTTCTCTGTATCACGTCCGCCGCCCTCAATCATTTCCGTCAAAACTTTCCTGGTTGTATGATAGAGCTTCTCTATATCAGCTTCTGTAAGCGTATTCATTTTACTCTTGGGATGGATTTCTGCCTGATATAGCAAATCCTGTATTACACCGTTTCCTATCCCCGGGATTCTCTGCTCTGTAGCAAGGAATGCTTTTACGGACTTTTTCTCCAAAGCTTTCGTATAAAGCGCTCTAAAATACTCATAGGTGAATTCGTCGCTGAGAGGTGATGGTTTCTCACAGGAACCAATATAATAGGGATTATCATTCTGACCTTCTTTATAGGCCCACAGCCCGCCGTACATTTGTATCGTAGCTATAAGGGCTGTCCCATCTGTGAATTCAATATAAAGTTGGTTTTTATTCGGTACTTTATCCGCATTATCAAAATACTTCAGTGCAACTCCGTCACCGAACAAAAGTCTGCAATCCTCTGCCTGCACCTCAATCATTCCGCCTCTGGCAATAGCCAAACCGAGCTTTTTTCCGCCAAGCAAAGCATCGTACTCCCCTGGGTCGCCAAAATACCAGGCAAATTTATGAGGAGATCTGTTGGCTTCCACATACTTTATAACTTTTCCTTCTACTGTTTCATTCAGCTGCCTTGCAAGGGTCGTGCTTTCCGGTATTTCTAACATTTCTTCTCCTGCCTTTCATAGTATCTTAAATTTATTGTAGTATTCGTGATGAATAATCTTACTCTCATAAATTGCTATCTTTTAACATCTATCACTAAATATTACCATATATAAACGTTTCAGTATAGTAAAACCTTTAACAGCAATGAAAGTATTGCTAAAAAGAGCAGACACCTTAGGTCTTTGACATAAAGTATCTGCTCTCTTCCATTTCATATTAAATAAACTGACAATTCTACTATGCACCAAGATATGCTTTCTTCACATTCTCATCTTTTAATAAATCAGATGCCTTGCCGCTCATGGTAATGGAACCCGTCTCAAGGACATATGCCCTATCTGAGATTGCCAATGCCATCTTCGCATTCTGTTCTACTAATAGAACTGTTATCCCATTATTGTGAAGGGTACGGATAATCTTAAAGATTTCCTTTACTAAAAGGGGGGATAATCCCATAGACGGCTCATCCATCAGTACAATTCTGGGATTGCTCATTAAGGCACGGCCGGTTGCGAGCATCTGCTGTTCTCCGCCGGAGAGAGTGCCGGCAAGCTGCTTGCGCCGTTCCTTTAATCTTGGAAAGTAATTATACACCATATCCATGTTCTTCTTAACCATGGAGTTATCCTTAAGAATGAAGGCTCCCATTTCAAGGTTCTCCTGCACTGTCATTCTAGTAAACACATGGCGTCCTTCCGGCACATGTGCCATTCCAAGAGTTATGATGTCACTGGCTCTTGTCTTCCGTAAGTCTTTACCGTCATATTCCACACTGCCGGATGAGCTCTCGATAAGACCGGTTATGGCATGAAGAGTGGTAGTCTTTCCGGCACCGTTTGCTCCGATTAATGATACCACCTCTCCGTCATTTACCGTCAGGCTGATATTATGCAAGGCATGGATGGCACCATAAGATACATCCAGATTCTCAACTTTTAACATCCTTTACCTACTCCTTCCCCTGCTCATTTACTGCCTCTTTCCCTGACACTTTTACTGCGTCTTTCTCTGTAACTGATTTACCAGTAGCATCTTCTTCTAAAAGCTCACCTTCTTCGTCATCTGCACCAAGATATGCCATGATAACCTTGGGATTGGCAGCGATTTCTTCCGGCAGTCCCTCTGCAATGGTTATGCCGTAATCAATTACAACGATTCTTTCACAAATCTTCATAACCAAACTCATATCGTGTTCAATTAATAAAATTGCTATACCGAATCGTTCACGGATGACATTGATGCAGGCTAACAGCTCAGCCGTCTCAGTCGGATTCATTCCAGCTGCCGGTTCATCCAAGAGCAGCAGCTTCATACCTGTAGCAAGCGCTCTGGCAATTTCAAGCTTTCTCTGCTGCCCATAAGGAAGATTACTGGCAATATAATTCGCCTTATCCTCAAGGCCGAAGATTTTAAGCAGATCTATTGCTTTTTCTTCAATATCCTTTTCCTCTTTCCAGAAAGCGGTATAGCGGAACAAGGCACTGCCCAGGCGGTATTTGAATTTCATGCCAAAGGCCACCTTAACATTATCAAGAACCGTCATGGTCTTAAAGAGTCTGATATTCTGAAAAGTACGGGCAATTCCTGCCTGAACCACCTGATGTATCTTCTTTCCGTTCATCTTCTTCCCGCATAGGAAGAAGGCTCCCTCCGTGGGTTTGTATACCCCGGTCAGCAGATTGAATACAGTAGTTTTACCGGCACCGTTGGGTCCGATAAGGCCTACCAGTTCGCCTTCATTGATGCTGATATTAAAATCATCTACAGCTTTTAAACCACCAAAGGCGATGCCCAGATGTTTCGCTTCAAGTACAGGAGTGCCCATTATGATTCCTCCTTTTCTTCAACTTTTGTCGCTGCAGTATCTGTAATCAAGGGCTTCTCTTTTGCGCTCTTACCTCTTCCTGTTACCTTGTTAATAAGCTTAAACAATGAGAACTCATAGGTACCAAGTAACCCTGTTGGTTTAAAAATCATTACCAGGATCAAGGCTACGGAATATGCCAGCATACGGTACTCAGAAAATTCTCTTAAAGCTTCGGGTAATGCAGTAAGAACAATTGCCGCTATAATGGAACCGGTAATAGAACCCATTCCGCCGAAGACTACCATGATTACATATTCTGTGGACTTTAACCAGCCAAAAGCAGCTGCATTCAAAGAACCGATGTAATGAGCAAATATACTTCCCGCTACTCCTGCGAAAAAGGCAGATACCGTAAATGCCAATACCTTATAAAAAGTTGTATTGATACCGGAAGCACTGGCGGCTATATCATCATCCCTGATGGCTGTTATTGCACGCCCGTACTTGGAGCGGATGAAAGTATAAAGCAGTGCTACGGATACTACCATAATCCAGAACACCACATAAATATCAGCTATACGGTTTATTCCTATCAGTGCCTGGCCTGCCTGCCCCTGTGAGAAACCTTTACCGCCGGCAAACTTAAGGTTCTGGATAACAACACGGATAATCTCACCAAAACCAAGGGTGATGATTGCAAGATAATCTCCTCGAAGGCGTAGCGCCGGAATACCTACCAGAACACCAAAAACAGCTGCAATAATACCACCGGCTAACGTTGCAATCAGAAACCGCAAAGTATTTGGAACACCAATACCTACCAGAACATTGCTTGCTTCCATGGCTTTGGTGATTAAAGCTCCCGTATATGCACCGATTGCCATAAATCCGCAGTCGCCAAGTGCTATCTGTCCTAGATAACCCACTGTTATGTTAAGAGAGCAGGCCATAATGATAGAAATACAGCATACCATCAAAATTCCCTTTATGTAATTGGATAATGTGCCCGTAGAACACAATGTCACTAATACTCCAAACAGAATTAAGATGCTTATGAAATTGATTAGAGATGCTCGAATCCGATCTTTTTTCATACCCTCCACCTACACTTTCTCGCCTAAATTTTTTCCGAGAATACCGGAAGGTTTAACAAGCAGTACTACAATCAGAATACCGAATACAATGGCATCTGAGAAAGCAGAGGTGATAACCCCCCCTGTTATCTGTCCTATATAGGCTTTTGTAAGGCTCTCTACCAGACCAACCACTATACCGCCAAGCATGGCACCCGGTATGATACCGATTCCTCCAAGAACTGCTGCCACAAAGGCCTTCAGTCCAAGCATGGCTCCCAGTGTAGGGGTTGCCTGGGGATAAGAAGCACAGTACATTAAGGAGGCAATTGCCGCAAGACTTGATCCAATGGCAAAGGTTATGGTAATGATCCTGTTTTTGTTAACGCCCATTAAGATAGCTGCCTGACCGTCCTCTGATACCGCTCTCATGGCTTTCCCCATTTTGGTCTTCTGTACGAAGAGCTGTAACAGAATCATGACCGTAATACCAAGAGTAATGGTAAGTATGGTGTTTCCGTTAAATTTAATGGTATCAAATTTTAAGTCCGGAATTGAAAAAATTGTTCCAATAGGCTTTGGTGCTGCGCCAAAGATTGTTTGCGCAAAGTTCTCCAAGAACAAGCTCATAGCAATGGCCGTAATTAAGGCTGACATGTTATTTCCTTTTTTACGTACGGGTTTATATGCTACTTTCTCTACAGTAACCCCCACCAGACCGCAGACTGCCACAGCCAGAATGACAGCCATCCAGGCAGGCATTCCAAGTGCTACCATCAGCGGTATGGAATACAGCATGGTATAGCTGCCTACCATAATAAAATCCCCATGTGCAAAATTAATCAGCCGGATAATGCCATATACCATGGTATACCCCAAGGCTACCAATGCATACACGCTGCCTATTTTTAATCCATTTATAACCTGTTGAATAAAAATGACGACTTCCGTTGACATAACGGTATTCTCCTTTACAGTAAATCACTTATGATTAAGTTTTTTCTTTTCTAAGCGCAAAAAGAAAAGAATTATTTTTACGTTTAGAAAGGCAAAAGACTTATACTCCGAAAAGCCCAAAACGGCTTACCATCCGGTAAGCCGCAGGGTGATTGATTATTCAGCTGATTAGTTGCCAAGTGTACTATTCCATACAGCTGCACCGTCTTTGAATTCAATAATAGCAACTGACTTCTCAGGTGTTCCGCTAACATCAAGGGTAAAGCTTCCGGTAACGCCGGAGAAGCTCATTCCGCTCATAGCATCACGAATGGCTGTTCTGTCTGCTGATCCAGCCTTTTCAATAGACTGTTTTAACATATATACGGAATCATATGCCAGAGCTGCAAGTGCATTAAGGCTTTCTGCGCCGAATTTGTCGCTGTAAGCTTTAACAAAGCTCTGAACGGCATCTGCTGTATCATCAGGTGAGTAGTGATTTGTAAAGAAGCAGTTATTGTACAGGCTCTTATCGTCTACCATGGTTCCGATGGTTCCGTCGAAGCCGTCAGCACCCATGATTACGCCGCTAAAGCCAGCCGCTCTTGCCTGAGGAACAATGTAAGGTCCTACGGAGCTGTAGTAGTAAGGAGCAAACAGATACTCTGCACCGCTGTTCGCGATGTTAGTCAGCTGAGAGGAATATTCGGTATCATCTACGGAGGAGGAGCTTTCTTCCGCTACCACTTCAAGACCGAATTCTTTTGCTGCTGCAAGGAAGGCTTCACGAAGACCTGCGGAATATGCATCACCGGAAGCATATAGTACCGCTACTTTTTTAACTCCTAATTTTTCGGCAGCGAATTTTGCTGCCATTTTTCCCTGGTAGGAATCCTTAAAGCAAGCTCTGAACACATAATCGTCATCTTCTGTTACCGTGTCAGCAGTCGCTGTAGGTGTTAATAAAACAATCTTGGCTTCATTTGCCAAAGGTGCAAGACCGGTAGTTACACCACTGGTTACAGAACCGATCACGGCACTGATACCGGAATCGTCAGCCAGCTTATTAAAAGCATTGGCACCTTCTGTGGAATCACCCTTATCATCCAGTGATACCAGCTCCAACTGCTGTCCGAGAACACCTCCGGCTGCGTTGATTTCCTCCGCAGCAAGCTTCATTCCGTTTACTACGGCTTNNCCATAGGCTGCTAAGTTTCCTGTGTTGGGAGAGATGGTTCCGATTTTGATCGTTCCTGATGCTTCCGATGAATCAGGAGCTTCTGTTGTTGCTGCAGGCGTATCACTGCTTGAATCAGATCCGTTGCTGCTTGTTGAATCTGATTTGGCACCGCATCCGGATAAAAGTGCAGCGACCATGATAACAGCCATGATGACTGCTAATAACCTTTTCTTCATGTAAATTTCCTCCTATAGAAATTTTTATGATAAAAACTTTGAAAGAATAAAATCCGTCCAAAATTCTTATTTCTTGGAAAGAACAAAGAGTCTGGCTTGCCAGACTCTAGCGCTGATGCGCTGTTACGATAGTGAAATAACAATTACGTATTGTCATTTTCATATTCAAGGTCAATTTAGACAATTATCATGCTGTAATCTATGTATTTTATACTACAATATTAACAATGCAAAAAAAGGCATACACAATAAATTTTGTGCACACCTTTGTTATAAAGGGATTATAATATCTACTGAGAAAAATTTCAATACCTTTTTTTAAAAGTATGAATTATTTATAAATAACATAGGATTAATATAATTTTCTTATGAAACTATATGAATCCAATTACAGTATTCAACATTATTTTCATCATATATAATAAGAAAATATTATTTTTCTGTATAATTTAATCCAAAATGCCGATACCATAAAATGTATCCATTTGATACTTAAAATGCGGATATAACAACTATGCATTTTAAACGGCAGCGTAGAAGATAAATAGGCTGTGTAGCTGGTAACCAGGCTGAATAGCAGACAAACAGGCTGAATAACCAGCATCAATTAGTTGTCTACAAAGAATCCAGCAAAACAACTGTTAAAATAGGATTAAACGAACTACTTTCTCACTTTAGTTTAATTAATAGTGAAATAATTTAAGAATAATTTAACAAAACACCTTGCCTATTTTTAAAATATGTGCTAGTATATCTCGTATTCAGGTTTGTTAAAAAAATAACACAAAGGAGAGTAACATGACGGAGAAAACCAAAACCTATTTAACCGACAATGAGCTGAAGAAAATCAATGCTTATTGGAGCGCCTGCAATTATCTTGCAGCCGGTATGATTTATCTCAAAGATAATCCCTTATTAAAGCAGCCTCTGAAAGCAGAACATGTAAAGAGCAGACTGTTAGGTCACTGGGGAACCAGTCCTGGATTATCTTTTTCCTATGTACACCTTAACCGGCTGATTAATAAATATGATTTAAATATGATTTTCATCGCCGGACCCGGCCACGGTGCTCCCGGTGTTCTTGCACCCGGCTATCTGGAAGGCGGGTATTCCGAAGTTTACCCTGATAAGAGTGAAGACGAAGAGGGCTTAAAGAAATTCTTTAAACAGTTCTCTTTCCCAGGCGGTATCGGAAGCCATTGTACCCCGGAAACCCCCGGCTCCATCCATGAAGGCGGTGAGCTTGGCTATAGCCTTTCCCATGCTTACGGTGCGGCCTTTGACAATTCCGACCTGATTGTTGCTGCTGTGGTCGGTGACGGAGAAGCGGAAACCGGGCCTCTGGCTACCTCCTGGCATTCCAATAAATTTGTGAACCCTGCAAGAGACGGTGCTGTACTTCCTATTCTTCATTTAAATGGTTATAAGATTGCTAATCCTACATTACTTGCAAGAATCAGCCACGAAGAGCTGGAGTGCCTGTTCAAAGGCTATGGTTACAAGCCTTACTTTGTTGAGGGTGATGATCCTGCTCTTATGCATAATGCCATGGCAGAGGCTATGGAAAACGCTATTCTGGAAATCAAGGCTATTCAGGAAGAAGCTCGGACCACCGGTAAAATAACCAGACCCAGATGGCCTATGATCATCTTAAGATCCCCCAAAGGCTGGACCGGCCCTAAGGTAGTTGACGGACAGAAGGTAGAAGGCTTCTGGCGTGCTCATCAGGTTCCCTTATCCGGAATCCATGAGAATCCCGAGCATTTAAAAATGCTGGAGGACTGGCTTAAGAGCTATCATCCGGAAGAGTTATTCGATGAAGAAGGTAAGCTGATTGCCGATTTAAAAGAACTGGCCCCCAAAGGAAACCGCAGAATGAGTGCCAATCCTATTACCAACGGCGGTCTGTTAAGAAAAGACCTTCGTATGCCTGACTTTAAGAATTACAGTGTTAAGGTTGAGAAGCCCGGCTGTTCCGAATATGAGAACACCAAACCATTGGGTGAGCTGTTAAGAGATATCTTCCGCAACAACCCCGAGAACTTCCGTATGTTCGGTCCCGATGAGACCTCCTCCAACAGGCTTACTGCTGTTTATGACGTCAGCAAAAAGGCCTGGATGGCAGATTATTATGAGGAGGATATCACAGACGGCAGCGAAATGACCGTTGACGGTAAAGTTATGGAGATGTTAAGTGAGCATACACTGGTAGGATGGCTGGAAGGCTATCTCTTAACCGGTCGTCACGGCTTCTTCCATACCTACGAAGCTTTCTCCCACGTTATTGATTCCATGTTCAATCAGCATGCAAAATGGCTGGATATCTGCAAACATGAGATATTATGGCGTTCTCCCATTGCTTCTGAGAACATCCTGTTATCCTCAACAGTTTGGCGTCAGGATCATAACGGCTTCTCCCACCAGGATCCAGGTTTCTTAGATGTAGTAACCAACAAAAGCCCGGAGGTCGTTCGCATCTATCTTCCGCCGGATGTTAACTGCTTATTATCTACCATGGATCATTGCTTAAGAAGTACCGGTTATGTAAATGTTATCGTAGCTGATAAGCAAAAGCACATGCAGTATTTAAGCATTGATGATGCCGTGAAGCACTGCACCAAAGGTATCGGCATCTGGGATTGGGCAAGCAACGATAACAATTCCGAGGAACCGGACCTTGTAATGGCCTGCTGCGGTGATATTCCTACCAAGGAAGCCCTGGCTGCAACTGCCATCCTCCGTGAAGAATTCCCGGATATCAAAATCAGATTTATCAATGTTGTGGATTTGATGAAGCTTATGTCTTCCTCTGAACATCCCCACGGACTCACAGACGAGGAATTCAATTCTTTATTCACAAAAGACAAGCCGGTTATCCTGAATTTCCACGGATACCCCTCCTTAATCCACAAGCTGTGCTTTAAGAGAAGCAATCCTCATAGAATCCAGGTTCACGGATACCATGAGAAAGGTAATATAAACACTCCTCTGGAACTTGCTATCCAGAATAAGATCGACCGTTTCAACCTGGTTATCGATGCCATTGATAATATTCCTACTCTGGGCTCTAAAGGCGCTCATGTTCGTGAGAAGATGAAGAACACTATTATTGAGAACCTTGAGTATGCATATACCTACGGTATTGATAAGGACGAAATCCTGAACTGGGAATGGCCGTTTTAAGAATATACAGAGAAACAGGAAGCTGCCCTCAACTTAAGTGGGGGCAGCTTCTTGTCTATTTTTAAGAATTCTCTTTTCACTTTAGTTTATCTCATTAAAATCTTAGTTAGTTTCTGATAATTATTTTCCTGGCACTTGTGCAGGCTCTGATATCCTTCTCTGACTGCTGAAAGTACTTTACCAGATAGGCCGGACAGGTTATAACCAGTTCTTCCATTTCCTCTTTCATGGATAACTGCTGTTCTGCTTTTCTCTTTCTAACCTCTCCGATTACCCCTTGGAGACGCTGACCAAACTCTGCGATTGCACCGTCACTTTTGTCAGTCTTCCATAAGGTCTGGTGTATGGATACTGCCTCCCCCTCTTTACGGTAAAACTGCTGGTAGATATAGTCTGTCATATGGGGAATGTAAATGGCATAGAGCTTCAGGATACCGTATAGGCTGTGATACAATGCATATTGTCCGGATCTCCGTTCTTCCCAGCCATGCTTTTCAGGCTGGTACAGGCGTTCTTTTACGATTTCTATATAATAATCACAGAAATCCTTCCAGAATAACTCATCAATCAGATGCCTTGCCTGACCGATTTCGTACTGGTCAAGGAGTGATTCTGCATTTGCTGTTGTTTCACTTACTCTTTGCAAAATCCATTTATCCGCAGGCAGAAGTTCAGTCTTTGCAGTGTCTTTATAATCCTCAAGATGCATAAAGGCAAATTTTGCCGCATTATATAATTTCGTCAGAAAGCGCTTTGATACCTTTAGGTCCACTTCCTCAAAGAAGGTATCCGTTCCAAGCTTGGCGCCGGCCGCCCAATATCTTATAGCATCGGCAGAATGAGTTTCAATAAGCTGTATCGGGGAAAGCACTGCATTATTCTTGGATTTACTGATTTTCTCCCCTCGTCCTGCCAGTACGAAACCGCTTATCATAATGTCCTTCCAGGGAATCTTTCCCGTATGGTATAAGCTCTTTACAATAGTATAAAAAGCCCAGGTACGGATAATTTCATGAGCCTGGCTTCTCATTCCCATAGGGAGCAGTTCCGCAGTCAGGTCTTCCTCCTCTCCATAGCCTGCATTGATCAGAGGTGTTACGGAGGAGGTTGCCCAGGTATCAAATACAGCCGTCTCTGCATGATATTCCTTACAGCCGCAGCTGCAAGGCTTGCGGGGCTTATCCTCCAGCGGGTTAACAGGCAGCTGCTCCTCTTCTGCCAGTAAAGGACTTCCGCACTCTTTGCAGTCCCACAGCGGAAAAGGTACGCCGAAATTCCTCTGTCTTGAAATACACCAATCCCATTTCAGATTCTCTACCCAGATACGGTAGCGGTTCTTCATATGTTCCGGATACCAGTTGATTTCATCAGCTGCCTTAAGAAAACGTTCCTTCTCCGTCATAATGTCAATATACCATTGGGCAGAAGGAAGGATTTCTATTTCAGTTCCGCACCTTTCGTGAACGGCAACGGCATGGATAATATCCTCTCTCTTACGAACCAGACCTTTCTCTTCTAACAGCCGTACTATCTCAGCTCTGGCCTTCTTTATGCTAAGATTACCGATAAAAGGTACCTCTGAAGATATCCTTCCGTTTTCCGTTATAACTTTCTTAAAGGGCAGCTTATGCTTCTGATACCACTCTACATCTGTACTGTCACCAAAGGTAGCACACATAACCGCTCCTGTGCCCTTTTCTTTCTCCGCCTGTTCATCTGCAAGAACAGGAATCCAGAAATCATACAAAGGCACCTTTGCCTTCTGCCCGATAAGCTGTTTATAACGTTCATCCTCCGGATTTACGAAAATCGATACACAGCCATAGAGCAGCTCCGGTCTTGTGGTAGCTATGATAAGGGAAGAACCTTCGGTTTCAAAGGTCAGGTAATGAAAGGAGGATTCGGTGTCCTTCGTCTCTAACTCCGCCTGGGCTATGGAGGTTTGGCATTCCGTACACCAGTGTACCGGTGATTTCTTAAGATAAGCCTTCTTTGCTTTTACCAGATGAAGAAAGGAGCGCTGAGAGATTCTCTGGGTCCGCTGTGAGATTGTCTGGTATTCCAAAGACCAGTCAACACTAAAGCCAAGGCTCTTCCACATAGCTTTAAACTCTTCTTCGTATCCCTTTACCGTATCCATACATCTTTTGTTATACTCCGTTCTGCTTAACTCACCGGGTTTGATTTTTTGAACCTTTTCTACCAGCCGTTCTGTGGGCAGGCCGTTATCGTCAAAGCCGAAGGGATAGAATACATCATATCCCTGCATCCGCTTATAACGGGCAATCATTTCTGCCTGGGTGTAAGAAAATACATGACCGATATGGAGGCTTCCGCTAACCGTAGGCGGCGGTGTATCAATTGAGAATACCTTCTTCTCTCTCCCTTTTCCAAAGCTATAAATACTTTCTTTCTCCCAAAGCTCCTGCATTTCCTTTTCTGCCTTCTTAAAATCATACTTCTTATCCATTCTGAATCCTCCTGTTATGATGCATCGCTGAAATGTCCTTAATTTCTAGCACCAGAAACCTTCCTTGGCAAAGTCTCGTGCTGACCTGACAGCTATGCTGGTGTTACAAAACAGACAAAAAACGCCCTAAGGAAATAAATAATTGCTTAGGGCGAAACGTGTCCGTGGTACCACCTAATTTCAGAATAGAATTCTGCTCTCATACAATACGGGAACGAATAAAGGTTCCGATATCGCTTTCCCTGATAACGGTGGAAATTTCCGTTGGAGTCTACTTAAAAATTGTATTTTTGTTCGATCCAAAGCTCAAAGGCTACTTCCATGTTCCCATCACGAAGATTTTCACCAGCCATCTTCTCTCTGTTCATCCGGAATAACATGTACTCCTCCTCGTCAACGCTTTTGTCTGTGTTGTTATTCGTATTGTATGCATAACATGAAAAAATGTCAAGGGGTATTCCAGATAACACTGTAGAACATATTCTTTATTCTCTATCGGAAAATAAATTACATTGCTATTTCAAGTATAAATAAACACTCTCTACCGGCAGTCCTTCACAGCATTATAAAGAATCGCAAGCCCGCAATCCAGCTGTTCATCTGTCACTACCAGGGGACACAGGAAACGAATGACATTGGAATAGGTTCCTGCGCTTTCCACAATAAGCCCATGCTCTGCACAATAAATAACTATATCCGATACCAGCCTTGCATTGGGTGATTTACTCTTTTTATCCGTCACAAATTCTATACCGGTCATACATCCGATACCTCTTACATCCCCAATTTCTTCAAACTCTTCCTGCCACAAATAAAAGGCTCCTTTCACTTTCGCAGCAATTTCCAAAGAACGGGCACACAGATTGTCTCTTTCTATAATTTCAATTACCTTTAAGGCCGAAGCACAGGCAAGGGCATTACCGCCATATGTCCCCCCGATTATTCCATTCTTCACTCCATCAAAAATCTCAGCCGAAGCAGTTATAGCACTTAACGGCACTCCTCCCGCTATGGACTTGGCAGTGGCAATGATATCAGGTGCAGCTCCTGCCTCTTCCCAATAATTTGACACAAACATTCTTCCTGACCTGGCAAAACCAGTCTGGACCTCATCTGCTACCAGAAGAATCCCCTTCTCGTCACAGATTCTTCTCACGGCCTTAACCCATTCTATGGGAGCCGGAACAAATCCGCCTTCCCCCTGAACGGGCTCCATTACCATGGCAGCTATATGTTCAGCAGGCGAAGCCTCTTCAAATACCTTCACCAATTTCTCAATATAATATGCTATCGCACTTTCTTCACTATATCCTTCCGGTCCACGGTACAGATAAGGGAACTCCGCCCGGTATATACCATCCGGAAAAGGTCCAAGGCCTGATGCATAGGCTTTCTTTGCCGTCATGGTGGAAGCAAGTAAGGTCCTGCCGTGAAATGCTCCTGAAAAAACAATGACATTTGGTCTTCCGGTATAGGACTTTGCCACTTTCACTGCATTTTCAATGGCTTCTGCACCGGAATTTGCAAACATGGTCTTTCTTTTGGCAGATTTAACAGGAACAATTTCGTTCATCTTCTCAGCAAGTTTAATATAACCTTCATGAGTTACGATATTCATCATTGCATGAAAGTATTTTTCTGACTGTTCTTTTACAGCCCCTATGAGCTCCGGATGGCTGTATCCGATATTTAATACTCCGACCCCGCCTACCCAGTCAAGGAATATATTTCCGTCCACATCCTCTAACATCGCCCCTTCCCCTCTGCTGATTACACAGGGATACACCGATTTGATGGCACCGGGCACTGCCTCACTTCTTCTCTCCAATATGGCCCTGGCCTTGGGTCCGGGCAGCGGGGTATTTATTTTAGGTAAAGCATCTTTTAGCATATATTCCTCCCTTTCTGCGTTTTTTGCGCATGGCAAACAAACAGGGTTATTTGCATAATTCCCCGTTTTTTCCGTTATTTTTATTTATCCTTACATATAGTTACCCTATTTAGATTATACAGGATAGATTTTTCAATTATCTATTAATCTTGGCTTTCTATACCCTCGTTTCCTATCCAATATAAAAAAGGTTTTTAAAAAGGTTATATCTGGAAGAGGTTAAAACTTTAGTTCAACTTATATATTAACATTCAATATAACCTCTTACCCCCTAACCCCTTAAACCTCTTACTTAACTTTTTATTTATAATGCTTTTCTGAATATCTCTCTTATTTTCTCCGATGTAAAAACCACAGGATGGTTAGCGATACTTGGAGCCGATACCTTCAGGCAGTTGTCGGTAAGCCAATCCAAATCCTTTTCTTCCACTCCCATATCCCCAAGGGTTTCTGTAAGCTGCAGTTCTGATAAGAGCCCCTTTATAGCAGGTACGAAATCCTTTTCATCCCTGCCGCCAAGTATCCTGGATAACAGAAGGAATTTATCCGGTGCCCCCTGAATAGAGGCTTCATACACATACGGCGCAAGTGCCGCTAAACCCTTGCCATGTACGATATTTTTGAGTCCGCTTACCGGATGCTCCATTCCGTGAAGAGCTGTTACCCCTGCTGTCCCTATAACCATTCCTCCAAGAGTACTGGCAAGGCATAAATGCTCCCAGCTATCCAGATCTTCTATATCCGCATAGAGCTTTGTAAGACTGCCTGCAGCAAGTCTTGCTCCTTCTAAGGCCATAATGTCCGTTAAGGGCTGTGAAATAGTAGAGATATAGGCATCCATGTTATGGCAAAGCGCATCAAAACCTACAGAAGCCAGCGTTTTCTTTGGCATGGTCTTCATAAGCAACGGATCGATAATCGAACAGGCAGGAACAATGGCACTGCAGCGCAAGGATTTCTTATCCAGCGTATCCGGGTTCGTCATAACGGCAAAGCCGTTGCCCTCACTGCCTGTGCCGCAGGTGGTGGGAACTGCAAGGACAGGAAGTGCCTTATTACTGACTTTTCTTCCGTAAATATACTCATTTATATCGCCGCCGTTTATAGTTTGAAAGGCAATTCCTTTTGCTGCGTCCAGGCTGCTGCCGCCCCCAAGGGCAAGCACCATGTCGCAGCCCTTAGAAAGCGCATGTTCTGCACCTTCATAAACAGTGGTTGTCAGAGGATTGGGGGTTACTTTATCAAATAAAGAAAAGGCTACTCCGCTTTTTCTTAATAATTCTTCTGTCTTCGTAAGTAATCCGGATTCCTTGGTGCTTCTTCCGCCGGTTACAATCAGTGCTTTTTTCCCAAGTCCTGCTGCCTTCTCTCCTATTAAATCCGATTTTCCACGACCGAATACCAGATTGACTGGCAGATGATACTGAAATTCCATATTAACTCCCATCTGCGTACTTTAACACGCGTACAAAATCAGGGTGAGTGAAAGATATATTCTTTTACTCTTTTACCCGCCTGCCACAAATAAGCTTGTGGCAGTTTATCATTAATCAATAAGCCGGAGGAAGCTTTATTCCTCTTGATGATATAGCGTTGACATAGAACTAATTACTTTTATACCCCTAAAAGGAGAAAGCTAAAAATCTATAAATCAACCTCTCCAAATTATCTGCTGTGATATCCATTTTTTTGTTTCTAATAAGCAGAAACAGGTTACAAAAAGGTATCAGCAGCAGTCGCTCACCTGGCTCTTATTTCGTATTTACTGTTTTACCATTCTGAACATCTACATAATAATCTTCCGTTAATCCATAATTTTTTAGTATGGTTAGCAAAGTGCCATCCTCCTTCATCTCATTCAGACACTTATTCACCTCATCTAAAAAGGCATTATCTTCAAAACGTAAAGCTGCACCGATCTGCCCGCTGGCTTCTGCTTCGTAGGGGGATAAGAGCTTTAATTTTAAGGAACTGTCGGCAGAAAGGGTATAACCTGCCACAATGCCATCTGTTACCACAGCATCCACCTTCCCCATGTTTACAGCAGTCATCAGAGTAGCCTGGTTATCATAAGCTTCCAGTCCTGCAATTCTTCCTTCCTCTAGCCATTGCTGGGCAGTTTCGTAAAAAGTGGTTCCGGGCTGTGCTCCTACTTTTTTATCCTTCAGATCGTCTTTGCTAGCGATAGCAGAATCAACAGGAATTACCACTGCCTCACCTTCCTGATACCACTTATCTGTAAAGGCTGCTACCTTAAGTCTTTCTTCCTTTACATACATGGCATCTACTACCATATCGATATTGTTGTTGTTAAGCTCTACCAACAGATTGGCAAAATCAATTACTTTCATCTGAATATCCGGGATTCCAAGCCGTTTACAGATCTCACGAAGGATTTCAATATCAATACCCTCTAATTTCCCTGTCTCCACATCAGTATAGGAAAAAGGCGCATCGTTGGAGGAACCAATTAAGATATAGCCCTTTTCTTTGATCTTCTTTAACCTATCGGATTCACCGGTGGAGGCCGTGTCTTCTCCGCTGGCTGCCGCATCGTCTGCAGAGGTCTGGGTATTATCTCCTTTTGTACTGCAGCCTGTGAGTACGGTAAAGAGCAATAAAAGTGTTAACAGCAGTGTGAAACCTTTTCTCAGATTCATTTTCTTCATAATCTTTCCCTCTTTCTTTCAGCGTATTTTCTATGTTTATGGGGTTACAAAAACTAACGGACTCTTTTAAGCCGGCGTTCCACTACTCTGCTAAGTTGTGAGAGCGGAATACTTAATAACAGGTAAACGAAAGCCAGAATGGTGTACGCTTCTACTGTAAGAAAGGTCTGAGAAGCATAAGTCTTGGTGCGAAGGAGAAGCTCCTGTACCGTTATCATAGCTAACAGGGAGGTATCCTTAATGAGCATAACTAAGTAATTTCCGAATACCGGCACAGAATTTCTAAGAGCCGGCGGTATAATAAAATAGAACAATACTTTATTCTCGCTAAAGCCAAGCGCCAGTCCAGCCTCCCTCTGACCGGAATCAATGGCCAGAATGGCAGAACGTATAACTTCTGACATATAGCAGCCGTAATTAATGGCAAAGCCTATAATTCCGCAGGTGGTAGCAGCCAGCTGGATGTTGGTATCTTTACCGAACATGCCCATAATACCGTTTAACAACGTCGGTACTACATAATAAATATAGAAGAACTGAACCAGCAGGGGTGTTCCCCTTACCAGTTCAATGATTACTCCAAGGCTTCGGGTTAGTAGCTTATTCCTGGAGATTCTCCCGATAGCAACCAACAGTGCCACAGCCAAAGCACAGGCAAACCCTGCCAGTGTTATATAAAGTACAATTCCTATTCCTCCCCAGAGGCTTGGCCCCAAGGTCTCAAAGGCCTGCTTAAAATGCAATTCCATTTTTACCTCCCTTCCGCCGGTTGGCGGGACAAATTTTGTTGTAAAAAGCTTCCCCAAAGCATTGCAGTGTTCTTTTAAGATTCTTTCAGAGTAAAATGTGATTAATCACTCTTACCTCCTATAGAACTCTGGCTAAAAAGGATCTGGTTCTCTCATTCTTTGGCTGAGAAAAGATATCACTTGGTACTCCTTCTTCTACAACATAACCGCCGTCCATAAAGATTACCCTGTCTGCCACATCTCTTGCAAAGCCCATTTCATGGGTTACTACTATCATGGTCATTCCTTCCCCTGCCAGTTGTTTCATAACCTCCAGGACATCACCCACCAGTTCCGGATCTAAGGCAGAGGTGGGTTCATCAAAAAGAAGAATTTCCGGTTTCATGGCTAGTGCCCTTGCAATGGCTACTCTTTGCTGCTGGCCGCCTGAAAGAGCTGCCGGATAGGTATCAGCCTTACTTTCCAATCCTACTTTTCTTAGAAGCTCCATGGCCTGCTCCTTTGCCTCTTTTACCGGCACTTTATTTAGTTTCATGGGGGCATACATAACATTTTCCAATGCCGTTTTTAACGGAAAGAGATTAAATCGCTGAAATACCATTCCCACCTGTTTCCGATAACCGGTAACTTTCTTTCCAAGGCAGGTAATATCCTCTCCCAGATACAGGATTTCTCCTCCGGTAGGTTGTTCCAGCAGATTGATGCACCGCAGCAAAGTGCTCTTGCCAGAGCCGGAGGGACCGATAATAACCACTACCTCTCCCTTGCTCACCGATACATTGACATCCCTTAGTACCTCCAAATCAACAAAGCATTTGGATAGTTTCTTTATTTCAAGCATTTCCATAACCTCACCTTCCTCTCTTAAACAGAAAGAGGCAAGGGAGCTTTTGTTTACAAAAGCTCCCTTGCCCAAGTCAGATAGTCTTATTTTGTTGTCTGTTTAAAGTATATTATCATATATGGCTATTTTCTCTTAAACATTAATTCGTAAAATTCTGTTTGATTAAAAATTTCTGCTTATTTTAGATTTCTGCTTTTCATAAATTTCTGCTTAATCATAAATTTTCGCTTTCTCACAATTTTCTACTTTCTCACAAATTTCTGCTTGATCCAAAATTTCTGTTGTTCATTAATTTCTGATTCTTCTTTTATGTTACAATTTGTTTATTGTTCTTAATCACTTGTCTCTTCATCTATGTACTTTAGCTATTCTTACTGTTTACCAAATTGAATTTCTTTTGGATGATATCCGTTAAAATATCACAGGTGCCTTCCACTCCCAGCAGACTGGAATCCAGCATTACATGTTTATAATCCTTATCCGCCATAGAATAACCGCAATAATATTTATGATAGGATTCTCTGGCCTTATCTACGGAGGCAATCATTTTCCTGGCTTCGTCCGGTTTCATATTCAGCCTCTCCACGCAATTGGCCAGCCTTGCTTCATAAGGGGCATAAATAAATACATTAATAATGTTCTTATGATCCTTTAGAATATGGTCAGCACATCTGCCTACGATGATACAGGACTCCCGTTCAGCAAGATCGATGATTATCTTTCTTTGTACTGCAAAGATGGAATCCTGTATATTGGTTGTTCCCATACCCAGAGGATAATTCATGTTAAAGAAAGCTGATTTCGCACTTTCCTCCACATCACTAACGGTTGAAACCGGCAGATTCAGATTCTTTGAAGTCATCTCGACGATATCCCTGTCATAGTATTCAATTCCCAGCTTCTCGCTGACTAAACGGGCAATGGGTCTTCCGAGACTTCCGAATTGCCTCGCAATGGTTATAACAAATTTTTCGCTCATATGGAACACTTCTTTCTTTTAAGAGTTCTCTTTTAAGGAGTTCTTATTCTGTATGTTCATTTTACGCCTCACTATAACGCTCTTCAATGGCTGTTTATTCCAAACTTTGTTTAGGTAATTGTACTTTAAGTACAAGGAAATCTTCAACCATCCATTTCAGCAATCTCCTTGCTATCCTAACTTCCTATATTCTATTAATCTTATAATTTATACACTGTCTGCCTAAATTCCTTAAAAAATAATATTGACAGAGACATTAAAGTGAATAATAATTATAAAATCAATTTATTAAAATTCTCTCTATAAACTGTACTTTGAATAAAATCATTAAGGGGAAGGTCTATGGGAACGCAGATAACCGATTTATATGAAAGTGCTAAAGATAAATACTTCATCACTCTACATAGCGGAGAAGCTGGACTGACCAATCCGGTTTCCTGGGTATACCTGGCAGAGGATATACAAAACACAGCATTTCTCAAAGGTGGTGAGCTGGTAATAACCACGGGCCTTTTTATTCAGAGCGGAGTTAAGCTTTATGACTTTATCTGCTCTCTTATAACCTGCAATTGCAGCGGAATCATTATTAACGAAGGGAAATATCTTAGTCTGCCGGATCTCACCCCTGAGATTATTGACCTGTGCTCCCTTAATAAATTTCCTCTCTTTACCATGCCCTGGAAGATTCATCTTATCGATATTATGCAGGATTACTGCAGTCTTCTCTTACATAACACACGTAGTACAGATCAGCTAAATGCTGCCTTTCAAGGTGCGTTGTACCAGACTCCCGTTCATGAGAATATACTTCTTACCTTAAATCAGTATGGCTTTCCTACACTGGCTGCTTATAGAATCATCGTAATACAGAATCTAAAGAATACCACCCGTGTTACCTTTTCTCTGAACCGCCTGAAAATAAAATACCATCTCTTTGAACATGAAAACCGTCAGGTATTGATTTATCTTATCTCCAAGACGCCGACTTCTCTCCAGGAAATCACCGATATACTCTTATTCTGCGGCAGTATAACTTTAGGTATCAGTAATATTATTTCCTCCCTTACGGATATTGGAAACTGTTATAAACGTGCCCGCTTTTCTCTGGCTGCGGCAGCTTTCTGGAACATTACCTCTGTGAATTTTGATGAGCTGGGCTTTTTTCAGATACTTTTTAGTTCTTCCGATCCAGAAATGTTAAAATCCATTTACGAGAAGAACTTAGGAAAGCTGGAGCAGTTTGATACCGTCCATAATTCAGATTATATGAACACTTTACAGGTATTTCTGCTGTCAGACTGCAATCTGTTAGAGACCGCTTCAAAGATGCATACCCATCGGAACACAGTAATTTACCGGCTTAAGAAAATAAAAGAGCTGTTAGGAACGGAGCTTGCTGATTCCAACGTTAAATTCGACCTGCTGATGGCATTTTTTATCAGAGAGTATTTTTCCATCGGCTAGCTACTCAGGCAAATTATGGACTTAAATACGTACTTCTTTCAGATAAATTAATTCTATTTAGCCCAGCACTACTGCATCTGAAAGGGTTAAGCAAAACCTCCTATGTAACTGCTGTGGAGCTTGAACCTGTAGGGAAAGGTAAAACAATAAAGAAATACCGGTAAACTCTGATCTCAAGTCTTCCGGCATTCATTCCATTACTTTAAGGTTTTAAAATAACCTTGATACATTCATCTTCTTTCTTATCAAAGATTTCATAACCATAACTGCCTTTATCAAGAGGTATCCGATGAGTTATGATATCCGTAGGATCAAATTCTCCTTTTTGAATGAGCTTCATTATTGGGTCTACATAGCTGTGAGCAGGACACTGCCCCATTTTCAGCGTAATATTTCTTGAGAAGAAGTCCCCGAAAGGAAACATATTATACTTCGCACCGTATACACCCAGAATTGAGACTGTACCGCCTTTTCGAACAGCCTGTGCGGACATTTCAATGGCAGATTTAGAGCCTCCCTGCAATTTTAAGATTGACTCCACTGTCTCTACTACTGATTTCTTTCCGTCCATTCCGACACAGTCGATTACTACATCTGCACCGCCATGGGTTATTTCTTTGATATATTCACCGGTATTATCATAATCATCAAAATTTATAACTTCCACCTGATTGAATTTCTTAGCATGCTCTAACCGGTACTTTACATTATCAACCGCTATTATTCGTTTGGCACCGGCGTAGGCTGCCCATTTCTGAGCTAGCAATCCCACAGGTCCACAGCCTAATACAACTACAGTATCTCCAGGTTTTACACCACCAATTACAAGGGTTCCCCAATAAGAAGTAGGCAGAATATCTGTCAGAAACAGTACCTGTTCATCGGTAAGTTCTTCCGGGACTTTTTTGGGCCCCACATTTCCATATGGTACTCTAAGGTACTCNNCAATAACCGCCAAAGAGTTCACTATAGCCAAACAGTGCTCCGGTTTCTCCATGTTCATTGGAATTGTCACATTGGCTCCATAAATCATGCTCACAATACCAGCAATGACCACAGGCTATGGGAAAGGGCACTATAACCCTGTCTCCTTTTTTCAGCTGCTTTATATCGTTTCCTGCTTCCTCTACGATTCCCATTGCCTCATGACCCAGGATAAATCCCGTGGGCATTTTCGGTATCATTCCATGTATCAGATGCAGATCCGAGCCACATATTGCTGTAGAGGTAATCTTAACAATAATGTCGTCTGATTTTATTAATTTAGGATCCTCTACCTGTTTTAACTGTACATCCCTGATGCCGTTATACGTTAATGCCTTCACCCTTCATACCTTCCTTTCAATTTAGCCTCTGAATTTAAATTGTTCCCGTAACACTCCTGATTTGTATTGATTTTATTAGGGTTACCATGACATTGAATTTTAATACAGTATGACTTTTAATAAAAACCGTAAAAATCAATGTTTTATCTATCTCATTGATATATTTCTTTGCAACGGGTGGAATATTTCCATCCTTAAACCGGAGCGGATAACATTTAATAACGCACCGGAAAACAAAAGTTTTCTGTCATATTATATGTAATGAGATTAACTTATTAGAAAATTTTCTAAGAGAGAATCGAAAACCAGTGATAACTGCTATTACAGCAGAACCTAACTTGCTCAGTAGCTTTATCTAAGCTACTGGAAAACTGAGAATACTTCAATATAAATTATAGGGAGGGAAGGGTATGCCTTGGGTAACAAAATATAATCATTATGCGGCAGCCAAAGTGGAAGCTTATAAAAATATGGAACATTCACTCACAGACATTCGAAGAAAGATAACAAATAACCTGTCAGATATAAATACTTATAAGAATAGGTTAGATAAGAAAGTCAGCTATATGGGAGGACTATCCGGTGATTATATCCGGCGTTACGAGATAAAACAGACTGATTATTTTAATAATTGCCAGCACATAGTTACAAGCATTAATAATTTTGCACAAGACCTAGAACTGGCAATATCACAATGCAGCAGTAAGAAAGCAGAGTGGAGCAGTAAAATCTACACAAGAGAGTGGGAAGAAGATAGGGAGGTGCTGTAGTATGTCTGAAATAAAAATACTGAAAAATGTGCCTGCCGATTATCAGGCTTGTATAACTAGGATTGAGGATAAATTTAAGGAACTCAATACTCTGGAAGCAAATTTAATCAAAAAATTAGAAGGTAAGGACTGGCAGGGGAACACCCGTGACAAGTGTGAAACCATGTTGAATTTAACAATTGAATATAAGAAAAAGATAAAAGAAATATTGTATGAGATGAATCAGAAGGAGCAGGAACTACTGAAGAATGTGAATAATTTTACCACTAATTCCAATGCGGTAAAATCATTATAGGAGGCATGCAATGAATTATTATGAATTCTATGTATTAAACACCGTTATTGACGGTGAAGATATTCATTCTATAGACCCATTCTCTAATAAAAAAATGACTGAAATGGCAGTGGAAGTAATCAAAGATGCTTTAATCGAAAACGGTCTCTTGAAAGACTATAAAACATTAACCGCTCAAGGAGTTTTGGTAATAAATAGAATAAAACAATTTAAGGAAGCCAAAAAATATGTTAGAATACTTAATATGACAATTGGTTTTGTGAATGATACACTAGGCATTCTGTTAAGATCAGACACGAGTGGAAACTATTGGTTTTCTGTTATAAACATCAAGAATAATTTAGAGACCCTAACAAAAGCCTTCCCTGAATTTTTGCTGTTAGATGGGAAAGGCAATGCCAGTCATACTGATTTCCAGATCAGCCCTGAAAGCTTGCTGCAAAAATATGAAATCAATGCAAAAACCAGTTTTACCTTAAGTACGGAGATTCGCTCCTTCAAAGAGAAAAATATGAAGGGATACAATACAAAGGAGTTATTTTTTGAGTCTGCCGGTAAAAAATATTGTTATGATTGTAAGAATACTATACTGTATGAAAGAGACAGAAATACGTTAGTTGATATGCTTCATAAAAGACTGGAGGTGGTTTAATGCAGTTATCTACAACCAAAATATCTGTTCGTGAAACATCAATGGAGGAAATTGCGCTTGAATTTGGCAAGTGTGCAGCTTGTGTGAAGGAGATTCTTAAAGAGTCTGAAAAAATGAAAAGTATTATGCAATATAATTATAGTGGAAGAGCATCCGCTGGTTTAAATGATTATTTTACTGTCTTAAACCAGCATCTTGACATACTGCAGTTATGCTATGGGCAGCTGTCGGATTACACCACTATGGTAAAAGAGATAACTTTCATGATGGATAGTTTTATAGGTAAAAACTTCTTTAACAACGGAAAAGGAGGTAGCAAATGAACAAAGATTTCATATCCGACTATGAAGAATGGCTTTTTCATGAAAATGCCTGGAATTCCTATGAGGCCAAAGAAATAACTGCTGCTTCTTTCAGTGCTTATAAATTGGCAGTTGAGGCAGCAAGGAAGATTTCTAATAGCTCTTTAGACGGTATTTCGCCTCTGTATATCAGCGTTTTGGATTCTAAAATTGAAGCCTTGGAAGCTTCTAGAGAAAAACTTGGTGATTTCTGCAAGAACATTCATCTGGACGCAGAGAATCTTATAGACGATGTATTTAACTATGGTGTTATGAAAACCTTGACGGATGTTTATGCTTTAAATCCAAATGATATTACCTGCACCCTGGGCGGCACGGAGTATAAATTAAAGACAGCAATGGCAACCATAATGATTGACCCTGATCTAAAAGCCGACTTTTTAAAAAAAGCAGGAAAACTTGATAAAGATGAGGTGTCCGATGATTTAAAGGCTGGTCTGATTGATGCAGTCAGCCGGTATTATGACGGTGATGTTACCCCTTATATGAGAAATGATGGGGCATATGACATAAAGAATTTTAAGGAAGATATAGGGCTGGTAATTGAATATTATGAGTATATGAAACCAAAGGATGCAAAAAACATGAACAATTTACTTTCTGGCCTGGCTAAGGATAAAAACAGTAAATATCAGGAAGACATCCGGAATATTAAATTTATTGCTTATACGGCTCAGGAACCTTATCGTTCTTTGTTTTTTAAATATGCCAAGGATCTGAAAATAGGTGATTATAATTATCACGAAAATAACAGCAGCGGAAAAGAAATGGCACAGCATTATAACCGACAAAGCAAAAAATTATATGTTCGTTTTTATCAGAAAGACCCTTATAATAAAAATAACGATGGAAGGTATGATCCCAGAGGTGCTTATGTTACTTTCTTTCATGAAGTAGGCCATGCTATCGATGATTTGTCCTTAGATGATGATAAATTTTTGTTTATCACGAAAAATTATAATTTCACAACCGTGAATGCTGACGGCCCCACAGTTTTACAGGCAGCTGAAAAGGATGTCAAAGCTAATATAAAGAACAGTATATTAGAATACATAGAGGACAAAGGATATGAGGGTTTGGGGATTGATGCAGATGAAATCGTAAAAAGTATAATGACCTACAACTTTTCAGGGTATGACAAAAAATTGGTACAGCATGAAATATACGATGCCGTAACCCAGGAGTATAAAAATAAATTTTCCATGTCTGGTACAAATGCCACTATTTATTGTGGGATTTCGGATGTATACGGGGGCTTCACTGACAACAAACTAAACGGTACTTATCAACACGATAACAGCAAAAAAGATGGCTCCACATATTGGAATAATTTAAAGGCAAATAATAAATATACCGGAAGTCAGGCAAAGGAATTATGGGCAGAAGTCTTTTCGAGGTATATGACATCAAATGAAGAGTCAATACGGGAATTAGAAGCTTATTTCCCAACTGCCATGCAGCTTATGAATGAGCAATTGATAGAATCAAAGGGGAGGTGAAAAAGCCATGTATATTAAAAAAATTATTATGTTCGCAGCTATTATAGGGTTGATTCTGACCGGTTGTGCAACAGAAAAAACGAAAGGAGAAGAAAACGTGGAAAGTATACAAAATTCACAGGATGAAGCAGATAAGAAACCGCTGGCAACAAAAGCTTTCATTCTTGAGACATTTCAACTTACAGAAGAAGATGTCCAAAAATATGACCTGGAGGAATTAATTTCATATTTTCAATTGACAGAGGAATATTTCCTGCAGGTAAAACAAAATTTAAAAAATTTATCCTATATAACCATTGATTTAAAAAGATTACAAGAGCAAATGGTAAAAGAAAAGACGGAAGAAAAATATGACTTTTCCTACTTGATCAATGCAGAGAAATTCTCAGGAGAGTTTCCAGATATGGCAACGATACGATATTTGACTGTATCGGACCAGCAAGACACCGGAGGGACCTCTTTTGTAATAGATTTTGATAAGGAACTGATTTATGATTCCTACAATACGGCTAATCTATATAGTGACATACGAAAAGCTGATAAAGAAACTGTATTAAAAGAGGAGCAAAAAAATGAAATAATCAAGGCTCTGGAAGAAGCAGAAATCTGGAAATGGGATTATATGTATTCAGATGACAGTGAATCCGGGATGGCAAGCTGGTGGCACCTAGGTGCAGAGTTTGAAGACGGTACAATCGTATCCTTTAATGGTGCGGGTATGGTTCCTGACAATTATAGTGTATTGGAAAAAGTATTATATAATCGTTAATAATTACAACAGAACAAGGCTTGGAACAAGTAAGGTGCATCCGTGAGCAAACAGAAGTGAACCCGCAGAACCCTATTTCGGTACGGTTCTGCGGGTTTGTCCTTATAAATTGTAAATTTACGAAATCCTGGTTTTTTCCATATATCCAAAAGCGCTTCCTATAAAGCCCCCTTCTTTTATAAACCTCTTAATATTTCTCTGTAAAGATGTCTCTTCCGGCAATTCCTCAAAAGGTAACTTTAAATTCTTAAACACCCATTCCAAATAAGAGGTATCTTCCTTGTTCCACTCCTCAATGGTATAATCCGCCTGAAACTGAAGAATTCTGGATTCCGAAGGTAATACCTCCTTTAATGCCGGTGAAAGCATCCAGGAATCACAGATAAAATAACGGTACTTTATATCCGGATAGTATTTAGCAAAGAATTTCAGCGCCTGTTCATAAGAATTCAGACAATTTTCTCTGGTTATCCTGGCATCAGAAGGTATGTGCACACTGATTACTCGCTCACCCTTCCAGCTCTCCATTTCAAATTCCAGTTCTCCCAGGCGGAACTCCTCCATGGATATCTGTCTGGGTGTCCACCATTCCCTGTCAAAGCCATAAGTATGATAGCTGGCCAGATGCTCCCTAACGAATCTGGAAAAGCATTGAAAGGTATCAAAGAATATTTTCTGACTAATCCCTTTCTGTTCATAGAGCTTATAGGTATTAAGTCCGGTTACCAGCTGCAATGTCAGCATTTTTAAACCCTTATCATCTTTACCCAAAGCATTCTTTAATTCTTCAAGGANNTAACTTATCAGAAGCTGCCCTTAATGCAGAATAATCCTGTTCTCTATCAATCCTTAGAACGGTTTCCGTTACTTCCTCTGGCATATTGATACCAATGCAAAGTTCCTTTAAAGTCATATAGAATCTCCTATTCCCCAATAATATGGCTTCAGTATAACATGTACTGCATCACACTTTCAACAGTATTAAAGCCGAAGGCAAAACAGTGTTTTTAATCTCATCCTATGATATCTATATGGTATTGAAAAGCTCTCCGGAATGTATTACTATAAGAATATACTTACGAAATTTTCCGGAATAGAATAATGAATAGAATGATAGGGGGACCGGTATGTTGTTGAAAATAAAGGAATTTGCTGATTTTAGTGATGTTTCCGTCCGTGCACTGCATCTCTATGACCGGCTTGGTCTGCTGGCGCCGGCACAGGTCGATTCTTCTAACGGCTACCGTTATTACGATTCGGAGCAGATGAAAGAACTGAATACCATAATCAGCTTTAAAAAACTGGGTTTTTCCCTGGCTGATATCAAGGATTTAAAAGCAGACAGCTATTCTAAAGAAGCTGTTATAAAAAAACTCCAGGAGAAGAAGTCAGAGAATGACCGTCGTATTCAGATTCTTGCCTATAATAACGAAAACATCTATAACATGCTGTCACACCTTGAGGCTGAGCCGGAAAAGCCAGGTGTCAAAGAAGAGGCTTACAACCTTTCCAGGATCTATTGCCTTGAAAACGACAAGCTGGAACATGACTTCTCAGATATTCTATGGTTATGAAGTAATCCCTGATAAACGCACCTGTGTCGACCGTCCTAAAAAGGACTGCTACCTGTAAAATTTAGATTGACCCTACACATACGTCATAGTTTACACTTCTTTCAGGAGGTGAAGCTATGACGTATTTTAGTTTGTTTTACGAGAACCGGGAACAGGAATATTCAGCAAAAAAACAGTATGAAAATCAAGTATATTACCGTACAAAGCAAAAGCTTGAAAAGAAGACTTACTTTGTAGGTGCCAGAATGGTTGTATCAGAGGAAGTATCAGAAGCCGGCAGAAATCTGCCCTGCTTTTTCCAGGATCTGAATCTGGAGGCAGTATTTCTTCCAGATAATGAGCAATACCTTGCAGAAGAATTAAAGCATTATTACTTTAGTTTTCCGGAAAATCTCTCTGAAATCACTTATCGGCAGGAAATCTATAAAGACCTTGACAATCCTTTGGTCTTACAGAGTCTTACTGCTTTTCGAAATGACTTTACAGAAGCAGAGCGATTACTTGAATACCGACGCAAGTCAGATTCCCAGCTTCAACAAAGCAAGTATTATATTGATGCTGCCATACTGCATTATCAGTCTGCCAGCAGGTTATATGATGTTTTAAAGGAACAGGTTCAATCCCAGGCTTTTCTTTCCCTGCTCTCTCATCTTACCGCTTTCCTGAACAGAGACGGTTATTCTGATTTCTATATGGAAGCCATCCGTTTAAAGGAAAAACTGGAAAATATTCATTTCACCCTAACGATGGCAGGTAATATTGTTAAAGTATATTTTCATGAGAATACAGGAGCTACTGAAGATTTCGGCAGCAACCTTGAGAAGGTGTTCCGTATTCAGGAGCACAGCCGTAATTCCATCCGGCTTTTTAATCAGCCGGGATTAAATCCTTTTGAAAGTAAACTGATATCACTGGTGGAGAAAGAGTATCCAAAGCTTCGCAAAGAATATCTGGAATTCACCGCTTCTGACAGACCTCTGACAAATAATATTCTGCAAAGGCTTTACAAAGAGACCGAAGTCTATCTATCCGGGCATATGCTTGCTGCCAAACTGCGGGAGAAAGGCTTTCTATTAACTTATCCGGAATTTACGGAAGCCAGGAGCCTTCACCTTGAAGGAATATGTGATATCGATCTTGCCCTGGCAGCAGGAAAACACAGGGAGGTTGCTGTGAATGACTTACTCTTAGCGGAGGGTAATAAAGGTGCTTTCATAACAGGAGTAAATCAGGGCGGTAAGACGACTTACGCAAGAAGTGTGGGGCAGACCACATATCTTGCAATGCTTGGTATGCCGGTAATTGCCACAAAGGCTCTGCTGCCACACTTTAGCGGTATTCATACTCATTTTACCGTGGAGGAAAATCACCTGGTAAGCAACGGTAAACTACAGGAGGAATTGCACCACTTAAAAGAAATACTTGATAAAGCACCTATCAACGGTCTCTACCTTCTTAACGAAATGTTTTCTTCTACAACCGCAGCGGATGCTTTTGACCTGACCAGTCTGCTGCTTCCGAAAATCTTTGCAAAAGCCGGTACCGTACTTTGTGTAACTCATGTTCCGGAACTGGCAAAGCTGCGGGAAGATATGATAAGCTTAATAGCTGCTGCCAGAGAAGAAGATGGCTATCAAAGAACCTATCGAATTCGTCCGGGGGAAGCAGCACTTAGTGCCAGAGCAATTGATATCGCCTTAAAATACTGCCTGTCAGGAACACAAATAAAGGAGCGTATAGCCAATGGAGATTAAACTTATAACTACAGATAATACTGCCCAGAGGCTTAAGACAGACAGTAAGCTTCTCCTGCGGGATTTGAAGCTGGATCTGCTTTTAGATATTATTTCAGATGGTGATGAGGAATTACGTAAAATAAGCAGTAAACAGTTGATGATGCCTGCCACTCAGAAAACAGAACTCCTAAAACGCCACTCCGTTTTAAAAGATGCAATCAAACATTCTGAGTTATTTTATGAGATTTACCACTGGGCTTGTCAGGCTTTAGATAAGATACAGACCTACGAGGATTCTACGAAATTAAAGTATAATTACATCATACCGGTGCCCAAGAAGATTCTGACTCAGGTTGAGACAGCTTTAGCAGCTCTTACTTATCTGGAAAATATCAGCGGCAGGCTAAGAAACGAAAACAATTTTACTGCGGAAATGCTTCTTTCCTTCTGTCGTGAATATACCGCCTATTACACGGATAACTTTCTTAAGGAGGTGCAAGCATTCCTCCATTCCTTATCAGTCTTAAAGAAAACCGATGCCGTCTCTGTAGGTGCCCATTTTGGTAAGGGCCTTAAAATGTCCGACATGTCACTGCTTCGCATTCTTGATAACGAAAACTCCTCCGAAGAAAAGAAAGGGTTGTTGTCCTTCGTTCTTAAGTCAGATAAATACCATGAAATTAAAATCGAGAATACCACCATCGAAAACGAAGTGCGGGAAATCATTGATGCAAGTCTTACCTGGATTCTAAAAACAATAAGTGATTTTAACTATACTGTGAAACACCTGTTAGAGCAGCTGAAGTTTCAATTCGGCTTTTACTGTGGTGCTCTGAATCTATATAAATTCCTGACGGAACGTGGGATTAAGATTTGCTTTCCTGAATTTTCAGAAAACTCTAAGGTCTTAAAGGTCTCTGAACTGTCCGACCTGTTTCTGGTAATAACGGACCATTCTGCAGTAGCCAACAGTATTTCCTATGAAGGTGTCAGTAATTATATCATCACGGGAGTAAATCAAGGCGGTAAGACTACCTTTCTCAGAAGCTTCGGCACAGCACAGCTCCTGGCCCAAAGCGGTTATTTTACTCCTGCCCGCCAGTATGTCTGCAATATTTATCAGAGTATCTTCACCCACTTTCCAGAGGAGGAAGATTCCGGCTTAAAACACGGACTCTTGGAACAGGAATTGTTAAAGCTTCACGACATTATTAACCGGATAACCCCTGACAGCCTGCTCTTATTAAATGAGACTTTTGCAACAACTACCGATTACGATGCAGCCTATCTGGCAAAGGAGCTCCTTAACGGTATAGGAGACAGCGGTATCACCTGTCTCTTCGTTACACATAATTATGAGTTCAGTCATAGCCTTTATAGTAAGAAGCATAGTGAAAACGTCTTTTTAAGAGCAGACAGAGAGGAAGCGGGAGAGAGAAGCTTCCGTTTAACCGAGGGCGAACCCCTTAAGACAGGCCATGCCTTAGATTTGTATCAGGAAGTTATGAAGTAATCTTCTGGCTTCTAATTTAGTTCTTATACTTATATTTACGGGTGCAGTTGTTTATTTTAAGAATTGGGTAAAAGGAGGATTTCATTTTTCCTCCTTTTTTATTTTTACAATAAGACTTTCTGTCGTAGTAATTCCATTTCTATACGATTTAATTTATAGGAAAGCATCATCCTCATATTAAACGGATTTTTATCAAGCTGCCCGGAAAATGCTTCCTGGAACTCAGAATGCAGCTCTATTTTCGCCATTCGTAACCAGAACAAAAGTATTTAAGCATCTTTCAGGCTATTTTATTGAATTATTTCCATACTTACAGAATCTGTGCAGCAGTATATTCCAAACGTTCCTTTGCCGCCTCAATTCTGTCTGCTTCTTCTTTGGTAATGGTACTGAGTTTTGTCTTTCCAACAGTTTTCTTTAATTCTGCAAGACTTTCTTTCATCTCCTTCTTTTTCCCCTTGTCCAGTTCCTTCTTTCTGGAGGCAAGGGCAGACTCTGCCTGAAGGATGAGATTTTCTGCTTCATTTCTGATATTCACAGCCTGCCTTCTCTCATCATCACCGGACTCATATTGTGCTGCCTCTCGTATGGCTCTTTCGATTTCATCTTCTGAGAGGTTGGTACTGGCAGTAATAACAATATGCTGCTCCTTGCCTGTATCCATATCTCTTGCGGAAACCTTTAAGATTCCGTTGGCATCTATATCAAAAGTAACCTCTATCTGGGGAACCCCACGCATGGCTCGCTTAATACCATTCAGCTTAAAATTACCAATAAGCTTATTATCTTTGGCAAACTGCCGCTCTCCCTGAAGTACCTTAATGTCCACGGAAGTCTGAAAGTTACCGGCTGTCGTGAATACCTGGCTGTATTTGGTGGGAATGGTAGAGTTCCTCTCAATAAGTCTTGTCGCCACTCCTCCCATGGTCTCAATAGATAAGGATAAAGGTGTAACATCTAACAAAAGAATCTCTGACAAGCCTGCTTCTCCTGCCAGCTTTCCTCCTTGAATTGAGGCGCCTAAAGCCACGCATTCATCGGGATTTAGGTTCTTACTTGACTCCATTCCCGTTAACTGCCTAACTTTATTCTGTACCGCAGGAATTCTGGTAGAACCGCCTACCAGCAACACTTTGTGTAAATCAGCGGGTTTTAATCCGGCATCATTTAGAGCATTCTGAACGGGTACAGCAGTTCTTTCTACAAGATCATGGGTAAGCTCATCAAACTTTGCACGGGTCAGGTTTATGTCCATATGTTTGGGACCAGATTTATCCGTACTAATGAAAGGAAGATTTATATTGGTACTGGTGGCTGCTGACAGCTCTTTCTTCGCCTTTTCTGCCGCTTCCCTCAGACGTCCTAAAGCAACCTTATCTTTTGACAGATCAAGCTTCTCTGCTTTTTTAAACTCCTGTACCAAATAGTCGGTTACTCGTTCATCAAAATCGTCTCCGCCCAACCGGTTATCGCCTGAGGTTGACAGAACCTCAATAACTCCTCCGCCTATTTCGATTACAGATACGTCAAAGGTTCCGCCGCCCAGATCATATACCATGATTTTCTGTGCTCCTTCGTTATCCAGACCGTAAGCCAATGCCGCAGCCGTAGGCTCATTTATAATGCGCAGTACATTTAACCCCGCTATTCTTCCTGCATCTTTGGTGGCTTGCCTTTGTGCATCGTTAAAATAAGCCGGAACTGTAATAACTGCCTCTGTAACGGGCTCTCCCAGATAACTTTCGGCATCTTTTTTCAGTTTGCCGAGAATCATGGCAGAAATTTCCTGGGGTGTGTATTTCTTACCGTCAATATTAACCTTGTAATCCGTGCCCATCTGACGCTTAATGGAAGCTATGGTTCTATCTCCATTGGTAACAGCCTGGCGCTTAGCCATATCGCCTACCAGCCTTTCGCCGGTCTTTGAAAAAGCCACCACCGAAGGTGTCGTTCTCTGACCTTCACCGTTATTGATAACTACCGGTTTTCCTCCTTCTATAACTGCTACACAGCTGTTTGTTGTACCTAAATCAATACCGATTATCTTACCCATACATGTCCTCCGTGGTTTTGGAATCATTCTTTTTACAGGTTATCTATTTCATAATTACATGCTTAAAGCTACCTTATTATGAATTACACTAGTAAAATTATATTACTAAAATTTCATTGTAAATTGCTCTGCCTATAAATTTTGTATTTCCATCATTGCATTACTTTATTACTCAAATCATCTGCATCTGATTGTCATATTACCCTTTATGGTGCATTTCTGTCAATTATGGGATTCTAAACAAATTATAAAATATTTCGTTAATCTTAAGAGTTATTTTCTTTAGCGGATAGTTGTTTAAAAGAATTATAATATTAGGTAGTTGTTAAATAAGATCGAACATGGAATAAAATAAGGTAGTTTTACCATATTGCCAGGGTAAAACCACCTTTTTATATTGCTGTATTATTTCGTTAAATTTATTTTTATCCTTGCTTTTCTGTTATCTACTTACGCTTCATATATCAGCACTTGTTGTCTAATTATTTTATCATCTTGTAAGCACTATATTACTTCTTTATTAAGATTATATGATATTACTTCTTTATTAAAATTATATGATAGCAGCCTTAAGCTTTTTTATGAAGCCTGCGCTTCATGAAGTCTGGAATAAATACCCCTGCAAGCCATAAGCTCATCATGGGTACCAAGTTCCGCAATGCCTGTACCCTCCAGTACAACAATAAGGTCCGCATGGCGAATTGTGGAAAGTCGGTGGGCTATAACCAACGTGGTCCGCTCCCTTGATATCTCATCCAGTGCTGTCTGGATTTCCTGCTCTGTCTTGGTATCAAGTGCAGAAGTTGCTTCATCCAATATCAGAATAGGTGAATTACGCAAAATGGCTCTTGCAATGGAGAGACGCTGCTTCTGTCCGCCGGATAAGCGTACACCACGTTCTCCGATTACTGTGTCATAACCCTCTTCCATTTTCTCAATAAAGTCATGGGCATTTGCAGCTTTCGCAGCCGCCATTACATCCTCTCTGGTGGCTTCTTTCCATCCATAAACAATGTTCTCATATACTGTACCGTTGAATAGGAAGGTATCCTGCAATACCATGGAGATATTATCACGAAGGCTTGAAAGTGTTACATCCCTTATATCCACACCGTCAATAACGACTGCACCAGCCTGAGGATCATAAAATCGATTAATGAGATTAGCAATCGTACTTTTACCAACACCGGTGGTTCCAACTAATGCCACTGTCTGCCCTGCACTGATATTCAGACTGGTTTTTTGAAGCACAGGAATCTCCTCATTGTAGGAGAAGGACAGATCCTTTAATTGAATATCTCCTTTTACCCGGGGAAGCACAGCAGAATTTTTCTTTTCCTTAACATCAGGAACTTCATCAATGACCTCAAACACTCTGCGGCATCCGGCTCCGGCTTCACCGGCACGCTCCACAAGACCGGAGAAGCTTTTTACCGGACCGTAGAACATAGAAAGGTACATAACAATACCAACAATATCAGCGATTGCAATTTCGCCTTTCCCCAGCAGATGACCTCCATAAACAACCACAATAACGGTTCCCAGTGCGGTTATAAAAGCCAGAAGAGGGTATGTGGTCTCAAAGAAAAAGCTGGCCTTAAGATATGCCATACTATGCTTAATTGAAAGCCCGGACACCTTCTCTTCCTCATGCTTTTGCTGATTGAAGATCTGAATTTCCTTAATACCTGATAAGTTATCCTGCACCGTTCCGGAAAGCTCTCCCCTTATTCTGGAATTCTCTTTCCAAACCGGTGTAACATGATGGCTCTGCCAGACAGTAATTCCCAAAAGTATAGGGATGGTTACAAGACTCATTAACGCCAGCTGCCAGTTGATGGTAAAGAGCAGTGCACCTACGCCGATAAAGGTCAGGATATTTACCACAAAATCCGGTATAACATGGGCTAACAGGACTTCTGCATCCATAGCGTCATTTACCACTCTTCCGGTCAGATCACCGGTTCGGCTTTTGTGAAAATAACGAAGGCTCATATGCTGCAGCTTCCTATAGAGCCCTGTACGCAGGTCCGCTACATAATGAAGTGCTGCATAATGGTTCAGATAACCCGAAGCAGAGCTTCCTGCTGCCTGCAGCGCTGTGGCTGCTAAAAGGAAGAGTCCGATACGAAGCGCCTCTGCGGCAAAATTACTGCTGCCGTCCGTAGCAAGACTGGTCAGT
This sequence comes from Lachnoclostridium sp. UBA6558, assembly GCA_002434335.1. Classification (GTDB taxonomy): domain Bacteria; phylum Bacillota; class Clostridia; order Lachnospirales; family Lachnospiraceae; genus Anaerocolumna. Next base: position 26,745 of record DJJW01000005.1, on the reverse strand, counting down.
TCTCTAAGCGCCCAAGGTGTATAAAATCCGGCAACCGTAGAGATTACCAGTGATATAAATGCGATGATTAAATAGAGCCAGTAGTTTCTGGCCTCTTTCAAGATTCGAAAAGAGGTCTTCATAGTCCTGCCACCTCCAATTCCCCGGTTTCTTCTTTGTTTAAAAGGTCATAGGTAAGGCAAACGGGTTTGCCGGTCCTTGGTTCATGTACAATCTCAGCATCAATGGAAAAAGCTTCTTTTAACACTTCCTGTGTCATTACCTCCTCCGGTGAGCCGTGCTTAATGATCTTACCTGCTCGAATTGCAATGATATAATCGGAAAAACGCGCTGCAAGATTCAGATCGTGAAGCACCATTGCAATGGTGCAGCCCTGTCTGCGGTTTAAATCATACAACAGCTTTAATACCTCCATCTGGTGAGCCAGATCCAGATAAGTAGTAGGCTCATCTAACAATATTAGATCCGTCTGCTGTGCAAGAGCCATGGCAATCCATACTCTCTGGCGCTGACCGCCGGACAGAGTATCCACTTCTCTATGTTCAAACTCTGTAAGCTTTGTTACTCTAAGGGCCCACTGAATGATTTTTTTGTCCTCCGGCATCAGCTTACCAAACCCCTTCTGATGGGGAAACCGTCCGTAAGCCACCAGTTCACTTACTGTAAGACCGCTTGGAGCTGTAGGGGTCTGGGGCAGTATTGCCATCTTCTTAGCGATTTCTTTTGTTGATAATTTGCGGATATCATCTCCGCTTAAATATACCAGGCCGGTTTTCGGCTTCAGGATACGTCCTACTGCTTTTAATACAGTGGATTTACCGCAGCCGTTAGGTCCAATAATGGAGGTAATCTTTCCGTGTGGAATGTTCATATCCAGTGCCTTTACGATAAGGGCATCATCATAGGCTATATCTAATTTTTCTGTCGAAATACTGTTCATATAATCCTCTTTCCTGAAATCCAAACATTAGTCGGAGCTTTTCTGTTCCGTTGTTAAAAGAGTTCCGGCGCTCCATAAAGTCTCTTTAATTATTACTGAAACTAACCAATACTATCTGATAATCATTTCAGAACTTAGTTTGCTTTAGCCAGCAGATATAAGAAATACGGTGTACTTAGAACCGTAATTACGATACCTGTTGGAACATCCGTACCCAGGCTTATGGTCCGGGTTATGGTGTCCGCCAAAAGTACAATAATAGCTCCTGAGAAGCAGGACGCCGGCAGCAAAAGCTTATGATTGGGTCCTACCAGTTTTCTGGCCATATGGGGACTTATCATTCCCACAAAGAAAAAGTTACCGCCCAGAGAAACACTTCCCGAGGAAAGTGCCACCGCTGCGATGGACAAGCCGAGAAACTCTGCTTTCACCGCAAGGCCAAGTCCCGTTGCTGTCTGGTTGCCAAGATGGAGGGTATTGAGCATTCTGGATTTGTAGAACACATAGATGCAAAGGAGCAGGGTCCAGGGTCCAAGAATGGCAAGATACTTCCAGTCATCTCCCCACAGACTTCCCGCACTCCAGCGCTGAATAAAGTCCATCTGGTTCTGGTCTAACTTCAGGGTAAGAAGTGTCGTCACAGCACCGTAACCGCTGGAGAGTGCTACACCTGTCAGAATCAGCCCTGTAGGGGAGATGTCCTTCCCTTTACGGTAAGACAGCAGGTATATCAGAGCTGCTGCCGTCAAACCGCCGATGAAGGCCAGTAAAGGCAGTGTTATGGCTGAATAAGTTCCTTTTGAGGCAATAAAAACTACAAATACCAGCACAAAAAGTCCGGAACCGGAGCTGATACCTAAAGTACCGGGACTTGCCATATCATTTCGTAATAAGCTCTGCATGATACAGCCCGAAATTCCCATACCAATTCCTACCAGTACGGCAAGAATTATTCTTGGCAGCCGGAATTCAAATACGATAAGATTCTCCCTATCCGTTCCTTTACCAAGTATTACATTAAGGACTTCCATAGGTGACAGATTCATCTTACCGGAGTTAATACTGATAACTGCTATGATAAGCATCAGAACAAGCATAATCAGGATCACGTTGATTCCGTGCTTTATGCTAAACCGTTGTCGTTTTCTCATTCAAATTCCCTCCTTTGCTTTCTGGCAAGAAAGAGGAAGTAAGGCACCCCTACCACTGCAAAGATAACACTGATAGGCGTTTCATAAGGTTTGTTTATAAGCCTTCCGGCAAGGTCTGCAAATACAGTCAGCAAAGCTCCGTATAATCCGGAGGCAGGTATAATATAACGGTAGTCTACACCTATCATATAACGGACAATGTGGGGCGTAATCAGTCCTACAAAGCCTACCGGACCTACTACAATAACAGAAAGGCCTGTCAGCACCAGTACGATTATGGTTGATATTCCCTTTACGAGCCGGGTCTTAAGACCAAGTCCCATTGCCACATCCTCCCCCAGACTCAACACCGTAACAGAGGGCGACAATGCAAGGGAGGCCAGTACAGCTACAACAAAAAATGGTGCAACCACTGCCAGTTCTCCCCATTTGGCGCCTGCTGTACCTCCAGCAGTCCAATAAGCAAGAGCTTGTCCCAATTTGTATCGAATAGATATGTACTGACTAAAAGCACCAAAAAGCATGGATATGGAGATACCTGCAAGGACCAGTCGCTGAGGTGTCATTCCCCTTCTTCCAAATGATGCGATAAAATATGTCATACTGGTAGCTACAGTTGCTCCCAGGCAGGCAAATAGCATAACCTGCCCGTAAGTTCTGCTGGGCAGAAAAGCCATACATAAAGCCATAGCAAAAGTAGCACCACTGCTGATACCCATAAGCCCCGAATCGGCTAACGGATTTCTGGTAGTACCTTGCATTAAAGCACCACAGATGGCAAGGCTGCAGCCAACTATGATATCTGCTACTGTTCTTGGGAATCGCAGGGTTCGAATTATCTGATGTTCGGTTATATTAGGGTCAAAACGGAAAACCGCTTCCCATGCGGTGGCTAATCGCATATTGGCAGCGCCGAAGGAAATCGACGACGCCGTCATGAATACCAGTAATCCTAACCCTACCAGCATAATCAGCGCAAAATTTGCAGAACCTTTACGCTGCTGCTTTGTGAGGGAATGTTCCATTGTTGCAATCCTTTCTTCTTCTATTTCTTAATACTCTCCGGAAGTTCCTCTGAACCCGCTTCCAATGGGAAAAATCCGAAATAATATCCTTCAATTATTACAAAATATACCTGACACGCACTGCCAGTTTTATGTTAGATAGTTCTAACTCGTTGGTAATCTTAGCATGATTTATTTTTACTGTCAATCTATAGGTCTGCTTCTTGGCAGAACTCAAAAGGATGATAAAACGCACTTAAACTCTCTTGTTTACCGTATTTCAAGATAGTTTTATATTATTAGTTTGGAGTTGTCTTATCACGTTTTGGATTATTTTTTTATTACTATGTTATATGGCCGCACACTTCATACTTATATCCGGGAATCCGTTATGAAACGTACGATGCAGCTATTCTTCCTATCCGCAGCTCCTTAGTCTATTGATACAATAATAAGTTAGATTAAATTAACAACGTATATCATAATGAGTTGTATTTGTATACTTTAGAAGAATTTATCCAGCCAATTTACTTCTTACTGGTCTGTTCTAAACATATAATGAACAAATAGCTCTAAGGATACTACTATCATGTCAGACCAAGAATTTTACACTTTCCGAGAATACTTTCGAAATGAGCATGAAGATCTCTCCCCTTCAGCGGAAGATTATTTAGAAATGATATACCGTCTGGCAAAGGATAGCGGATATACCAGAGCCGGTGATCTGGCTCAGGCATTAAATGTACAGCCCCCTTCTGTTACCAGTATGGTTAAGAAGCTTTCGGAAATGCATTTTATAAAATATGAAAAATATGGAGTTATTACGCTTGAACCTTCCGGTAAAGCCAGAGGAAAAGCTCTTTTACTGCGCCATAATCTGGTGGAGGAGTTCTTAAGATTTCTGGATATTAAAGACGGTTTATTGGATGAGACGGAAAAGATCGAGCATACATTGAACGAAGAAATACTTTGCGGAATTCAGGATTTGCTGGACTTCTTTCAAAGCAGGCCAGAGTTGTTAAATGATTACAGGCAATACCAGGCTACCCAGCATGAACGCTAATGATTGTTCTATCGTCTATCGCACTCACCTCTCCATATGGTCTTAGACCCTTAGGGAGGTAAGTACGACAGGCTTTTGTACTTATGACCTGGCTGAAGCGGGATTAATATACAGTAAATCACTTAACTGCCCCAGGAGATTGCCGTTGCCAACAGAGATATTTCCTACTTTATCACAAATCTTCTCTAAGTATTCCAGCTCTTTCAGCTTATAAAGAGTCGTATTCTCCTCCATCAGTTTAGCTGTGTTTAGTAAGCTTCTGGTAGAGGCTACTTCCTCCCTTCTTAAAATAACGCTTGCCTGAGCATTCTTTTCCGCAATGAGGACCGTATTCATGATATCCCTTATCTCACCGGGCAGGATAATATCTTTAAGGCCTGCGTCACTAAACTCTATATAAAGGCTCTCCTGCTTCTCCTTAAGCTTCTCGAGCACGATACCGGCAATACAGTCCTTCTGTTCCAGTAACTCATCGAATTTCAAACGACCCACATATTCTCGAAGCACCAGCTGGGTGGTTACATAAATCTGTGTTTTATAATCCTTCAGGGAGTTATTAATCTTTACTGCATCTGTAATCCTATAAGTACAGACAAAGTTCAGCCGCAGGGTTACTTTATCAGCCGTTAGTATCTCCTGGCTGTTGACATCCATCTGCTGAGAACGCATATCCACGGTTTGGCAGGATACCCTGATAGAGGAATTCCAGAAATAATAGACACCGGGTGAAAGCTGCTCCTTGAATTTACCATCGTAAAAGAGCAAGCCGGTTTCTCCCTCTGNNTATAAGCTTGCCGGTACAATAGACATCATTACTCTGGGCAAAGCTACCTCCGGCGAACTTGTATCGATTAACTGGAAGGTATGCTGATGGAACACGTTCCAGAAATAAAAGGTACCTGCCCTTAATGCTTCTATTAATCTGCCGTCCTCATAATGAAGTGCTATGTTTAGATCCGGAACTTCAATCTTTGTTACGCTGTCTGCAAAGGTCTTATCTCTTAATAATACCTGGATGTCGACCTCCTTCATGTTTACCTGTCTATGGACATTTGTCTGAAAGCAGGTTTCACCTACTACCGGATATATCCTGTGTATACCAGGGCTAAGCATACGGCGGAAGGTACCGTTCTTAAACAGGAACCCCCTTTCATTTTCTTTGATGATTATCTTCATAATTCCCTCACCTTCTGCCGCAGGAGCGGCAAATAACTACGTCGTTTCTATGTAACAAGCTATAGGACCCGGTGAAAATATTTCTTTACCACCCTCCCTATGTAATGATTCCATAAATTTTATGTGCTTTTTTACTTTTCGAAAGCTTCCTGTAGAATTCAGCTTTACTATTTAATTATAACTTTTTATTTTCTTGTTCTATAAATTCTTCCGTATCCTGAATTTGCGTAAATACCCACATTACTTTAAGGGGAGCAAGGTTTAAGTAATCCTAGGTCTTATCCGGCTTTCACAGAATCCATGAACATGGGATAAGCTTACTATTACGGTATCCACCTGCTGCAGGCCTAAGCTCTGCTGCGCTGCAAATAGCTGCAACGCCGGGTATTTACACGCCTTCGGGTTTGGTTACACTTCACGGGTGTAAGAGTGGAATTGAACCACAGGTCGTTGACCTTGCCTTAAAAGCAGACTCCCTAAGTCTGTGCCTTAACCACTTGGCTAACCTTTAAAAGGTATGGGATTCGAACCCATGAATTTGATGGTATGCTCTACCTCTGAGCTAACTCTCCCGAGTGGAGGAATCGAACCTCCGACACTACCGCTCGGACAATGCTCTACCTCTGAGCTACTTCTTGCGAAGGGTGGAATCGAACCACCGCAATTGTCTAAATCCTGCCTGCCCGGAACACAGTACGGCATAACCGCTGCGCCGCGAGGATTATAAATCCTGCGCTAAAGCAGACAATCTATATTATGGCCTGCGCCAAAATACCATGAATTAAATACTCATTATTTCATAACCACTAACATGCCGTATCTGCTTGCAGATATGACACTGCCAGTATCAGTTACTATTCTTAGGTCAGGATTCCTTATCCCTTAACCACACCGACCGTCTTCAGTCGTTTTACCGGTTTAACCAAATCTTTCTGATTCTCCATAACTTCATCGATATCCTTATAAGCGAACCGGCTTTCTTCGGCAACATCCTTTTTGTTATGCTTTCCTAATACTACTCCCTGCTTCTGCAGGTCCACCATAACCTCTTCTGCTGTAAAATTCTCCATGGCACCTTTTCTGGAATATCTTCTGCCTGCACCATGGGAAGAGGAATGAAAGCTCATCTCATTTCCAAGGCCCTCCACTACATAGCTGTAAGAACCCATGGCACCGGGTATTACTGCCAACTCACCTTCTCTTGCTCTGGTGGCACCCTTGCGGTGCACCCAGACTTCTTTTCCATAGTGCTGCTCCAAAGACGCATAGTTGTGGTGACAATTGATTTCCATATTGTATTCTAAGGTAAGGCTTGTGTATTTTCCCACCCATTTATCCAAGATTGCTTTTACCGCTAACATCATACGCAGTCTGTTCTCTTCTGCAAAATTAAGCGCCAGGTTCATCCAATTGATATACTGCTTCCCTTCTTTCGTATCTACCGGGAGAAAGGCCAGCCGGTATTCATCCGGTACGCTGCTCTGCCATTTACTGTTTAATTCTCTGGCGGTTTGATGAAAGGCATCACATACCTGCTTGCCGAAATTACGGCTTCCGGAATGAATCATAATACCAAGATATCCTTCTTCATCTTCCTGTAATTCAATAAAATGGTTACCTCCGCCAAGGGTTCCCACCTGAAAGTATCCGGCCTCTAACTGTCCCAGTAATTCTGGATTCCCCTCATATTTCTCAAGCTCTTCAAAGGCTCTTTCCAGGGTATTGCAGGGCTGAGGATGTTTATGATGATTGAAGCCAACAGGGACATTCCTTAAAATATCACTGATGATTGCCTGTATCAGCGAACCACTGCCGGTCTTGATATCTTTTATTTCTTCTACAAGAATATTGGTTCCTACAAAGGCCATTCCACAGCCTATATCCACACCCACTGCATTGGGTACAATTACGTCTTTTGCAGCTATAACTCCACCAATGGGCATTCCCATTCCTGCATGGGTATCGGGCATTAATGCCACCCACTGGTGAAGAAAAGGTAGTCGGGACAGATTGTAGGCCTGCTTTAAACAGGTTTCTTCTATGCTCTTTTCTCCGTCAAGCCATATTTTAATCGGGTGGTCAGTTTCTTTATTTGCAATTACAAACATACAATCACTCCTTTCATTCTTTTCGTTGTTTCTGTTTGCTTGCTATGCTATGATATTAGCATATGTTTCCAATGGAATCATTTAAAAAAGTTTGCGAAAGTGATGAATACTATGGGAGAATTTCAGGAACTCATACGTAATTTTGATAAAATACGGGATTATATGCGGGACTTTTATATTTATGGCTTTAAATCACGAAGTGATTTTACGAGAAAATCCACCCGCACTTATGATAATGAGAAACGCCGTATTGAGAGCTATCTGGGTGATTATATGAAGTGGGAGTATACAAAGACCGGCAAGAACCTGTTCATCTCCATGGACTGTGCAAGGATTCCTGTTAACCCCCTTTATGCTGCCTGGAAATCAAAGACCTTTACCGGCAACGATATTATGCTCCACTTCTATCTGCTGGACCTTCTGGACAGTACTTCCAAGCTTTCCATTGACAGCCTCACCGACCTTCTCTGTACCAGAAGCGGACAGGTCTTTGATGCCCAGACCGTCCGAAACAAATGCAATGAATATGTAGAACTGGGCATCATAAGAGCAGAAAAGCAGAAAAAGTCTCTATTTTACAGTCTGTCTGATAATACCTTTCACCAGTTACTCCAGAGTGCTCCCGGTTTAGGGGAGGCAGTGAAATTCTTTCAGGGAAGTGCTGCTTTTGGTGAAGTCGGGAGTTTTATTATGGATAATCAGAAGATGGAGAATGACCGTTTTACCTTTAAGCATTATTATGCTGCTCATACCCTGGAGGACGGAATCTTACTTGACATCCTTTCAGCCATCAGAAACAGGTGTGCTATAGAATTTGTTAATATAAATGAATCGGGTACCAGTGTTTCCACCTTTGATGGAATTCCGGTAAAGATCTTTGTCAGTGCTGCCACCGGAAGACGTTACCTTTGTCTGTATAAGACAAGGGAGAAACGTTTCTTCAATTACCGGCTGGATCATATGAAAGAAGTATCGTTAAAAGGCTTTTGTGAAACAGCCGGGCAACATCAGGCAGACCTTGAAAATAACCTTGACCGTGTTTTTGGAGTGAGTTTCGGCGGCCAGAATCGAAAAGAAATCGTTTGTATGAAGCTCTCTGTAAACGAAAAGACGGAAGGCTTTATCCTGGAGCGTTTAATCCGGGAAGGTCAGGGTGGAGAACTGATACGACTTGAGAAAAATATTTATCTGTACACCAAGGAAGTCTTTGATTCTAACGATATGTCGCCCTGGATCAAGACATTTATGGGCAGAATTATCCAGCTGGAAGGTACCAATCAGATAGTGATTAACCGTTTTTACAAAGATATTAAAAGGATGAAGGAAATGTATGAAGATTAATAACCATTTATTCTCAGAAGTTTACGGCTGCTACTTTACGGTAGTCAAAAGAATATTGGAACAGGCTGAGGGAGGACTTACCCGGGCTGAAATTGAGTCCATGGTCCAGACCGATGGTTTCTATGACAGCGCCTTTCATCTGCTGCCAAAACTCTTCTCCGGTGAGTGGAATCTCATGGAACAGAGAACTGACGGCAAATATTATTCCAAGCTTCTTTCCAAGGATCTGACGCGCCCCATGACTGGTCTGGAAAAAGCCTGGTTAAAGGCTCTCCTTTCAGATAAACGAATACATTTATTTATTAACCCAGAAGAATCAGCCTCCCTGTCAGACGCATTAAAAGAAGTTCCTCCCCTGTTTCTTCCATCCGATTTTCATTTTTATGATTCTGCTGCTGATGGAGACTCTTACGAGGAAAAGCGGTATATTGACAACTTCCGGATAATCTTAAAGGCATGTGGAAATCAGACTCCCTTATCTATTCTATATGAAAGCGGTAAGCAGAACCGAACCAAGCGGTTAGTTATTCCCTATAAATTAAACTACTCCTCCCGGGATGATAAGTTCAGGCTCTTAGGTGTAGCCTGTCAAAGAGGGGGAGCTGTTAAAAAAATTACGTTAAATCTTGCGCGAATCCTTACCGTAGAGCTTTCTGCTGAAACCTCTGCTGAGAGCTATTCTAAGCATCAGGTTGTAAACTCAGCTAAAAACTTGCCTGAAGCCACGTCTAATGCTTTAACGGAACCTTCTGCTATGAAAATTCCAATGCCTTTTCCCCTGTATAAATTCTTCAGAGAAACCAAAAACAAGGAACCCATTGTTTTGGAAATCTCAAAGGAACGAAACGGTCTGGAGCGTTGTATGTTACAATTTGCCTCCTGGGAAAAGCAGACGGAGTATGATGAAGAGCGTGATTGTTATGTATGTCGAATCTATTACGACGGCCAGGATGAAACGGAATTGCTTGTCCGGGTATTAAGCTTTGGTCCGGTGGTAAAGGTCCTTGGTCCGGCTCCCTTTCTAGCGCAGATTAAGGATCGGGTTCGAAACCAATATCGATTGAATACCTATGAAGAATCATAAAGAAGTGTGAAGTGGGGTTTGTACTGAAAAAATATATATTATTACAATATACACGCTTATGGAATATATGGTATATTGTTTTATATGCTTACAGGTTATCCATATAACAAATACGTATTAAAGAGGTATACCAAACATGAAAGTTGAAAAAATCCATACAAAAAATGCTTCCTACCAAAAATTCGAGGTTCTTAGAAACAACCGTAATAAACGTTATAAATACCAGGAATTTCTTATTGAAGGAGTTCGTAATATAAACCAAGCCATAGCAAAAGGATGGAATATAAAATCCTTTCTTTATTCCAATGAAAGAAACCTGTCTGATTGGGCAAAGGGGGTAATTAACAGCACTTCTACGGAAATCAACTATGAGCTGCCGGAAATCCTTTTAAGGGATTTAAGCGGAAAAGAAGATACTTCTGAAATTATGGTTGTTGCCGGAATGAGAGAAGATGACCTAAATACCATAACCCTGTCAAAAAATCCAATGATATCCTTGTTTGACAGACCCTCCAACAAAGGAAATCTCGGAACCATTATTCGTTCCTGTGATGCTTTAGGGGTTGAATGCCTTATCCTGACCGGACATGCCGTAGATCTATACGATCCGGATGTCATAGTATCAACAATGGGCTCATTCTTTAACATGCAGGTAGTAAGGGTTCCTGAGACTCAGAAGGTTCTGGATTTCATGGCTAAACTGAAGAAACAGTATCCGACTCTCCAGACCATTGGTACCACTGCACATAAAGAATACCCTATCTACGACTTGAATTTGTCCGGGCCGGTGCTTTTTATGCTTGGAAATGAAGCAGATGGATTAAGCAGGACTTTTAAGGATAGTTGTGATATTCTGACAACCATACCCATGGCAGCGTCCTCTTATGCCACTTCCTTTAATGTTGGATGCGCTGCAACGGTTATGTTTTACGAGGCATCCAGACAAAGAGCTCTGACACTTTCCTAAGGTGTTAATGCAACTTATTGTCTTGTACTGACTGTCTCACTCACATAGCAGCATCCAATGCTTTATTTAAATACCCCCTTGAAACGGAGGAACTTTATGCTGGCTATATGCCCCAAATGTGATAATCACGAGTGGAATAAAACCATATCTGTGGAAAACCATTGCTTTGGACCATGGCAGGGCTAAAGTAGTAGATAAAAGCTCCCGGCGATTAACGAAACCTTTTCAGGTAGAAGAAAATGCCAGGAGCTTTATTTATACTTATTGAAACTATATACCACAGGACCAAGACTATTAATGGATTAGCTTTTGAAGTTATTTAGAATATTTTCCCCACGAGACCATATACCACTGTTGTACAGAAACATACTGCAATTGCAATTATGGTTGGCAGTAACGCTGAAACAATGGTCCACTTTATACTGCCGGTCTCTTTTCGAATCGTTATAAGAGTAGTAGCACAAGGCCAGTGAAGCAGACTAAACAGCATGGTGTTCAGTGCCGTAAGATAAGTCCAGCCGTGACCGACTAAAATATTACGAAGGGACTCCAGGCTGTCATACTCAGCCATAGACCCGGTGGACAAGTAGGCCATTAAAAGAATGGGCAGAACAATCTCGTTAGCCGGCAGTCCAAGAAGAAATGCCATTAATATATACCCATCAAGTCCGATAAACCGCCCAAAGGGGTCAAAGAAGTTCACCATATGACCCAGGATACTAATATCACCAACATAAACATTTGCCAGTATCCAGATAAAGGCGCCGGCAGGCGCGGCTACTACTACAGCTCTTTTAAGTACGAATACTGAACGATCAATCATTGAGGTGTATAATACCCTTCCGATCTTTGGTACTCTATAGGGAGGAAGTTCAAGGGTGAAAGTAGAGGGAATACCTTTTAACACAGTCTTTGATAAGAGGTAGGAAACAAGAAGAGTAACAACGATACCAATAACAATCATAGAAGTTACCGCAAGTGCCGGCATGATACCAAAGGTATTTCCTCCCAGTGCCACCAAAAAGACACTGGATATGGCGATAAGGGTAGGAAATCTGCCGTTACAGGGTACAAAATTATTGGTAAGGATTGCAATCATTCTCTCTCTTGGTGACTCGATAATACGGCAGGATACAATTCCTGCCGCATTACAGCCAAAACCCATAATCATGGTAAGACATTGTTTACCATGGGCACAGGCTTTCTTAAAGAGATGATCCATATTAAAGGCTACTCTGGGCAGGAAGCCCAAGTCCTCCAATATTGTAAAGAGTGGAAAGAATATGGCCATAGGCGGAAGCATAACAGAAACAACCCAGGCTAAGGTCCTGTAAAGCCCCAGTATCAATACCCCATGAAGCCAGACAGGCGCATTCAGGTAAGTAAATAACTCTGTAAGTTTATCTTCAATAAAAAATAAAAAATCCGCCAGCAGTGAAGATGGTATATTGGCACCTGTAACCGTAATCCAGAATACAAGCGCCAGGGCTAGTAACATAATAGGTAATCCAAACCGTTTAGATGTAATAATATTGTCAATTTTCTTATCTCTTGCATTAACTTCTCTGTCCTCCTGAATGTATTTTGCTTTCAGGTCCTCTATCCGTCGATAGATTGCCTCAGAGATTCCGTCTCTTAAGGTCTCTTTATCCGGCAGTTCTTCTTGTATTTCGGAAAGAGACCGATTGTCTTCCAATGCAAGCTCTCCCATATGAGCTGACATGGCGCTTAAAAGTTTTTCGTCTCCATCCAGCATTCTAAGTGCCATCCACCTTACGGAAACATCTGCTGGCGTATCCCTAAGGTCCGGTAGCAGTATCTTGATGAGCTCTTCTACTTTATCATCGTATTTTACCGGCACCGGCTTTGGAATTATTTCTCCTGCTGCAACCTTGACTGCCGCCTCCTTTAAATTATCCACTCCGATTCCGCTTCTGGCAGCACATAACACTACCGGTACGCCAAGGTCTTTCTCAATTCCTTTTGCATCAATTTTAATATGCCTCTTCTTTGCTTCGTCAATAAGATTGATGCACAATACCACTTTAGTGGTCAGTTCCATTACCTGAAATACAAGATTTAAGCTTCGCTCAAGACAGGTGGCATCAGCAACAACAATGACAGCATCGGCATTACCAAAACATATAAAGTCTCTGGCCACCTCTTCTTCTACCGAGGAGGCAAAGAGTGAGTAAGTGCCCGGTAAATCCACCAATATGTTCTCTTTTCCTTCCTGTCTGAATTCACCTCTGGCATTTACTACCGTCTTACCCGGCCAGTTGCCTGTATGCTGATGAAGTCCGGTTATGGCGTTAAAAACAGTACTCTTTCCGGTATTCGGATTCCCTGCCAATGCAATGATAAACTGCCCTTCTTCTTTGTCGATACGGTATAAATCCGTCATTGCATTGCTTTGTGTGGATTGATAGGTCAACCCCATTATAGCCTCCTTTATATGAATTTAATTTAATCCGTTACTGATATAAGAGAAGCTTCTTCTTTTCTTAAGGCTATCATAGCTCCCCTGATGCCATATACAGTAGGGTCTCCGGATGGTCCTTTGCGGATGACCTCTACTCTGGCTCCTTTGGTCAGTCCTAATGCCAGCATTCTCTCTCTTAGCAGGTCAGATGCTCTTAATTCACAAACTGTGGTATGTGTTCCTACGGAAATATCAGTAAGCTTTTTCATTTATATCAACCTCACTTTTTTAGAATGTTTTAACTATTTTAAATGCAACTAATTTATTGTATGAAAATAGTCTAAAAATGTTCTATGAGGAGATAAAAAATTTCGAAACTTACAAGAGAGTATAAGTGTAAATAGGGCTGATGACTTTAACGAATTTTACGCCGAGTAGTACCAGCGCTCATTTGTGTAGTCCTTGCATTGTTTTCGCTGCCCTGCACGACACAAGCATTATTATAATAGCCCTGCTTGTCTCTTAAGTTTAAGGTACCTTAAAGTTCAGAAAGGGACAGGAAATCTGTGAAATTCTAACGAAGGACCTATATTATGGAATACTGGGCAGCTGCACTCAACCATAGCTGCGGGAACCATTGCATNNCTTGCATGATATTCCAGATACCGATACCATATAAATTAAACTCCGGCACCAGTTTTAGAAATACATCGTAGCTTCTTGCATCCCAGAAGCGCACAAGGTATTCATCTCCTGAGTAGAAATAAAAAGATACGGAATTGGTGAGAGGGTCATAAAGAATCTGAGCATTATTTTGTGCTGCAAGCTCAAGGGCTGCTCTATAGCTGATAGCCCTGCCTTGAGAGATACCAGGGAGAAAGGGCAGTTGATAGATATAGCCTTGAACCGGCAAACCAAAAGAAACCATATCTGAGGGTACCATTTTGGTAAAGTCCGCTATAATCCTACGATAGTTTTCCGTACAAAGAGTTCCAAGTGACAATCTGTCAGAATATCCGAATTCGTATACAATCAATGTAATTCCTGACAAACCTTCCGTCATAAATTTGTAATCGAAACCGAAAATAGGATTTTCAAAGGTATCCATGACTTTATAACCTGCTGCTGTAATACTATTCAGCATTTTCGTAGCATGTCTGCGATAATTTTCACGGTATCTGGGGTGGATATAAGGTGTATGAAAGCTCACCCCGCTGTATCCCTTGGTTTCCAGGGTAAGTAGTATCTGACTGATAAACCTGTCTTCGACTGTTACATCCGATATTATGGAGTTGACCACCTCCATCGCTTCTTCATTGTTATTAGAAGCTGGAATAATCATCATTAACGGCTCTGTTCCATATGCTTTTGCAAGTTTAACAATGTCTTCATCTGCCAAATTGTTTAAATCGCCTGAAGCAGAAACTGTATAGCTATATACAGTGAGATAAGTCAGATAAGGTAAGGTCATTTGTAAGGTCTTTGTATCAATAAAGGGATATGCAAAACCATTTGTCGCAATTGTATGTCCTTTTTCCCCGCGAAAGCTGATAACAATTTCATCTCCTGAATAAAGTGACTGGCTATCCGATAATTCCGGATTATACCGAAGTAGCTCTATTACGGTGGTTCCATAGGCCTCGGCGATCTGTAATAAGGTATCTCCTTCTTTCACGGTATAGGTAATATCGGGAATAAGAATAATAAGGGCTTCGCCTATTACCAGTGAGTCCTCAGCCGTCAAGTTATTATATATTTTTAATTTCTTCGCAGATACGCCATAATAATCTGCTATGGAGAGAATAGTCTCCCCAGCTTCTACCACATGAATAATCATTGCTGCCCTCGAACAGTTTTGTTTCATTATATGTGATTTATGGATAGAGGTTTCTAATTAAGTAAATTAGGACGCTAACCATACTATCCTTCAGAAAAATAAACTGCTGCCGGTTGTGTGTTTAAAACCAGTCATCTGCTTTTATTTCAATATATTTACTTTTAAGTGCTGACAGAATGTTGTTGTCCTTTATTGAAATACGGCATTTCTTGTAGTACCATAACAGTATGATTTGAGGCACTCTTACTTTAAGAAGCTTTCGCTTAAATTTACCAGATTAATGCTATCACAGGCTTTAAACTTCATAGTTAAGATTGAAAAGCCTGTAACCTGATAACAGCAAATATTAAATTGAATAACTGAATTGTGATTCCTGAGGGTATACTAGAGAAAAGTTTAACTAATTTCGTATTCTTAAAAAGGGAGGTACTTATGTGTGGAAGATATTATATAGATGATGATACTGCCAAAGAAATAGAGAGACTGGTAGAAGCAATTGATAAAAAGCTGAATGAAAAGACAGGGAGAAGGGATGTCCGTCCCTCTGAACCGGCATTGGTTCTCACGGCTTCCGGTAAGGCTATGCATCCGGAGGAAAAGCACTGGGGATTTCCAGGCTTTCAGGGGAAAGAACTGATTATCAATGCCAGAAGTGAGACTGCCCTTTCCAAAAAATCCTTCCGGGACAGCATCATAAACCGGCGGTGTATCATACCTGCTGCCGGCTTTTATGAATGGAACGCTTCCAGAGAAAAAGCTTCCTTTTACCGTGAAGACTCCAAGGTTTTATTTATCGCAGGCTTTTATAACTCCTTTCAGGATAAGGACCGGTTCATTATTCTAACTTCACCGGCTAATGAGTCTATGATTGAAGTACACGACCGTATGCCTTTAATTCTGGAACGTGAGGAGCTAATACCTTGGTTAACTGCTCCTGACAGAACCGAAGAATTATTACTCAAAAAACCCTGCAGACTAAAAAAGAAGATGGATTATGAGCAACTACGGCTGCCCTTTTAGCAGGACAGCCGGACTTGCCATTCCTATACTTATCAGTAAATTAAAGGGGTATTCATTCCTTATTATTGATCTAACGTTCTTTATCCTCCTCCCTGAAACTGACTCCCTGAAGAATTCTCTTATAATAAGAACCATTTGTATAAAGGGCTCCTACAGGGTTATGAGCCAGGACACGATCTTTTACCACAAGATAAGTAACAGGTGCGTCAGAATACTTGATGAACATAGAATCATGTCCGACACAGAGACCACAGATAACATTTAAGTCCGTATTTTCTCTATTCAATAACTTTGCCTGCATAATAGGATTACAGGCAGACTCATGTTGTCCGGGACGTACCTTATCCTCTTCTCTCACACCAAGTACTGATTTGTCTTTTGCACCTACTTTACAAATGACTCCGTAGGGCTCAAATCCATTTGNNTTTTCAAATATCTTACTCTCCTGGATAAGTCCCATGCAGGAGGCAATCCCTATTTTTTTAGCCTTTATTTTCTTGGCAAATACTATGATTTCCTCAACTCTGGTAAGTTGTCCATAATACTGCCCTTCCACCTGGGCTGCCGCTACAGCTATTTTATGTATCTCCGGGTCCTTGTTATATATCTCCAGACATTCCTCCAGTATTTCTTCATTTTCTTCACTGGTAGTCAGACATTTACCGGGATATGTTCCGTTTTGACTTGCACAATTAAATACGCCACAGGCTGTACAACTAAAATTATCGCTCATTTTAACCTCTTTTCCGGGTTTGATACCCTTTCTTATAACTTATTGCACTGCTGAGAATTACCCTACTCCCTGATCGATGAGTATTAAAAAACAGAGGTAGCTTAAGCTGTAAGCTTAATCTTAACCTCTGTTTGTACAGTCAGCCAGTCATATTATTTTATTCTACATCACCAGCTTTAAGCAATTACTTTTGTAAGATATAAATATGATATAAATTATATTAAATCCTGTGCTTTTGTCAACCATTTTCGCCATGCAGCAGCAAAATTACATGATTTTATTATACTTCACAAAATAATAGAGATGTAAACCGTATCCAAATAAATAGAAAGCGATAACCGTTAATATCATCCATAAAGGCGAATTCAAGAAAATCATAACAAAGGGAACCCCTATCATAATGTATATCATCTTATCATAAGCCATTGCTTTTGCCTTGTTCGTTATTGCAATGGAGCGCTCATCTTTTGCATTAATTTCACTCTGCCGTTTATACTCCGGATGTTTCCTGATCATCCGCTTAAGAAGGATATGGACTATATTTATACTGGCAAGGCCGGAGCCAAGTCCAATACAGAGTCCAGCTATATTTCTGTTATCATAATTTATAACCAAAGCTCCTCCCAGAATAAGTCCGATACTAACTACTATCATTAGAATATTAACTTTAACTCTCATTTGGCTCCTCCTCATAGATAAAAATATCTTCAATGGTCATTTTAAAATATCGGGCAATTTTAAAAGCCAGTAAAATGGATGGATTATAACGTCCGTTCTCCAAAGATCCTATTGTCTGTCTGGATACCTCCAGAGCTTCTGCAAGCTCTTCCTGCCTTATCCCTTGTTTCTTTCTTATCTCTTCTAACCGATTCTTCACTCTTTCACTCCTTTAAAGCAAAATGGAAAGCATACTTTACATATATATCATAGCTCCAATGAGCCATAATGTCAAGTACACTTTCCATTATTAAATAAAATTATATATTTTAAATTAGTTAGATTTCCCTTTATTTCGTTCTATTAAGTGTTGAAACTCAACCGTCTCGTGAAGAAAATCATATTTAGGGCTGCTTTCCATCTCAGACAGAAAAGCGTGAATAAGCTGTTTACTGTAATTTTCCTGTGTCTCTTCCTTTACAGGGATATGATTGTATAATACAGAATCGCTTACTTTCCAGGGAGAGCTGGCAGCAGATAAGGCTGATTTTATCAGCGAAAGGCTTTCATTCACATTCTTTTTGGCAAGAGCCACCTCCAGTGGTAGCAGAAAAGCATTAATACCCCACAGGTCAAACATATCGCTGACCCTTACAGAAAGCTCCGCCAGATAATCTGCAGTTTTAAGGTTTTCTACCTTTAACGCAACGTCTGCCAGATTTATTATAATTCCATGAATTTCAATGGCATCCATAAGCAACTTACGTTCCAGAATTTCTGCCGCTTCCTCTAATTTATCCTGATGTTTGGATAGATTGGCCTGAAGCAGCATTTTATCAAGGCCAGCATTTTCAGGTAATAAGTCCAGCATTTCCTGCGCTTTTTCATACTCTCCCTGCCCCATATACCTAGATACCAGCATATAAACAGCACTGTTTCTCACCTGCTCCTCACTGCTTCCCGCAACACGCTCAAACAAAGCAGTTATTTGATTTTCATAAGCTTCTTTGTTATCGGCATTGGCTCCATACATAATAAGTGCTCCCTCCAAAAGCATGGCAGTTGTATGAAGTAGTTTATGGCAATTCGGATATTCTCTTACCTTCTCCATGGCTAAAGAGAAGCCACTTTCATAGTCCTTCTTGCGAATTGTATCAATAACTTTATTGCTAAATTGATTGATTTCCTGTTCTGTAAGGCCTTCCTCAAAGCATAGTAAGGTGTTCAAATCAATTTCAAGCAGCCGTGCCAAAGCAGGCAGTAGCGAAATATCGGGATAAGAAACGCCTTTTTCCCACTTGTTTACTGCTGGTGTTGATACACCCAAATATTCTGCCATTTGCTCCTGCGTTAGTCCGTGCGCTTTTCTGTTTTCCCTGATAACAGTATTTATTGGCATTTTTATTCATCTCCTAACTTAATATAAAGGTAACTTGCTCTACAACTACATTTTATCCATTGGCATGTATTTCTGCAATTGAATGCTTATTAAATAAAAGTATAAAAAATTAACAGGAGGTTAATAAAAGCAAACGATATTATGTTGATTAAACTCTTTCAGCATGTAAATAATTCACCCTTGCAGAAAAAAACATCGCAATAATGATATGTTAATTTACATTTTTATCAATAATGAAAATTAACTTACATTTTACAATATAATGCTTTTAACCCTTACAAACTTTCGCTAAAATCCTGTATGAAGTACTCGTGACAGTACAAATCTANNGCGGAGGTATCCTAATGTCAACTTATCAGAAAGGCAATGTATCCCATACACAAAAAATGATGGTATTCGTGCTCTCAATGTCCCTTTATGGCTTAGCAACCCTTTTCACGGAGCTGATACCAAAATTCCAGATCGGAATCGTAGAATTATCGGTGGAATATTTTCTGTTTATCCCCCTTGCTCTGGCTATGCTTCTTAATCCTCTTTCTGCTGCCTTAGGTGCAGCAACCGGGGAACTCGTTTTCAGTGAAATCATGCTGGGTCAGTTTGGCGGACTTGGTGAACTGGAAAAGTTCCTAACCGTTACAATAGGAATATACATAGCCGGCAGAATGGTTAAGGATCCCTCCAACCGTAAAATGGTTGGACTCGCTGCAATGACAGGGGTGATTCTCCAACAGGCCATGGGAACAGTTGTTGATATTTTAAAAGTACAGTTTGCAGTAGAAGATTTTGAAGCCGTGGCAGGCTTACCTCAAAGTGTATATTTTACTGAAGGCTTTTCCTTCCTAAACGATATTCTCTTTTCAGGTATCCTGTTCTGCCTGTTGCCTGCTCTCTATCTGGTACCCAGATTATACGGTAAAATCGAACCGCTTATGGGTTTACGTCCCAGAAACAAAGACACCTACAAAGAATATGAAAGTCTCTTTACACCCAAGACTATTATCGTCTGTCTCATAGGCTTTGGAGCTGCTATTGGCTTTGAATTCCTGTCTGAGAGCGGCCTGAGCCTTGTAGACTGGGAAGCTGACTGGGCAGAAACCGCCCCCGCCTTTGCTGCCGGAATCATAGCTGCCGCAGTTGCACTAATAGTTATAATAGCCGTAATTAAAAACAATACCAGAAGGAAAACCCCAGGGAGAATAACCAATGATTAAAATAAAAGATTTGAGCTTTACCTATCCGGGACAGCAAACTCCCAGTCTTAAGGACATTAATCTGGAGATTAACAGGGGGGATTTCCTCGCTGTTATGGGCGGAAACGGAAGCGGAAAATCAACCTTATGCAAAGCCTTAAATGGCCTGATTCCTCATTTCTTTGATGGAGATTATTCCGGTGAAGTTGAGGTATGCGGACTTAATACGCTCCATTCCGGAATCAGTGAACTGGCAATGAAGATCGGATACGTATACCAGGATTTTGAGAATCAGATCGTCCGCCCCACCGTACTTGATGATGCTTCCTTTGCTTGTCTGAACTACGCTATGCCGGATTATGAGGTAAGAGGTAGAAAAGCACTTGAAATGACCGGACTTGAGGGCAGGGCTGGTGATTACATCTGGCAGCTCTCCGGTGGACTTAAGCATCTATTGGCACTATCAGGCACTATTTCCCTTAGTCCTGATATCCTAATCCTTGATGAACCCATTGCCCAGTTGGATCCTTACCATGCAAAGAAAATATATAATACCTTAAGAAGTTTAAATGAGAACTATGGTAAGACCATTATTGTTATTGAGCATCACACAGACTTTATCGCTGAGTACTGTAAAAACGTAGTTATGCTGCAAGAGGGGCAAGTACTATGGAAGAAAACTGTCAAAGAAGCCCTGAACAGAGTAGAAGAACTGGAAAGCTGCAGTATCTTCCCACCTCAGGTCTCCCAGGCTGCCAAGTATCTGCGGGACAGAAATATTCTCACCGAACAGGCTGAGCTTCCGATACAGCTGGAGGAGGCTTATAAATTATTCTCAGTCCTCCCAAGATACCTGGATAAGAAGGCTGACAAAACTCTAGTGGCAGTATCCGATAGAACTGCCGGAGATGAAATCCTTCGCTTTCAAAATGTTTCCGTAAGCTACCGTGCTGTAAAGGGGGAGGCCCGTAGTATACTGCGGGGTTTTAATTGCTCCATTAAGAAAGGTGAGAAGATTGCCCTTATCGGTTCCAACGGTGCCGGCAAATCTACCATACTAAAGCTTGCGGCAGGTCTTCTGAAACCTTTGGCTGGAACAATAACACTTGGAAACAGGCAAATTAATGAACTGTCTGCGGAAGCAGTCTCCAGAAAGATCTCCCTCGTATATCAGAATCCGGAGGAAATGTTCATTAAAGATACTATCTGCGGAGATATTGAATATGCTATGAAAGCCAGAGGTCTTGAGAACTATGCAGAACGTACAAAAGAACTCTTAGCTCAATTCAATTTAGATATTCTGGCGTACAGAGACGGAAGATTACTCTCCGGAGGCCAGATGCGCCGGGCCTCTCTTGCTATTGGTGTTGCTCTTACTCCCTCTGTACTGCTGCTGGATGAACCTACCGCCAACTTAGATATTGCGACCCGCAAGCAGATAACCCAGACCCTTACTACTCTGGAAAACCAGGTAGAAACCGTCATAATTGCTACTCATGACATGCAATTGGTAACAGAATGGGCGAATCGTATTATTGTGCTATACGACGGAAATATCATAGCCGACGGTACCAGGGAAGAAATATTCCAGGATGTTGCAGTACGGGAGAGGGTGGGTATTCTTCCTCCTGAAATATACCAGATGGGGCAGCTGCTCTCTCCTCCCATTGAGTGTTTTCAAGTGCAGGAATTCGCAGATTATTTTATTCCCGCCTAGTACTACCCTGGCATAAATTGCATTTTATTCAGCACCTGCTGTTTATACGAATGCTGCGATGTCTGCAATTTGCATAGCATACTTAAAATTATTTCAGAAAACACATGAATTCGACGCGCTCAAAGAAAGGAGCCTTTCACATGTCTAAATTAACAGACAGCGTGGTTGATAAATTCACCATAGATTATCTCCGCAATCA
The DNA here is from genome assembly GCA_002434335.1 of Lachnoclostridium sp. UBA6558. Lineage (GTDB taxonomy): Bacteria > Bacillota > Clostridia > Lachnospirales > Lachnospiraceae > Anaerocolumna. The sequence goes on along the minus strand of DJJW01000005.1, from coordinate 4,737 downwards.
GGTCCTAAAGAATGCTTACGGAAACGATGACACCTTTATCGCAGGATTAGATCCCAGAACGCTTCTGATCTGGTATCTCTTCTTTGGTCTTGTGCCGTGGTTTCTCAATAATGTAATAATGCTGCTCCTTTTGTTCCTTTTTGTTACAGTAACTACAAAGCTGGCCAGAATCGCCCCTTTGGTATTATTTTTATTCTGTATGGGTGTATTCTCACAAACTGGATATCTGTTGCTGGTATCCATGTTTTTCGGAGGCAATACTTCTACCATAATACCTTTGTTGATACTTACCTTAAAAGTATCCGTGGTATCCTTAGCTTCCATAACGGTATTTTCCGGACTGGATCCTGACAGACTTTCAAATGGCCTTCTTTATTTTGGCTTCCCAAGCCAGCTATCCTTTAGTATCTCGTTTGCCTATCGTATTCTCCCTGTTCTAATGGAGGAATTTCAAAACATCCTCCTTTCTTATCGTTTACGGGGAAAGAGTCCGAAGGGCAAGGGACTGATTGGAAAAATACATAAGTTAATCTATCAGGTTAAAATAATTATTCTATCCTTTTATCCGCTGATGCTGAATACGGCCAAACGTTCCCGTACTACAGTAGAAGCTTTGGAATTAAAGGGTTATCGTCACTCTCTAACTAACCCGGCAGTAAGAAAGATACGTCTGTCCTCTCTTAGGTTCACTGCCAGAGATGCTTACTTTACACTTGCATCGGCCCTTTTTGTGGCAGGCAGCATTATTGCTTCTGCTTATCTTAAATCGTAAAGGAGATTTATATGCTGATAGATTTTCATACCCATGGCAAGCTGGCAAAATACCTGCCTTTCTCTGCTGATTATACTCACTGGCTGTTTGCAGAAGCAAAGCTTTCCGGTCTTGATGCCTTATGCCTGACAGAGCATTTTAATACCTTCGGGTTTGAAGAATTATACCGGTACATTGCAGATACCTTTCCAAAAGAAGGGGATTCCTACCTTTGTGACGGTCTTCGCATCTTCCCCGGTATGGAAGTGGATATACAGGAAGGAGGACACACTCTTGTAATCGGTACAATGGAGGATATTCTTTCCCTTCATACCCGGCTGCTGCCTAATCTGGAGAAAGGAAGCTTTCTCGCCTTTAAAGACCTTCTGTCTCTGGTCGAGGAGTATCCGGTAATATTCGGTGCTGCACACCCTTACCGTGCCGGCAGTAATATTCCCGCGCTGCCACCGGAGCTGCTTGGCAGGTTCCATTTTCTTGATTTAAACGGAAAGGACATCGCTGAAAGCTGTGACACAGCTAAATCTCAGGTGTACTCTCTGGCCTCTGCACTTGGTCTTCCGGTAGTCGCAGGCAGTGACACCCATCAGTCATTTCAATATGGCAGTATCTGCAATGATTTTCAAAAGGAATGCATAACTATAAGTGCACTCAGAGATAGTTTGATGGAGGGTTCTTATACCTGCCAGATATCACCCAAAGCAGCATTTCAGGTAAAAGCAGCCGGCTTGTTAAAGCGAGCCTTGAAAGAGATACATGCTCTTAGCGGAGATTATGTATCCGTATTATTAAAGGATGCATTATAAGCTGGCGTATATTGTCTTACTGACATCAAAAATAATATAACAGTCATTTAACACAAGAAATGTTATATCAAAAATTAATTTGGTATTTGTAATATATTTGATATCTGCAACATCTCATTAGTAGTATAACTGCAACAGTAATAAGCATCTGTAACAAGCTGCAGCAATAACTTAGTATCATAAATCCAGTAACATGCTTCAAAAATATTCTTTAGTTACATAGCACCAATAACATGCTTTTATTTCATTACACCAGTAACGTGCTTCCTATAACATGCTTTAGTTTCATTATATCAGTAACAACTCCGATAACATGCTTTAATTTCATTACACCAGTAACATGCTTCGATAACATGCTTTAGTTTTATAACACGAGTAACATGCTAAAGTATCATAATACCAAAACTTTACCAAAACTTATATCTGTATATTGTTTAACAGTGAAATATAGCACATCAACTTACTTCTATCTGCACGTTACATAATAAAAAAAGCAATTTTCCTGATAAATTCTAAAGATTGAGAATTTGTCAGGTAATTGCTTTTTCTACTTTTTTTGAGATATATCTACTCGGATAAGAAAAAATAACATATTTTTATGTCACAGTTATTCTTCTAACTATTACTGCCTTGCATAATTTACCTTAATCTCAGTGCCTGTTATCTGCGCTGACAAGGGAGAACAAGGTGTTGCGCTTCCAGCTGCATGTACACTACCCCTATTAAGACAACACTGTATATATCTTATTCTGATCGGCTATCTTGGAATTTCTTCTGTATATTTTTCCTTCAACTGATATAAAGAGGCCAGGTTATTCAAAGCCGTCGGGCCTAATCTTTGTGCTGTCATAACAATCATTGCATCCATCAGCGCCATAGGAGCCCCCATGGAATGATACTCATTAGATTCCCCACGATAGACAAATAAATTGATATCCCCTCGTCTGCTTTCACTGTCGAAAACTTTGCTGCTTATAAGAAGTGTCTTATACCCTGTCTCCTGGCGTTGTTCCAATATAACCTTGACTTCCCTTGGCAGTTTCTGAAACCCAAAGAGAATTATCAGGTCTTTAGGGCCTGCATGAATCAGTCCTTCAAAAAGTTCAGAACCACCTGTTGAAAGAATAATAACTTTTTTACCGAGTCTATTTAAACGGAAATGTAGAAGTACTGCCAAAGAAGCTGCTGCGCCTTTACCATGTATGTATACCGTATCTGCTGTTGTAATAGCCTCTACTGCCTTTTCCAATTCTGTTTCAGATAATAGCTCCAAAGTCTTTTCAATGCAATATTGCTGATAACGCAGCAGTTCTACCGCACCAGTCTTTCCAGATTGAGTGAGGGTAGCAGTCATCTTATCTGCAGGTGATTCATAATCCGTCTGTTCTACAATAGATGCCTTCAGCTCCTTAAAATCCTTAAAACCCGCATGTCTTACAAACCGGGACAAAGTGGCAACACTGATTTCCATTTTCCCAGACAGTTGATCAATACTCATAAAAGGAATGGAAGAAAGATTTTGATATATGTAATCTATTATCTTTTCTTCAGTTTTGGTATATAGAATATTTCTTGTTTGAAATTTAAAAGTAGTCGTTATTACTCCACCTTTCCTCTTTATTCTGGCAAAGTGAGATGTTCTTTCCGTTAAAAGTAATTTCCTTTCAACTACTATACCCTAATCCGGTTAAGCCCATGTAAATAATTTTTTAGATACATGTAAAAGGACCTTCATTCACTATTTTTTCTTCAACTCATTTTTAAAGATATCCTTCATTTCAGTTATCGCTTCTTTACTGCTCAAATCACCTGACTTTATTTCACCAAGGCACATTTTTTCCATGAGTTTGATGTATGCTTCACCCAAAGCTGTGGTTATAACAGCGGCCGTACCTCCGGAAATCATACCACCTACTATCGTACCGACTCCGGGAAGCAGTTTAAAGATATTGGATACAATGGTTCTGCCGGCAATTGTGGCACCTGCAGTTCCTAAGATTGAAGTAATAAACGATGTGATGATTCCTTTGTCCACCTTTAGGCCAAAAGCAACCGTTATAGAAGCGATCATAGTAACCTGAGTAGGAATTAAAAGCGCTGCATCGGCAAACGGAACCGGTGCAAATCCTTCTGCAAAGGTAGCAGTAACCGTTGTGGCAACAATTCCTCTGGCATATTTAATTTTTTGCTTTATAGCTGCTTTTTGAACATTCTGAAGAGTGGGGATCAATTCCTCCCCTAACAACTCCCCCATGATCTCAATAAGCTCCTCTCCTCCATAAGCTCTGGCTGTGTAATCTTCATCTATTTCATAATCCAATGCCAATACAGGAACAATAGCGCATACGTGTAAATTAAGGCTGTCGATATAATCCTTGAATTCCCTTGCCTTTGCCTTAGAAAAAGATTTAGTCAGTACAATGATAATGGGAACCTGAGTATCTTTATTATCTTCTGTAAACTCCTTAATCCATTGAATTTCATCTTCTTCTATTCTGTCAGATGCAGTATTAATACAATACCAGATACAATGAATGCATTTATTTTCATCTTTGGCATAAAGACCTTCTTTAATTTTATCAATAATTTCAGATTTAATCTGTTTCTGAGTATCCCGCCCAAGCTCCAAGCCTTTTGTATCATAGATTGTTAGAGGTACATCCTTCTTTGTTATCCTCTGAATATGCTGCGTTACAGGTTTTCCGATTCCTGTTTCCGCCAGCTGCTCTCTGAAGATATAATTAATTAATGTACTCTTACCAACTCCTGTTTTGCCGGCTACAATAATATTCAGATTTTTAAGATTTTTGATTTTCTTATTAATTTCATTAATACATTGGCTGGCTACATCTGAAATATTAATATCCATCCATCTATACCTCTTCCTTTGTGGTGGTGATACGAATTAACCTTATTGTTCTGTTATATCTATTTCACTACTCTAAAATTATTCTTATAAATCTTGTTTGCACCTTTATTAATTAGTTTAGGCATCATGAGGAAAACCCCGATAGTGCATGCAACACTTATTAGTAAATATACAACGGACTTTATCACTGGCTCCTGCTTTTTATTTTTATCCTGTAATTCATCTGCTATGATTTCTCTTATTATTTCGATTTGTTTGTTGGAAAATCCATTTTTCATATTAATCTCCATTCC
>DJJW01000004.1:121835-176930 GCA_002434335.1 Lachnoclostridium sp. UBA6558 | reverse complement strand
TTTTTTTATAAATTCACCGGAGTTAAGTTAATGGGATATATGGTAAAAAATATAAGAGAACAGAAGGCTTCCGGGAGAAAGCTTCAGTATGACAAGCTGTTATGGAGGCTTCTGGCAGACGGCAGGGCAGTCTCGGGAGTTGAATATGATCTGGCAGTGGCTTATATTGAAGGTGCTGCGGTATATTACCTGGCCGATAAGGTCAAAGCGAAACATAAGGCAGCGTTTATTCATATCGATTATCAGAAAGCTGGTTATACGCCTTTAATGGATAAAGATTGCTATAGCCGGATGGATAATATATTTGTTGTATCCAATGAAGTGGGTGAAAAGTTTTGCAGTGTTTATCCCCAGTACAGAAAGAAAGTAAGGTTATTTCGAAATCTGTTAGATCAGGAAAACATCCGGGAAAAGGCAGTTACAGGAACCGGTTTTACGGATGGCTTTCAGGGAATACGATTTGTGACCGTTGGCCGGCTCCATTATCAGAAGGGCTATGATATTGCCATTGAAGTATTGGCNNGTAGCAAAGCTTAGAAAAGATGGATACAATATACGTTGGTATGTAATCGGAGAAGGAGCAGAAAGAAGAAATCTGGAGCTGCTGACTAAGAAGTATGGTGTCGAGGAATACTTTATCCTGATGGGAGCCAGAGATAATCCTTACCCATATATGAAGCAGGCGGATATCTATGTACATGCCACCCGCTTTGAAGGAAAGAGTATTGCTATTGAAGAAGCACAGATACTGGGAAAGACAATCGTAGCCTCTGATTGTACTGGTAACAGGGAACAGATTGAATCAGGTTATGATGGTATTCTGGTGGAATTGAGTGCAGAGAATCTGGTACGTGAACTTAAGAGAATCCTGAATGAGCCTAAATTACAGAAAGAATATGCAAAGCATGTATTGGAGAAACAGCTTGATTATCCTGAGGACCTGGAATTCATGCTTGCGATAATGAACGAGGAGAAGAGAAGATGAATAAAGTATTGATAATTGTTCCTGCATTTAACGAAGAAGCAAATATGGCAGCTTTATTTAATAATCTTTGCAAACCGGAGATAAGATGTTTTGCAGATATCCTGGTAGTCAATGACGCCTCCAAAGACCAGACCGGATTTATTGCCAAAACCTACAGTGTTTCTGTGGTTACTCACGTATTTAATCTTGGTTATGGTTCCGCCCTGCAGGTAGGTTATAAATATGCCGTTCGCCGCGGTTATGAATATGTCATACAAATAGATGCGGATGGTCAGCATAATATTTCGAATATTGCCCACATATATCAATGCCTGACGACACCGGATGCCGAAGGCAGCCTGCCGGATATTGTTATTGGCTCCCGTTTCGTGGAAGGCAGCCAATCCTTTAAGATATCGGGAATCAAGAAAATCTCCCTTGGTATGTTTTCCTGGCTCATCAAAAAAATAACCGGTAAGACAATTACTGACCCCACGTCAGGATTACAGGGTTTAAATAAGAGAACATTTACATATTATTCGAAATATGGAAATTTTGATTATTTCTACCCGGATGCCAATATGATTATTCAAATGCTCTTATTAGGCTTTAAGGTGGAGGAGACCGCATCTGTTATGCATGAAAGGACAGCAGGTGTAAGTATGCATACAGGTCTGTTAAAACAGATGATATACATGATGATAATGCCGCTTAGTATCTGGACTGTTGTAAAAAGGATCAAAAGTGGATTACAGAAATTGTCATGAGAGGTTTTCTTATGCTGAGAAAAGGTGTTGAAAAGAAATTTAAGTGGATGCCTTTGCCTGGAACACAAAAGGCAGAAACACTGAATAATCCATACTGCGGAATGTACAGAATTTATCGGTTTATAGCTGGCTGTGATCAGCTGCAGCCGGATGGAATTCCTATAGAGAAGGTCCATCCGGATACAAACCAGCAGTTATGTCTTGTGGAAATAAATTTGCTTCCTTATAATGAAGAAGCTTTATCAGATGAGGCATTAAACATAATAAAGAGAATTTTTGAGCATTTCAGTAAACACAAAAAGCAGATGATAGTACGTTTTGTTTATGATCTTGAAGGAAAAGGAGTTTTAAATGAACCCAAAGATATTGCCGTCATTCTTGGGCATATGAATCAGCTTTCACCTCTTCTTATAAGTTTTACAGCTTCCATTTATATATTGCAGGGACTTTTTATAGGCAGCTGGGGAGAGATGCACAGTTCCCGTTATCTTAGTGAGAGGAATATGACACGCCTGGCAAAGCAGCTCTATGAATGTTCCGGTGAAAAAACCTATATAGCATTGCGTTGTCCCAGTTTCTGGCGTATGATATTTCAGACATATCAGCCACTTGACAGCAATACTGCTTTTACCGGTATTCAAAAAGCCAGGTTTTGTCTATACAATGATGGAATTATGGCATCGGATGCAGATTTTGGCACTTATGGAAGTATTAGTGCTTTGGATTCCAAAGCATATGGTGATAAATGGGTAAGAGACGATGAACTTGAATTCCAGTATAAACTTAACAGATATGTTCCTAACGGGGGCGAAGTTATCAATGAGTGTCCTTATAATGATGTACTGCCGGCATTAGAGACTCTGAAAAAGATGAGAGTTTCTTATTTGCACAGTGAATATGATGAGAAAGTGCTTGATAAATGGAAAAGAAGTCTGTCTGTATCTGATGGTGTCTTATGGAAGAAGAAGTCGGCTTATGATTTTATTGAAGCTCATCTTGGGTACAGGTTCAGCATAGAGGAAGTAAATGTTTCATTGTCAGCTGATAAGAGCAGCAATCTGAAGGCAACCATAAAAATTCGTAACCTTGGATTTGCTCCTTGTTATCACAGATTTGATGTGAAAATAATTGTTCGAACTGCCTCCTACACTAAAGTTTATGAGTATCCGGTTGATACAGATACCAGTAGATGGATGCCGAATGAAAAAGTAGAACTTACAAGTATACTTACTACGGAGGAATGGGATCAGAATACCTATGTTCTGGGATTAAGTATATATGATCCTCTTTCTGAACAGGTCATAAAGCTGGACAATACCTTCTCGTCACCGGATCATACTGGAGTATATAGATTAGGAAATCTGAGTTTTGGAAAAGGAAACAGGTTATGAGAAAGGTATGGTCTTAAATTTGGAAAATGCAGTATTGAATGTTGTGATCATAGCCAGAAAGAATACTTCTCTTAGTATCTTAAATGCTTTAAACAGTATTCTGAATCAAATATATTCGCCCATTAAAATTCTCGTTGTTGATGCCAATGAACCCAATAGTGTATACAGCCTTGGTTTACAGGAAGATCTGTCAGCATATGCTGGTGTAGAATATCTGCAAATGGATCAGTTGCTTTCGCTGGCAGAGATAAGAAATTATATCCTTCATAAGGCAGAAGGGGAATATATTGCATTTCTAAGAAGTAACGATGCCTGGGATTCTACCAAAGCCCTGCTTCAAATAGAGCAGCTTAAAAGTAATGGGAACGTAGCTGCTTCCTGTAGTGATGGTGTACTTATTGATAAAAGAAAGCAGCACATAGTAGTGGAGCCACTGCTTGGAAATACTGCCTTTAACTCCCATAAATGGGTGCTTGACAATCCTGCCAAAATGTCAGCTCAGGTAATTTATCGGACACAGGCAGTAAGGGAAACAGGCGGTTTTGACGGAAGATTTGAGAACTTTTGCGACGGAGATATGCTCCTTAGGCTTATGAAGAAATATAAGGTAATGATTACGCCTGTATCCCTCTGTGAGTGCTCCATAACGCCGGAGGAAGAATTGTATGACTTAAATAACTTCAGAGACGGTCAGAAGATTCTTTATAAATATATGGATTTCTTTTTGGTAAATAAGCAAATGACACAGATTTTTTATTTGCGGATGATTCATCTGGCAAAAACAAATTACCTGTGGCTGAATTATTTCGGATATATTATCATGTACTGCTTAAAGACACCTGGCAGTATGTTTTATTTACTGTTTCAAGCCCTTGGTAAACTGATGAAATATGTATCTAAGTGGTTAAGAAGGACATGCTCTTTATTTTTCAGTGAAAGATTTTTTGCCAGGGATGTAAACCTTATTCGAAAAGGTAAGCTTGGGAAAATAAAAGCGTTAAGAGCGGTTGAAGCAGAAGAAGAAAAAGAAGAACAAGCACCAATTCAGTTCACCTCTGCCAGATGTTATAATGAAAAGAAATCTCTTGATTTTGTATTTGATCGTAAACTTACAAGTATCGTAATTCCAGAATATGTAACTGTTATTAAAAAAAGTATGTTTTATGGCTGCAATCACCTGGTTTCAGTTGAGATTCCCAATACTGTTTTGGAGATTCAGGCACATGCATTTCAAAATTGTAAGAAGCTGCGTCATGTAATATTGAAAGAAGGAAGCCGGCTGGGTAAAATTGGTGCATATGCTTTTGCAGGCTGCCGTTCCCTGGAAACCATAAGTCTGACCTCAGGTCTTGTAAGCATAGGGCAGGGAGCTTTCGCAGAATGCAGCTCCTTAAGACAATTGTTGTTTACCTATATGCATGGCGGCACAGAGAAATCGACAAATATATTTCCTTCAGCGATTGTTAAGCTTCACANNTCCCACAGGTATACCTTCGCTGGCTGTTCAAGTCTTTTAGCAGTGGAGTTTGGTGCTGACAGTATGTTGGAAATTGTGGAGACCGGTGCATTTATGGGATGTGTTAAGCTTCAGAAAATCCTGTTGACAGGTAAAGTGGTAACGATTGACAGTTATGCTTTTGCATATTGCAAACGTCTGGAAACAGCAGCCTTTCCCCATATTGATACACTGAAAAATATGGGAAGCGGAGTATTTATCGGCTGCGAAGCATTAGCATATTTTCAATTGCCAAATCAGATTGAACGTATATATGAACGTACCTTCTATGGCTGTTCCAGTCTTAAACTGGTCAAAATACCCAAAAAAGTACTTTCCATAAATCATCAGGCATTTGCTAAATGCAGTGCTCTTGAAAGAGCAATAATATTAACAGGAGATATTGCCATTTCACCTACAGCCTTTGATAAACATACAGAGGTTCGTATACAAGAGAATGAGGACAAAGAAGCCGTTTCTGAGTGGTAGTGAAAATTATTGAAATATATAACTCTGATTTATCACAGTGCTCAAATAAGGCAGAGGCGGCATACATGGGAGTTAAAGGGATAAAAGTATGGGTTCTGATATTAAAAAAAATTATGTATACAATGTTATATACCGTTTGTCAATTTGCATACTTCCCCTGGTAGTTACGCCTTATGTAGCGCGGGTACTGGGAGCGGAGCAGGTAGGCGTCTACACCTTTTCAAGTACGATTGCCTGTTATTTCATTATGTTTGGAAAGCTTGGACTTGATAATTATGGCAACCGGAGTATAGCTGCCTGCAGAGAAAATATAGAAGAGAGAAGCCGGGTATTTTGGGGGATTTATATCCTTCAATTAGGTACCTCGGTTCTTTCGATTCTCCTATTTGTAATGCTGGTATTTACGGTTTTTGAAGAAGACCGCAGGGTGTACTTTATGCAGCTTATCTACGTAGCTTCCATCTTGTTTGACGTCAGCTGGTTTTTCTACGGTATGGAAAAATTTCGTATAACAACAATCAGGAGTCTGGTGTCCAGAACACTGATCATAGCTGGTGTTTATGCTTTTGTACATTCGGAAAAGGATTTATGGATCTATACAGGTGTTATGTCAGCCTGTTTTATGTTAGAGCAGGTTCAGCTGATTCCTTTTATGTATCGTCAGGTTAAATGGGTTCCGCTTAAGAGGAAAGATATCACCTGTCATATCGTACCCAATGCAAAGCTGTTTATTCCACTTTTTGCGTTAAGTATTTATAACTGGCTTGACAAGATAATGCTTGGAATTATAGTTAAGAGCACCACAGTGGTGGCTTTCTATGCCTTTGCGGAGAATATCATCAATTTGCCAAAGGGTATCTTATCCGCACTGGATACGGTTATGCTTCCCAGAATATCCAATCTGGTGGCGAATAACCGGAAGGAAGAAGGGGTGCAGAAGATGCGCAATTCCATCCGCTTCAACAGCTTTGTATGCTGTGCTCTTTGCTTTGGGATAGCAGGTGTTGCCCCAAGTTTCGTACCATGGTTTTTCGGCGAGGAGTATACACCAACCATCCGTCTGACTATGGAGCTGGCCATGGTCATGATCCCCATGAGTGTGGTAAATGTAGTACAGACCCAGTATCTGATTCCTTTTCGCAGAGAACATGTCTATATATGGTCAGTATCTCTGGGAGCAGTTACAAATATTGTACTGAATCTGGTTTTAATACCTTTTTATGGTGCTTCAGGTGCAGTTATTGGTACGTTTGGAGCGGAGCTTATGGTATGCGCCTATCAGATACTCCATATAAGGGACGTATATAAATTCCGTCAGCTGTTTCAAGCACTGCTGCCCTTTATGCTTTGTGGTTTGCTTCAGTTTGCAGCCGTTTATCCTCTGATTACTCTGTCAATAGAGCCTTTCCCTAAGCTGCTTCTGCAAGTATTAGTTGGCGGAACAGTTTATCTTGTTAGCTGCGGAATTTATATAATTGGAATAAAAAAAGAGTACCAAAATGTTGGAGATATTATCAAAAGTTTTAAGCAGTAAATTGAATTTAAGGTTATTGCAAATTCTATGTTTTAACAAGTTTAAGGTTATAACAAATTTAAGGCTATAACAAATTTAAGACCATATCAAATTTAAGGCTATAACATATGCAAGGCTATAAATCAATAAATTTACATCATTTTTATATAATAACATATAAAGGATATTACTACCGTAAAGCGGATAAAACTAAAATATAAGTATATAGTATACAGATGGGAAAAGAGGTGAGGATTAAAATGATAGTTGATACGAGTGCCTATGTCTTATCCATGATATTAGTATTATTAAGCTGTATTGTAAGGGATTTTCTGATACCGCTCTTTGTTTGGAAAAAGTATCTTAAAAACAAGAGTTATGGCTTCCGGTTTTGGTTCTGCGCGCTGACACAAGCTGCATTACAGATTAATCTGGTATTGCTCCTTGGATTTTTGGATATTTGTAACCGCTATACCATAATTGCAGGTAATCTGCTGGTCTATCTCCTGATTATATGGAATTACTCCGATAAAAGATTCTTTAAACATTGTAAGGAAGTAACAGATACCTTCTGGAAAGCCTACAAAGAAGAAAGATTTATTCGATTTANNTAAAAAGGTCAATCCTTCAGATGCCAATCTGGAAGTTTTTAAGAACAAACTGGCTGGAAGCAGGTCTTTTAATATCCTTGGTAATTTATAATATCTGGTTTCTGACATATAATGTTTTACGTTATCATTGCTATCAGTTTTCAGATATCCCAATACATCAATCCTGGATTTATGACTTGGAGCATGGGACTTTATTTTCAGATGGTATCTATCCCTTTGGTATGCATGCCATGGTATATATCATCCGCATAATCTTTGATTTAAATCTAAGGGAAATACTGTTGTATGCCGGTGCTTATCAGACCGTTCTGATGATGATTGGTTTGTATTTATTAGCGAAGGAAATCTTTTATGGTAAATATACGCCCATAACAGTAGTTCTCTTTATCAGTTTTATGTTAAATCAGGGCCGCTATGCTGCCTCTCTGCCTCAGGAGGCAGGAATGTATACTGTAATCGGAGTAGCTTATTTTATGATACGATATCTGCGTAAGGACAGACAGAAGATCGTACTGGAAAAAGATTCACGGATACGCAGGTTCTTTCGTATAAACTCTTATATCAACAGACGGTATATTGATTCTGATGCCTGCCTTTTAATTTTATGCGTAGCACTTGTTATTGCATATCACTTTTATACCGCCATTGCAGCTGTATTTCTGGTATTAGCAACGGGTATTGCCTTTCTTCCAAGAGTGTTAAAAAAACAGTATTTTATACCACTTTTGTTCAGCGGAATTATGGGAGCTGTCATAGCAGTAATGCCCTTTGCCGCTTGTCTGGCTAAAGGGATACCTTTTCAGGAATCCATGGCATGGGCAACAAGTGTTATAGCTGATGAGGAATGGAATGGAAAAGGCTCTGATTATCAGCAGAGGTTAGAAGAAGCGCAGGGTAAGGGAAATGGTACAACGGGAAATAGCGGTTCAGAAACTGATACGGAAGAAACTGACGATAAGGATAAAAAAACTCATGTAGACTACTCTGCCATNNGTATTTTTATAACGCAATGTTTAACTTCGGATTGCTTGCAATGTTTGGCGCCAGTGCTACCCGGTTAATGTTTTATTGTATCTTTAGCGGCTTTCTCTGTGCGGTTATAATGCTTTTCAGGAAGCAGACCAGAAATGTCGGGCATGTGTACATAGCGATCATTCTTAATATGATTGTGTTATGTATTGTCGGAGCAGCAGAAGAACTGGGATTTATTGAGTTAATTGCCGCAGCCAGAGCCTCAACCTTTGCGGAACCCTTCATCGGTCTGATTTTTATGCTGCCGGTTGATTTTGCTTTCCGCGTTCTTGGTTTTTGGAACAACCGGCATTATCAATTTGCCTTAAAAGGACTTTCTGCTGTTTTTTGTGGAGTTGCAGCTATCGTAATTGTTGAGATGGGCTGGTATCATTCTTTTTTTGATGTTAACCAGGCTTATTATAATGAATCAGAGTATCTGCTTCGCCATATTAAGAAATCTTACGAAAGAAATACCTATACAGTTGTTTCACCTACTGATGAATACTATGATATTTTGGATTATGGCTACCATACGGAGTTATCAGAATTTATGGATATGGTCAATGGGAATAGTGAGGAATTTACCTTTCCCACTGAGTATGTTTTCTTTTTCATTGAAAAAAAGGTGTTGCAGGATTAGACTTACGGACCGGTTAATGTGGATTTAAAGTATGCGGCAATGGATTTTACGTTCTTTGGTGATGCGCAGGACTATTATTTTCAACGTGCGGTTATACAGTCACAGGCATTTTATTGGGCACAGAAAATATTGCAGATATATCCTAGAAATTTCAAGATTTACTATGAAGATGATATTTATGTAGCTTATATTTTGGAACAGAATACCTATAGTCCGTATAATCTGAAGGTTGATTATCTGGCGGATTATACAGAAGACATAAAAGCTAATGGGTGGAATGCTGAATAGAGTACAGTTGGTTACAGGGAGGATAGAACCATGGAACAAAATCAAAAATTATGTGTTGCTTATGCGGCTGATGATCGCTATACGAAATTTCTGGGCATTTCCATGCTGTCAATGTTTCAATCCAATAAAGACTTTCCGGAAATCGTAGTATTTATATTAGACTGTGGTATGAAAAATCCAAACAAAGAAAAGCTTCGGTCTATTGCGAAGGAATTTAAAAGAGAAATTCATTTTATGTCCATGTCAGCAGCAGTTGCCGGACTAGAGCTTAATATGGGACCCAGAAAGATATCCATTGCCTCTTATGCAAGACTGTTCCTGTCCTCTATAATTCCTGATAGTTATGACAGAATTCTTTATTTGGATTGTGATACCATAATCCGTGATAATCTGATGGATTTCTGGACTGTGGATCTGGAGGGCTATCTGGTTGCCGGTGTTCGTGATACCGTGGACAGCTTCTTTTTAAAGAAGATTGGTATGAAACCTGATGAATACTACGTGAATGCAGGAACTATCCTGATTAATCTTGACAGCTGGCGTAAGGAAGGTCTGGAAAAAAAGTTTATTCATTTCATTAGAAAACATAACGGTAATGTTCCACATCATGATCAGGGAACGATTAATGGAGTCTGCAGGAATAGGAAACGCATTGTCAGACCAAGATTCAATGCTACAGCAAATATTTACTCCTTTACAGCAAAGACTATAAAACGTATCTATTTTTTAGACAGCTTTTATACGCAGGAAGAGCTTGACGAGGCTAAGAGAAATCCTGCTATTATTCACTTTACTACCGGTTTGGTGGGAAGACCCTGGGAAGAAAACTGTACCCATCCAATGCAGGCAGAATATTTAAAAGCAGCCAAAGCATCTCCTTGGAAAGAGGAGCCGCTTCAACGGGACACCAGGAAGCTTTCCGTGAAGCTGTTTTCGAGTTTTTATCGTCATGTGCCGCTTTTTGTCTCTGAAAATGTTTACAGATTTTTAAGTTTGTTGACACATGTTGGAGAATGACAGATATGGCAGATAATTATTTATGTACATTAAGGGTATAATAAGGTATACTGAAATGGACAAGATAATAAATGGACAAGTTTAATGGATTTAAATAAGAGCTATATTTTAAGATAAAGGAGTTCTCCAGAATGAAGGACAACGTAAAGAAGTTGATAAAAAAATTTCTGAACCGTGAAATGATTGTATATGCTATCGCCGGTGTTATGACCACCGCAGTTAATATGGTAACATACTATCTTTTATGTTATGGTGCAGTAATAAATCATCTGATCGCTAATATAATTGCCTGGATTATTGCTGTAACCTTTGCTTACTATGTAAATGCCGGATGGGTATTTCGTGATAAACGAAGCAGTATTAAGGATGAATCTGTTAAGATGATGAAATTCTTTCTGGCCAGACTATTCTCATTGGGAGTAGAGGAGGGAGGTCTGCTGCTTTTTGTCAGTCTGCTTCATTTTAACAACATGACAGTGAAAGCAGGGCTGGCTGTTGTTGTGATTATTTTAAATTATATCTGCAGTAAATTTTATGTTTTTAATGGTGACAAGAAGACAAATATACTGGATTCAGGTAGAGAAACTACGGAGTCCGTTATGAGTTTAAAATAGTATCCAGGTAGATGAGATCAAAAATCCCATGTTAAACGGCTCATTCAGAAAAGTAATACACCTATTTATAGGCTTTCTATGATTGATATAGATTATCATAGAAAGCCCTTTTTTATTTTGAACCGCAGTAGAATTGTTTAGAAAAATATCCTTTCTATTTAAATGTAAGGCTATGTTTAAGAACCGTGTTGATAATATGCAATTTTAAGGGAACTTGTTAAAAGTTCCCTTAATGCACATTTTAAGAACCTTATGTATTAAGTTTACTGTAGATTATGTTTATTTTGAACGCAAAAAATAGTGCTCTCCTTCATATGAATTGCCCTCACAGAAGTCAATTTTTAATAATGTATTCCGCCTTTCAACAGCTTGAGGTATTGCCTTAGTTGCAATCGTATCTACCTCAAACAATTCAAAAAAGTTCTCATTACAAACACTAAATATTTCGTTTAAGTAATCTGCATTTTCGTATTCAGATGAAACATCAACTCGGAGTATTCCCGTTTTAATTTTATATTTACCAGCATAACCAAACATTTCTACTGTTCCAATAGCTTTAGATAGTGATTTATCTATAATAGCAAAGCGTATAAATTCTTGTTGAGAATATGCACAAAGCCAAGCTTTAGTACATTGTAACATATCCTCAATTGTGTAAATACAAAAATCACCTGTACACCTATCAGAGTTAAAAATTTTTTGTGCCTTACTATCAGAATAACATTTAAGTAGACCTTCAGAATCTTCTTCTGAAACGAGTCTTAAAATAAAACTTTCTGTTTCAAAAGTGGGGCATATTTCATAGGGGTTCTGCATAAAATTCCTCCTCATCATGTATATCATATAAACTTTCTTCGCTTCACATTTCTTACCATTGTGCCACAAAAATCTACAATGCTCTGTTTATTTTATTATATAACATGTAGTGATATAATTTCAAATGTTTTGTAACTTCTGTAGCTAATGAGTCTAATACAAAACTTTCAAGATAGTGTAGTATTTCCTCTTGACCTGCTGTAACGAAAGCTTCTTTATCATTCGTATATTCTTATTATAGCCAATTCGATAGAGTGCAGCCAAATTTCATCGCTATTCTTTAACAGAGCTAAATATTATAAAATATAAAATAAGATGATATTGACAATAATGTACGACATACAGTATAATGCAATTAGAGGTGATGAAATGGATTCTATGGAAAACATTATTAATATGCTTACAGTTGAACTAAAAAGAGGTTCCCTCGTACTGATTGTACTAAGCCAGCTGAGAGAGAATGAATATGGATATTCGCTGGTTCAAAAACTGGAAGAGAAAAATGTACCAATTGAAGCAGGAACGCTATATCCGCTGTTGCGCAGATTAGAGAAACAGAATTTGCTTATTAGCGAATGGGATACGAGTGAGAGCAGACCGCGTAAATTCTATAAACTCAGTGATTTAGGAGAAGAAGTTTTTAACAGGCTTAAAAATGAGTGGATTTCACTATCTAAACAGTTAGATACTGTTTTAACGGAGAGTAATGGCTATGAAAATGATTGATAAGTATATATATGCAGTTACGAAATATTTACCGGCAGACAGCAGAGAAGATGTTGGGAAGGAACTTAGAGCTAATATTGAAGATATGCTTCCGGAGAATCCCACAGATGAGGACGTATACAAGGTACTGGAGAAATTGGGAAGTCCAATGAAGCTGGCAGAAGAATACAATCACAACAAAAGGTATCTTATAGGACCTGCCTATTATGACCGCTATATAGAAACGCTGAAAATCGTTATTGGTATATTTATTCCTGTTTTTGCCGGTCTTGCAATTCTGTCCGGGGTATCAGATGCAGACAGTGCCAGTGCAGTAAACGGATATCTGGTTCACTTTATAGGAGATTTGGGTAGTTCCATTGTTGAGGGTGCTTTGCAAGGAGCTTTCTGGGTAACCTTGGTATTCTTCATCATGGAGAAGACCGGTTTTGATTCCGGCGATATACCATTGCTTCATAAGAAGTGGTCACCTGATGAGCTGGCAGATATTCCAACGAGTAACAGTGAGATTTCCAGAACAGACGCAGTTGTATCTGTGTTTTTAACTGTACTATTTACAGCCGTTGTTTCTTTTCACCCTCAGTCAATTGCCGTCTATATAAGCAAAGGAATTGGCAGCAAGGCAGATGTTACGCCTTTATTTGATACANNCCGGTGGCGATGATTCAGATTGGATTGTTTGTTGTCAAGATGATAAAAGGACATTGGAATAAAGAACTGGCTGTATCGCAGGTAATCTACAATGTTTTAGTTTGTATTCTGGTGATTGTAATGTTAAAAGACAGTTTGTTGTTTAACACAGCCTTTTTTACAAATTTATTTCATATTTTTAAACCCTTCTCGGAACAGACCGTGTTAATGTGGAGTAATAAAATTATTTATGGAATAATCGGCATTAATATTATTCTTGTTGTTATGGAGAGTGTAAAGGTGTTATCCAAGGGATTAAGAAGACGAAACTTGGTATAAGTATATAAGTGCAGCAGGAAAACAAAGAGTCTGGCTTGCCAGNNATTATGCAATGAAAGTAGTTTGCAATTATATAAAGAAAGCCGGATTATATGGGAAAGACTCCATACAATCCGGTTTTTTGTTTACTTAAATTTTGGTAGACCAGTTGGAGCAGTCCCATACCTTCGTAGCAAAATCTTCATAGAATTCTGGCTCATGACATATAAGCAAGATACTGCCGCCATATTCCTTCAATGCCCGCTTCAGTTCCTCCTTGGCTTCTACATCCAAATGGTTTGTAGGCTCATCCAATAGCAGAAGATTGGTCTCCTGGTTGATTAGCTTACATAATCTTACCTTGGCTTGCTCGCCGCCGCTAAGAACACGAACCAGACTCTCAATATGTTTTGTTGTTAAGCCGCATTTCGCCAATGCTGAACGTACTTCATACTGAGAATAGGAAGGAAATTCCTTCCATAACTCTTCGATACAGGTATTATTCTTAGCGCCTGTCATTTCCTGCTCAAAATATCCTTTGTAAAGATAATCACCTAAGGATACCTTTCCTTCAAGAGGAGGTATCAGTCCAATGATACTTTTTAATAAAGTGGTTTTACCAATTCCGTTAGCTCCCTTTAAGACTACTTTATCACCACGCTCCATGGTCAGGGTCAAAGGCTTGGATAAGGGTTCATCGTACCCGATTACAAGATGCTCTGTCTGGAAGATGAACCTGCCGGCTGCTCTGGCTTCCTTAAAATAAAATTCAGGCTTTGGTTTCTCTTTTGCAAGTTCAATAACATCCATCTTATCCAGCTTTTTCTGTCTGGACATGGCCATGTTCCTGGTGGAAACCCTGGCTTTATTTCTCGCTACAAAGTCCTGCAATTCGTTGATTTCCTGCTGCTGTCTTTTATAGGCACTTTCAAGCTGAGCTTTTTTAACTTCATAAACTTCCAGGAATTTGTCATAGTCTCCCACATAGCGGTTTAACTCGGCATTCTCCATATGATAGATTATATTAATAACGCTGTTTAAGAATGGTATATCATGAGAGATAAGGATAAAGGCATTATCATATTCGTTTAAGTAACGCTTCAGCCATTCAATATGCACGGTATCCAGGTAGTTGGTAGGCTCGTCCAATAAGAGAATGTCCGGTTTCTCTAATAACAGCTTGCCTAATAAAACCTTGGTTCTCTGACCACCGCTTAATTCGGTTACATCTTTATCAAGGCCAATAGCATCAAGACCAAGTGCACGACCAATTTCTTCTACCTTTGAATCTATAATATAGAAATTATTATTGTCAAGGGTCTCCTGTATGGTACCGAATTCCTCCATAATATTCATAAGGCTGTCCGGATCCGCATCAGCCATTAAATTACATAAATCATTCATTTTCTTCTCTAATTCAAAGAGATAGGAAAATGCAGATTTTAAGACTCCTCGGATGGTCATGCCTTTGTCCAGAACGGAATGCTGATCAAGATACCCCACTCTGACATTTTTGGCCCACTGAATATTGCCTTCATCCGGCATAAGTTTACCGGTAACAATGTTCATGAAGGTAGATTTTCCTTCCCCATTGGCACCAACCAACCCGATATGTTCCCCTTTTAAAAGGCGGAAAGATACATTATTAAATATGGCCCTGTCACCAAATCCGTGAGTAAGATTCTCAACATTTAAAATACTCATAAGTACTCCTTGCGATAATAAATTATTTATCCATAATTCAGTTGAAATTTTGTGCAATCTCAACTAAAAGTCACTTAATAAATTATACATATTTTTTTTACATTTTCAAGTAAAATAATAAATGCAGAACTGGTAAATTCTTTTCAAGATGGATATTATCTGATACAATATGGAAGGATGGTGGTCGGGTGGTGTAAGGAGATAAAATTTACATTTACTTTACCAAACTTAAGTATGACAGTGTTACAATGGAGTTATCCTTTTAAATTGATATAATCTGTGATTATAACTCTACAGTCGGTGTATTGTATATTTTCATACTGGAAGGATATGATATAGTTGGATAACAGGAGGCCATAGAATAGTGATAACTTATCGTGAAATTAAGAAAATACCTCAAATTAGAACATATATACAGAAAGCAGATGAAGCATTAGGGGCTCTGGGCTACACAGAGCACAGTTTCGCCCATGTGGGGATAGTAGCTGAGAAAGCGAAATATATACTGTCCACTTTAGGATAGCCGGAGAGAACCATTGAGTTTACTCAGATAGCAGCTTATATGCATGATATTGGTAATGTGGTAAACCGGGTAGACCACGCGCAGAGCGGAGCTGTTATGGCCTTTCGTATACTGGACAGACAGGGTGTAGAGGCAGAAGATATTGCTGTGATAATCTCAGCCATTGGTAACCACGATGAAAGTACTGCTTTTCCCGTTAATGAGGTAGCGGCTGCCCTGATACTTGCGGATAAGACAGATGTACGTTATACCAGAGTCAGAAATCGTGATCTTGCAAGCTTTGATATCCATGACAGAGTTAATTATGCGGTTAAGGAAGCGGAAACGGTAATAAACGAGGAAAAGACCAAGCTTACCCTGAACCTGACAATTGATACTGAGTTTTCCTCTGTAATGGATTATTTTGAGATATTCTTAGATCGTATGGTACTGTGTAAAAAAGCTGCACAAAAACTGAACCTTAGATTTCAGCTTATTATAAATGGACAAAAGATTTTGTAACTTAGAAGGGGCTATATGGAAACTGAGAGAAAATTTTTATTGAACAGATTACCGGAGCACTTGTATCATTTTCCGGTTAAAAATATTGAACAGGGATATCTGTGCACTAATCCGGTAATCCGCATTCGCAGAAGCAATGATGATTTTTATATGACTTACAAATCACGGTTGAATGTAACGAAGGAAGATAGCGTAGCATTGGTTTGTGAAGAGGTAGAGCTGCCTTTGACAAAAGAGGCATATTATCATCTGAGAGAAAAAACGGATTTAAGGCTTATCACCAAGAAACGGTACCTGATTCCACTGGAGGCGGGACTTACCTGTGAGCTTGACATATTCGAAGGGGAATTAAAGGGTTTAATCTTTGCTGAAGTAGAATTTAAGTCTGAAGAAGAAGCAGGAAAGTTTATACTGCCGGATTGGTTTGGCAAGGAAGTGACTTTTGATGACAGATATAAGAATAATGTGTTAGCATTGACAGAAAATCTGTCAGAACTTCATCTTGAGGTATTAAATAACTTGAGTTAAGAGTTATTATAAATAAACATGAAGTTAACCTGAGGCCAAAGATATCAAAGGTATAGGAAACTTCGTAAAACAAAAGAAAGTGACTCTTAAGGTAAGATGTCACTTTCTTTTGTTATTCTGGTTTCACTGGTGTAGCGGTCCTGCTTTTTAAAACGAAGGACTGCATTAAACAGGTCCCCATCCAACGCTATGTCAAAGGTTCCTTCCTGAATGGCTGCAAGACTCTTGGAAATGGATAATCCAAGACCGCTGCCTTCTGTATTTCTGGAAGAATCTCCCCTGACAAAACGCTCCATTAGCTCTTCTGAGCTAATGTTTAATTTAGCTGCGGATATATTCTTCACCGATACAACCGCCATGTCATCTTCCGTAAAGATATTAATATAAGCTCTCGTTCCGCTTAAAGCATATTTTACTACATTGGAAAAAATGTTCTCTATAATACGGTAGGTACTTCTGCCATCCGCCATAATATAGATGGGTTCCTGTGTTACAGTGAGTACAGGTTCTATATTGTGGTCGGAGAATTTATCTTCAAATTCACCCAGAGACTGTCTGACAAGTTCAACAAAATTCAAGCACTCCAGGTTAAGTACCAGTACACCGGAGGAGGCTTTTGACGCTTCCACCAGATCTTCAATAAGAGTCTTTAAACGCCAGGTCTTACCGGATAGTACTTCCAGATACCCTTCTGCAGTTTCATTTTGCAGATTTTCTTTCTTTAAGAGATCCACATAATTTATAATAGAAGTAAGGGGGGTTTTAATGTCATGAGAAACATTTGCAATAAGTTCTGTTTTCAGCCTTTCGCTTTTAACCTTTTCCTCTACGGCAGCTGAAAAGCCTTCGCTGATATTATTGATATCAATAGCCAGAGAGAGTGAAGGTTCATGCATCTTATCCACAGGTATCTTGTGCTTTAGATTACCATCTGCCAGCTTCTTTGTCTCACGGCTGATTATTTTAAAATCAATAACCTGTTTCATCAGTCCATAGAAGAGGAACAGATAGCCGAAGATACTCACCGTCAGGAAAAGAGGTCCAGTCCATGGTGTAAGCTTATATCTGTAAATAATAAAACCTGTTACTTCTAATACTATAAAAAACAGAATTAGTGCGGCGAACCGAAAGGTAATACTTCTGCCGGCTATAAATTCCCGTACAAAATATCGTAGCTTCATACCAAAGAGGTGAAGATAAGAATTGGTAAAAAATACATTCTTTTTGAATCTTCGAACCAGACTTAGGAAGCCAAATAAACTAAAAGGATAAAGAATCGTATAACCAATTCCAAGCAGTATGGAATAGTCAAGACCAAAATCATGCAGCAGGTATCGGCATAACTTCATATCCAGAAAATAGAGAATGGTTATACCACCGGCAATAAGTATCAGTCCGGTCTCGGTTCTTACACGGTCAAAGCTTATAAGTGTGATCTGATCGGATTTATTTGTATGTCCGGCGAAAAATACAATCAAAATAAAAAAGACCAGAAGCAATGCAAAGGATATGGGAACAGGGTGCAGCGAATTCGTATAATTTCTATAAAGTGTATTAAAATGATGGTACATCGTACCGAATTCATCAGCTTTGTTTGGAAAATTATTAACGATGGTTGTACAGATAATATATTCGCCCCGATTGGTTTCTGTTTCATCCTCGCTGTTTATGACAACTCCCCGGATGTAGTCCATTACCCAGGTTAAATTTTCATCATTTAGAAACTGATAATTACGGTTTACATTGGTGGCATATTTTTCTGTCTCTGTATTAATGATCAGGTAGGCATTGTTTGTCTTTTTTACATGCTCCAGATATTCCTTCTGGGTCATTTTATCCTTACCCTCTTCATTGGTCTTATATACTTTGTTTTCCAGAGCAGCAGAAGTATAAACAGCTCCTGTCTTTACGTTTCTAACATAATATAGAAAATTACTGTTAGTTTGATTGAGTATGGCATTATAATAATCGAACTGTTCCTGTTCACTTTTATTGTTCGTATTCTTCTTTTTAGATTTGGGGTTGACCACTTCTTTTTCAAAAAGAGATGAGATATCTGTTGAAGAAGGATCAAAGCCAATACTTCCGGAGTAGCCCTTTTCTCTGTAGTCAACATATACGGCAACCCGCTCTACATATTTGAGATATTTGCTCTGGAATTCAGAAGTCTCTTTAAAGTCAGAAGTATTTGTAGTATAGGAATCAAGATATTTAAAAATATGATAAGTCCCAATGGTCAGGGTAAGACCAGACAGAAACAGGACGATATGTATCAATATTTTTATATACATTGAACCTTTAATTCTATTCATAAAGTACCGCAGCCTTTCTAAAAGATCAGTATTTCTCCACCTTGTATCCGATACCCCAGGCTACCTTTAAGTATTTGGGTTCCTTTGGATTGATCTCAATCTTTTCCCTGATATGGCGTATATGCACCGCTACGATGTTGTCAGCACCATAAGAAGGCTCATTCCATATGAGTTCATAGATTTCATTGATAGAGAATACTCTCCCTTTATTCTTAACCAGGAGTTTTAACAGGTTATATTCTATCGGAGTAAGCTTGATCAGCTCTCCGTCGACATAGACTTCCTTTCTGTCATCATTTACTACCAAACCACCGGAGGAATAGATATTCTGCTCCTCTGATACGATGCTGCCAAGCTTTGTGTATCTTCGCAGAGCAGATTTCACCCTGGCTATTAGCTCCAGCGGATTGAAAGGCTTGGTAATGTAGTCATCGGCACCGACATTAAGCCCCAGCACCTTATCACTGTCTTCGGATTTGGCAGTCAATAATATGATAGGAAGAGTGCTGTTATTCTCCCGTAGTTTCATAGTAACCCGGATGCCGTCCATTTCAGGCATCATGATATCCAGAAGAACAAGATGGACTTCTGAATCTTCAATCGTTTCCAGTGCCTGTATTCCGTTATAGGCTTTTATTATATTATAGCCTTCAGCACTAAGATAGATTTGTATGGCATCAACAATTTCTTTATCATCATCACAAACTAAAATGTTATACATATGAGCTCCCATCTGTGCGCACGAACGCACTTAAATACCATGATATTTAGAAAAAGCGTTTAATTTATAGATACCTCCACTGTGTGCTTTGCACACATCCAAATTAAAATACAGTAGTAACGCTTTTTTTCATGCTAACTTTTTTTAAGCAGTTTGGAACTGTTTAAGTAACAGCTGTCTGCTTTCCCCGATTTTTATTATACCTTATTTTGTGTAAAACATCTAGTATTTATAATTTGTGATATAGAATTACCGTTATATTAGCTCGGATATTTAGAAATTCATAGAATGATTGTTAGAATATTGAAACTTTGATTGATAAAAATATAACAACTGGATTATGGAAAATAGGAAAATTGTATAATATAACGACAAAATAACTGAGGGATTTTCAAAATTATATAAAATTGACCATTTGACTATAATTAAAGGAAAGGGGGTGGATTTTTTTGAATAGATAATCTATAATGTATTTTACTAGAGCAAACTGCTGTGTAGAGATTGATNNTTGATAATTATTTAACATGAAGTATTATGTTAAATGTATAAGTTTAACGGTATATAAAGATTGTAACTATATAAATTAAACTAAGTTTACTTTGCGGGAATTTTTCTGTACATAACGGCTGTATTGACTATGGCAAAGAGATGTTTTGATTTATATTTATAGAAGGTTAACTTATTGCAACCTCATAGCGGATTTAATAATAATGCAGGAATTTTCTTGTACGGAGAAGCTCAGTAGGAGGAATAGGTAATGTACAAAATATTGAAAAAGGAAACCCTGGCACCGAATATTTACTTAATGGATATAGAGGCGAAAAGAGTTGCTAAATCTTGTTATCCAGGGCAGTTTGTAATTGTTAAGATGGATGAGAAGGGTGAACGTATTCCTTTGACCATATGCGACTATGATCGTGAAATTGGAAGCGTTACCATTGTATTTCAGGCTTTAGGTTCTTCGACCAAGCGCATGGCTGAGTATGAAGAAGGGGATGAGTTCAGGGATTTTGCAGGTCCTTTGGGAAGAAAATCCGAACTGATCGACGAACCCGAAGATGAACTTCGTAAGAAAAACATTCTCTTTGTTGCAGGCGGTGTTGGTACTGCCCCTGTGTATCCCCAGGTTAAATGGATGAAAGAGCAGGGATATGATGTAGACTGCGTAATCGGAGCCAGAAATAAAGACCTTATAATTCTGGAAGACGAGATGAAGAAAGTTGCAAAGAATGTTTATGTGACAACCGATGACGGCTCCTACGGTTTTAAAGGAAATGTCAATGACTGCATTAAAGACCTTGTGAATAATCAAGGTAAACATTATGATCTGGTGATTGCTATCGGACCTGTTATCATGATGAAATTTGTCTGTATACTGACCAAAGAGCTTGGTATTCCTACTATTGTAAGTATGAATCCCATAATGGTAGATAGAACCGGTATGTGTGGTGCCTGCAGACTGACTGTTGGCGGCAAGGTTAAATTTGCCTGTGTAGATGGGCCTGAATTTGACGGACATTTAGTGGATTTTGATGAATCCATGAAGAGACAGCAGATGTATAAGACTGTGGAAGTCAGAGCTATCTTAAAGGAAAAAGAAGGAGCAACCCACAAAGGGGGCGGCTGTGGCTGCAGTGATGACCCCGCAGACAGATAGGAGCTAAAAGATGGACGTATTGAAGAAGACACCTGTAAGAGAGCAGGATGCCAAAGAAAGAGCACATAACTTCAAGGAAGTATGTTTAGGATATAACGATGATGAGGCGAAAGAAGAAGCCCTCAGATGTTTAAAATGCAAAAATGCCAAATGTATAGGCGGATGTCCTGTGAGTATTGATATTCCAGGCTTTATTAATCAGGTTGAGAAAGGCAATGTAGAAGAGGCTTACAAAGTTATAAGCAATTATTCTGCTCTGCCTGCCGTATGCGGACGAGTATGTCCCCAGGAATCCCAGTGTGAAGAAAGATGCATCAGAGGTATTAAAGGAGAACCCATCTCCATTGGTAAATTAGAGCGTTATGTAGCTGACTGGGCAAGAGAAAAGGGTATCAAGCCTGAAATGCCTACAGAGCAGAAGAATAAAAAAGTTGCTGTAATCGGTTCAGGACCTGCCGGATTAACCTGTGCAGGAGATCTTGCAAAGGCCGGTTATGACGTAACTATTTTTGAAGCACTTCATGAAGCTGGCGGCGTATTGGTTTACGGCATTCCTGAATTCCGTCTGCCGAAAGAGACAGTTGTTAAGAGTGAAATAGAAAATGTCAAAGCCCTTGGCGTTAAGATTGAAACTAATGTAGTAATTGGTAAATCCACCACCATCGATGAGTTAATGGAAGAGGAAGGTTTTGAGGCTGTATTTATCGGATCTGGAGCAGGACTTCCGAAATTCATGGGAATCCCCGGCGAGAATGCCAATGGTGTATTTTCAGCAAATGAATACCTCACCAGAAACAATCTTATGAAGGCTTTTGAAGCCGGATATGATACACCTATTGCGGCAGGACAGAGAGTAGCAGTAGTGGGGGGCGGTAATGTAGCAATGGATGCTGCCAGAACAGCACTGAGACTTGGAGCAGAGGTTTATGTTATCTATAGAAGAAGTGAAGAAGAACTTCCTGCCAGAGTAGAAGAAGTACATCATGCCAAAGAAGAAGGAATCATCTTTAAATTCCTTACCAATCCTACAGAAATCCTTGTGGATGAAAATGGCTGGGTAAAGGGTATGAAATGTGAAGAAATGGAACTTTTAGAGCCGGATGCATCCGGCAGAAGAAGACCTGTACCCAAAAAGGATTCTGAATTCGAGCTGCCGGTAGATACCGTAATCATGTCTCTTGGCACAAGTCCTAATCCTTTGATTTCATCAACAACAGAAGGTCTTGACCTGAATAAATATAATTGTATCGTAGCAGACGAAGAAACCGGAAAGACAACAAAAGAAGGTGTATTTGCGGGCGGAGATGCAGTTATCGGTGCAGCTACGGTTATCCTTGCCATGGGTGCCGGTAAGAAAGCAGCGAAAGCAATTGATGAGTACTTAAGCAATAAATAGTAATATACGGCATAAACAGAGGTTCTGTAATAATGTTGGTGTATGTAAAATGAAGTGCCCCTAAAAGTTAGTTTTTAGGTCTAACTTTTTAGGGGCAATTCAAAACATACTTCCAACATTTTTTAGAACCTTTTCTGTTTTAATCATAAGGGGAAAGAAGCAGTGTACTTTTACTGTGTTGACTTATCTCTATACGTACAGTTGTTATTATGCTGAAAGCTTTCATGGTTTATGATGCAAAACTATCCTGACAGTCCGATAAGCTTAAAATAAGGCATTGAATGATTGTGCAAACTGTGCAAAAAGTAAAAAAAGATTGCTATAAGAGCTGTTTGTTGGTATAATATGTTGTAAAACAGGCTCAATATAGAAGGAGAGCCCAAGAAAATTGGGGTACAAGAATGTTAATTGATATGATTAGTCTCGAGATACAGCGAGGGGAGAAAGTATATGTATTACCTTACATAACAGGTAATATGATATTTATTTCAACTGGTGTATGTGTACTTCTCTTAATCGTATTTGCAATCATCCATAATAGAAAGAGTAAAGCTTTCAAAACACTGGACGGACAGAAGAAGTATTTGGAAGAAGAATTTAATACTCTCGAAATTTCCTTTGAAGAAGCCGTTAATAACAAGAACCAATTGCAGACCAAAAACGAAGAGCTAAGAAAAAGCAATGAGAGACTGAAGAAGTTAGCCTATTCGGATCTGCTGACCCAGCTGCCGAACCGTTATGCACTTACGGAACTTTTAGATAATGTTATGTTAACACTGAGAAATGAAGAAGTGGTAGCATTAATGTATATCGATGTGGATGATTTTAAGCAGATTACGGATAATCTCGGACATTCCTATGGGGATGAGCTCCTGATAGATATAACCCACAGGCTCAAGCAGTCCATTGATGAGAATGATTTTCTGGCGAGACTCGGAAGTGATGAATTTATTATACTGTCTCAGAATTTTACGGATATCGGTGAATACGAAGATAAATTAAAGAAGATTCTTAAAGTATTTGAATACCCATTTGTATTATCCTTAAAAGAATATTTTGTTACTGTTAGTATCGGTATTGCAATGGCACCAAAAGATGGAAAGACAACCCAGGTGCTGCTTAAAAATGCCGATTCTGCCATGTATTCAGCAAAAGTTACCGGTAAAAATACCTTCGCATATTTCAAGCCTGCCATGAATGAGAGGCTAATGGAGAAGATACAGAATCAATCGGAATTAAGACGCGCCATAGAAAAACGTGAATTTATCGTATACTATCAGCCTCAGATGGATCTTAATACAGACAAGGTAACTGGTTTTGAAGCATTGGTAAGATGGGATCATGCAGAGAAGGGAATTTTAAAACCCGCTGAATTCATATCCCTATCAGAAGAAACGGGTCTTATTGTACCAATTGGTATTATTGTTATGGAAGAAGCTCTAAAACAGTTAAAGGAATGGCAGGATAAAGGTTATACCGATTTAACCATGAGTATTAATGTGTCTGTCAGACAGTTAAAGGACAATGATTTCTATTCCAAAGTAAAAGAAGTGATTGAGCAGACAGGAGTAAATCCTGCAAATGTCGAACTGGAAATTACCGAATCAGTTGCTCTGCAGGAAAGCGAGCATGCAAAATCGGTTATAGAAGCCTTAAGTGAACTGGGTATTTCCTTTGCCCTGGATGACTTTGGTACTGGATATTCTTCTATGAATTATCTGAAGCTGTATCCCATCAGCAGCATTAAGATGGATAAGAGCTTTTTGGATACACTCTTTACGGATGAGTTTAACAAGAGTATTATAGAGTCAACCATAGCACTGGTTCAAAGTATGAATCTTACGGTTACGGCAGAAGGGCTGGAAAGCAGTGAGCAGGAAGTATTCCTTAAAAGCGTAAGATGCAATAGAGCGCAGGGATTCTTATACAGTGAAGCATTGCCGGTGAATCAAGCAGAAGCATTTCTTATTAGCAATAAATAAAGGGAAATTTCTGGTTTATAGACTCCAGTAACTACAATAAGAGAATACTTATTTTAAATAAAAGCAAGTTGTAAGAAATCGAGAAGCAATCAAAAGAAATTTAAACATAAATATGCTCCACTTTATGATATATTTGTTAAGCAAATATATACCATTAAGTGGAGCATATTTTGATTACAGTTGATAAATTTTTGCTTGTATCTTTTCGTATAATTTATGAAATCCAGATATCATATTATCATCAGTTCTTTTTTTGCATAGTTGGCATGTCAGAAGCGTGGAGTACCCCTCGGCTGAAAAAGAAAAATAATACTGAAAGAATTATTTCCCATAAACTTAACAGAATAAGTCCAACACTTAAGGCATTTGCCGTGTAGGCTATGAATAAAGCGATAAATCCAGGTAGCATTGTAAACATAATAAAGAAAAGATAGATAAACAATAGAAGTCCCTGGCTGATGATATTTTGAAAGATTCGCTGAGACAGCATATTGGCAGCAATCAGGTAAATGGAAAAACAGCTGCGTGCTATGGCACATAACAAAACAATAACCGGGTTCCAGTTTGTAAAAATCAGTGCAGGCAGAAACATAAGGAAACTCTCTATAATATGTTTTAATATGATTTCACCGTTACTCCAGATAATTTTATTGAAGGAGGATTCTGGTATTAAGTAGATGTAATGAGTGTAGAGTTCCTTTAGACCACGGCCGGTACCTATGAGAAAACATTGCAGGTAGAAGGATACGGCCAGTATCATTAACATGGTCATGCTTTCTTTATTAAAATATGCAGCTATATTTGCACCTGCAATCATAAACAGTGAGCTGCCATCCAGTAAAGAAAAACGATTATTTCTAGAGGACTCTAAAAGATGCTTATATAATATAGCCTGTGCACCAATACCAGCCAAACGTTTATTCCCTTTGTTAACCTTCTTCGGTGTTTTGCCGACAGCGTTGATATTCCCTTCTGTGAGTGCTCTTTTCTTCTCAAAGGAAGTTTCGGTTGCCACTAATACATCCTCGTAATAATCGGAGTTATATAAGATAATTACAGCAATAAAGAAGATACCAAGAAGCAGAGTAAGTAAAAGATTAAAACCTGCACCTGCCATATCTCCTGCCAGATAGGTTCTGAGGCTTTCAGTAGTCCAGCCCACTATTGGCAGCAGCTTTAAGCTGCCATCTTCAAGGATTGAAAAGAGAGCTTCTTTGTAATCTCCTATTTCCAGATATTTTCTAAGGTAATCAACAGCCAATACTACAAAAGGTAATATTGCGATAACTTTAACTATCTTTTTACGACGTTCATGCTGATTGGTTATCATGTAAATAGCCAGAGACATAAACTCACAGATTAAAAGCGTTAATACATATGCACCGAAGAAAAGGAACAAATGGATTGTATTCAGTCCTAAGGAGGCAAAGGTGGTTCCCTGCAGCAGTAAGAATAGTCCTCCTATAAGACTTTTTCCGGCCTGTGATAATATTCCGTAACCAAGGATTTGCTTCGGGTTAACAGGCGCACCAAATAGCAGGTTAACATCGCTCATTTCAAAGAAACTGCTGCCAGAGGATAACCCCTTTGTGATACCGCCAAAATAGAAAAACATCAGATAGACCACAAAGAATACAAGCAACCACTGAGGTTTGGCGTCTGTTGGAAGTGTCGGAGGGGTTAAAACGGTTAGCACTATGGAATACCCAAAGAACAGGATGATAAATAGGTATAATATAACCATAGATGGTTTCCGTAGCATATTTTTGAATTTATTTTTTATAGTTCTTGTTATTAAAAAAATTATACTGTTCACAATTACTCCCATCTGCGTTCTTAATCATTCTGCAGTTCAATATTTATTTACCTTCGGTTATGGAAAAGAACAAGGCTTCCAGACTGCTCTGACTGTCCAGATCTTTTCGTCTTCTACTCTCCATAATCCTTCCATCTTTCATAATATGTGTTGTGTCCCAAGTCTCTTCCATGCTGTCAATCATATGTGTGCTTATGATAATGGAATTCCCATCGGTTTTCAATTCTGTAATAATTGATTTCAATTCTCTTATAGCATGTGGATCCAGACCTACAAAAGGCTCATCAAATATTATCGCCTTGGGTTTGGGAAGGAGAGCACAGCAGATACTGACTTTTTGCTGCATTCCCTTTGAAAGTTCCTGTCCTAATTTGGTACGCTTATCAGTCAGCTCAAAACGGGCTAATAGCTCTTCCGCATAGTCCTCCCAATTTTTTAGACGATATGCTCTGGCAATAAATTGAAGGTGTTCCTCAACGGTAAGCATCGGGTACATAGCCGGTAGTTCCGGTACATAACCTAACTGTCTTTTCGCTTCTATGCTATGGTTGTCATAACCGTTAATCATAATAGTACCGTCGAAACGCAAGAGTCCGCAGATACTTTTTATCAAGGTTGATTTTCCGGCACCGTTGGCACCGAGCAGCACAGTGATTTCCTTATCACCGGCATCCAGACTGATATTATTGCTGGCGATGGTTTTACCGTATTTTTTTGTTACATTTTTAACCTGTATCATAATGCCCCCTAAATGTATTAAATTTATTAATTTGTCCAGTGGAAAGAAGGATAATGTCAGATAGTCATATGGGAATATTATACATGAAAAAATGAGAAAAGTATAGAGAAAGTTAAGGTAAATTCATTCTTGTCTTGTAAGATAAATCCATTCTTCCCTTTGAAGGTTCCGGGTTTCAGCTAATACCTCCTTATTATTTTCTCTATACTAAGTCACTTTTATTATTGTTACAACCAATTATAAGTTTCTTTCTGTAACATCACTTTTGCATCACATGTTACAGAAGCAATTTTTTAGTATTTATCCTTGATAAGAATCTGGCTGCATAAACCCAATACACATTTTCTGTGTTTAAATGTTTGTTCATTCTTACAGTCTATTTCTTTGTTCAATGATTTGCAGTATTCCCATATTATTTAATTAAGGATAAAAGAGTGGAAGAAGACAGATAGTTAAGTGGAAAAATTTTCAGTATAGAATTATAGGGATATTATTGAGATTAAATTTATGGTAATCTATTAAAGATTATAATTGAAATAATATGTGTAAGAAATAAAGTATGACAAAAATATAGAATCAGATTGTAGATGAAAGTATAGAATCATATTATAGATGAAATTACTGAAATAAAAAAGCAGGAGATCACTACTGTAGATATACGAATTATAAGAGGATGAAATAATGAAAAACAAGAAACCGATACTATTATATTTAACCGTTTTTTATATACTAACAGAGGGAATCATCTATGTAAGCTTTATGACAGGAGATTTTAATGGTTCTCTGAAGCTTACTACGATCACTTTGTTAAAATATATCTCTGTTCTGTTATGTTTTGTATATTCTGTAATCGTTTTTACACTGTTTCGGGAAAAGGATACAATAGTTCTTGCTGCTGCTTTTTGTTTTACCTGCATATCAGATTATTTTTTACTTTTTACGGAAAGTTTTACTTTTGGGATGCTTTCTTTTTCAGTAGTACAGCTTATTTATCTCCTAAGACTTTGGTATCTGGATATAAATAAAGGTAAAAGAACGGTTTTATTCTATCGCTTAATACTGAATTTTATAATATGGGTTGGAGTATTATCAATATTAAAGTTGCTTGGAATTCTAAGTGGGAATACAGAAATATCTGAAAGACTGCTACTTTATGTGGCTAGTTTTTATTTTGTTACTATCTTCCACAATGTTATAAGGTCTTTCGCTTATATGAATCATTACAAGAGTTCGAAATCAATAATTTTTGCACTGGGTATGCTTTTATTTATTCTTTGTGATATTAATGTAGGCATTTATAATATGGAAGGTTTTATTGCAATAAATCAGGAAGTTTTTCATAAGTTATATAGTTTCGCAGAAATAGCAATGTGGATGTTTTATTTACCGGCACAGGTCTGTATAGCTTTAAGCGGCAGTATTATGGAGAAAGTAAGAGAAAAGTAAATCTGACGAAAATGCGAAATAAATTTTGTGAAGTTTTATTTCTATGAATTTCTTGAACAGTCTCTATTTATCTGTTATCATACTTTATAAGTCAAGTTCATATATCTGGGAGTAATCTTTTTATCGATAAAATTCTTTTTATAGGATTCTATTGAAATCATCGAAACGAAAAATCATTAAAAAATCATCAAAATGAGAAATCATCAAAAGATCATCGAGTCGAAAAATCACCAAGATCATCTAAACGAAAAATCATCTAAACGAAAAATCGTCAAGACGAGAAATTGGCAAAATGATAAATCATCGAAATGAAAAATTTCAAAATTAAGAATAAATAAAACGAAATAATAAATAAAACGAAAATATATAAACTAATAAATTTATAAAGCGAAAATCAATAAACTTTTATTCATTTATATTATCGTAAAATTCTTACTCAAAAGGTAGTAGTTTCTGTAGTTTATTAAATATCTCATTACTACTTCTAATATTATCATATTTCATTTCCATAAGCCCCAGACAATACTGAACTATTAATGCAAGAAACGGCTCAGGAAAGTTCAAATTCCCTTGCTGTTTAAGAATAAAACAAACAAAGGAGAGTTATATGCAGGGAAATCTGAAAAAGTTGGATTTCAGTTCATTTGCAGTACAGCTGAAAGATCTTGTGAGTGCGCAGCTAGGCGAGGAATTTGAATTATATCTTCACACAGCTACAAAAAATAATGGAGGACTAAGAGAAGGTATTGTAGTTAGGAAAAAGGAGGAGCGGGTAACTCATAGCATTTACCTGGAGCTATATTACAAAAAATACATAAAGAATATGGAACTTGAGAATATAGCAACGGAGTTTATAGAGGCTTATAGTCAAGCTGCCCTAAACAATCTGCCGGAGGCAGAAGTGCTTGAGGATTTTAATAAGATAAAGGAAAATATATTCTTCCGGCTTGTCAACTATCAGAAAAATGAAGATATATTAAGCGATGTACCATTTCTGCCATTTCTTGATCTGGCTATTACATTTCATTGCCTGGTTCAGAATAAAAGTGATTATATCAGTTCCTTAAGAATAACAAATCGCCATTTAGAGCTTTGGGGGATTAATATCAAATTGCTGACAGAGGTGGCCAAAGATAATACACCTCGTATCTTTCCGGTATTAATCAGAACAATGGAGGAAATATTTAGTGGTTTTTCCTTAGCATCAGCAGATAATATAAACCCTATGTATGTTATTTCTAATGGGACAGGTATTAATGGGGCAAGCTGCTTGCTGTACAAAGATGTAATTAATGTTCTGGCAGAAGAACTGAATGGGAATCTCTTTATTCTTCCAAGCAGTATTCACGAAATAATTGTTATTAAAGATGACGGATTTGTTGGGAAAGATGAGCTTGTTCAAATGGTTAAGGAGGTTAATCTAACACAGGTAGCAGAAGAAGATTTCTTATCAGATAGTGTCTATTATTTTTCAATAGAAGAGCAGAGAATTATGAAAGCATAATCTTTTTATATGAAATTACTACAATGTGAAAATTATAGCGAAATTTTCATAATTCCCATATATTTGTGCATCCTAAGTTTATTGAAAAATGAGTATTTCATTCCTAAGGAGGAGTAAATATATGGACTTAATAAAAATAGCAGTATTATCTTTAAGTTCTGCTGCGGTGCTTTTTATACTAACGAAACTTATGGGTGACAGGGAAATGTCCGAGTTGAGTATGTTTGATTATATAACCAGCATAACGATAGGTTCCATTGCAGCGGAGATGGCAACATCGCTGGAGGAAGACTTTAGAAGACCATTATTAGCAATGGTTATCTATGGAGCAGTATGTTTTGTTATATCCTTATTAACCTGTAAATCAATTACACTTCGAAGGTTTTTTGAAGGTCATTCTCTGATAATGTATCAGAATGGGAAGCTTTATAATAAAAATATGCTGAAAGCAAAAATAGACGTGGATGAATTTCTGTCCATGTGCAGGGTTAGCGGTTACTTTGACCTGAGTGAAATTCATACTGCAATTCTGGAGTCCAATGGTAAACTTAGTATACTTCCTATGGCAAAGAATAAACCGGTAACAGCTGAAGATCTAAATCTTAATCCGGAACAGAGCTTTCCTATGTCAAATGTAATTATTGATGGGAAAATATTAAAAAACAATCTGCAATGGGCAGGAAAAAACGAAATCTGGCTGGAGAAACAGCTTAGCGCTCAGGGCATCAAGGACATCAAAGAAGTAATGCTTGCAACCTGTGACAGTACGGACAGTCAGTTAAATATTTATGTAAAGCTGCCAGTAGTTTCTAAAAATGATATGTTTCAATAGCTTTAAATAAAGAAAATCGTATCTCCAACCATGGCAAGTGTTGGAGATACTTTTTTGCTAAAAACATGAAAGTATAATGGAGATAATCCTATCAGCTAAAAATAGGCACTTGTTTGAACACCTGTTGGCTTTGTTCAAAATTCAAAGTCAGTCTGACCGGTTCACTTGAAATATAAAAACAGAACATATATAATGGGTGAAAGGTTTTTATATTACATATTGCTTATCATATTAAGTAGCTGGAAAAAGCAGGAGGAAAAATGTCTAAGTTATATTTTAAATACGGCTGTATGAACAGCAGTAAATCTGCAAATTTATTAATGATAAAACATAATTATGAGGAACAGGGATTTCGCGTGTTACTCCTAAAACCTCAAATTGATGATAGAGATGGCCAGGATATTATTAAATCCAGAGTTGGAATCCAGAGTAAGTGTATCACTCTTGGAGGCAACAGTTCCGTATATTCCTGTTACGATCCGGATAAAATTGACGTTGTCAAAGTTGATGAAGCACAGTTCTTAAGTGAAGAACAGGTTAATGAGCTCTATCAGATTTCGTTTCGTATTCCAGTTATGTGTTTTGGCCTTCTAATTGACTTTACTCAACATTTATTTCCGGGCAGCAAGCGTCTGGTGGAACTTGCGGAGAGTATACAGGAGA
This sequence comes from Lachnoclostridium sp. UBA6558, assembly GCA_002434335.1. Classification (GTDB taxonomy): domain Bacteria; phylum Bacillota; class Clostridia; order Lachnospirales; family Lachnospiraceae; genus Anaerocolumna. The sequence goes on along the minus strand of DJJW01000004.1, from coordinate 145,313 downwards.
TTAAGACAGTATGTAAATGCGGGAAAAAAGCTACCATCAATGCACGTTTTGATCAGAATGGGAGAGTAATGACAAAAGGGGAACAGATAGATATCGGAGGGAATGAAAAATACCGGGCATTATGTAAAGAATGTTATGCGAGATTAGTGCGTGAAGCAGAAAACTTGTAAATCATAAAGATAATTAGCAGGTAAAGCTTTAAAAGTAAAAATGATTCGATATTATAACGCAGTAGTAAAAAGAGGAGGAGAGCTCTTCTTTTTATTTTGCAATAAAAGTAAATATATGGTAAAATAGTTTTGAGATACTATCTGATGTTTGCATAGTTAAAAGTATAAGGATTTGGCATAAGAAACAGAACAAACAATAGCACTTCATTATGAATAACTTGAGATTTGCCAACAAGAAAAGGAGAGGACTGATTATGGGAGATTTATTACAGTATGTAGTAGTATTAGTAATGGCAATTTGCCTGGCAGTTGGTTATATCATTAAACATAGCCTGGATTTCATTCCAAACAAATACATACCTCTTATAATGGCTGTATTGGGTGTTGCATTGAATGTCTGGGTTAATGGATGGGAGTTTACCCCTGAAATCCTTTTGGGAGGATTAGCCAGTGGATTGGCAAGCACCGGAGCATTTGAAGCAGTCAGGAATCTTACGGAGAAAGAAGATGATAAATAGTGGATATCATCCAAAAATACATGACCAGGAACCGATGTTATTCATCTCCTGTTCCCATTACTGTTAAAAAACTAGTGCTGCATTCCCTGGGGGTAGCGCAGCCCGACTCAGATATTATCTATAATAAGATGAACACGAACAGTTCCAAGGTATCGGTTCATGGTTTTATAGAGGCTGATCGTATTATTCAGACATTGCCCTGGAACTATAAGGGATGGCATGTTGGTTCAGGGAAAAAAGGCTCATACAATAACTGTGCGATTGGTATTGAACTGTGTGAACCAAAGGGACACACGTATAATAGCAGTACAATGGTTAATTATAATGTGAGTTCCAACAAAGCATATTTTACCAAGGTATATAACAATGCAGTTCAGTTATTTGCCATGTTAAGTAAAGAGCTGGAGCTTGATCCGTCAAAAGATATTGTATGTCATTGTGAGGTATATTCTCTTGGTTATGGCTCAAATCATGCCGATGTTATGCATTGGTTTCCCAGACACAAGAAGACCATGGATACCTTCAGAGCGGATGTGAGAAAAGAAATGAAGAATACGATAAATACAGTAGTAAAAAAGATATCAGCTTCAAAAGAGACTACATAACAGCTAATATAAAATAAATAGAAAGACACCTCATTCTGCTAAATGGAATTGAGGTGTCTTTTAGCTTGGTGTTTTTTAACTATTTCATTGCAAAATTACTGCAACAAGGATAGGATAATATTAGGGACATTATCAATACGGATTGTATTATAAATTTATTGAATAGTCAGAGGGAAAGGTTAAATAAAAGGATATTAGTGGATTTATATAATTTTAAATGAGGTATATATAATGAATATAGTAAATAAAGGTACCTACTATTCGAATGACCAACTGGCCAAAATTATAAATAAAATGGCTTTAAAAGCATCACCAAAAGAGCTAATAATTTGTGAAAATAGAAAAGATATATTACATTATATAAGAAGACTTCATATTGCTGACGGGATCAGCATACTACTTGATAGAACAATATGGGCTGGCAGGGTTGAAGGCATATATTTTGAAAAATCAGAAATCATAATAATTTTTGTATTTAGCCAAACTGATGATGGATTGGATTATCAGAGTAAACAGCTTTATTCACTACACTCATTAGCACATGAAATGAGACATGTCTGGCAGCAGAGAAAGAATTTTACAAAAGATGTTGAAAAAGATGCCGACCAATTTGCTGCAAAATTTATTAATACAAATAGCGAGTATATATCAAAAGTTATGAAATGGGATGAGGAATGGGAAGTAGAAGAGGAATAATAGAGAACTGGTTAAGCAGGTATAAGATAAGATATTTATGGACATTACAAGATTAAAGGACTTGTAAAACCTAAAAAAGGCAACAAAAAATGCACCTAAAGGGACTCGAACCCCCGACACGAAGCTTCGGAAGCTTCTGCTCTATCCACTGAGCTATAGATGCATAACCATATTTTACAATAAATATTGTATAAGGGCAAGCAATTTTTTAAATTTTTTGAAAAATTGAGAAAATGCCAAATTACACCATCAAATGTTACGTAATTATTAAATATGTTACAAAAGATAAAATTAAAGTATTGCAATTTTCTTAAATGTCTGCTATTATGGTACTTAGTTAATTAGTACTATTGATTGGTTCAATTTAAAGGAGATTATAATGAAACTTCGATATAAAAAGATAATAGCCATGGTAACTGTATGTACAATGGGGATTGGAATGATAACATTTTCGATAACAAGACAGGAACAGGATAAATCTACCGGCGTAGAAAATAAGGTAGAAAGTCTATCTGCAGATAAATTAGAAGCAGCAGATATTACAGACAGCGCTTCTGCAGATGTATCAGCGAAAGCTGCAGTTTCCGCAGCCTCACTGCTTCCCGGTGAAGACCTTTCACCTACCCCTACTGTAACAGAAGATTCTGAAGCAGAGTCTGATGTACTATTTGTGGCTAATAATCCTCTTGAGAAAAGCACGAACAAAGAGCTTAATACATTAATCAAAAAATATCTGAATGCTAAATTAGGCGGAAAAGTAGAAGATTTTAAGAATCTGGTAGATAATACTGACTTAATAGATATCAAGGATATTAACAGAAAAGCAAAGTATATTGATAAATATGAAAACATTGAATCTTATGTCAAGACAGGACCTGAGGAAGGTTCTTACGCAGTATATGTATATTATGATTTGAAATTCTCAGGCATTGATACTGCAGCACCTGGAATGATTGAATACTATGTTAAGACCGGCGACGACGGTAAATTGTATATAAACCTCAGCAAGAATAGTGCTGNNATATTTAAAGACCTTAAGAGAAGCACAGGATGTAGCAGATATGATTGATTCTGTTGACACAAAATTTGAGAAGGTTCGTAAAAAAGATGAATCTTTAGCAGCCTTTTATACGAAGCTTGAAGATTCAGCTAAGAATGTATCATCTAATGAATAAATAATGTACCTTTTTTGATTCATTCAGGTATATTTATGCAGTATACTAGAAACTGAATAATAAAAGAGAAAAATACTTTTCATAAAAAATTTCTATTCTTAGAAAGAGACTAAATTTTTCTAAGAAACAATAATAATAATTGTGATTGATAACAGTGAAGATTGTATAAATGTTAGACATTTATGCCTTCGCTGTTATTTTTATGTGCTTGTACTTTTTTCCATGTACTGATATAATAAATTAGCACATTTTCCATCATAATAATGGAAGAAATACAACATTTATAAATAAATAATATAAGATTAGTTAGGAGCCACAATGGCAAAAAGAACAAAAAAATTACTACAGACGGAAGAGTATTCCGATAGCACAGATAGTATCAGGTTAAATCGGTTCCTAAGTGACGCAGGAGCCTGTTCAAGACGTGAAGCGGACAGACTTATTGAAGAAGGTCATGTAACGGTTGATGGAGTTAAGGCCGAGCTAGGCATGAAGATAACGAAAGATCAAACTATATTGCTTCATGGGAAACCTGTTAAAAGAGAAGAAAAATTAGTTCTGATTGCTTTGAATAAACCAAGAGGAATTGTATGCACAACTGATAGGCGTGAAAAAGATAATGTCATAGATTTTCTGAAATTTGATAAAAGAATATATCCTATCGGGAGATTGGATAAGGACTCAGAGGGACTGCTGTTACTTACGAATGACGGAAGTATAGTAAATAAAATTCTTCGCGGTGGTAACAATCACGAGAAGGAGTATGTAGTAACAGTTGATAAACCATTAACAGCAGATTTTTTAAAGCAAATGGCAGAAGGAGTACCAATTCTTGATACGGTAACCAGACCTTGCACCATAAAAGCATTGGATAAATATACTTTTCAGATTATATTAACCCAGGGATTAAACCGTCAGATAAGACGAATGTGTGAATATTTAGGCTTTAGAGTTCAGACACTGAAGAGAATCCGTGTTATGAATATTCATTTAGGACACCTCCAAACAGGTGGATACCGTAATGTAACAGAAAAAGAAATTACTGGTCTTACAGAAGCTATCAAAGATTCTGTTAATACAGCTGAGCCAAATTTCGATAGTACCAAAGAAGTCAGAAATGAACGAAATAACGTTGAAGGCAAAGCAATTAAACACGATACAAGAAAAGTTTCAAAAATAAATAAAGAAAATTATAAAACAGGTAATAAAACGAGTGATAAAGGAAGTAATAAAACAGAATATAATAAAGGTGTAGATAGGGACTATAAGAAAGCAGATAAAAAGAAAGACAGTAAGGGATTTAGAAAAGAAGACAGAAAAGTTTACAAAGAATCAGAAGATAAAGATTACAAAAAAGAAAAAAATAAAGATTACAAAAAAGAAAATAACAAAGATTATATAAAAGCAGATAAGAAAGAATATAAAAAGGAATATAGAAAAAATTATAAAAAGGCTTATAACAAAGAGTCTCATAAGGATTTTAAGTCGGATGATAAGAAGGACTACAAATCAAACAACAAGAGTGGAAATAAGGGTGATGGCAAAAAAGTTTATCAGAAGGACGACTTTAAAGAAAGGGTTAATAATAGTAACCCTACTAAAAACTCAATCGCTTCCACTTCACTAAACGGTAAACCATCAAAACAAGCTGGCTCTAATAAGTCTAAAGGACAGAAGAGTAATGCATCAGAGTATTCATATCCAAAGACAGTGGCAAGGAATCACTACGAAAAAGCTACGGAACGAAATAACGGTTCATCAGGTCGAAGAGGAAGTTATAAGGCAGGGCGCTAATAATTAATCATCATATATCGAGTGCCAATATATTAATATCTAAAATCTAAATGTAGTCGGAAGGGCATGTATATGAGTATGAAAGAAAAACTGGACAGGCAAAAGGAATTGGTCGCCCTGCTTAACGAAGCTGGAAGGGTATATGAGCAGGAAGACCGCGAAATCATGAGTAATTTCGAATATGATAAGCTATATAATGAGTTGCTTGAACTGGAACAGGAAACTCAGACAGTACTATCAAACAGCCCGACAATTAAAGTTGGGTATGAGGTATTAAGCGAGCTGCCTAAGATGAGGCATGAATCCCAGATGCTTTCCCTTGATAAGACCAAGGAAACGGATACCTTAAAGGCTTGGCTTGGAAATCAGAAAGGCTTGTTGTCTTGGAAAATGGATGGCCTGACCATTGTGCTTACCTATAGAGAAGGTAAGCTTTTTCAGGCAGTTACGCGGGGAAACGGTGAAATTGGAGAAGTTGTCACCAATAATGCCAAAGTCTTTAAGAATTTACCCCACTCCATCCCTTACACAGGGGAGCTGGTATTAAGAGGTGAGGCAGTTATACGTTATTCCGATTTTGAGAAAGTAAATGCACAAATACCAGAAACGGAAGCAAAATATAAAAATCCGAGAAACCTATGCAGTGGGAGTGTAAGACAATTAAATAATGAGATAACTGCCAAACGTAATGTTCGTTATTATGGTTTTTCCCTGGTAAAGGCAGATAATCTTAACTTATATGAGAATTCCAGAGAGAAACAGATGCAATGGCTGCAAAGCCTGGGATTTGATGTTGTTGAGAGTAAAGTGGTAACAGCTGAGAACTTGGAGGAAACAGTAGCCTGGTTTGCAGCACAGATTCCCACAATGGATGTTCCTTCTGATGGGCTGGTATTGACTTTTGATGATATAGCATATGGAATATCCTTAGGCGCTACCTCTAAATTTCCCAGGGACTCCATCGCTTTTAAATGGAGAGACGAGATCAGAGAGACTATTCTTCGGGAAATTGAATGGAGCGCATCAAGAACTGGACTGATTAACCCAATTGCAGTATTTGATCCGGTAGAACTGGAAGGAACAACCGTAAGCCGGGCAAGTCTCCATAACATCAGTATTATGGAAGGTCTTAAGCTTGGACTTGGTGATACCATAAAAGTATATAAAGCCAATATGATAATCCCCCAGGTGGCAGAGAATGTAACCCAGAGCGGTAACGTGACAGTACCGGATAAATGTCCGGTATGCGGGGAAGAAACCAGAATCAGGGAAGAAAATGATGTAAAGGTACTTTTTTGCAGCAATGAGGATTGCTTAGCTAAAAAGATAAAATCACTTACACACTTTGTGAGTCGGGATGCCATGAATATTGAAGGACTTTCAGAAGCAACCATTGAGAAGTTCTTAAATATCGGTATCATTCATGAAGTTGCCGACCTTTTTCATCTGGAGCAGCACAAAGACATTATAACCGAAATGGAAGGTTTTGGATTGAAATCCTATCAGAACCTGTTAACTTCCATAGATAAAGCCAGGAACACAACAGTACCAAGATTTCTGTACAGTCTTGGAATACCGGGAATAGGGCTTTCAACTGCCAAGCTTATATGTCGTGAGTACCAGTATAATTTCGCAGCTATACAGGCTGCAGATAGTGAAAGGCTGACAGAAATAAACGGAGTTGGCGGAGTAATTGCTACCGCTTTCGTAGAATTTATGAGAAAAGAAAGCAATGCTCAAATGATAGAGGATATATTAAAAGAGATAACCTTTGAAATTCAGGAAACAGAAAATACACTTTCTGTCTTCACAGGTAAGACCTTTGTTATAACTGGCTCGCTGGAACAGTTTGAAAATCGTAATGCATTAAAAGATTTTCTGGAGGAACGGGGGGCTAAAGTTACAGGGTCCGTAACCGCCAAGACAGATTATCTGATTAATAATGATAACCTCTCTAATTCTTCCAAGAATAAAAAAGCGAAAGAGCTTGAAATCCCGATTATAACGGAAGCGGATTTATTGAAGATGATAGAGTAGGGATATTTTTCGCCTAACTTTACCTTTAGCAGAATACTAAAAATATAGCCTAAATTGAATACTATAAGTAGAGATGTAAAAGATTAAATAATACAAAACTGGTGACACTTCAAAGTGATGTGCTGGTTTTGTATTTTTTTTATTGACAAACATACGTTCCTTGTGTATTCTGTTACTACATTATATCTAAAATTATCCATGAGACTAAACGCAGCATTAAAATAAAAGAAAGGAATGCTTCTGCAAGGACAATTAATGGAAAATACCTGGAAAAGAAATGTTTCAATATTTTTGGCTAGCCAGACGTTATCCCTATTTGGATCTTCTTTGGTACAATATGCGATAACCTGGTACATTACGCTAAATACGAAATCCGGAATAATGATGACCATATCAATTATTTGTGGTTTTCTTCCCACCTTTTTTCTCTCGCCCTTTACCGGAGTATGGGCCGATCGCTATAACCGAAAAATGCTAATTATGCTCTCTGACAGTCTTATAGCAGTATCCACTCTGATACTGGCTATTGTATTTTTGATGGGATATGATGCCTTTTGGATGATATTTTTAGTATCTGCTATCAGAGCGGTGGGGTCAGGTATTCAGGCACCGGCAATCAATGCTTATCTGCCTCAGTTAGTACCGGAGGATAAGTTACAGAAGGTAAATGCCACAAATGGAACCATTCAGTCAATGATAATGCTGATCTCCCCCATGTTAAGCGGAGCTTTGTTAAATGAAGCCGGAATTACTCCTATTTTCTTTATTGATGTAATCACAGCTGCACTTGCAGTAGCAATATTGCTGTTATTCTTAAAAGTACCTTATAAGAAAGGAATAAGAGATTTACAAAATGTCTCTTATAAAGAAGACATGCTTTTGGGACTTAAATATGTCAGAAATCATGAATTTGTAAGGGAATTCTTTGTGTTCAGCGGATTTTTTATGTTCCTGGCAGCTCCTGTTGCCTTTTTAACTCCATTACAGGTTACCAGAAATTTTGGTGAGGAAGTTTGGAGGCTTACAGGAATTGAGATCACCTTCTCTATCGGGATGATGGCAGGAGGAATATTAATGACTCAATGGGAGGGATTTAAGAATAAAATATATACAATGACCTTATCCAGTGTGGTAATGGGGATTTGTACTTTTGCCTTTGGATTTGTTAATATTTTCTGGATATATCTGTTCCTGATGGGTGTGTTTGGTTTTGTAATGCCTTTCTTTAATACGGTATCTACGGTAATGCTGCAGGTTAATGTGGAGGAGGAGTACCTGGGAAGAGTCTTTGGTGTCTTCGGTATGATTAGCAGTGCTTTAATGCCGCTTAGCATGCTGATATTCGGCCCTTTAGCCGATGCAATTGCTCTGGAAGGAATATTAATAGCTACCGGATTACTCTTGTGCCTGGAAGGGGTTATGTTATCCACCAGGAAAGCTTTGTTAAAAGTAGGTGCACCGAAGGAAAGAATGACAGAAGTACCTGTTGAAGGAGCAATTGAAGAACTGAAAGAAGAGCCCAAAGAAGAAACCTAGGAAGTGTAGAGTAGAATTTAAAAGTCAATTTAATTTACGGAGTATGAATAGTAACACAAAAGAGCATTTCCTTTTCTATTTATTTGATTTGCAGCGTATGGATTTAATCCTACAATATAGTGCATTTGATAAATTTAGAATATTGACTTTATAACAATAATATAGTATATTAAGTTAAAATAATAAAGGCAGTGAAAAGAAAAGTAAGCAATGGAAAATGGTACAGAGAGCTTTATATGGTGAAAATAAGCACAGAATACATTGCCCAAAATGGTCTTGGAGCCGCGTACCGACTACAGTATTTGTATAGGCTACGATGGGAGTGCCCATTACAGCACCAGAGTATCGAAGGGTTTCCGTACTCGCTAAGGTCTATATTGTGAGATATAGATAAATTAAGGTGGTAACACGAAGCATATGCTGTCGTCCTTGAAATTATAAGTAGAGGAGGGGAGCTTTTTTTGTGTCCTTTAGCAGGCGCAGCAAGGAATATAAATCGGATTTTAATAAATATAGAAATATAAAAAATGATTAATCTAGCAGGAGCAAACTGCTTATGTAACCCAATATTGAACTGTAACGAAGCAAAAAAAGAAAGAGGAGTAGGTGATAACATGCCAATAAAGGTACAGAGTGAACTGCCGGCAAAAAAAGTGCTGCAAGATGAAAATATATTTATTATGGATGAAGGAAGAGCTGTTCATCAGGATATTCGTCCTTTACGGATAGCAATATTGAATCTGATGCCCTTAAAGGAAGATACAGAGGTTCAAATTTTAAGAAGTCTGTCCAACACGCCTCTTCAGGTGGATATCACTTTTTTATCAACAGGAACTTATGTTGGTAAAAATACAGCATCCAGTCATCTGGATCAATTCTATCTTACTTTTGATGATATCAAGCATCTGAAATTTGATGGACTGATTATAACAGGAGCACCGGTTGAGCAGATGGAATTTGAAGAGGTTACTTATTGGGAGGAGCTTAAGACTATAATGGAATGGTCAAAGACAAATGTAACCTCTACCTTTCACATCTGTTGGGGAGCCCAGGCTGGTCTCTATTATCATTATGGGATACCAAAGATTTCATTGGAGGAAAAGCTTTTTGGTGTCTATAAGCATCATGTTTTAAATCGTAAGATACCTTTAATTAGAGGCTTTGATGATGTATTTTATGCACCACATTCCAGATATACAACAGTTTCTAAGGAAGAGATACAAAAGAAGCCGGAATTAGCGGTATTGGCAGAATCCAAAGAAGCCGGGGTGTTTATTGTTATTGCAAAGGACGGAAGGCAGGTGTTTGTAACCGGCCACCCTGAATATGACAGGACTACTCTTGATAAGGAGTACAAGAGAGATGTCGATAAAGGTCTGGATATTGATTTGCCGGAAAATTATTATACGGATGGGCTGACTTATGTTAGACCGGAGCTGACCTGGAGATCTCATGCCAATGCTTTGTATACGAATTGGTTGAATTATTATGTATACCAGGTGACTCCCTATGATTTGGATGAGATGCCGTTTGTATACGAAATTTAACAGGTTGGTATTAATTATTAAGAACTATTATATTAGGTATAAAATTAGAGAGTGCTTAGACTCTCTTTTTTTTATTAGCAGATTCTAAAAATATCGGAATAATAAAAATGTTAAAATAAATGGCTAGAATAAAATACATCCAGAGAAAAAGCCACCCGCAACATTGACAAATGAATACTGGTTAGTGGTATAATATATAATAAAAATGCTGTGAGGTGCTTATTTATGAACTTCTATAAGTGTGGTTTATGCGGAACTGAAATACCATTCATTCGTTTAAAATGTCCTAAATGTGAAAAGTATCGCCTTGTGAAAAGAAAGCCAACAAAAACAGGATGGAAATTAACAGCAGCAATATTCGTTATAATATTAATAGCATATATTACTGATATTTTTATTTAAATGAAATACAGCCACTAACCAATAAACGGTTGGTGGTTTTTTATTTCAAGAAAGAAATAAACCAACAGCGGATTTTTTTTGCCTGAATCTATAAAAACTATTGGATTTAAAGTTATTTGAAATATATACATTAACAATATAGAAACAATTCATAAACAAAATACAAATATCCATGGATTAAACTTACCAAGCAATTAATTACTGAACCAGAGAGAAAGGAGCTGTTCATTTATGAAAACAGGAAAGCAGCAGAAGAAAAAGAAGGTCAAAAGGGTAGAAAAAAGTATCAGAAGTCAAATAATTGCAACAGGCCTCTGCCAATTAGTAATGATGTCTACCTCCATTTCCATATTATCCCTCAGGGGAGTTGACCCAATGCTGATATCCAATACCATTGCCCTGGTGCTCCTGATTGGAATTGTTCAGTTGCTCTATGTTGCGCATAGCATCGTCAAGCCAATCCGAGTTGCAGAGGAATGCATTATGCAGGTAGCTGAAGGCAGGCTGGATTTTGATATTGATGAAAAAATAAGAAAACGGGGGGATGAGATTGGCTCCATGGCTGATTCCCTGGTTGGCTTAAGAGATAAACTAAAGGGCACTATGACTGATATCCAGGAAGTATCCCATAAGCTGTTAAGCTCCGAGGAGGTTATGGAAAGAATGGTGGTAGAAGCCAATTCAGTAACCGGTCAAATTGAGACGGCAGTAGAAATGATTTCTAAGGATGCGAAGGATCAAAATATTGATATGAAAGAAGCCTCTGAGCATATTGAAAGAATTGGACTTATGATAAGCAATATAGTGAGCAGTGTGGAGCATCTGGAAGAAACCTCAGTTAAAATGAAAGAGGATGGCAATAAATCCAGCGAAATCATGGAGGATCTTGATATATCCAATCAAAGAACTAATAATGCAATTGAGAAAATTAACCAGCAAGTACATTTAACCTATAACGCTTCCGTACGAATCAACGATGTAATCCAGATGATTACTTCTATTGCTAANNAGAAGCAGCCAGAGCAGGAGAGCATGGCAAAGGATTTTCTGTCGTTGCTGAAGAGATCAGTCTTTTGGCGAATCAATCAAGTGCCTCTGCAAAAGAAATTGATGCTATCATACGAGACCTTTCAACAGAATCAGGTAAAATGTTAGATATTATGAATGAAGTGCTGACAGATGTTGATAAACAGAAAGTAAAACTGCTTGAGACACAGGGACATTTTACGAAAGTGAACGATGGAATTGGAGTAAACCTACAGGAAATTCTGGAAATCAGAACGCAAACACAAATCTGTGATGCGGCAAAAGATAAGATTACAGAAGCTATTGAAGCCTTGCGGATGATATCTGAGGAAAGTGTCTATTCTACCAACGAGACCCAAGCATCTGTTACCGGTTTGAACCAGAATATAGGTGAGATTGCCGTTACCGCTTCACAACTAAAGGATTATGCAGAAACTCTGAATAATCAGATAAGGTATTTTTCAGTACAATAATTCTTAAGGCAATTACCTGTATTTATGATATTATATATACGGAGTTTACCATGAAAGATAAAAGGAAATTAAATATAATTCAATATGCCAAAGAGACAAATATATTCATCAAAACACAGTACGGAAGCAAAATTAGCCGTTCACTGCACATAACAGGTGCCGCCATAACCATCAGTATTTTTATTGTGACAGGTAAACTGATTATGGGAATGTTATCGCTGTCTTTTTTCGCCTGTGCAAATGCGTTCTATTCAATTGGTATGATTGGTGCAAAAAGTATAGCTTTAACCGGAATCAGAAAAGCCTGTGATAAAAGTAAACAATATCAATATTATCTTTGTTCCGGTACGGTACTTATTTTTTCAAGTTTACTTTATATTCTTTATTCTATCCGGTTATTTTATAGCCCGATGACAGGCTCCTACCATATGATTGCCGCTTTGGGAATCGCTGCTGTTACTTTTACAGAAGTTGGACTGAATATAAGAGGTGTAATTGTGACCAGGCATAATACTACTTTACTCATTCATGCAATTAAAATGATAAATTTATCTGCGTCACTTATAGCATTGGTATTAACACAGACCGCTTTATTATCTTTTACAGATAATGAAGCAGATCTTGTAGAAATCTCGAATGCTAATGGCATAATAGGAATTCTAATGGGTACAGCAGCTGCTGTCATTGGTATATATATGATATACAGAGTGAAAATGCTAAAAAATAAAGATATGTTAGGTGATGAAGAGGGAAAAAGAACAATGGTATAAATGCTGTTATATGAGTTGAAAGCATTTAAAAAGATTCAGAAAATGCCTCTTACCAAACCCAAGTTTCATCATAAGAAGATAAGGAATAAAGATTATGGCATAAGAAAATTAAGGCATAAGAAGTTTAGGAAAAATAAGATAAAGGCATAAAACGAAGGTATAAGAAGCTAAGGAAAAATGATAAAGGCATAAAGTTAAGGCATAAGAAGCTAAGGAAAAAAAGAAAAAGGCATAAAACGAAGGTATNNAATGATTAATATATTGGTAGTAGAAGATGATGCAGAATTAAACAGAATTGTCTGTACGTACCTAAACGACAGTGGTTTTCAGGCAAAAGGCTGCTTGAATGCCAACGCAGCTTATGAAGAAATGTATAATAATATATATGAACTAATAGTGTCGGATATTATGATGCCGGAAATAGACGGGTTTGAGTTTGCAAGAACTGTACGTCAGGTTAACCGAACAATCCCCATATTATTTATGTCTGCCAAAGGTGATCTTCCTTCGAAACAAAAGGGATTTCAGCTTGGAATAGACGACTATATGGTCAAGCCTATTGTACTGGACGAGCTGTTGCTGCGTTTAAGAGCACTTCTTCGCAGGGCCAATATTGAAATGGAAAGAAAATTAACCATAGGAAATCTTACCCTGGATGCAGATGCTGTAACAGCAACCATTGGAGAGGAAGAGATCACAGTTACCACCAGAGAATTTAATATCTTATATAAACTGCTGTCCTATCCGAAGAAGACCTTTTCAAGAGCACAGCTAATGGATGAATTCTGGGGAATCGATACAGAAACAAGCCTTAGGGCAGTGGACGTATATGTAACCAAGCTACGGGATAAGTTTTCTGTTTGTGATGGTTTTAAAATTGTGACAGTCCGAGGGATTGGTTACAAGGCGGTGCTGTCATGAACCAGGAAAGCAGACCGGCTCCTAAAAGAAGGACTTTTTTGAATGTCTTATTTATTTTTTTTCCGACATTGTTATTTTTCTATTTAATAACAACGGCGCAGTTTTTTATATTGGGAGAGTACCTGGATTATCAGAATATCTCAGCTATTCATATGGTGCTAATAATTGGTTTTTGGTTTCTTTGTGCATCTGTCTTTACTTATCTGACCCTTAGGCAGATCAACTACCGTTATGAGAAGCCCATGAAGGCTTTTGCCAAAGCGACCAATCAGGTGGCAAACGGTGATTTTTCAGTATATGTACCACCATTGCATACAGCAGATAAGATGGATTATCTGGATTATATGTTTCTTGATTTTAACAAAATGGTAGAAGAGCTTGGAAGTATCGAGACCCTGAAAACAGATTTTATCTCAAATGTTTCCCATGAGATAAAGACGCCAATCGCTGTTATTCAGAATTATTCCGAATTTCTTCAAAAAGATTCTGTTTCGGAGGAACAGCGGTTAGAGTATGCCAAATCAATAGAAGAAGCTTCAAAACGTTTGTCAAATCTGATTACAAACATCTTAAAGCTTAATAAGCTTGAAAATCAAAAGATAAAACCAGAGGTCGTTGAATATGATATATGCAGACAATTGAGTGATTGTGTGATACAATTTGTTGATGTATGGGAACAGAAGAACCTTGAATTTGATGCGGACTTAGAAGACCGGGCGATTATCCGTGCTGATGAAACACTGCTGGAATTAGTATGGAATAATCTCTTATCCAATGCCATTAAATTTACGGAGCCGGGAGGTACAGTTACCTTGAAGCAGAGCTCAACAGAGGATAGCATTATTGTAACAGTTACGGATACCGGATGTGGTATGGGTGAAGAAAGCATGAAACATATATTTGATAAATTCTATCAGGGGGATACATCCCACTCCAGGGAAGGAAATGGCTTGGGTCTTGCGTTAACCTTACGCGTGCTGCAATTACATGAAGGCACAATCAAGGTTAACAGTATCCCCGATAAAGGGACCACCTTTACAGTTACCTTGCCGGTGTTTCTTTCAGATAATGGGGAAGATGAAAGATTACAGGAGGATATCTACCTATGACCGAGATTGTAAAAAGCAACCATGCCTTTATAGGTTACGAATATAAGGAAGTTATAACAAATGCAGAAAAGGTTTCCTTTCTCATTGATATATATGAAAATTTTGGCTGGATGGTGGATAAGAATGTAACACATACACTTACAGGGAGACCCACGAATCGCCATTCGAATGTTGTTCTGCGGTTAAAAAGAGACCGTAAGATAATGAATAAGATGGAATTAACCAGGTTGCAGCGTAACTTTGAATTTTGCATGAAGGATATTGACCAGCTGGAAAATTCAATAACCTCCAAAGCAACTATGTATGCATTAATTGTAGCGTTTATCGGAACAGCTTTTATGGCAGGTTCCGTATTTGCCGTAACAGCCGATCCCCCAAGAGTTGTATTGTGTTCTTTTCTTGCAGTACCTGCTTTTGCGGGTTGGATATTGCCTTATTTCATTTATAAGAAAGTGAAAAGAGAACGGGCAGAAAAAGTAAATCCTCTGATTGAAGAAACGAAAGATCAAATCTATGAAATATGCGAAAAGGGCAATAAACTGTTACATGACTGGAATAAAAAATAGTTAAAGCAATAGTAAAAAAATAGTTTAGAATAGTAAAGCAATAGGACATATAACCTGCTAACAACCGGTTATATGTCTTTTTTTATAAGAGAAAAATGTGAGAATACTATAATTTTATGTTTTAAATTAATTATTCTAAAACAGTGCACAAACATTACGGAAATAAAAGCCTGGTAAGCTAAAGCTATTAAAAATATAAACAACGGAGGCATAAATCATGAAGGAAGAGATAAGGGACAGAAATAATTTTGTAGGCTTTGAATACAAAGAAATGACCGTGAAGAAAACCATGCAGTCGGTCTATTTGGATAATTACAGGGATTTTGGATGGATTTCGGAAGGAGACAGTGTACCGGTAGGAAAGCCTGAGTATGTAACGCTTAAGTTTAAGCGTGATAGAAAAATTCGAAATAAAGCAGAGCTGACAAGACTGCAAAGACAGTTTGAGACTTACGTAACAGAAATTCTGAATCTGGAAGCATTAAAGACCAGAAGGGCAGCAGCAACAGCATTTGTGGTAGGAATTGTTGGTACAGCATTCATTACGGGATCTGTATTTGCTGTAACAGCAGAGACTGTGGCAGCATGCGTCATTCTTGCAATTCCTGGTTTTATCGGATGGAGTATACCTTACCTTTTATACAGAAAAATAAAAAGAAAGAAAACTGAAAAAATAGACCCTCAGATTACTCAAAAGTATGAGGAACTCTATACAGTCTGCGAAAGAGCAAATACGCTGCTGGAATAATTAATATTATTCAAACAAAACAAAAGTAAAACAGAAACAATCCTCACGTATCCTTATAACAACATCAGGAGAATTTCAGAATATGTACAATAAGGAGATTATGAATTATGGCTAAATCAAAGCTGATTCAGGCGAATAAGCAAATTGAAGAAAACGTAGTTCCAATTCTGTAAAATCTGGAAAATAGCGCGAATTAAGAAGATTAGGCTTGTTTTATGCGGTATTATATAGTATAAATATTGTAATGGTAGTTGGACAAGTGAGAATGAGCTTAACTTGGCTTGACTGAAGAACCAATCTTAATGACAACTGTTATTAGGGTTGGTTTTTGCTTTTCGCAGAGCTCTATCATGAGGGAAAGAAAGGGACCGAGGTGCTTGATGAAGGAAATTCTTGATGAAATAATTGAAAGATTAGAAATTTTTCAGGATATGTATACGTTTATCAGGATAATAGACCCTATCAATAGGAAATCTTATGTGAAACAGAAAGAAGAAGCTGAATATCAGTTTGTGGAAGGGCACTGTTATGATTTCTGGAAGAAGGGAAAACAGTGTGCCAACTGTTTATCCAGGAGAACGTTAAAGACGAATAAATATGCATTTAAGCTTGAGATGAAAGAGGAAAGGCTGTTCCTTATACAGACTTATCCCGTTGAGCTTAATAACAAACATTATATTATAGAGATGCTAAAGGATGTTACGGATCAGGGAATGTTTATAAATGAGAAAGCAGATGAGTATCAGGAATTATCCGGGTACATTAAAGACCTGAATTCAAAAATTATTGAGGATCAGGTAACAGAAATATATAACAGAAGATTTCTGGAGGAACAGCTTCCTCTTGATTTGGAAAGAGCAAAAGCTGATTCTGATTCACTGGCTGTTATAATCGTAGATGTGGATAGATTTAAGCAGATAAATGACACCCAGGGACACCCTGCCGGTGACAGTATCTTAAAACAGCTTTCCTCTATCTTTAAGGATTCTATAAGAGCTTCCTCTGACTGGATTACAAGATATGGAGGGGACGAGTTTATGATACTTTTATATCATGTAACAGAAGACCAGGTGATTAAGATTACAGAGGATTTCAGACGACAGATTGAAGAAGCGGAATTTTATTACGAGGATAAGGAGCTGCATTTTACCTGTAGTTTCGGTGTCTGTCTTGTAAATGGTGGTGATTATGATTATAACAGGATAATCGGTATAGCAGATGAAAGCCTTTATGAAGCGAAACGATCCGGGAAAAACAAAGTTGTTTTAAGAACAGACAATGGAGTCCATGATAATACAGTAAATTTTATTTGACAGTTTTTCTGGATTATGGTAAGATACATTCAACTTAAAAACAAAAGGCTGAGAAGAGAAATAGTATACTTCATCTATGTTTCAGAGAGAGGATGGCTGGTGTGAATCCTTGCAGACATGAGGTAGAAGCAGTCTCGGAGCTGTGAACCGAAGGGATTATACTAAATCCGTAGTAGACTTCAACGGAATTCCACCGTTATAAGGAAAAAGTATCGGATATCAATTGATTCATATCCCGTACTGATGAGTGCAGAATAACCCTGAATTTAGGTGGTAACACGGACTGAATAGTTCGCCCTAAGCTGATTTTTATCAGCTTAGGGCTTTTTTGTTTTTAAGGACTTGATTCCAAGAAAGGAGATAGCTATGACTGCAAGTGAATTACGAAGGCTGTATGTTAGATTTTTTGAAGAAAGGGGGCATAAAGAGATAGCGTCAGCTTCACTTCTTCCGGATAATGATCCTACCGTGTTATTTACCACAGCGGGCATGCACCCTTTGGTACCTTATCTTTTAGGAGAAAAACACCCGGAGGGTAATAGACTTGTTAATGTACAGAAATGTGTGAGAACCGGAGATATTGACGAGGTAGGAGATGATATCCATCTGACATTTTTTGAAATGCTTGGAAATTGGTCTCT
Source organism: Lachnoclostridium sp. UBA6558 (assembly GCA_002434335.1). GTDB lineage: Bacteria > Bacillota > Clostridia > Lachnospirales > Lachnospiraceae > Anaerocolumna. The sequence continues at coordinate 127,266 of DJJW01000004.1, read as the reverse complement.
TGGAGATTATTTTAAAGAAGAATCCATCTCTATGAGTTATGATTTTCTTACCAAGTCACTTCATATACCGTCAGACAGACTGGCGGTTACGGTTTATGAAGGGGATGAACAGGTGCCAAAGGACCAGGAAGCTGCAAATATCTGGATCAGAAAAGGGCTTAAAGAGGAGCATATATTTTACTATGGCAGAGAAGAGAACTGGTGGGGACCGGTTGGTGAGACAGGGCCTTGCGGGCCGGATACGGAAATTTTCTATGATATGGGAGTGCCGGTCTGCTCACCCTCCTGCGGACCCAGCTGCTCCTGCGGAAAATACGTGGAGATCTGGAATAATGTGTTTTTGCAGTACAATAAGAAAGCTGATGGTACTTTTGAAGAATTACGGCAGAAAAATGTTGATACGGGTATGGGGTTTGAAAGAGTACTGACAGTGCTTAACGGTTGCAGACATGTCTACGAAACAGAGTTGTTCCTACCTGTAATATCGAAGTTAGAAGAGCTTCTGTGGCAGGAGAAGGGAGAATTGTCTGACAGGAACGTGAAAGTAGTCTGTGAGCATATACGCACTGTAACTTTTATATTGGGAGATCCAAGGAAAATAAAACCCTCTAATACAGAACAAGGTTATATTGTCAGAAGACTTATAAGACGGATTATAAGATTGCTAAAACAGGCGAAGGTAGAAAGGAATATCCTGAATGATCTGGCAGTGATAATCATAGAACAATATGGTGATGTTTATGTAGAGCTGCAGCTAAACAAATTGTTTATCCTGGAACAGCTTGAGTCAGAGTACAATAGCTTTCATAAGGCCCTGGATTCCGGACTTAGGATGGTTGAGAAGTATTTTGCGGAATCTGCTGATAATAAGGAATTAAGCGGAGAGCTGGCATTTCGATTATATGATACCTTTGGATTTCCCATAGAGTTTACGGTAGAACTTGCCAACGAAAAAGGAATCTTGGTTGATATGGAATCTTTTCAGGAAAAATTCCAGAAACATCAGGAGAAATCAAGGCAAGGAGCCGCAGGAAGATTTAAGGGCGGGTTGTCTGAACAAAGCGAAGTAACCGCCAGGCTGCATACAGCAACCCATTTATTATACGGTGCCCTGCGAAGGGTACTTGGAAGTGAAGTAACAAGCAGAGGCAGTAATATAACAGATAAGAGATTAAGGCTCGATTTTTCCTTCCATAGAAAACTCACAGAAGAGGAGCTGAGAGCAATATCAGAGGTTGTAAATGACGCAATATCAAAGGATATTACTGTAAGTTGTGTGGAAATGCCTTTAAACGAAGCCTTTCAGGAGGGAGCAATAGGGTTATTCGAAAATAAATATGGTAATACAGTAAAAGTATACACCATACCCGGCTATTCCAAAGAAATATGCGGTGGACCGCATGCCGGCAGGACTTCAGAGCTTAAAGCTTTTCGTATCATTAAGGAAGAATCTTCTTCGGCAGGCGTACGGAGAATAAAAGCAGTGATTGAACAATAATACCTTAACTATTTTTAGAATAATAGATTAGCATTATCCTTTGCCTGCTTTGTGATAAAATATCTTCATGATAGAGGTGACAGTATCAGAAATGATGCTTAACCTCTACATGACGCTAAATTATGTGAGAGCAGGTAAGTAAAATGACAAGTACTGAAATGAAAGAACTATTGCTAAATTGGAATATTGATGGGATGCCTGTGTGGATAAGCAACAATTCCTGGGATATTTCAGATGAGTATATCCTTAAGATATACGAAAAGCGGGAAGAATTAAAACGTAGTATTGTATTGCTGGAAGCTTTAAAGGATATTGGAATGCCTGTAGCAGAGATTGTCCCCGTAATCGAGGGGGATAAGTATCTGGAAAGAGAGCATGTATATTACCTTATGACACGGAAATTGCCAGGCAGCAGCATGGTAAACTTAAGTGAAGAGCCTGAGCAGATATACAGCCGGATGGGGAAAGTTATCGGAAAACTTCATGTTGCTTTGCAGGAATTGGAAGGAAATATAGATTTTTGGGATAACAGCCTTTTTTCCGAAATGAAAGGTTGGATACTGGAAACCTTAAGTAAAAACGACTGGAAATATATTGGAAAAGAAGACTATCAGGAAACGGTCAATAACCTGGAGGCCGTATATGAAGAGTTACCAAAACAGCTGATTCACAGGGATGTTCACTTTGGTAACTTCTTGTTTGAACAGTTCGAATTTACCGGCTATATTGATTTTGACCTTAGTCAGAAGAATATCCGTATATTTGATATTGCATATTTTCTTTTAGGACTTCTTTGTGATGAAAAGAATATTGAAACAGATAGAGAAAAGTGGTTTGATCTGGTAGTTTGGGTAATAAATGGGTATGAAGAGTCGATTCCTTTAAAAGCTGTAGAAAAAGCACATCTCAGTACCGTTATGGAATGTATTGAGATTTTATTTACAGCTTACTTTCTTTCTGCACAAGAGGACAGACTGGCGAAGAATTCAGCTCAGCTTTTCTATTTTGTTAAGGAAAATGCAAAAATAATAAGAGAGAAAGCTCTTGACTCTGACATGATGTAAGGGTTTATAATGAAATAAAAACGAGGTGTTGCTGTATGGCATTTGATTACAAAAAAGAATATAAAGAATTTTATCTGCCTACTATGAAACCGGAAATTCTTGAAATACCGCCTATGAACTTTCTTGCAGTCAGAGGAAGCGGTGATCCCAATGCTGAAGTGGGAGAGTATAAGAGGGCTANNGGAATCGCCTATACCCTTAAAATGAGCTATAAGACAGACTATAAAATTAAAGGTTTTTTTGAATACGTGGTACCGCCTCTGGAAGGATTTTGGTGGATGGAGGGTATACAGGGAATGGACTATACCCAAAAAGATAAATTTCAGTGGATTTCTGTTATTCGTCTTCCGGATTTCATTGGGAAAGAGGACTTTGAATGGGCATTAAAGGAAGCTACAAGAAAGAAAAAAGAAGACTATTCTAAAGCTGAGTTTCTGCATTATGAGGAAGGTTTATGTGTACAATGTATGCATGTGGGGCCATTTGATGATGAACCGGCCACGGTTGAAGCTATGAATGAATTCATTAAAGTTGAAGGATATACAAATGATTTAACGGATATAAGATATCATCATGAGATTTATTTAAGTGATTTTCGTAAATGTGCTCCTGAGAAGCAAAAGACAGTCATCCGTCATCCAATCAAAAAGAACCGGTAAATGACTGGTATACGATAGGAGACCATGACAGCATATTACAATTACGGGTGGTTTAAACCTTTCTGATACAGATATTAATAAGACACCATAAGAAGCTGCTGAATGTTTTTGTAGAAAAATTTCTTAAAAAGTCGAAAAAATTCTTAATTCAATTATTGAACATACCAGTCTAACGGAAAATATTGACTTTTAAAGAAAATACTGAGTTATTTAGAAGAAATTGCACCTTTCCGTTTGGCTTAAATTTCTATTGGTATTAATTATTTAATAACAGCAGAATTATGGTGTATTTTGGTGTATAATTTGAATTGCAAAAAAATGTGAAATATAGTACAATTAGCCTATATTTTATAAGGGCAAACTTATCGAAAGATAGGGACGCAAAGCTTAGGGTCTAAATCTGTTAGCAGATATGACAGCCAGTTGCACTAAATAGGATATTTTGCGGTCTAAGCTCGTTATAAATACGGGCTTTTTTTGCGTATAATATTGTATGGTGGTTTGTGATTTTGCAAAGATAAAATATGCCTTGATTTGCAAGGGAAATCCGTTTATTAGATACTGACTAATAGGAAGCAATTATAATACTAAGTTGCTTACTAAAAAGAAACTGGTTTCATTTAGCTTATAACGGAGGTATAGAAGTATGAAAAATCTGAATAGCGATAATGTACTCCAAAAAGGGATACCGAAATTAAGTAATACGATAGGGATATCACTTGGGATAGCATTATTATCTGGGCTTGTTATGGCAATTAACATTGCTGTAAAAGATATGGAGGAGCTGTATGCCTCTTTAAAGGCGTCAGGGCTTTTATTTCTTTACTTTCTGTTATTGTTCTCTCTTGTTGTAAGCTTTGCGGGCAGTCTTATCTGCTACGGCAGAATCAAGCAATCCACTGCTGAGATTGCACATATAACCAACAGTGTCCATGCAGGTTTTATTAATTTTATTCTGGAACCGGGTTATCAGATTACATATGCTAATACAAAGTTCTATCAAATAATCGGTTTTCAGAAAACTGAAGTGGTAAAAAAGTATAACAATTGCTTTATAAGTTTTGTACATGAAGAAGATCAGCAGAAGATCACTGAACTTATAGACAGATTCTATCACGGTTCCTATATACAAACGGAAATACGAATGTTCACTGAAAACAGAAATATAATAAACGTTCTTCTAAACGGTAATTTTATCTTGGATAAGGATGGGAGAAAAACCCTCTCGGCTGTATTTGTTGATGTAACCGGACTAAAGGAGATACAGAGCAAACTTATAATGGAAGAGGAAAGATATCGAATTGCAGCAGAAATATCCAATGATATATTGTTTGAATACAAAGTGGACAAGGACCTTATGGTATTTGCGGATAAGTACAAAGAAGTATATGGAAGGAGTCCTGTTATTGAGAACTTTACACAGGTTGACAGCTATAAGACAGAGATGGTTCACCCGGAGGATTATCAGGATCTAAAGATGTTTGCCCGTCTATTACCCAGCGGTAAGGAGATGATGGAAGCGGAATTCCGAATTAAGAATGCCGGCAGTGAATACATATGGTGCCACATCAGAGGCAAAACCATTTATGATGATAAGAGAGAAGCAATAAGTGTTATTGGTAAGGTGGTAAATATCGATTTGCATAAAAAAGAGCTTCAAAAGCTGGAATACAAAGCTAAACGAGATTTGCTTACCGGAGTGTATAATAAAATTACAACCAAGGAAATGATTGAGGATTTTTTGAAAAGAAAGAACAACCAGAAACACATACTTATGATGATTGATATAGATGATTTTAAGCATGTAAATGACAATTATGGCCATCTTGCCGGAGATAATATTCTGGTATTCCTTATTGATAAAATTAAGAGGATATTCGCTGGAGATATTATCGGACGTATAGGTGGAGATGAATTTCTGGTCTTCATAGGAAACATATCTAATAAGGATAGTGTAATTGTTAAGGCAAAGAATCTGCTGCAAGCCCTCAGCTCGGTGTATGTGGTAGATGGGCAGGAGGTCACCATATCCGGAAGTATTGGAATATCGATGTATCCGGAAGACGGTACCACTTATACAGAGCTAATCCATTGTGCCGATAAAGCTCTATATACCGTAAAGGATGAGGGCAAGGGCAGTTATAAGCTATTTACATAACTAAAGTCATTTATTTAGCTAAAGTCATTTACATAACTAAAGTCATTTATTT
>DJJW01000004.1:0-121768 GCA_002434335.1 Lachnoclostridium sp. UBA6558 | reverse complement strand
GTTTTGCAATAACATCCGTTGCCTGAAAGGGAGGACGGATGTATTTTATTACAAGAAAGGTTCCAATGAGGGTCATAACCAGCTGACTTACAAGCAGACTGATAAGATATCCATTGATACCTTGAACAGGTACTGCAAAAATTATAATGATTATCCGCACCACCAGTCCAATGACTGAGCCGGCAAAGGTAAGGCTTACCCGTCCGAGTCCGTTGATGATGCTGGTAAGAGTCGTCGTTATATAGAGGAAGGGACACAGCCAGGCAAGAATTACAAGGAAATTACCCGCAGTTATGTTATGATATACCAGAGTTCCTAACTCTTTGCCGAAAGTTATGAATACGGCAGTACTCATAATGCCGATCAGCAGGCTGTATTTAATAGTAATAGAAGATGTTCGCTTAATCAGCGTATCATTACCGGAGGACTGAGCTTCTGATATAGTCGGCAGCAGTAATACCGATAAGGAATTGGTAATGGCTGAAGGAAAGAGAATAAAGGGGACAGACATTCCGTTTAATATTCCAAAGATACTTAAGGCTTCTTCATTACTTAAGCCATATTTTTTCAGCATGGAAGGAATCAATATTGCTTCTATGCTATGAAGAATACTTAAAAGAAGGCGGTTGGCAGTCAGCGGGACGCTCATTTTAACAAGACTGGTGGTAAGTCCGTCACCTTTTGTCTTCATGAAATCATTCCCGCCTTTGGCCATCTCTTCAAAAGAGGAGGAGAGATGCCTGATATTTCTTGAAGTCCTGCCAAGGAACATGGAGCCTACATTGTAGAGCTGTGAAGCAATCTCACCGAATACGATTCCAAGGACTGCTAGATCGCAGGTTACCTTAAGATCACCACCTCCGGCTGAAGCGGCGATAAAATATACAGCGCATACTCTGACAAGCTGCTCTAGCAGCTGGGTGACGGCTGGAATTGCTGCTTTTTTCAGACCGTAATAATACCCATTGATACAGGAGGTTATAGCGCAGAAAGGAAAACTGATAGCCAGTATTCGAAGTGAGGAGGCAGTGCTTTCTTCTCTTAGGATATGTATTGCCAGAAAGGATGCATAACGATATGTTAAAAAGGAAAGGATAAGTGCCAGACCTACGGAAATCAATCCGCCTCTTCGCAGTATTTTCATTATTCCGGGGTATCTTTGCTTACCAAGTTCATTGGCAACCAGAGTGGATATGGCAGTCTGAATTCCGGAAGCAAATATAGTGAAGCATATACCATAAATAGGGAACACCAGCTGGTATACTCCAAGTGCTTCGGCACCCATGGCGTTGGACAGAAAGATACGGTAGAAAAAACCCACAATTCGGGTTAGAAAGCCGGCAAAAGTAAGAACAAGGGTACCTTTAATCAGACTACTTTTGTTTTTTGTCATAAATGAATAACCTTTAACTTGTTTAATTCATATTAATATATTCAGTAATACAGGCAGAAAGAATAGAAAATAGAATATTGACTTTTGCTATCTCCAATGCTATGATATTTTTAATGTACACTATTTTACTCGGAAATAAAATAGTAGGGATTTGGCTGTTAATTAGAGAGGTGGTTCAATGAAATTATCTACGAAAGGAAGATATGGGCTGAGAGCGGTGGTTGATCTGGCTCTGAACGGTGAAAAAGAAGCAGTTGCTTTAAGTTCCGTTGCGGAAAGACAGGGTATCTCCATCAGCTATCTGGAACAGTTGATTGCCAAGCTGAAAAAGGCAGGTATCGTCAACAGTATCCGAGGTGCTCAGGGTGGCTATATTCTTGCTAAGAAACCGGAGGAAATCTCGGTAGGAGATATTCTGAGAGCCTTGGAAGGCGACTTAAATCCTGTGGATTGTGCAGAGCTGGAAGGCAGTAATAACTCCTGTGTCGGAGCGAATTTATGTGTAACAAAATATGTCTGGATGCGTATTAGTGATAGTATAAACAATACGGTGGACACTATGCTCCTCTNNCACGTATAAAGCCTATATGCGGGCAATAAAGATATCAATAGGAGAAAATCAGATGGAAAAAAAGATTTATTTGGATAATGCAGCGACAACGAAAACCCGTCCTGCTGTAGTAGAGGCTATGCTGCCCTATTTTACGGAGTATTTCGGTAATCCTTCCAGTGTTTATGAATTTGCTACACAGAACAAAAAGGCTGTGGATGAAGCAAGAACTATCATATCAAAAGCTCTTAATGCGGAAAGCAATGAAATATACTTTACTGCCGGCGGAACGGAAGCGGACAACTGGGCTATTAAAGCCACTGCAGAAGCTTATGGAGATAAGGGAAACCATATCATAACCTCTAAAATTGAACACCATGCAATTCTTCACACCTGTGAAGCTCTTGAAAAAAAGGGATTTGAAGTGACTTACCTGGATGTGGATGAAGACGGTGTTATTAAGCTGGAGGAACTCAAAAAAGCTATCAGACCAACAACCATATTGATATCAATTATGGCTGCTAATAATGAGATTGGAACGATTCAGCCGATTAAAGAAATCGGTGACCTTGCAAAAGAGAACAATGTCCTTTTCCATACAGATGCGGTGCAGGCTTTTGGCCAGTTGAAGCTGGACGTGAAAGATTTAAATATTGATATGCTAAGCGCCAGCGGACATAAATTGAACGGACCTAAGGGAATTGGCTTCTTATATATAAAGAAAGGCCTTAAATTAAGATCCTTTGTTCACGGCGGTGCCCAGGAGAGACAACGACGTGCAGGAACAGAAAACGTACCGGGTATCGTAGGTTTTGGTAAAGCAGTAGAAATTGCCATGAATACATTAGAAGAGCGTCAGAAGAAGGAAATTGAATTAAGGGATTATCTGATTGGAAGAGTGTTAAAAGAGGTTCCTTATGTAAGACTTAACGGACATAAGACAAACAGACTTCCCAACAATGCAAATTTTGCTTTCCAGTTTATCGAAGGAGAATCTCTCTTAATCATGCTTGATATGCAGAATATTTGTGCTTCCAGCGGCTCTGCCTGTACCTCCGGTTCACTGGATCCTTCCCATGTTCTATTGGCTATCGGGCTGCCTCATGAAATTGCCCATGGTTCCTTACGTCTGACTCTTTGTGAAGATAACACAACTGAAGAGATGGATTATGTTGTTGATACAATTAAGGAAATTGTAGCAAAACTTCGCTCTATGTCACCGTTGTATGAGGATTTTCTTAAGAGTATGGCAAGATAAGCAATCAATCAGGACTGCTGATAAATAAGTATAACAATAGAAAATGATGATAAAAGAATTCCTGGATGACATATAATAGCAACAATAAGAGAAACAGGAAATAACGGAGGATTAAAATGTATAGTGAAAAAGTTATGGATCATTTCACCAATCCCAGAAATGTCGGAGAAATTGACAATGCAAGTGGAGTAGGCACCGTAGGAAATGCGAAATGCGGTGATATTATGCGTATCTATCTGGATATTGACGAAAATAAAATTATTCAGGATGTTAAATTCAAGACATTTGGATGCGGTGCTGCAGTTGCTACCAGCAGCATGGCAACAGAACTGGTCAAAGGAAAAGATATTCAGGAAGCACTAAAGATAACAAATAAAGCGGTTATGGATGCACTTGACGGGCTTCCGCCGGTTAAGGTTCACTGTTCACTGTTAGCAGAAGAGGCTATTCATGCAGCCCTTTGGGACTATGCAGAGAAGAATGGCATTGTGATAGAAGGTCTGGAAAAACCGAAATCCGATATCAGTGAAGAGGAACACACGGAAGAGTACTAGGAGGGTTATTTTGGACAAGAAAAAAGTAGTAGTTGGGATGTCTGGAGGGGTAGATTCCTCTGTAGCTGCTTATTTGCTTAAGGAAGCCGGTTATGATGTAATCGGTGTTACCATGCAGATATGGCAGGATGAGGATATCTCAGCCCAGGAAGAAAGCGGTGGCTGTTGTGGCTTAAGTGCCGTTGATGATGCAAGAAGAGTAGCCTTTGCTTTGGATATTCCCTACTATGTCATGAATTTCAAAAATGAGTTTAAATGCGCGGTTATGGATTATTTTGTGAAAGAGTATAAGGAAGGAAATACGCCAAATCCTTGTATTGCCTGCAACCGTTATGTGAAGTGGGAGTCACTCTTAAAAAGATCCCTTGATATCGGCGCTGATTATATCGCAACAGGGCATTATGCCAAGGTAGTACAATTAGAAAACGGAAGATATACCTTGTGTAAATCTGTTACTGCAGAAAAAGACCAGACTTATGCTTTATATAATCTGACCCAACATCAATTATCCCATACCCTCATGCCGGTGGGGAATTTCCATAAAGACGAAATCCGGGAGATGGCTAAGAAGATTAATTTGAGAATTGCTTCAAAGCCTGACAGTCAGGAAATCTGTTTTATACCGGATAAGGACTATGCAAAATTTATCGAGGAGTACACAGGAGAAGATTCAAAGCCTGGTAATTTTGTTACGACAGACGGCAAGGTTATCGGTAAACATAAAGGTATTATCCATTATACCATTGGACAGAGAAAAGGCTTGAACCTCGCCCTTGGTTACCCGGTATTTGTTGTGGACATCCGTCCTCAGAGCAATGAAGTAGTTATCGGTACCGGTGAGGAAGTATTTTCTGAAAAGCTGTATGCTAACAATCTGAACTTTATGTCCATCGAAGATCTGCAGGATGAGATGGATGTAGACGTAAAGATACGATATAACCATAAAGGTACCAAAGCAACCATACGAAAGACCGGTGAAGATCTGGTGGAATGTATATTTGCTGAACCGCAAAGAGCAGTAACACCCGGACAAGCTGTGGTATTTTATGATGGTGATTATGTTCTTGGCGGCGGAACCATTGTCAGAGCATAAAAAGTAATAGAAACCCCTGGGATACAATCTTTGTGTTCTAGGGCTTTTTTCTTACCGATTTTAGATTGCTTAGGATAATACTGAATTAAATTATCGGGTCATAGAAAAACTGAAGGGGTATGATATTTTTTGTATCATACCCGTATTCCAGTGTATCTTATTTGCAATTATAAGGGTATTAGTATTGTAGTGTTAGTTTATTTTCCAAGTGGCAGAAGTATTGGCTTTTGTTCTTCAAATACAGTATAATAACGGAACCCTAACTCCAACAAAAGCTCCTCTGCTTTATTAAAATCATATACAAGATGCTCGGGTTTGTGAGCATCGGAACCTATGGTAATTAACTCACCGCCAAGTTCTTTATATCTTTTTATGATATCAGTATGTGGATGAGGGACTGTTAACTGATATTTGAAACCGGAAGTATTTATCTCGATACCTTTACCGCTTTCAATTATAGTTCTGAGCATTGTGTCAATAGTATCGGAATATTTCTTGTAGGTGAAATCTTCATTGGTACCAGGCGCATATCGTATCATATAATCCAGATGGCCGTTAATGAGAAAACCTTTATAATTTCTGAGATTTTCAGTTATTTCCTCAAAATATAATCTGATTCCTTCTTCTTTCTTGTGAGTCTCCCAATAAACCGGAAGATAAGGATCTACTTTCTGGACCAGATGAGTAGATCCAATTATATAATCAAAAGGGTGGTTGTCGATCAGTTTTTGATAATCTTCGCCCAGATGGGGTTGAAGCCCAAGTTCAATTCCTTTTAGTATCTTTATTTTTCCTTGGTATTGTTTCTGTAATTCACAGAGCTTTCTAAAGTAACTGACAGGTTCAAAGACAAAGGTATAGGGTGAGGTCATGGGGAAATCATAGTCCATGTGGTCTGTAAAACAGATTCTCTCCAGGCCAAGTTCAATTGCTCTATCGATCATGGATTCCATAGGTGCTTCGGAATCACTGGAAAAATCCGAATGAACGTGATAGTCTGCTCTAATCATAAGATGCCTCCTTAATTACAATAGGTTGTTCCTTTAATCCAATTCTTTCAATCCGTCGATACCCGGTGTTACGACCATGGAATAATTGGTATAATACACGACAAATCCTGGTTTGGCACCTCCCGGTTTCTTAACATTTTTCTTCTCGGTATAGTCAATTTCCACTTTGTCATTGTCCCTGCCTTTGGAATAATAGGCCGCAAGCCTTGCAGCCTCTTCATAGGTACGGTCAGGAAGCTCGGCACCGCCTGTCTTTACAACCACATGGGAGCCGGGGATTTTCTTGGAATGGAACCACCAGTCACCGCCAGATGCAAATTTGAAGGTGAGCTCATCGTTCTGGTAATTGTTTTTTCCTACATACATGTGAAATCCATCAGAAGAAACATAATGAAAAGGCTTACTATTAACTTTCTTAGCGGTTTTAACTCTGCCGCCGTTTTTACTGCCGGGAGCTTTCACAAATTTACGTTTCATATAGCCGAATTCCACAAGCTCTTCTTTCAGAGCAGCCAGATCATCTTCAGCAAGTGCTATATCAAGAGAAGTCTTTATGGAGTCCAAATGTTCTAAATCGGATTTGGTTTCCTCCAGCAACGTTGTGAGAGCATCATAGGTTCTCTTTAATTTATTATATTTTTCAAAATATTTTTTAGCATTTTCCGTGGTTGACAGTGTATCGTCCAGAGGAATCGTAATCTCTTCATTGGTATAGTAATTCAATGCCTGAAAGGATTTGGAGCCTGGTTCTACCTGATAACCAAAGGTATTGATCAGCTCACCGTAAATACGGTATTTATCTCTTTTATCAGTATCTTTTAGCTGCTTTAACTGTAAATCATATTTTTTTGCGGTACGCTCCATCGCATTTGATATGATTTTCCGAAGATCCGTGGATTTCTGCCGGATGCGGGATACGGTATTCTTGGAGGAATAAAAATGTTCTAATACCTTAGAGATAGAAGTCTCTTCTATGGTTTCAAGGTCTTTATAACAGCTAAGTATAAAGCAGGAGAATTCTACCGGCTCTTTGTCCTTAAAGACAATATTTGGAGTAAAATTTTCTTCCTTCAGGTCCTCTATCAAACGTTCAAAATTCTTATATAGATGTAAGCCGGCTTCCTCTGATAAGGTATTTGCTGGTGGTGCAGAATCTAAAGAAGCACGATGAATCAACTCAGCGGCCATTAAGGGGCTGAAACCTGTAAGTTCTGTATAAATAGCTTTCTCCAGGGGCAGGGGTTTCGATAAGACATTTGTTTTCCAGTCTTCATAATTGAGTTCTTTTGGCTCTAGCTTATCACCGGTTCTGGGTACCACATAGGGCCTTCCGGGAAGAACCTCTCTTACAGAGCTGACCATATGTGAAATACGTTTAATACTGTCTACTATAATATCTTCAGCATCGCAGAAGATGATATTGCTGTGTTTACCCATAATCTCAATAATAAGGTATTTAACACATAAATCTCCCAGTTCATTTAAATGCTCGATTTTAATACGAATGATACGTTCCAGCCCTGGCTGCGTAATATCCAGAATCCGGGCACTATTTAAGTGTTTTCTTAAAAGCATGCAAAAACCAGGTGCTACCATGGGGTTCTGCTTTGCTTCCTCTGTCAGATACACCAGAGGAAGGCTTGCATTTGCAGAAAGATACAGTTTGTAATTGTCTTTTTGTTTTTTTATGGTTAATACCAGTTCGTCTTTTTCCGGCTGAGATATCTTGCTGATTCTTCCGTCAATCAGCTTCTCTTTTAATTCGGAAACAACACTGGCAATGACAAATCCGTCCAGAGCCATTCTTTTTCTCCTTCAATTGTAACCTTATTTAGATAAATGCTGCTATTAAAATATAGGGTTTCTAAATACTGATTTCATTTAAGTAGCAGTTTAATACATAGAGTATACCATTTGATGGAACGTCATGCAACATGATGAAGCCTGTTTTACGCTATTTTTCCCATCGGATTGACGTGGAAGAGGAAAAACCTTACAATATTTATGCAATTATTTCTGTTTTATAACATGATTTCAGTAATCATAAAAATTAATGAAACACTTTTAAAGAGAAAGAGTCTTATATACAGGAGGTGAGAAAGTGACGGACTTCGGAGAAATATATAGAGTACACTTTTCTGATGTATACAAATATGTACTGTCTATAAGCAGAAATGAAGCAATTGCAGAAGAAGTTACACAAGAGACATTTTTTAAGGCAATGAGGAATATCGAAAAATTTAACGGCAGCTGTAAATTATCTGTTTGGTTATGTCAGATTGCGAAAAATACTTATTTTACCCTGTCGCAGAAGCAGAAGCGTTATACCCATGATTTAACCGAAGAATCTTATGAGGTTCAATCGGATATAGAATTAGCATATCTGGATAAAGAAGCAGCTAAGCAGCTGCACGTGTTACTTCATAATCTTAGTGAACCACAGAAAGAGGTCTTTACCTTGCGTGTTTTTGGAGAATTATCCTTTGCTCAGATCGGAGAACTCTTCGGAAAGACGGATAGTTGGGCAAGGCTGATCTTTTACAGAGCGAAGAAGCAATTACAGGAGGCGATAAAATGAAAATAACTTGTGAAATAATAAGAGACTTGCTGCCGTTGTACCATGACGGCGTCTGCAGCTTGGAAAGCAGGATGTTAGTAGAAGAACATCTAAAGGAGTGCGAAAGCTGCAGCAGCGAACTCATAGCCATGGATAAGGTACTACCCATTAAGAATGAAGAAAACCAGTGGGATGATGCTAAGTCTGTAATTCAGTTATCGAAGAAATGGAAAAAAGGAATGCTAAGATCGCTGATTAAAGGAATATTGAGTACTGTGATAGCTTTTGCAATTCTTATTGTAATTCTCTATCTATTTATTGATATAAAAATAGTGGTCAATCCGTGAGTACTTTCGTACAACCTATAGAATTCCTTTATGCACCATTATCCAGTTCAGTAATCTCACCGTTGCTAAAGTATTCCAGTACCTGTGTAATGATTTCTTCCCTGTAGAGCAGACGAAGGGTATGATAGTCTCTGTTATCTGATTCCAGCTTATCTTTTAAAAACTTTGATACCTCAGTATGCTTTACCATAAAGGAACCGGGAACGGCTGCCAAATGCACGATTCTCGTGTTCCTCTTTCCTATTGTAGGTTATTTTATTATATGTAAAATATTTGATTCAGGCAATCAGTATTTGAATATGACAATATGGTGTCCAGTATCATGTATTATAATGAATACAGAATTCATATTCAGAAGGAGGTCATCATTAATGGAAAAGAAAAAAGATATACCAAATATCCAGCTGTCTACTATCGTATTGGATACCAATGATATGGAAGGCTTGGAGAATTTCTACCTTCGTTTACTGGGATGGGAAAAGGCATTTGTTCAGGAAGGGGTATTCAGTGTTATACGTTCAGGAAAAGGTGGTGTGGAAATTGCATTCCAGAGTAATGAAGATTATGTCCCGCCTGTTTGGCCGGAAGAACCAGGTCAACAACAGCAGATGGTACATATGGATTTTACGGTAGGCGNNAGTGCAGTGCAGCACGCAATTTCCTGTGGTGCGGTCATGGCCAAAGATCAATGGTCTGACCAATGGGCAGTTCTGATAGATCCTGCAGGACACCCATTTTGTTTTGTGGTATAATAAAGAACAGATAAAAACTGTTGGTTTAAGGAGTGAGACTGAGGGGATATGAAGATTGACCGATTGCTTGGAATACTAACGATACTTTTGCAGAATGATCGTGTAAATGCACCATATCTGGCAGCAAGATTCGAGGTGTCACGCAGGACCATAGGAAGAGATGTAGATGCTCTTTGTCAGGCGGGAATACCCATTGTCACAAGGCAGGGGGAAGGGGGCGGTATTTCCATCGCAGAGGGTTATAAGCTGGATAAGAGCATACTCACTACGGATGAATTATCTGGAATCATTGCTGCCTTAAAGGGCATTGGAACGGTTACCGACACTTCACAGATAGAAAGGACTCTGGATAAGTTTTCTGTCTCTAAGGATGCGGTGGTTTCTCTGCAAGAACCAATTGTTATAGACCTTGCATCCCATTACAGAGGCTCCCTGAGTCCAAAGATAAAAATGGTGAAGGAAGCGGTAATAAACCATCAGCTGATAGAATTTGATTATTATTATGAAAAGGGATTAAGCCATCGCCGTATTGAGCCGTACTATGTTATATTTCACTGGTCTGCCTGGTATGTGTTTGGATATTGTACTGCCAGAGCAGACTGGAGACTTTTTAAACTGGCAAGGTTATGGGAACTTAAAATACTGCCGGAGACTTATGTTCAGCGGGAGATACCGGAGGATAAGAGGAATCTGAACGCTGTCTTTACAGATGATAATATTCTTAAAGCTCTCTTTGACACCTCTGTCAGGTATCAGTTAATCGACGATTATGGTCTGTATTGTTATACCGAAACAATAGAGGGAAAGCTGCTGCTTGAAGTAGGATATACCAACAAAGATTATATTTTAAAATGGCTCCTTGGTTTCGGGGATAAAGTTAAGGTGTTGGAACCATTAGTACTGGCAGAAGAATTAAAAGCAACTGCTCTTAAAATATTTCAAAATTATTCTGGAACAGGACATTAGGATGTCCTGTTCTTTTTGTTATGATGCTAAGGAAGAGAAAAGCAGTGTTTTTGTTAATTTTTTTGCGTACTAAAAGTATGCAGACAGGAGATGAATATGATTGATTCAAGATGCGGACTACATTGTAACGGTTGCCAATGGAAGGAATCCCACGGATGCGGAGGGTGTATTGAAACCATGGGGAATCCTTTTCATGGGGAATGTCACATAGCCCAGTGTTGTCAGGGGAAAGGCCATACTCATTGCGGAGAGTGCGAAATTATTCCCTGCAGTAACTTATACCGGTATTCTTACTTGGATAAAGAACATGGAGACAATCCGGAAGGAGAAAGGGTTAAAGTCTGTCGTAGCCGGGTTATGGAAGAAGGAAAGAAAATTTATCAGAAGATTTTACTGACCTCTGCCGGTTTTGAGGATATGCAAGGGGAATTAAAGCCGAATATTACTGACTGTTTTCTGAGACTGTTAGAAAAGGCTGTAGAAGAAGCAAAAGTACTATTTATACCGGCAGCAGCTATTGAGGAGGAAGAACTTAAAATGGCAGAATGGTGTTACCGGGAACTGCTTCATATAGGAATATTACCGGAAAATATTCAGACCTATAATTTAGAATACAAGATTACTACCGAAGCAGCAATGTCCTATGATGCAGTCTACTTTACAGGGGGTAATACCAGACATCTGCTGGAAGTTATAAAGAGCAGCGGATTCTTTTCTACAGTAAAAAAACTGGCTTACCGCAATAAACTGTTTGTAGGGGTCAGCGCAGGAAGTCTGATTGCAACTCCTAATATTGCACATTCGAAAGAAGAGGAAACAGAAGGTTTGTGTCTTATTCAGGCTTATTTAAGTGTGCATTGCACAGATGACAGCAGCCAGAGAAAAGACCTCCCGCTGCCTCATATCTGTCTGCAGGACAATCAGGCAGTCCTCGTCACAGGTAATGAATACCAGATAATTGAGGATTAGTTCCTTCCTTTGTAAGAATCTGCTTCTTGTAATGAACAACTTATGCGTTTATAATGTAATATACAAACTTTTCCGGAACGTAGTGTATGTGCTGGAGGTAAACCATAAGAGTAAGGAGTGAAGTATGTGAAATTGCTCCATTTAGCCGATTTGCATATCGGAAAACGAGTAAACGAATTTAGTATGTTAGAAGATCAAAGATACATATTGGAACAGATTATAAAGATAGTATTGGAAGAAAATACGGACGGGGTACTGATGGCCGGTGATATATATGATAAGAGCATGCCCTCAGCGGAAGCTGTTGAACTTTTGGATAGTTTTCTAACAGAACTTAATAAAGCCGGACAAGCAGTCTTTATGATAAGCGGAAACCATGATTCTCCTGAAAGGATTGGCTTTGGAAGCCGTATAATGGAGAAGAATAATCTATACATAACAGGTGTATATGATGGGAAACCGGGAAGAGTTGTCTTGACAGATGAACATGGGCCTCTGAACATATACATGCTTCCCTTTATCAAACCGGCAATGCTCAGGCCTTACTACGAAACAGCACCGGAATCTTATGAAGAGGCGGTAAAGCTGGTCTTATCAGATTACCCGCTGGTTAAAGAAGAGAGAAATATTCTACTTGCACATCAGTTCGTGATTAACGGATTACAGGAACCGGAACGCAGTGATTCGGAAAATATTTCAGTAGGTGGTGTAGACCAGGTAGATATATCCGTCTTTGATAAATTTGATTATGTTGCACTGGGACATCTGCACAGAGCACAGAAAGTGGGGAGAGATACCATACGCTATGCCGGATCGCCCCTAAAATATTCCTTCTCGGAAGCTCGTTATGTAAAATCCGTTTATTTACTGGAATGCGGAGCGAAGGGTGATATTCACATTCAAGCTAAATTACTTTACCCTCTCCATGACCTTCGTGAATTGAAAGGACCAATGAAGGAGCTTCTTCTTATTGGAAAAGAAGATACAGAAGGAGCAGAGGATTACTTACATGTTACCCTGACTGATGAAGAAGAAATATACGATGCCATCGGTCAGTTACGTCAGGTGTATCCCAACTTAATGCTTCTGGATTTTGAAAACAGCAGAAGCAGACAGGCTGTACATAGTTTTACGGCAGCTTCTTTAGAAGGAACAAGGAAAAATCCGATAGAATTGTTTGATGAATTTTATCAAATTCAGAATAATACAGAGCTTTCCTTTGAACAGAAGAAAATAATAGCAGATATTATGGGCGAAGTTATAAACTAATACTGTGCCGTCCCTTTCTCACGCATAATGGAGCAGGGGCTCAGTGCCAGCAGTATTCAACTTTTCTTAATTGTACGTGTATCTTAACACAGACAGGAGTCAGACATGAAACCATTAAAAATAGAAATGAGTGCCTTTGGTCCTTATGCAGATAAAGTGGACCTTGACCTTACACGACTTGGAAGTCAGGGTATTTTTTTGATAACCGGAGATACGGGAGCAGGAAAAACTACCATTTTTGATGCCATTGCTTTTGCACTCTTTGGCGAGGCAAGTGGTTCCATACGAACAGTTGATACCATGAGAAGTGATTTTGCACAGCCTGCTGTTAAAACTTATGTATCACTTAACTTTCTGCATAAAGGTAAAGAGTATTCCCTACAGAGAAACCCCAGGTATGAAAGACCGAAGAAAAACGGTGAAGGTATTACCACAGAGTTTGCTGATGCTGTATTGACATTGCCGGGAGGCGATGTGATAACGGGGTATAAAGAAGTAACAGGTAAGGTCTCAGATTTGCTCGGTATAACCTATAGACAGTATAAACAGATCGCAATGATTGCCCAGGGAGAATTTCTGCAGTTACTCCTGGCAGACAGTAAGGAGAGGGGAGAAATCTTCAGACGGGTATTTAATACAGAATTATATCAATCACTGCAGCGTTCACTAAAAGACAAGGAGAGAGAGGCTAGAAATAAATGCAGCAGTATAGAACAGAGCATCCTGCAGTATATTGGCGGAATCATACTGCCTGAAAATGAAGAGGAAAAAACTCTTTCTGTTCTGAAAGAAAAGGCCTCCATACATAATGCAGCAGAGATCAGGGGTGAACTGGAAACACTAATTATAAGAGAAAGAGAAGAGCTTGCTTCTTTGCAGCAGGAATCCAAAGAACTGCAAAACCGGCAGGCAGAACAGATTAAAGTGATTACAGAAGCATCTTACAGCAATCAGCTTTTTAAGGAACTGGAAGGAACAAGAGCAAAAAAAGAAGAATTACAGGAAGAGTTACCACTTCATAAAGAAAGAAAGTTAAAGCTCCAACAGGCTGAAAAGGCTCTTTATACAATCTATCCCTATGAAACCAATTACCAAAAGGAAAAAGAGGCTGTAAAAAAGCTCACAGAAAATATATCAAATCTGGAGAAAGAACTGGCAGATAAAAATAATGCTCTGACTTCTGCAGAAGAAGTATATAATGTGGAAACAGGGAAAGAAGCTGAGAGGGAAGAACTGGTATCATCTATTGACCACTTGAAAAAACTGCTTCCTCAATATGATATTGCAGAAAGCCTTACCGAAGAGATACGGGATTTAACCTCTATCAATGATAATATAATAAATGACAATAAATTAATAGAAGAGAAACTGCAAAAGCTTAAAGAACAAATAGGTTTATTAACAGAGGAGTTAGGGTCCCTGGAGGATATTGAGGTCAGATTAGCAGTATGTGAGCAGAAATTAAAAAATATAGAAGCTGAAATGAAAAATCTTCTTACTATTCAAAAATCCCTTGGTAATATCACGATTCAGCACCAGATGCTTTTAAACCTCCAGGAGGCATTTGGGAAAGCGGACACAGAATATGAGGCAGCACACGAGCTCTTTACGGAAAAAGAAAGAGCCTTCTTTCGTGAGCAAGCCGGAATCCTTGCAAGAGGTCTGGTAGAAGGGACGCCCTGTCCGGTGTGCGGTTCCTTAAAACATCCCAGAAAGGCGGTAACGGCAGAAGATGCCCCTAGTGAAGAAGAATTGAAAGAATTTCGCGAGAAGAGTGAAGCAGCCAGGCAGAGTATGCAGGAAATGAGTCAGTCTGCTGCAGCCAAACAGACAGAAGTCAGACTTGCAACAGAGCAGTTCCTTAGCGAAGCAAAGAAGTACTTTGAGGATATTTCGGAAGTCTTTAAGAAAGGCGATATCAGTGCAGTCAACCTTAGAATCACTGATACACTTGATAAACAGAGACAAGAATTAAATAATACAAGTACGGAATACCAGAAGCTTGAAAGTAAGATTATAAGAAAAACAACCTGTAAGGACATGCTTCACCGTTCAGAAAAGGCTCTTGAAGAAAATGAGCAGACCCTGAAAGCAAATAACCAGTTATACAGTAATAATCTTACTGTGCTTTCTTCAAAAACCGGAGAATATAATGCCTTAAAGTCAACACTGGAGTATTCCGATAAAGAGAAAGCAGAAACTGCGCTATTGCTCTGGTCGGAAAAACTCCTCCTATTAAAAGAAACCTATAAAAAAGCAGAAGAATCCTATCATCTACTCCAAAAGGAAACAGAAGGCCTTCATACACTGGAAAAGGAAATGAAGACAAGACTGAAAGAAGAAACAGAGACTTTAAGGCAAGCCGAAAAAGCACTTATGGAGAAATTGGCAGACTGTGAGTTTGCAGATTTCGATAACTATAGGTATTATCTTATAACAGAAGTACAGATAAAAGAGTTAAGGAACAAAGTGGAAGAGTATCAGGATAGATTAAAGAACACGGAGAAAGACATTGAAAGACTGCTTCGGGAAACAGAGGGTAAGCAGATAACTGATATGACGCATCTGGAAGAAAGAAAAGCTGATATCGAAGCCCAGATTGCTGAGAAGGAAACAGCCATACAGGACATCATCTCAAGACTTGGCAGTAATATAAATACAGAGAATGCACTGCAAAAAGCCATAACCGAGTCTGAAACCCTTCAAAAGGATTATCTGCAGCTATCCCTTCTGTCTAGGACTGCCAACGGTGAACTCGCAGGAAAGCAAAAGCTGGCATTTGAACAGTATATTCAGGCTACTTACTTTCATCAGATATTACTGGAAGCAAACAAACGTCTTAAGATTATGACCAATGGACGATATGAGCTGCTGCGCCGGGAAGAACCCCTGGATCTGCGTTCTCAGACTGGTCTTGAGATTAATGTACTGGATTATTATACCGGCAGAACCAGGTCGGTTAAATCTCTTTCCGGAGGAGAAGCCTTTAAGGCTTCCCTGAGTTTGGCCTTAGGGCTGTCTGACGTGATACAAGGTCATGCGGGAGGAGTGGAAATAGATACACTGTTTATTGATGAAGGTTTTGGCGCTCTGGATGGTGAATCCCTTGATCATGCTTTGCAAACACTGACTGGATTAACTCAGGGCGACCGTCTGGTAGGCATTATATCCCATGTCAGCGAATTAAAGGAGCGGATTGACAGGCAGATAATCATACAAAAGAGCAGTGTAGGCAGCAGTATTCGCGTGGCAGTATAGCAGCAGTTGTGCATGTAAAATAAAATCTGACAGGAAAAGCTCAGAAGGGAGAGGGTCAAAAGAATGGTAACCAGAAAATTATTCCGAAAATATAGATTATCAATGTTGGCAATACTTCTGCTGATCCTGTGCTCTCTCAGGATCTTTAACAGACCACAGATTATTGTCTGTACTCTCTACAGTAAAAGTTCAGATACAAAAGAAAGGCAAGGATAAGAGCCCTATGACAAATCAGGAAATACTCAGAATAGCCATGGAGCAGTCTGCAATTGATGCGAACTGTTCACCGGAGGATTTTGCACAAAAAGAGAATAAAATAGTCTACTCGCAGAATAATACAGCTGCCAGAAAATATTTAAAACTCCCCCTTTATTGTAATTTAATATCTTATGGCAATAACATTGTAGCCTCCATAAACAAAGAAATTGAGGAGGTTGTTAAGGCATATATAGAGAAGTATCCCACGGAACACTGTTTCGAAACACCCAATATGCATGTCTTAAATGATGAACTCCAGAAAAGGGATATGAGAATCTGTCATATGGCAGAGTATTTTCTTCCGGATCTTAAGGTGCTAAAGGCATTACCCTGTAAGTATCCGCTAAAGGTTCTGACGGGAGAGGATTTCACAGACCTGTATAAAGAAGAATGGAGCAATGCTTTGTGTGAAGCCAGAAAAACACTGGATGTATTAGGGGTTGCGGCTTATGAAGGTGATAAGATCATTGGTCTGGCAGGCTGTTCGGCAGATTGCGATACTATGTGGCAGATTGGAATTGATGTATTGCCGGAATACAGAAGGCAGGGGATAGCAGCAGCTCTGACAAGCCGTCTGGCAGTGGAAGTATTAGAACGTGGCAAGGTACCATTTTATTGTGCTGCCTGGTGTAACATACGGTCAGTGCGAAATGCCATAAAGAGTGGTTTTCGACCTGCCTGGGTTGAGATGACAGCAAAAAGTACAGGACAGGTTGCCGAGATGAATAGAGTGTTCCAAATAGAATTTTAGTCTTAAGCCCAAGGGGTCCTGGCTTGAGAAAGGTAGGAGATACATTTGATCATAAATATTATCTTATTTGAAGATTTTGATACACTGGATATCTTTGGAATTGAGGCTGCAAGAGAAATTGCAGACAGAATAGAGTATACCTGGCAGGAAGATAAAGAGGAAGATTCATTTGCAAGGTGATTTATAAGCCTCCAGAAGGAGGTGCAGTCCTGGCAACATGGAAGTATGAAGTTAGAAGTCCCAGACAGGAGTGAATCTACAGGTTTAATCTATCTGACGACACGAAATTAGGATTATGAAACTTAACCAATAGAATGAAGAAAATATTATATTATGATTGATAAAGTCCACTGACCATGCCTGTTCAGTGGACTTTATCATTTTATTTGTAATAATCAGAATAATAAAAAATATAATGATATCAAATAGGTATTGTTAGGAGTTTGATGCTTTGTACTGGACATTCTATGATCAGAATCAAATGATTGAAGATAAAAACCTTGACGTAGTTGTAATGACAATGCAGGCATTGGTTGATGTCATTATACCTCGTTCACCAGAGCTTGCGAGAGAGTTTGGCATGATTCAATATTATGGTGGTTTAGATGAATATGTTGATGAATATATGGTACTGACTCTACAGAATCAGTATTTTCCGCTGGCAGCTTTTGCGGTGGACATACTGGATACGGTAGTTTACCTTAGAGGCATTGAGGAAGACAGCGAATACAATCAGCGGTATCGTTTCTTTGAAGCACCTGAGGAACTGCGTCTGGACGCACTTGGATTTATTCGGGAATATGCCCAGTCACCTGAAAATATCCCTCCGATTCTATCAGACAGTGCGGATATGCTCATGAATATATACAGTATGCTGATTCGGTTTCCTATGATGGGGTTTTATTCAGAATGGTCAGGATATGGCAGCACCAGGCTTTATCCGCCGTCGGAGAGGGTGCTTCAATACCGCCCCATTAGTTGGGAGCAGATTGATTATCCGGGACCTTCCTATGGGTATCATGCATTAAGGTCCTCAGAGAGTATTTATTTTAATATAGAATAAATAGAGATTGATCAAAAAGACTTAAAGGAGATACATGGATGGATGCAGATATCATAATTATTGGCTCCGGAGGAGGAGGAGGGGTTGCCGCCAAAGAGCTGGGAGAAAAGGGGTTAAAAGTTCTTGTCTTGGATGCAGGCCCCTGGTATGGTAACAGTAAATGGCCTGAACCAAATACCGACAGAGGAGCCGTCAGCAGTTCTTCCTATGATGATTTAAGCATTGAGCTGCTGCGAAAGAATTTTACTTTACTGGAAGATGATATGAATGATTATGTAACGGGAAAATTCAGGTGGGGGCCTGCCGACAGAGAGAAGCCACCATGGTTTCGAAAAATCATACAGGGAGGTTATATCTGGCAGAATGCAGGAATTGGTGGCAGTACTCTGCATTACTATGCCAACTGCCCCAGGGCTTACCCACAATCAGTCAATAATATCTGGCCCATCTCTTATGATGAATTAGTTCCTTATTATGAGAAAGTGGAGGCAACCTTACCCGTTGGTACCGGTGCGATGACAGCGAAAGAAGAATTATTTTTTTATTGTTTTAAAAATGCAGGATACAAGCCTATTACCATCCAGAATATATCAGAACCGGGTTATCGCCTCCAACCCAATGCGATCTTATCCCCTAACCCCAGAATAAATGATCCAGAATTTGATTTCCTTAATAATCAAAGTGTGGGTTGTACTTTAAAAGGACATTGTGTAAATGGATGTGCCACAGGGCCTTCTGTAGATAGTGTTGCAAAACGCTCTACGCTGGTTAGTTATGTACCTCGGGCACTACGGTCCGGAAACGTTGAAATCCGTCCGAATACCTTTGTTACGCGGATTCTTACGGAACAGGGTCCAGAGGGATTACAGGCTATGGGAGTTAAGTTCAGAGACACCTGGACAGGTGAAACCGGAGAGCTTAGTGCAAAAGTAGTTGTAATGAGTGCTGGTGGTATTGAAACTCCCCGTCTTTGGATGAATTCCGAGCTTCCCGAGAATCCCTGGGTTGGACGTGGTTTAATTAACCACTGGTTTGACAATGTATCCGGTATATTCGAAGAAGAGACCTTAATGAATATTCTTGGTGTTTCAGATATTAAACCCTTTGTAGGGCAGAACGCTGCTGCCCGTTTCGATTATCCCGGATATGGTGTAATAGAGGTCTATGGAACCAGTCCCGGACTCTATGCTTCTATGGTATATGGCAGCAGTAATCAAGGTTTTCGTGGGCAGAACCTTAGAAGTGAAGATGTGCCGTGGGATTATGAAGGGAATATTGTCGGTGAACAGTTAAAAACATTTATGAGAGAATATAAGAGGACATTGAGCCTGTTAATATTTACAGATGATGAAGTCAGACAGAGTAACAGTGTAACACTGGATCCTTTCCTAAAGGATGAGAATGGTTATATTCCGGTCATCAATTACTCACCCAGTGCAAGAGATGCCATGAAACGTAATACCCTTGCGAAAATTGCAGCCGATATCTTAAGAAAAGCCGGCGCAAGAACAGTAATTCGTTCTAACTGGTCTCCTGGGGTATTTCTTCATATTATCAGTACCATGAGAATCGGATATGTAACAGATACCAACTGCGAAGCAAAGCAGGTTAATCGATTGTACATAGCAGACAATAGTGTATTATTTAACGGTCTTGGTGGTCCTAATCCAACACTAACCAATCAAACAATGGCAACCCGTACGGCAGAAAAGATAGCGGAAAAGTATTTCAGCTGATAAATAATTTAAACCCAGACAGGTTAGAAGGCTATTACCAAGGCTTTCTAACCTTTTTGTAAAGATTGAATATATTAATATTTTCTCTTACAGCAACTTTTGCAACCTATTATAGTAGAAGATGAAGCGTTAAGAAGAAACAGATTTAATCTGTTACAGGAAGGGGAATATACAGATGAACGGCAATTTGGAAATAAGACCGCTAAATGAAAGTGATTTACAGGCAGCAGTGGATATGGCATGGGAAAATTATATGCTGGAGAGGAGTTATAACAGTGCTTTACAGGAACTGGAGCGTAATAATTTCCTGTACCAGGAAATTGAAAGGCTTATACAAAAAGGTATTGGCTGTATAGCCTTAAAGGAGGGAAACCCAGTGGGCTTCTTACGTTTTGGAGAGCTCTCTGATATAAATAACCACGGAGGTAAAGGAGCTACTTCACCTCTTTGGGGGTATGGAATACGTGGCAGTAACAGAGGGGAGATTATTGGTAAGCTCTTTCAGGCAGTAGCTGCTACATCATGCGAACGGTATGAAGAAAGCCTGAGGGTCAACGTGTATGCCCATGATCTGGAGGTGCTTAAGATGTATATAATGAGTTCCTTTGCCATGGATGTAACAGATGTAATCAGAGGTACAGAGGAAGAGGTTGCTATAAATTCTGCAGAACTTATTACATTTAAAGAATTGACCAAAGCTGAACTTCTGGCTTATAAAGAGGAAGTGCTTAATCTTTACCGCGAATTGATCAATCATTTAAGACAAAGTCCGGTTTTCTACCATTGCAGTTATTTCCTTCCCATTGAAAAGAGATTTGATGATTTTATCAGTGATGACATGCGAATATTTGCAGCCTTTGATAAGGATAAATTTATCGGCATGATTGACTCAGAACCTTCTGATGTTACCTTTGCAATTGGGGATAGAGAGTCCACAGGAATGGGAGATGTGTTTGTAAATACAGCCTATCGGGGGAAAGGGATTGCAGCAGAACTACTGAATTTTGCCATTGGCAGGTTAAGGGAAAGCGGAATAAAGCGGATCTATGTAACCCACGGAACTATAAATCCAACTGCCAGAGGGTTTTGGGACAAGTATTTCTCTAACTATTCCTATACTATGACCAGAGAGATAGATCCTGATATGTTAGGAGTAATAGAGAGAGTTTAGTGGTTGCTTTATGAGAACTTAGTTGTTAAAATATAGAAAAGTGTTGAAAGGATGAGCGTTATGAATATAAAAGTGTTAAAACAAAAATTCACTGTTTGTAAGGTATTGGACGTATCGCTGATTCATTTCGCTGATGAATTCTTATTCATTGGAAAGACAGATGAGGAAATATCACTGGTCTGTACAACGGAGCATGCGCCGGCGGACACCTTGGAGCGGGAGGATGGTTGGAGGGGGTTTCGTATAGAGGGAGTATTAGACTTCTCACTGATTGGCATCCTCAGTCAGATATCTGGTGATCTAGCTGGAAATAATATTGGGATATTTGCTGTATCAACTTATAATACCGACTATATTTTAACCAAAGAAGAGAATTTTGACAGAGCCTTAACAGTACTAAAGGATTCCGGATACCACCTTGCCGTTGATTAAGCGTTATCGGAAGCTTTTGATACTGGGAAAGCTGGTTCGCTTATCAAAATAATATAAGGGAAAGAAGAAGGAGAAGATATGGAGAAAAGGTACTGTGCTTTTTTAAGAGGAGTTAATGTGAAAGGGACTGCTATGAAGATGGACAGGCTGGCTGCTTCTTTTTCTGAGATGGGTTTTGATAATATCAAAACAATACAAGCTTCCGGTAACGTCTTATTTACCAATACTCATAATAAAAACCAAGATGAATTAAAGTATATGATTGAAGAGGGGTTAAGCAGGTATTTTGACTATGAAGCAAATGTATTTATAAGAAATAAAAAGGAAATTGAAGAAATCATAACAGCCTGCAGTAAAATACCCACACCGGAGGAATGCCATCACTATATACTGCTATGTGATAAGAAAGGGTATATGGAAGAACTTAAAGATATTTTTATGGAGGTATCACCAAGCTTACCGGAACAATTCCATACCGTTTCACTGGAGGGAAATGCCCTGCCGGAAGCAGTCTGGATAGTACCAAAAGGTTCTACCTTATCCTCTGATTTTGGTGCAAAGGTTCTTGGCAGTAAGAAATATAAAAGTATCTTTACTTCACGCAATAGAAACACTCTGGAGAAAGTCCATAAATCTCTGTGATACCATTACGAAGTTAAATAATTACAAGAAATTATACAAACAGTAATTGGATAGGGTGAAAGGATGATAAAAACAATGGTATCAGGTGCTAATGAAGAATATGTGCAGCAAACAGTGCATTATGGAAGAACAGATGCACTGCTTGCATTCGGTGTGTTTGTTATTATGTTATTTTTATTTGGTTTAGTGGGGAAGGTTTATGTTTTTCTAAATAATAATATTAGTTTATCAGAATCATATATTTTTTATATTACCGGGATTACTTCATTATTTCTGATTGCTCTTGTATTTTTGCTATGTTCAATACGTAAGCAAAAATTAAGGACAATAGGTTTTAGTAAGACCCATGCTATAAAGTCTTTAGGTATGGGGATTTTACTATCTATAATAGTTATTGTCGCAATGGGGATTATCCCTGTTGTTTCAGGTTCAGGAATCCAAACGGATGTCGGACTTATTGCTATGAGAATTATCAACTATCTGAACATATACCATTTCAATTAGTGATTACACAGATGAATTTAATAGAATACATAATTATTAATTGGTACGAATTAATTTGTTACATTATTTTTCATTTTTTATTTCAATGGCTATATTCAAAGTATAATAGTATTGTTGCTCCGACTATTTTTCATTTTATCTGGGATTTTATTAGGTGGTTTGTTATTTTTTAAATTCAGGATTTCATTATAGTATGAAAAAAAGCTGGTTTTAATTGAGCAAAGCTAGTTTTATGCTTTTTTTAAAATTCTAAATGCTAAACAAATGTATTTATTTGATTAAGGGGAAGGCAGGGGTTTATAATATGCATCAGGATCTGGTGGAAGTATTTGAGAAGGTAATTGCAATTTTAAAGGGGGATTGCCGCTGTAAAGGAGGCTGGCATTATGGCTCCATCAGCAGGGGAGAACAGGATATGTATTCGGATTACGACCCGGTATTTCTGGTTTCTGACAAAGATTTCAAAGGATTTTCAGAGGATGTACCGAAAATATTGAATAGTGTGTGTGATGAACTGTTAATCTTCTGGGGTGAAAGCTTTAATGATGACTATTTTAAGAATTATTGCAGTGTTATGCGTGTTGGGGAGAATCTGCATCAATTCGATTTCTTCATCATTAATGCTGATTATCCGGATACCTGGATGTGCAGACAGCATTGTAAGGGCTGTACGGTTGAAAACATTATTTATGACAGAACAGGGGAAACAAAGGCTTTTCTTGAGATGGGTTATCGGACGGACAACTATATACCGGATATTGTAAGAGCTATTGACACCTATTGGTTTCATGCGGAAATGTTAATTAAGTATTTTAAAAGAAATGACATATTCAAACTTATTACAAATATAGATGTCTTATTTCACGCGCATGTTGACCTGCTGTTAGGCAGGTACGATACCCTGGACTGGGGAGCCTGGGAGAGCAAGGTGAAATATTGTGTTCCGGAAGAATTACAAGAACATCTGAAACTGTATTTTACCAATGCGGATACAGAAAGCCTGGAAGCTGCTATAAGAAAGGCAATGATTGTATTTCAACAGGATGCCACTGAAATATGCAGGGAGAAAAAGGTTCCGTATAATCTTACTATTGGCAGTCAGGTAATTGATTATTTTAATAAGAGACTTTCGTCATCTAATTGGTAAGTATTCCAGGCAACATAGCAGTTGGAGGTAATTATTTTTGCGCTTTATTGAGACTAAGCCCAAAGACAACCCAGAGGCTATGGAATTATTGGAGGAACTGTCACAGGCCTTAATGAACATTACTGGTGCCAGCGGTCAGAATTCTTTTACACTTGAGGATATGGACGAGGCCCGTTCCTGTTTTGTTCTGGTAACAAATCAGGACGGAAAAGCAGTGGGTTGTGGAGCCATAAGGGCAATCAGTCAGGAAATAGCTGAGGTTAAACGTGTGTATGCAAAGGAGAAGGGGCAGCATATTGGCACAGACATTCTTACATATCTGGAGGAAAAAGCTAAAAGTCTTGGGTTTACTGCTTTGTGGCTCGAAACCAGAGCTAAAAATAATCAAGCAGTCAGTTTTTATTTAAAGAAGGGGTATGTTATACGCGAAAACTACGGAAAATACGCCGGAAATAATCAAGCTGTCTGTTTCGAAAAGCTTTTATACAAATAGTGTAAATTATATCTTGACTCTGCCGTTAGGTAATCGACTAATCTAACTTTAGAACTTAGAAGATTAAATCTGTGTATATAGTAAGCCTGTTTTAGTTTACATTCACCAATGCATATCACAAGCCTGTTTTGCAAATTTGCCTGAAAATGAAGTGTGAGTTTTTTTACGCAAACATCGTCGCTGCCTATCATAAGCTTTCTGGTGACACTGCTGATAAGTATTGTAAGTGTTTAATTTCATGTAATACCTTCTGAGTCTAACAATGAAGAAAGAGAGGCTACAATGTGGAGGAACTTATTAAAATCAGAGAAGTATCCCTAATGTATGACGTTTCAGCCAGAACCCTGAGGTATTATGAGGATATGGGGTTAATCGACAGTATCCGAAGTGAGGACTATGCTTATCGTATGTACGATGACGCTGCAATAAAGAGGCTGGAACAGATTTTAATACTGAGAAAGCTTAATGTCAGTATCAAAGATATTCAGAGAATATTTGTTACTACAGATTCTTCGGTTGTATTGGAGATACTTGTTAAAAAAACACAAAGTATTGATGATGAAGTTGCATTGCTGCATGAATTAAAAGATATTATCCAGCAATTTATTCATCAGATAGAGTTGTTGAATTTCACAGACCCTGCTGATGTTAAATTGCTCTATGAAAGAGCAAAGGAAATTGAATGTAAGCTCGCAGAAAAAGAATATCAGGGTAATCCTGGTAGTCCAAACCCTGGACGTCAATCGGCAGAACAGGTAAATGAGGCAGAGGCTGTGAAAGTAACTGAGAATACAGCACAGAGGCTTAACTATGTTAACGAAAAATTAAAAAGAGGACCGGAAGTACGTATTGTTGAATTGCCCAAATGCAGAATGGCTACGTCAGGATATGATACATTTGATCAGACACTGGGTAATTTTGATAAGTGGTGGCAGGATTATGATAAGAAACGTAAAGGAATCTCCTTTTCCCCTCTTGATTTTCTATGGTTTGAGGATGGGTACGGGGTATGGTGGATGGCAGTTGAAAATGATGCTGTCAGTGAGAATACCGGTGGTTATGATATTATAGATTTTGAAGGCGGTATTTATGCGGCGGCAATTTCTGTAGATGGAGATGATGACATTAACGGCAGAGTTTATGAAGGAATCAAAAAGTGGATAGAGACCAGCGGTTTTGAACTGGATGAGAGAAAAGGGCACAGGACAATGTGTCATATGATCATAACAGACAATATCAAAAAAGGACTTGGATATGATCAGCTGGATATCTATGTTCCTATTAAATTGAAGACAGTTTAAGCAGGAAAGGATGAGTTATGAAATACTGGATCAGCCATTGGGCAGCAATAAGACAGTTGGAATTAATCAGATTTCCTAAGGAATTTATTATACATCGTGACTTTCTTAAATCAATGGATATAAAAGAGCTACAGACAGCTTTTCGGGATATATGGAACATGTTCAGTAATATTTATGAGGACATTAAGAATTATCCTGCGGACTATAACCTTCCTTTATATGAGATAGAGAAGTATCGCTTTTATGACAGTCACGAAAGAAGAGCCAGGGAGGAAGTATATATCCCCTTGCAATTTCTCTATCATCTTATGGCAGCTGGCAAGCTGAACAGAAACACACTGGAAGTTCAAAGACAGGATTTACCTCCTTTAAATACAGGGAAAAGATATAAAGTAATAATTATGAAGCTGAAAGAAATGGGTTTTGTAATTGATAATAAGTCTATGCTAACAGACGAACAGATAACAATATCTTATCCGGATAACGTAAATTGCTTAATTGTACTTAAAATGATGGCAGATAAAGTGGCATCAGCAGATAAAGTTGCATCAGCAGATAAAACTGAAAAGGCAGAGGGAAAGCGAAGAATGCCTTATATCTATGATTTTTTACAATGCAATTACAGACTTCTGGAAGAAGCTGCGGATACCATTAGCTTTGGCAGAGGAATTGAAACTGTAGCGGATACTTTTCATTCAGAAACAGAAAGGCAATTTGCTGTGGAATTTCATAGAACCTTAAAGCAATCCGGGTATGAAGAAAAACTATGCGGAGGATGGGAAGGACCCGCTATGGATTATGGGAAGAAAAAAGGCAACAGTCTCTTTCGTATATCCTCCCATGAAACCAAGCTGATCTTGTACCTTCGTATACGAAATGCTAAGCCCTGTATTCCTTATCTGGAGCAATGCCCGGAAAAAGTGAGAGATATATTCAGACATAGTGATAAAGGTTGTTCAAACCGGACGAATGGTACCTGTAAGAAAGCGGTTGTGTATGAATTTGAGGGAGAACAATACTGGCGTTGTGGTTGCTGTAATCCGGCATTTTATTTTGAAAAGCCGGATGTCAGGGACATCCCTCATTATATAAAGCTGGTGGAGCTGGGGGAAACCAGGAACTAGAACCCAGCTAATAAGTGTATCTATATCCAGAACTATAATTACATTATGCAGAATTATACACAATCTGTACAGCAGAAATTATCCATTATTCTATAATATAATCAGGAGGTGCGAAATGGATTGGCAAACAGGTATGAGTCAGGCGATTGATTATATTGAAAGAAATATAATGGAGGATGTGGATTATAAAGAGGCGGCCAGATATACCGGATGTTCCGTTTGGGAATTCCAACGTATATTTTCCTTCCTCACACACTTATCTTTAGGGGAATATATTCGTGGCAGGAGGTTGTCTTTAGCTGCTGCTGAACTTCAGGCAGAGAAAACGAAAATTATAGATATTGCCATGAAATACGGTTATGAATCCCATGCGGCTTTTTCCAGAGCATTTGCAAGATTTTATGGGATTACCCCTTCAGAAGCCAGAAATACAGACATTGTACTGAAAGCTTATCCTCAGCTTAACTTCCAAATAATTATGAATGAGAGGATTGAAGAGATGAAGAAGTATAGCAGCCGAGGTTATGTAGTAAGAGAAAATGGTCCTGTATATTTTACTGATGATATGGACAAAACCGTTAAGTGGTTTGAAGAAATATTGGGATGGTACGGAGATGTTGCAGCCAGGGACAGTGAAGGAGCCGGTGAATATGGTTGTGTATTTGATTATCCAGGTGAAGTAGCCGTAGCGCATATTGTTCCGTTTAGAGGTTTTCATCTGTTTAAGGGAGAAGGGATAAAAGGAGTAGCTGGTTTCTTAATGGTAGAAGGACTGGATTCTTTGCATGCACTCGTAAAGAAAAACGGCTGGGAGCAGATTTCTGATATCTATGAACAGCCTTGGGGAAGCAAAGAATGCAGTATAACTACAATAGACGGAAGTATATTGCGGTTTTTTGAGACTTATAAATAAAAGGTAAGGTTAAATTAAGTATATTTAATTGGACATAACCTCCTGTTTATATTACAATAACACACAAATCACAGACTGGTCTGGGATATTGTCCAGATGATAAGTGAAAAAGTTAATTCCCGGTCGAATTAAATAGAATTGAAATAGAATTGAAAAGTTATTCTATAAGAATGTAAATCACCGAAAATTTAACGTATGATTCATTTAGTCAGCGGAGCGTAATAGAACGGTGCAGAATAAAAGAGCGGTATAGGATAAAGAGCGGCGTATAATAAAAGAGCTGTGTAGATTAAAGCGTACGTTGAATAATAGGGCGACGAAGTATAAGAGAGCGGCGTAAAATAAAGAATTACGTAGTATAAAAGAGCGCGCAGAATAAAAACAGTATAGAACAAGAATAACAGGACTGTAAAATAAACAGGAGGTGAAATATTATGGACAAGGCAGTGTTATTGGTAGTTGATATTCAAACGGTTATTATGGAGGAACATCCTTATAATGAAGTGAATTTTCTTGAAGGTGTAATGAAAATGATTGCTTATGCCAGAGCAAAAGGGATGGAAGGAATCTATGTCAGACATAACGACGGACCTGGAAGTGATATGGAGTATGGCAGCAGAGAGTGGCAGATATATAACGAGATTACCCCCCTAGAGACAGACAAAATCTTTGAGAAAAGGTATAACAGTGCTTTCCGGCAAACCGGTTTGAAGGAATATCTTGATAGTAAGGATATTAATAAAATTTACCTTGTGGGTCTTCAAACCGAGTATTGTATCGATGCTACCTGCAAGTCTGCCTTTGAACAGGAATATGAAGTAATTATACCGGAGGGTACGAATTCAACCGTTGATAATCAGTTTATGACCGGAAAGCAAGTATATGAATATTTCAATTTTGCCTTATGGAATAATAGATTTGCTAAAGTGATACCACTAGAGGAAATATTAAACCAGTAAGTATTAAGCACCGACTATATCAAATAGTTCATCTAAAGCAGCTATGCTATAGGTACTTTTGATATCTGCTGAGGGTACAGCAGAGTTCCTGTTGATCCAGCAGGTATCTATACCGGCCAGATTGCCTCCCTTTATATCACTGCTTAAGGAATCGCCAATTATTAAAGAATTCTTTGCATCAAAGTCTTTTACATGAGATTTTACATAATCAAAGAATTCTGCTGCAGGTTTCTGGTATCCAATTGCCTGAGAAGTAAAGATATCTTCGAAATAAGAGAATAAACCGGAAAGTTTTAAGCGCTTTATCTGAGTTTCTGTTACTCCGTTTGTTACGATGAACATACGGAAGGAACCTGATAAGCGCTTTATTAACCTATCCGCCCCTTCAATCATCTCATGTCCGTTTCCTAACAGTTCCCGGTAGTTTTGTTCCCAGAGCTTGCCGTCAGCCTCTTTACCAAGAGCGAGTAAAGCTTTTGAAAATCTTGTATTTAATACCTCATCTAACAGAATCTCACCCTTTTCATAGGCAGCCCAAAGACCTTTGTTAACACTCGAATAGGTATCAAAGACTTCCTTTGTAAAATCAATACCGTTATCCTCAAAGAGATGCGTTAAGGCAGATTGTTCATTGGCGGCAAAATCCAATAGGGTATCATCCAGATCAAAGAGTAAAATCTTATAGTTCATAGTAAGCTCCTTATAATATCTGTTGATTTAAAACACATATAACTATAATATCAATTAAGGTTTTTGTCAACGAAAGGGATATAAAGGGCATAGCTTTCCCATCTGCATTTTCTTGGCTATCCGGCCTGCCCTTGCATAAATCTATAGTAATATTAAGTAAAGAGTTATATACAATCATCGACTTTGCAGGTATTATTTGTTACAATAGGGTTGAATAAATAAGAGAACGGGAGATTAAGAGATATCATATGAAGCCAAAACAGATTTTTGTAATTGATTGAAACGGAGTATTCAGCAATCACACTGGTATTACCAACTACCGCCATATGTACCTGTTTCTTTTTGATTTCCCATCTGTCCGCCGGAAAAGTAAAAAGGGTGGAGGTCAGAGAACTGATAACAGAATAACAAAGATAAGTGTGTGCATAAATAATGCAGTTACAAGCCATAACTAATGCAAATCTAAGAGTGATTGACAAATGTTCTCACATTCAATACAATGAAAGTGAGAACATTTTCTATTTTGGTAACTTTTAGGAATATGAATGCGTTCATCAAAATTAATTTTTCGATTTGTAACTGGAAAACAATCTTAAGTTTTTGTTATAGAAACCATAAAAGGATTAATAGAACGGAGAATACAATATGATAGTTAGATTTGGTATTATCGGACTTGGCGGTATTGCAAACAGATTTGCAGGTGTTCTAAAAAATGCTGAGGGTACAAGCCTTAGGGCAGTTGCTTCAAGAGATATGGAAAGATCTGAAGCATTTGCAAAGGAATATAATGCAGCAAAAGCATATGATAATTATGATGAGTTATTACAAGATGATGAGGTCGATATCGTTTATGTGGCATTAACCCATAATTTTCATTACGATATCATAAAAAAATGTATTCTGCAGGGAAAGGCTGTACTCTGTGAAAAACCTTTTGTCACCACTCAAAAAGATGCAGATGAACTGATTAAGCTGGCGAAAGAGAAAAATGTTCTTTTGATGGAAGCTATGTGGAGCAGATGTATTCCTGCCTTCAGAAAAGCAAGGGAATGGGTCGCTGGGGGACTTATCGGTAAACCACAGCTTGTACAGGCAGCGTTTTGTTTTCATATTCCTTTTGATGCGGAGCACAGATTATTTAACCCGGAGCTTGCAGGTGGAAGCCTCTATGATGCTGGTGTGTACCCTATTGAATTTGCTACGGGTATATTAGGAGAGAATCCCGTAGAAGTAAGCGGAATAGCTCATAAGTGCGCTACAGGAGTTGACGATTTTACAGTTATTAACCTTGGCTTTGCTAGCGGTGCATTAGCATCTTTATCCTGCGGTCTAAATGCCAGAGTATCTCAGGATGCAATCGTCTATGGTACAGAAGGAAAAGTGATAGTATACAATTTTCTGGGTGCTCACAAAGTAGAGAGATATAATGAGAACGGCGAATTGCTGGAGACCTTTGAAGAAGAATTTGAAGACGGCTTTATATATGAAATCCAACATATCAGCGAACTTTTCCGCAATAAAAAAATGGAGAGTGATTACATTCCATTAAAAGATACCAGTGCATGCGCAGGTATCTTTGACAAACTTATTGAGAAATGGCAATAGTGCAACTATATTCCAAAAGAAGCCGCCTATTAGCATTTGGACTTAAGTTGCATATACATCAAAGAGTGAAAGAGCAGTATTTGCAGGATAACAAATAGTGATTCTTTCACTCTAAAATATTACTGTTATTATAGCAATTATTATAAATGGTTTTTTAAATTGTGTTTAACTATTACTGGTTCACGATAAGTTGTAAATTTATGTTCACTATAAGCTATGGAAATATTTAGAAAGTATCCAGATAATATCTGGTCTTGCCCTGGGTCTTATTTTTATATTCAATGGCAGTGACAGGGCAGCCGCAGATACATGCCATACAATGGGTACACTTATTATTCCAGGCAGGTTTACTGCCTGACATCTCAATATTGTTTAGTGGGCATAGCTTAACACATTTACGGCAGCTTATACATTTATCTGTTGCATGAAATCCTTTTGCTTTCACCACAAGCCCATAAAAGGCAGTATTAACAAAACCACTCTTAGCTTTAGCTTTTGCTGTAAAAGGGTCAAAGGCCTTGCCGTCATTAATGTTTTCTGCAAGCTGAAGGATGAAAGGAGTGCTTTTTTCAATAATCTCCTTAGCCACAGCTTTCTCAGGAGCGGAATACATTGTAATGTAGTTTTCCGGCATGATAATCTCTGCAAACCCTTGTAATTCAAATCCTTTAAACTTACATAATTCCTTGATATAACCTATTGCATTGGCTGTATCATCACCGCAGGTCATAAGAAAATATACTTTTCTGCTGCCAGTAAATGTGGCAGTGCGGATGAACTCTTCAACTACACGGGGAATTCTCCAGGCATAAGTGGGACAGACAAAAACGAAAGGTTTATCAGGGGAGATCAGTTCTTCTTTATTTCCTGTTTTCATCAGTTCATTCATAGAGATCAGATTATCTTTTGATTTCTCTGCAATTATCTTAGCCACATAACGGCTGTTCCCAGTACCGCTAAAATATAAAACCATGTTTTCACCTCTTAATATTAATTTTATAAAGAGAATAATAAATTTTATCTTTTCCTGGTATAAATGCCCGAATATTACCTTTCATATTTGGAAGCGATAAAAGAATTAATCAACTTATATATATACTTTATTTCTGCTTATCTATTTTCATTCGATAACTCCAGTTACCAATTTTTTTACCATTTCGTGCAAGAGTCATTTCGTGAAATTCATCAAAGCCATTC
The DNA here is from genome assembly GCA_002434335.1 of Lachnoclostridium sp. UBA6558. Taxonomy (GTDB): domain Bacteria; phylum Bacillota; class Clostridia; order Lachnospirales; family Lachnospiraceae; genus Anaerocolumna. The sequence goes on along the minus strand of DJJW01000004.1, from coordinate 89,806 downwards.
TTCTTATAGAAAAGCCGATTCTGTTCCGTATTGGTGATAAGGGTCAGTAAGCCACCGCCTCTTTTTTCGATATAAGGTTTAATACCTTCCTTCAAGATCTTACTTCCCAGTCCCTGCCCCTGGCAAGAAGCCGATACTGCAAGAGTTTCAAGATACCATACACGACCCGGCAGACTGTGGCAAGCAGAACCTGCTTCCTGAGCCAGCTTCAGAAATCCCAAAGTGTTAAAAATTCCACCTGTAAGTAATGCCTTCATTCCGCCCGCAATCACATAATCCATTAATCCAAGCTCCTTTTTATCAGGAGTTTTTAATAATGCGGCAGACAAAATCTTAGTATCATTAACTCCGACTAAAATAACATGCTTTTTATAATAAGCTTTGACAGCAGTGCTTAGTATGCTGTGCAGGAATTTAAATTGTCTCTCTCTGTTTTTTATATACATCTTGAAGAATCCATAATCTTGAAAGGATACCGTTAATAAAACAGCAATTTCTCCAAGTTCGGTTTTTCTTGCTTTTCTGTATTCCATCATTCCATGACCTCCATATACAGCTATTGATAAATGTACATGTGTATATTATACTGAAATCGAACAACAGTCACAATATGCAATGAATATGAAAGTGTTCAAAGATAAACACTTCGTGCTAATTTGTACAGGAAAGGGAGAGTTATGGAAGACAGAAGGGCAGCGAAAACAAAACGTGCAATACGAATTGCATTTTTAGAATTATTAAAGCAAAAGAGCATCAATAGGATTAGTGTTGTAGAGATATCAAAGCTTGCTGATTTAGGACGGGGGACATTTTATCTGCATTATAAGGATGTTTATGACCTGATGGAGCAGCTTGAAAATGAACTGATCTATAATATTGAACTGTTCTATGATCAGTCCTATCCCTGTGATAACTCCATGAAAATACTTAATTTTACGGATAAATTAACCGAGTACATGGAAACGAACCGTGAAGTATTTCTGGTGCTGGCCCGAATTGAAAATGGCGGCAGGACACTGGAAAAGATAAAGAAATTCTTCAACCATAAGTTACAGGCAGATAGTTCCTGCTCTGTCACAGAAGCCGATAAGGTGGAGGTGATCTTTATTGTCGCAGGGGTATTCGGAGTGCTGGAAACCTGGTTATGCGAGGAGATGAAAATGCCCGGTAAAGCAGTCTCTGAACTGCTTCATAAACTGCTGTTAAAATTCGAATCGTGATATACATTAAGCTCTTTGTCTTCTCTATAAAAACCAGTAATCAAAGTCAGACCCAATATGATCTGAGATAAGTTCACGTAACCTCCGCCGCTTCTTTGAAACAGATAAATTAATGGAGCACCAATTGTATTATTAAGAAAATCAATATAACTGAAGATTATCATATTTGTCAGTGAAATATAAAAAGCCGGTAAACCAATTAGTAGAAGCTTCGGCAGATTGCAATGCCATTTACCGTGCTTTTTTATTTGTTTATAGAAGTGTTCGAACCCCAGAACAAAGCCAATACAGATAAAAATTATGAAACTAAGTAAAAAGTACAGATAATTAGGACGCCATTCAACGCTGAAATAGCGTGCTGATAATTTTCCAACAATGATAGAAAGTACAACTAAAACCATTAACAGTACAAAATAGATGAAATGCCGGATCCAACTCTTCATAAATAATACTCCTTTGATTAATAGAGTTAATAGATTATATACAGCCTACCATAAAATAGAGTAAATTACCAGCTATGGTGATAAAATATTACCTCGTTGCGCAAAGTGCTTATAGCAGAGAGGCTTACTCTGCCATGGTTCCAATCTCCCTGTTCGTAGGGATTAATGATAAATACATAGATGGTGAAATCCTCCGGCAGGCTATCATAGCCGGTATTAGAAAACATATTTTCAAAGAAGTTATGTTCATATGCAGTTGAGTCCAAAGGGTTACCGTTCTCGAGAAATTCCTTCTCATATGCTGCAAGGTCTGTAGCATCTACCTCAAATCGAAGTGAGAAAATAGTACCACCCTGTAAGAAAGCAGAATTAAAATGAAATATAATATTTTGGGCTCCTTCAGGAATAGTTGCAGGAAAATGCTCGGTATAGTAATTTTTTGGATACCCATTAACTTTTAGTATTCTCTCATAGAATTTAGGATTATTATACTCAGATGTGGCAGCATGAACAGATAGTATAAGAAAGAGGAACAGCATAGGAATGCTCAGAATAAGAGCCATAATAAAAGAAATCGCATTGGAAGTGCTTTTTCTAATAAGTTTCCTGGCTGTTAGTTTGTGAATAATACCATAGCAAATGAAAGGCAGTAAGAACCCCAAGCCTTCGAAATAATAAGGTTCTACTGCATGTGCGGTTACAAGATGGAAGAAGAACAGAAAGAAGAGTACTGACAATAATGTAAATATTGCTGGTGTTGGTGCTTGCCGGAAAAAGACTTTAATTCGTGGGTGCATTCTCCTCCCCCCTCCACTCTAAGATATCGCCCGGTTGGCAATCCAGGGCTTTGCAGATTTTATCCAGAGTATCAATTTTAATTGCTTTTGCTTTTCCGTTCTTCAATATAGATATATTGGCCATAGTGATACCGACTCTTTCCGAGAGTTCAGTAACACTCATTTTTCTCTTGGCCAGCATAACGTCAATGTTTATTATAATCATATAGACAACCATGCCTTTCTCACAGACTTAGAACTTTGGGCTGCAGGCTCCTTTAAATGGTATACTCATTTTCTTCCTGCAGTTTTACTGCTTTATAAACCAGATGAGACAGAGCAGCGGAAGCCACAGTGATTGCGATACCTATAAATACAACAATTAAGGCTAAAAAGATAATACCCGGATGACTCATATTCAGGAAAAAGAAGACCAGATTTCCCATGAAGAAGTAAACGGTATCAACAGCAGCAAGGAGAGATATCAACCGTAACTGTTCCGCATTTTTATTGCAGAAAGAGTTTTCGTTCCCAATCTCAGAGGCTATGCGATAACAGCAGATTAAAGTTAAATAACAGGGAACGGCAGAGATCCATAAGAATATCATCCATGGCCAATAAGCAAAAGAGTACTCAGGGTTACTCACAGAAATACTTCGTCCCCATTCCGGAAATAAGAACAGGTATAAAAAGATACCGCAGATACCTGTACCGAAAACGATAACCTTTAACCATTTCGCAAATTTTTGACTATTCATTTTAACAACCATACCTTTCTCTTAGCCTGTAAACTTTGGTCCTCAGGCACAAATTTGCATGTGAATTGCCCATAAACCTTCACGCTATAATCTATAAAACTAAGTTCTTCTATAATCTTTATTTCACTTCGAAGAATCTGTATGTAAAGGAAAATATTCATTTAGCAGATTGAAAATAAACTTGTTTTACAGTTAGTATAACCTAATAAAACCTCATTGCAGCTATTATAAAACACATCAATGAATAAGTCAATAAATATTTATTGTAATACGATAAAAGAACCTAGCCCGTTATTTAATTATCCGGGAGCGCATGATAAACATAAAACATGCCAACAGCTTGATTGATAAGGATTTATAAGTTACCATATGAATCTATAATAAATGTGGGATTTTAAGGGGAAATGGTATAGCGTTTCTGATACAGCAATTGCAGTATACCTAAAATATAGAGCGGTGGAACGGTACANNTGTTCAAGGAAGCCTTAACAAGCTGTAATATACAGGGGTAAATAGTATAAGAAGATAACTTATTACGAGTAAAGCAGCTGATATAGTGAATAATAACCATAGGATTCCAGCCTCTTATTGAATATACTATGCTTATAAGCTGTACCATCTCCTTCCTTTATCTATCACAGCACAATAAGCAGTCACTGGTATTAAAGTGAAGTTTACATGGAGCAGTATTTGTTAACTGAGATTCTTTGACTAATTCTGGAAGGTGCTATATAATAAGTGGGACAGGTTATTCATTCTTAGTAACTCTGACTTTTATAACATAACACAGGAAATGAATGTGAGAAGGAGCGTTAAATGGAAGCTGATAAGATGGAATTTAATGAAATACTTACGAAATTTGCAGAATCTGGGTGGGATGTTATTGATGAACCCTCCATAGCATGGCTTGAAGGTAAGGGAGACAAAGAAGAACTTGTTGCTGCCATAAGGCAGGCTGACAGAGAATGCGGCAGCTGCGGCTGTGAGTTCGACCCCCTCTACAAGAGAGCCTTGGTACTGATACAGGAAATCGACTGATTTAATGGAGTTAACATATGAGAAAGAATAAAATAGGAATCTTTATGTTGTCAGGGATACTATTAGGTATACTCCTGATAATAGGAAGTACATGTGAAAATATAATTGTATCCGCGGCAGAGACAGAAAAGACATATACTGTCTCATTAGATCCGAGGGGAGGGACTGTAAATGGTGAATCCTTGCCGGTAACCATTGGAAGTACCTATGGTACTTTACCTGTTCCGACAAAAACGAATTATGTATTTAAGGGCTGGTATACGTTTCCTTCAGCGGGAACCCTTATTAATGCTAACAAAAAGGTTACAATTGCAAAAGATCATACCCTTTATGCCCATTGGAGCGGAAAAGAATTCGAAATTGCACTTGATTTAAATGGTGGCGGTGACAGTAAAAAAGCAATTGTTCGGTACGGCTCCAAATACTTAAACCAGTTACCGGTTCCCATAAGAAAAGAATATGAATTCACCGGCTGGTATACCAGCAAAAGCGGCGGTGATAAAATCACAGCTGGCTCTGTTTACCAGGACAATAAACTTAAGAAGCTTTATGCTCAGTGGAAATTAAAAGTTTTAAAGGTTACTTTTATAGGTTTTAACGGAGAATCCTATGAGCTGGATGTTACCTGTACAAAAACCTTTGGAACCTTACCAGTACCTAAAAGAGAGGGTTATATCTTCATGGGCTGGTATACCTGGGCTGATTATACTGATTCCACTGCTACTCCCATAAAGAGTACCACCATGGTCTCGGAAAAAACTCCGCTGAAACTTTTTGCAAGGTGGTATTAGTAAGTACACTTATGTTTTACCGGATGTATATTTTAGTATAGTTAATATGACATGCAGATGTCAGGTATAATGTGTTATTCTGATGAAAAAAAGGAGTAAAACATGAACCTGCAACATATCGTAAAAGAAGCTTTTGAAGTAATCGGTAAAGAAGGAACCGGAGATTCCACACAAGGCTATCTGTGGGTACCACCTTTGTGGAAAGAGGCTAATGATAAATTTGATGAAATCTCAGGTTTGGTAAAGTTAAAAGAAGATGGACGCATAGCCGGTGTTTGGGGAGCTATGAGTGATATTAATTATGGTTTTAGACCTTGGGATATAAGAGGAAAGTATCTGGCAGGGTGTGAAGTCACAGAAGGAGCTGCAGCACCGGAAGGCTGGGTCAAATGGAGTGTGCCTTCTTTTCGATATGTGACAGCAGAATGCAATAGTCTGGAGTATGGTAAAGTCTTTCAATATGTGCTTAAGGAATATTTTATAGAATATGGATTGACTCTGGCAGGGGCAGTTCATGAATATTATCCGGAACCAGGAAACACTGAGAAACTATGTCTATATTTCCCTATAGAAAAACTTTAAGGATAACAGATGCAGATCAGCAGATTATTTGAAATAGTATATATACTTCTGGATAAAAAGTCCATAACAGCAGGAGAGTTGGCGGAGCGGTTCGAAGTATCCGTTCGAACGATTTACCGTGATATGGAAAGTTTGTCCGTGGCAGGAATACCAATCTACGCAGAAAGGGGGAAAAACGGCGGCATCAGGCTGATGGATAATTATATCCTGAATAAATCCGTACTTTCTGAACAGGAGAAGAAAGAAATACTGGCAGCATTAAATGGGCTGGTTCAGACAAGGGCAGCAGACTATTCGGCACTTAACAAACTGACCTCCTTCTTTGGTACTCAAAGTGCTGATGAGAGTAACTGGGTTTCCATTGATTTTTCTGATTGGAGCGGTAAGAAGCAGGCGTTTCTGGAACTCTTAAAGACAAGCATCTTAAATTGTCAGGTGCTTACATTTTCCTACTTTAATTCTTCGGGAGTACAGTCTGACCGAACCGTTTATCCTATCCAGCTTTGGTTTAAGGCCAGAACCTGGTATCTGAAAGCCTTCTGTGTGGATAAAAAAGCTTATAGAACCTTTCGTTTAACTCGTATTAGAAATGCAAGGACAACCGGAGATACCTTTAAAAGAGAAGAGCTTTCAAGTGAAGTTCAACTAAAAGCAGCTCAGACTGACCCGAAAGATACTGCTGATACAGGTATTGTCGGTTATTCAGAAACGATACAGGGTGTCCCAGTTGAGTTTAAACTTTGGGTTCAAAGAGAGATGGCTTACAGGATCTATGATGAATTTGAGGAAGAAGAGATTCGTGAACTGGAAAGCGGTGACTTTATAATACACGGATATTATCCAATGGACAACTGGGTGTATGGTATGATATTGTCCTTTGGTGATAAGGCAGAGGTTATTAGTCCAGATTCACTCAGGGAAAGGATATCAGCTATGGGAAAAAGAATTATGGAGCGAAACTTTAAGAGTCATACTGGTGGATGAAAACAAAGAAGCCAACGCAGAAATCTTAAGAAAGGTTTAAGGGAAAAGATTTGATTTCCACCTTTTTGAGTGTTACAATTTAGTCTGTATTTCACGAAATACAGTAAAGATTGACGTATAGAGGATGAACAAATGAAAGTCAAGAATGACTCAAGGGTGAGTATTACAGAGGGGGTTATATGGAAGCAGTTGCTGGCATATTTCTTCCCTCTATTATTTGGAACTTTTTTTCAGCAGCTTTATAATACCATTGATGCAGTAGTAGTCGGGCGATATGTTGGAAAAGAAGCGCTCTCAGCCGTCGGCGGAGCTACCGGTGCCTTAATCAATGTATTAATAGGATTTTTTGTCGGACTATCCTCAGGAGCAACGGTTATTATATCCCAATATTATGGAGGGAAAAAGAAAGAAGAAGTAAGCAGGTCTGTCCATACAGCGATTGCATTGGCTGTTGTAGGTGGGCTTTTTATTATGGTTATTGGTTTAATTGGGTCTCCTTTGGCTCTTAAGCTCATGGGAACACCGCCTGAGGTTTATGATGATGCATTGATTTTTATACGTGTTTATTTTCTGGGTACGGTATTTAATATAGTGTATAATATGGCAGCAGGAATCCTACGAGCGATTGGTGATTCCAAAAGACCTCTGTATTTTCTGATAGCAAGCTGCGGTGTTAATATAATTCTTGATCTGATCTTTGTAGTTTTTTTCCACTGGGGAGTTGCAGGAGCAGCGGCAGCTACTGTAATTGCTCAATTAGCTAGTGCGGTTCTTGTTTGTAAAGTACTTATGAAGACAGAGGAGTGCTACAGATTGAATCCTCTTCAAATACGTTTTCATAAAGATATCTTAAAAAGAATCATACATATAGGGCTTCCAACGGGAGCACAATCCTTAATGTATACCACCTCCAATCTTTTCATACAGTCCAGTATGAATGCGTTTGGTTTAAATGTATTGGCCGCCTGGGCAGCATATGGCAAGATAGATGGTATATTCTGGATGATCATGAACTCCTTTGGTGTTTCTGTAACCACTTTTGTCGGGCAGAATTACGGAGCAGGCAAACAGGAGAGGGTCTCAAAGGGAATCCGTGTGTGTTTGAGTTTTGCTATGATTTCTGCGATATTCTTAAGCCTGATTTTAAGTATATTTGCAGCAGATATTATAAGGATTTTTAATAATGATGCAGAGGTCATAAAGGAAGGACTTTTGATACTGCATTTCCTGGTGCCGACTTATTGCACCTATGTACTGATAGAGATTTTATCGGGAGCATTAAGGGGAATGGGACAATCGGTGATGCCTTTTATACTTACTCTTTTTGGTGTTTGCGTATTAAGGGTAATCTGGCTTCTGACAGCAGCTCCGGCGTTTCATGATGTCCGGGCAGTAATCTTTTGCTATCCTCTGGCCTGGACCATTACCTCGTTTCTGTATATAATCTATTTTATGTATTTTAAGAAAAAATACGGTTTTATCAATAACAACATATAAAGCAACTCTAAGATGAATAATCAAGTATGAAGGAGAACATTATGAATCCATATATACATCTTGAGAGAATAGAGGTTCTGGTCACACTGCAATGCAGCAGTAATTGCAAGCATTGTTCCATTGGTGCGAGGCTAAATGAGAGGGGCGGAAAATGTATTAATACTGCCAAAGTAAGTGAGGCCATTGAGTATCATTAAATCTTGTTCGCACTTTATCCTTTGAGCCGGATGGTGCTGTAAAGGTATGTGCTTTTACAATAGCAAATATATATGAAGAGAGCATGGAGGAGATTCTTAACAGATATAACCCTTATGAGAATCCAATGATGAAAGCTTTGCTGAAGGAGGGGGTATGTGGCCTTCTGTCAATGGCAGAAAAGCAAGGTATACAGCTTTGTACAGAGGAATGTTACAGCGAATGCAGTGTATGTCGAAAGGTGGTATCTGAGCTGGAGCGTTTGAGGAATTAGGTTTCTGATTATAATTGAATAGAGAGTGGTGTTCTGACAGGAATAAAACTTTCAAAGAAGCCCCATTGGTTTTCGCAATGCACGGTCTTAAGGATATTTCTGATAATGAATAAGGAGAAAGCTTATGTTGTCAGTTATGTGTCTTGAAACTGATGTAAAGAAGCTCGGTGGGGTTTTATTTTAGCTTCAGGGTTTTTGTTTGTTATAGCCCTCTGTTCTCACCGTGACCTTTTGGTATTGTGGATAATACATAACTAAATCTCAAAGCTACTATTTAATAGGATTTGCCGTAGAAGAATGGGGTATATGCAGAAGGTGATTTTAGAGGAATTCACGGTTTTCTAAACGAATAATTTGGGGTATAATATTCATCTGAATAGCGATAAAGGGGTAGTGATTGATGAATCAGGAAATAGAAGGTTCACTTAGCATAAAATATAAAATATATGATGAAAAAGCAGTAATTCTTTCCTGTACCGGAACAGAAAGGTATGTAAGAATTCCTGAGGATATAAAGGGTAAGCCGGTTGTTAGCATTGGTCCATACAGTTTTTCTTCCCCTGAAGATAATATCAGGAAATTAAATGACCAGGAAATTTATGAGTATGAGATAGAGGGTATGGATGCCCCTTTAAGCGTAAAAGAGACAATTAAAGGAAAGAAGCTTCAAGTAATCTATCTGCCAAGGCATTTAGAACGGATAGGTGAATATGCTTTTTATAACTGCACAGAACTTGAACATATAAATCTGGGGGAAGGGGTTATTGATTTCGGAAATGGTGCTTTTATGAATTGTGACAGTCTAAAGGAACTGACCTTTCGAACAAAATGTGATACCCCAACAGGACTGGCTGGCTTTTTGAGGGAGATACAGAGCGAGCTGACCGTTACTTTTGAGGGAAAAGAGGAGAAAGCAGTATTTATCTTTCCGGAATACTATGAAGAATCTATAGAGAACACACCTGCACGAGTCTTTCATTATCAGATACATGGTGCCGGATATCGTTACAGGCAATGCTTAGAGAATGGGATTCTGAATATATTACAATATGATATGTTGTTTCAGGCACCGGAAATTCAAAACGAAAGCAAAACCGCATTATCTATTGCATTGAGCCGCCTAAATTATCCGGCAGGTTTGTCAGAACATTATAAACAGCAGTATATTAAGTACCTGAGATTACATAAGGAAGATACTATTATAAGGTATTTAGAGGAAAATAATGCAAAAGGTCTTTATTCTCTGAAACTGGAAGAGATATTAACCAGGGATATGATGGATTTTGCCTTAAAAGCCTCCATCCGTCTGAAACAGCCGGAATGTACTGCCGTTTTATTGAGTTTCGGTGAAGAAAGCAGAAAAGAAACTGATCATAAATTTGATTTGTAAAAAGGAGAAAAAGGCATGGGTATTGAGGAAAAGAAAGATACTTCCGGTGTTCAGATTTTATCTTCTGCCAGAACAGAATTAACAGTGTATATGCGGTATTTGGATCTTGCTCTAAGTGCGCTTAGGTTCGAAGCAAAAGAGGAAATACGGCTGGTGGGTACGGATGGCATATCCCTTTATTATGAACCCTCCCTCTTACAGGAGGTATACCAAAAAGGGCGAATATGGGTTAACCGCATTTATCTCCATCAAATCCTGCATTGTATCTACAAGCATCCTTTTAGACCCTATGGTAGCAATAAGAGGCTGTGGGATATCAGCTGTGATATAGCGATGGAATACATGATTGACAGCTTTCGCTATTACTGTGTAAGAATGGCAGGGAGCAGATACCGCAGACAATTCTATGAGAATTTAAAAGCAAAGCTTAAGCTGCCGACAGCACAGGCAATATACAATCTCCTGGAAAAGACAGAAATGTCAGATAGGGAGTATCAACAGCTGGAGTATGAATTTCGTATAGATGACCATTCCTTCTGGCAGGAAAAGGAAGAAACCCAGGCTCCGATGCCCGGCTCACCGGAGAAGAAGTGGGAAGATATCAATGAGAAGTTACAAACGAATCTGGAAACCCAGGCTCAGGATATGGCGGAAGATGTGGAAGGGTTTCTGGAACAGCTTCAGGTGGAGAATCGTAAGAAATATGATTATAAGGATTTTCTGCGAAAATTTTCAGTGCTGAAAGAAGAATCGGTGGTAGATACGGATTCCTTTGATTTAAGCTTTTATACCTATGGGTTAAGCTTATATGGTAATCTGCCCTTGATTGAATACCAGGAAACCAGAGAAAGCAAGAAAATTGAAGAATTTGTAATAGTTGTGGATACCTCCATGTCCTGTTCCGGAGAATTGGTGCAGGAGTTTCTGATGCAGACATATAAGGTGTTAAAGGAGACAGAGAGTTTCTTCCGAAAGACCAACATACATATATTACAATGTGATGAGACCATTCAATCGGATGTGTTGATTAGTAATCAGGAACAGTTAATCGGTTATATGGAGCATCTTGAATTAAAAGGCGGTGGTGGTACGGATTTTAGACCGGTATTTGCTTATGTGGAAAAGCTGATCGCAGAAAAAGCCTTTAAGCGTCTGAAAGGATTATTGTATTTTACTGACGGTAAAGGCATATACCCCAGAAAAAAACCACCTTATGATACAGCTTTTGTATTTTTATCAGAGAATTATGAGGATACAGAAGTCCCCTCCTGGGCAATGAAATTGATTTTGGAGCCGGAAGACTTAAAAGTGGTATCCAACCAAAGATTGGATACTCAGGAAAGAGGTTAGGTTAAAACAAAAAGGTATTTCAACATTTTGATTTGAGGTGTGCCAAGGCACACAGATTGGAGTTATATGAATATCAAACGCGCAAAAGAAGAGATTGTAAATACAGTTAAAGCCTATTTAAGCTGTGATGAAAATGGAAATTATAAAATAGCAGCTATGAGACAACGTCCGATTTTACTTATGGGACCTCCCGGTATTGGAAAAACACAGATAATGGAGCAGGTGGCAAGAGAATGTAACATTGCACTGGTTGCTTATACCATTACCCATCATACCAGACAAAGTGCTGTTGGATTGCCCTTTATAGAAAAGAAGGAGTATGGCGGCAAAAATTATACGGTAACCGATTATTCCATGAGTGAGATCATAGCCTCCGTATATGAAAAACAGGAGAAAACCGGACTGTCTCAGGGAATCTTATTTATTGATGAAATCAACTGTGTATCTGAAACACTGGCACCAACCATGCTGCAATTCCTTCAATATAAAACCTTTGGTAATCAGAAGGTACCGGAGGGCTGGATAATCATAGCGGCCGGTAATCCTCCGGAATATAACAAATCCGTAAGAGAATTTGACTCCGTAACCTTGGACAGAGTACGTAAAATAGAGATTGAACCGGATTTTGAGGTATGGAAAGAATATGCTTATAAACAGGCAATTCATCCTGCAGTCATTCATTATCTGGATATACGCAGAGAGAATTTCTATCGATTTGAAACCACCCCTGACGGTGTATTCTTTTCAACTGCCAGAGGCTGGGAGGATTTATCAGAAATGTTAATGGTTCTTGAAGAACTTTCAATTCACGTTGATGCAGAATTTATTTATGAGTATATACAGCATGATAGGATTGCGAAAGATTTCTCCAATTACTATGAATTATACAACAAATACCGTAAGGATTATAAGATGGAAGAGATTCTACAGGGGAAATATTCCGATCATCTTCTTCATGAGCTGAAAATTGCACCTTTTGATGAAAGATTAAATATGGTTGGATTGCTGCTTGGCAGACTTGGGCGGTCTTTCTTAGAGGCTGTAAGAACAGAGAGTTATATGGAAACTTTATTTGAGTCTTTAAAGGAATACTTGGAATTATTAACGTTAGACGGACAGAATCCTATATTACAGCTTAAGACACTCATTGAACGTGAAGAGGAGAATTTACGTCATAGAAAAGAAGAAGGCCTCATTAATCGCAATGATGAAATTGTAATAAGAAAAAAGCTTCATAGGCTTAAACAATATCTGGAAAATCTAAGAGGCAAGGATATCGATGCACAAACAGCCGGGGAGGTAGTAAAGGGGTTCTTTGCAGCAGATAAGGACAACAGGAATTCAGGTATTAACAAGATAGACAGTGAGCTTGAAAATACATTTATCTTTCTGGAAAAGGCTTTTGGTGAAGGACAGGAGTTGGCTATTTTTGTAACAGAGCTTTCTGTTAATTATTATAGTGCCAGGTTTATAGCGGAGCATGGTTCAGATAAATATTATACTTATAATAAAAGTTTGTTGTTTGGAGAAAGACAGGAAGAAATTACAAGAAATATAGAAAAATAAGCAAAAGTGACATTTCTTATAGGATATATTTACTAATTTGTCGATGTATGGTATTATGAAAAAAATTAGCACCAGATAAATACAGTATTCGTTGTCTGGTATCGGCATTAGGATAATAGGAGGAAAGCCTATGGACATATCAGAGAAATATAACCGAGCAATTCTTGAAAATATGATAAGTGGTTATGCGCTCCACAGTATGATTACTGATGAAGACGGCAATCCGGTTGATTACAAATTCATTGACATTAATAAAGCCTTTGAGGAATACACAGGTCTAAGCAAAGCGCAGGTAATCGGACGTACTATTCGGGAAATAGAGCCCAATATAAAAAAGGATACAATAAATTGGATCGAGTTTTATGGTAAGGTAGCGCTTACAGGTGAGTCTGACAGCGTAGAGGATTATTCCAGAGCTTTTAACAGGTGGTACAGAGTAAATGCCTATTGTCCGGAAATTGGTTATTTTGCTGTGATTTTTATAGACATTACGGAACTTAAGCTGCAAGCAGAAGCTCTGAAGGAAAAAAATAGAACCCTGACCCTGCTTGGTGCGGAAATTAAGACCAATGTGCAGCGGCTTAACAAAGCACAGAAAATAGCCGGAGTCGGGAACTGGGAACTGAATCTGAAGGATTATACCTTGTGGGCGTCAGAGGAAGCATTCAGTATATATGGTCTTGATCGGACTACTCCTTATATACCTTTCCAAGTTGCAAAGAAAATTCCGCTTCCGGAGTACCGGGCAATTCTTGATAATGCTTTGCAAAAGCTGCTGGAGGCCGATATCCCATATGATCTCATCTATGAAATAGAAACNNGAAAAGATTCAGAAGGCAGACCCACTAAAGTGCTAGGGGTCATGCAGGATGTCACAAAGGATATTTTACGTGAAAAAGAGTTGAACAAGAAAAATGAGGAATTATCTTCACTTTATGAAGAAATACTGGCATCCGAGGAAGAATTAAAACAGCAGAATGAAGTCCTGTTTCTAAAAAACGAGGAGATTACTGCCCTCTATGAAGAAGTGACAGCTCAGGAGGAAGAATTAAAGCATAATTACAACCAGTTGATTGAGAATATGGAGAAACTTAAGAAAAGTGAAGCAATCAACCGTTTGGTGCTTGAGGCTTCTGCAGAAGGGATATGGCACCTTGATGTAACAAAAGATGAATATATGATATCACACAGATTTTTAGGTGTATTAGGTTATACGTCCAAAGATATCAAAAGTATTATGGATCTTCTGGATTTGATTCATCCCGAAGATAAAGACCGTGTGATCAATATTATGGAAGAACATTCCAATGGGTTACTGGATAAATTTGAGTCAGACTACCGGATTCAGTGCAAGGATGGTACTTATAAATGGGTAAAATCAACAGGTAAGATACTTTTTGACTGCAGCGGCGAACCTTATTTAATGGCAGCTGCTTTTCAGGATCTGACAGAATTAAAAGAGCAGCAGCTGGAGCTGGAGCATTTAGCCTATCACGATATATTAACAGATCTTCCTAACAGAAGCCTTTTTTTACAGGAACTTGAAAAAGCGCTGGTTGAGGCTGTGCAGAAGGATAAGATGCTCGCTGTAATTTTTATTGACCTGGATAATTTTAAGGATGTAAATGATACGTTTGGGCATAGTACAGGAGATAATCTGCTGCAATCTCTTGCATATCGATTAAAGGATTACATTAGGAAGCAGGATATCTTAACAAGGCTTGGTGGTGATGAATTTGCACTGATGATTACCGATATTGACAGTGAGTCGGAAGTTTTCGATTTCTGCCAGCGTATAAAGGATAAAATTCTGGAGCCTTTTTTATTTAATGGATATCGCTTTAATATCAGTCCCAGCATGGGAATAGCCATGTATCGCGGTAATGAGACCAATGGCGAAGAACTGCTTAAGAATGCGGATACTGCCATGTATCGGTCAAAAAGCATTGGTAAGAATACCATACAGATGTTTCAGGATTATATGAGAACGGATATGCTTCACCGGATAACGGTTGAGAGTCATCTGCGCTCAGCTTTAAAGGATAATAAATTCACACTTCATTATCAGCCCCAGGTGTGTTTGCAGACAGGTCGGATAAGAGCATTTGAAGCTTTGGTACGTTGGACGGATGAAGAGCTTGGAATAATATCTCCTATGGAATTTATACCGGTTGCGGAAAGTGCAGGGCTAATAGTTCCCTTAGGTCAGTGGATTCTGGCAGAAGCGTGTAAAGAAGCTCAGAGGATTAACAGTGAGGGTGAGAATATTCTTATTTCTGTTAATATTTCAACAGTACAATTAAGGCAGCTGGATTTTGTAGAGCTTGTAAAACGGGTGTTAATTGAAACTGGGTTAAGAGCAGAACTATTGGAATTGGAAGTTACGGAAACTACCTTGATCAGCTCTTTTGAAACAACCATTGAAATGTTTGAAGAACTTAGAAAAATGGGAGTAAAGATATCTCTGGACGATTTCGGCACGGGATACTCCTCTTTAAGCTACCTGAAAAAGCTCCCCATTGATACCTTAAAGATTGACCAGAGCTTTATAAAGGATCTGGACAAGGAATGCATAGAGAAAGAAATAACAGAATCCATCGTTTCGCTGGTACATAAATTAAATATAGAGGTTATTGCAGAAGGGGTAGAAAACGGTAAACAATTGGCTTATCTGATGCAATGCAAATGTGATAATATACAGGGATATTTAATTAGTAAACCGATACCGGCCCAGTATGCGAAAGATATTGTTGGCAGGAATTATAAAGCATATATGGGAGTTCACGTATAGGTAATATAAAGTTTATATGGGAATTCACATTCGGGTAATATGCAAGCAGCATAAATGGGTGTTTAAGTACCAATAGGGAGTTTATAGAAAAGGAATGTTTACGGTAGCGGATATTAATAATAAATTTACTGATACAAATAAGGCAAAGGTAAGGTTAAAGAACCATTACATTTGCCTTTTTAATACAGTATATAATTATCTGTTTGATAATACACACGATCAACAACCAATATTCTAATATGTAAACTGTTGACTTAATCAGTAACAGATAACCATATACAGAATAATATTCAACCAATTACTCAGCAATCGCTGCTACTTCTTTGTATTTCTTATTATCAGTATATAATTCCTTTGCATAGGGATTAGTCTTTGTCTTAACAGTCCTGATGACCATATATGCAAGGACGGCAATATTGGACAGAAGTGAAATTACACCAAAGAACATAAGAGCCTTTTCGTTATAGGTGGATTGAATTGCCAAAGCACCTTTGTCAATGAAAGCAGGGACTGTCTGAGCGAACATACACCAGATTGCAAGAGTATGTGCACGATGCTGAAGCCAAGCGCCTTTTCCCACTGTGAAAGCACAAAGAGTAGGTGCAAGGAGTAAAGCAAAGCCGCAATACCAGGAATGTCCGGGCAGGCAGTTATAAGTATAAGTAAAGTTCCATAAATCATAAGCAATAATCCAGAACCAGAGCATGTCCGGCCATACCATATCCTGACTTTTGTCCGCAGCTGTTTTTTTACGGAGTTTAATACCTAACCATCCGGTAATGGTAATAATATTTAAGATTCCTGCTGCGGCATTTAAGAAATTCCAGGGGCCACCAAGAACAAACATAGAACCGTCGGAAAGAATACCACCACCGTTGTATTGAATACCAACTTCAATATCGCGGGCAACCGCTTCCATGATATTGATTGCAAGAATAAGAGGGGGGACGCATAAAGCCCATTTCTTATCAGCAAGACGCCATTCTTTTCCGGTTTTTTTATTGGTTCCCTTTAGATATCTGATCAGCCAGAAACCGAGGCAGCCTGCCGTAGCAGAATAAACTTTGGCAAGATGGAACCAGTCGGTGTAGGTCGTATCCTTTAATACTGTGAACCACAGTATGGAAAGCACGACAGGCATAACGGTAAAAGTGAATAAACCAACATACTTAAATCTTCTGGTAACCTCATTTAAGGCAAACAGAAGTGCGAATACCAGCAGCCATACTCCCCAGGTACTTAAGAAAGTGGCACCGCTGTCATAATTAAATTGAAACATAAAAAATCCTCCCACATTTTAATAATGTTATACCGAAATTATACCTGCTGTTTTCGGGGAATAGCAATAGACAGATACCCTGTTTTGTACAAATTTCTGTATAAAGTTACAGATAATAAGAAAATACTTATTATTTCGTTGACTAATTCTGCTATTATTAGTATTGTAGTTTTATGTCAATGGAAAAAGGAAGTGTTAGTTTGAAGCAGAACAGTATTGGGCGGTTTATACATATATTACGTACGAGAAACAATATTTCGCAAGGAAGGCTAAGCAAAGGTTTATGCTCCATTGCAACATTATCCAGAATCGAATTGGGCGAGCGAATACCTGATAAATTTCTGATGGATGCACTGTTTCAAAGATTGGGGAAGTCTCCCGACAAATTTGAAGTGTTATTGGCAGAAAAAGATTACTTTCTCTATGAGCAGAGAAAAGAAATTGAAATTGCGTTATTTTATAAAGATTATGCTCTTGCGGAAAAATTACTTTTGGAATACCAGGATAAGAAGGAGTGTAAAGGAAATCTCCATGAGCAGTTTGTGTTAAAAGTAAGTGGAATATTAGACTATGAAGTTAGAAAGGACATTGATCAGGCTCTGGAGAAATTCCTGTCAGCACTAAAATGCACCCTTCCAAATTGGAAATACGGAGAGCTTAGAGGGCAGCTGTTAAGTCTTGAAGAAATTGATTTGTTTCTACTCATTTCCATGTCATATGCAAAAAAGAATAAGACCTACGATGTTATTGTCAGGTTAAAAGAGCTGATTGAATATATAGACAATGGTTATACCGATGAAGAAGAAAAGGTTAAAGTGTATCCCAAAGCAGCATATCTCCTGGTAAAGTTTTATATTAAGAGGGAAAATTATCTTTCAGCTGAGGATTTATGTGAGAAAGCAATTAATATCTTAACTTCAAACGGCGTAATCGTTGGTTTGGCGGACTTACTTCTATTATATACAGAAATTCTCAATAAGAATGGCAAGGATGTAAAGGAAAAGAAAATACGCTTGCAGTTGGCATCCTTATTAAAAGTCTATGATGAATATGATATAAAATTATTATTCCTGTCCGATACCGCCATTATTGTTAAGAACATTCAAAATGATATCTATCTTATGGGAGAATTAATAAAAGCAAACCGTGTTAAGGTTAATATCAGCCAGGAGAATTTAAGCAGTGACATATGTGCAGCGGAATCCTTATCCAGAATAGAATCCGGCAAAAGAGCTCCCAGGAATAAGAATTATGAAGCGATTGCAGAACGGCTTGGTATTGCAAAGGATATTTATAATAGCACCATTGAGGCTGAGACCTATGATATATTAGAAACCAAAAGAGATATTGACAGACTGCTGTTTGGCCATCAGGTTGAAAATGCGTGGGCATCTTATATGAGACTTAAAAAGCTCCTGACGGCAAAAACCAATGAAAATAAACAGTATCTTTCCTATTTGGAAGGAATTCTTCATTATCAGGCAAAGAAGATAGGTACCAAAACTGCACTTAAAAAAATGGAGAAAGCTCTGGGCTATACACTAAAAAGTTATAAAGATAAAGCTGTATACAACTGCATACTTTCCAGGCAGGAAGCATTTATACTAAATCAGATTGCAATTCTCACCTTTGATACCGGTCAGAAAAAGCAAGCAATCGATATTCTGCTGTCAGTTTCGCAAAGTTATGAAAATAGTAAGATTGATCTGAAATATCATTCTGTCCAATATCTTTTAATCCTACAGAATCTGTCTATGTATCTGGAAGAAGACGATCAGTTGGAGGAGGCAATCCAAATTTGTGACAAAGCAATAAAACTGGCATTAAAATGTGCAAAAGGAAATTTTCTGTCCAGATTTATTACAAACAAAGCCTTTACTTTGGAAAGAATAGACATGGAGAACCAGACAGAGTTGTATGAAAAAACCTGCCGATTATATTATCAGCAGGCTTATTCATTGAGTGAGCTAATGAATGACTCCTCGACCCATAGCATTGTAGGAGAATACTATAAGCTAAAGTATAATGAACCGGCAGATTCTCATTTAGAAACTACCGATTGCTAGCATGGTTTACTAATCAAGGTTAGTGATTGTCTCTAGGAAAATTGATTTTTTAATATTTCTTAAGAAATTTTATAAGTTAATGTTACAGGAATAAGGGATAAGATAACATGACGTTATTGGAGAATTATCTGTAAATTTCTGTTTCATTTCGAAATATTACAGTATTTTCAACATTATTTCGTAAAATATAATCTAGTTAGAAAAAATATACAGGCTGATTTAATTATATATCCGCTTTCATATGTAAAAATGCTCTATATTCCAGACTTTTTACTCCAGGATAAGAAAAAACTTATTACCCACTTGTTTAATCAAAATTGTATACATTTCTTGTTTTATTTAGAAAATTTAGTAATAGGACTATTTAAGGACTCTCATTGGACAGGAATATGAAGTAAAAACAGAATGTAAGATACTAACATTTTAGTATGCAGATTGATGAGTATCCAAGGCAAGCATACCTTGACTTATGGGCAGTGCCGCATCTATAAGCAGATGCGGCATGCAAGGGCAGCGGCAGGCTGTGCTATTTTATATAATTTATCGTTTAGGGACTCTTTTAAACAGACTTCTGTTAATATAGTTTAGGCTGCTCCACTAGTTATTCACTAAGCAGCTGTATTATATCAGCTTCGATTTCTTCGGGAGAAACTGCAGGTGAATAGCGATTGAAAACCATACCTTCTTTATCAATGAGGAATTTGCTAAAATTCCATTTAATATCTGCAGCTTTTATATCTGGGGTATATTTGCTTACTCTTTCTTCAAATGCTTTAGAGGAATCATTCCCTTTATC
This sequence comes from Lachnoclostridium sp. UBA6558, assembly GCA_002434335.1. Taxonomy (GTDB): domain Bacteria; phylum Bacillota; class Clostridia; order Lachnospirales; family Lachnospiraceae; genus Anaerocolumna. The sequence continues at coordinate 70,010 of DJJW01000004.1, read as the reverse complement.
TGTTGGTGCTTCAGTCTTTAACCAGGCATACAATGGATGAGTGTTTTCACCGTTTACATCAATTTTAGCGAAACGAGGGAAGGTTGTTCCATAATTTAATTGGCAAAAGGAGTCTATTTCTTCATCTGTACCGGGGGCTTGTTCTTTGAATTGATTGCTGGGAAAATCAAGGATTTCAAAACCCTGCTTATGATATTTCTCATATACTGCTTCAAGGGCTGTATATTGAGGTGTCAAACCGCATTGGGTAGCTGTGTTTACCACCAGCAATACGTTTCCTTTATATTGCTGTAAGTCTATTGTATTACCTTTCTTATCCTTCACATTAAAATCATAAAATTCCATAATGAATCATCCTTTCATATTGGTTTGGGTCAATTGTATTGCATACAATATATTATACCTTCAAGGTATACTTGCTGTCAATAGATTACTGTAATATAATTATAGGTAGAATTGCATAAGATAAAATGGAAGTTAAGTCATATCAATGATGTTTAATAAAAACATAATAAAATAAACTATGATAGAAAGGCCGGATATTTGCTGACAGGCAGCGGCCGGTTAGGAGAACGATGCACGAAGCGGTTAAACACTGCAGATTATTTGCAGGAATAGAAGAGAATGAATTAAACGAGCTTTTGATCTGCTGTAAAGCCAAAATATGCAGTTACCAAAAAAATGATTTTATCTTTTTTCAGAAAGATAAACCGGAATATATTCACCTGTTGCTGGAGGGAGAAGTATCCGTATGCCAGGATTCACCTTCCGGCAGAAGAAGCTTGGTAGCTGCCTTTAGTGATCCGGGAGACTTATTTGGAGAGGTTTATGCATTTTTGGACAAACAGGAATATGATTACTATTCTCTGGCTGCAACACCTGCAAAAGTATTATGGATGCCAAAAACCTTTCTTTATAAGAACTGTAACAGTAATTGCGGTTTTCATACGATTCTTACCCATAATATGCTGACAATCCTTGCACAAAAGGCATATTTTCTTTATCAGAAACTGCAGTTTCTCTCAGGTGAAACCTTGCGTCATAAGATAGCGGCATTTCTTCTGAAGCAAAACAAAGGAGATAATAAAATAAAATTATCCATGAACCGAGAAGAAATGGCAGACTTTTTAGGTGTTACCAGACCTTCCTTATCAAGAGAATTCATGAAGATGAAGCAAGAGGGTCTAATTGATATAAAAGGAGATATGGTTACAATACTGCAAGAGGATGAACTTGAAAACCTCTTTGGGTAGTTCTTAAATATTAAATAAACATAAATTTAATAAAAAACCTCTAAAAAATTTATGATTTACCTCTGGAAATTTAATATGGTTGTGATATACTATTCTACATTTGAAACTTACATAAAGGATGAATACAATTATGCGGCTACCATTATTTACAGATTTAGAACATGAGTTTAAAGGGTACAACTTTACAAAATTCAGTAAGGACCTTATGGCTGGACTTACAGTAACGGCAGTTGCGTTGCCTCTTGCACTTGCCTTTGGCGTCTCCAGCGGAGCTGATGCAGCATCAGGTCTTATAACAGCCATAGTGGCAGGATTAATCATCAGTTTTTTTTCCGGTGCTTTTTATCAGATTTCCGGACCTACCGGGGCAATGGCAGCAATCTTAATGTCCATAATAGCTGAATATAAGATGCAGGGAGTATTTGTAGCAACTTTCATTGCAGGTATACTTTTATTGATTGCAGGTATATTACATTTGGGAAGAATTACTTCTTTTATTCCGGCACCGGTTATTACAGGATTTACCTCTGGAATTGCAATTATAATTGCTCTGGGCCAGGTTGATAATTTTTTTGGAGTACATTCCCAGGGAACTACGGCTTTGGAGAAAGTCTTCAGTTATATTCATCTTGGGTTTTCACCTGATACTGCAACCTTATGTACAGGACTTTTTGTAATTCTTTTAATGGTCTTTTACCCAAAGAAGTGGAATAATATAGTTCCCGGGTCTCTCTTGGGTATCATTCTTGCCACCGGTGGAAGTCTTCTTCTGAACCTGGATATTAAAACGGTGGGAGAGATTCCTCAGACACTTTTACCTGCCGAAAGGCTATATTTTACAGGGATAACCTGGGAGCATATTGAAGGATTATTTTCACCGGCTGTCAGTATTGCTATGTTATGTATGATCGAAAGTCTACTTTGCGGTGCATCTGCGGGCAGAATGGCTGGGAAAGCTATGAACAGTGATCAGGAACTTATTGCACAAGGAATCGGGAATATAATTCTTCCCTTCTTTGGAGGAATACCTGCAACAGCAGCGATTGCCAGGACAAGCGTTGCCATAAAATCCGGAGCACAGACAAGGCTTACCGGTATCATCCATGCCATAGGCTTACTCATAGCCATGTTTGTTTTAAGTCCCGTTATGTCTAAAATTCCTCTGTCAGCGTTAGCAGGAGTTCTGATTGTTACAGCTTTTAAAATGAATGAATGGTCTGCAATCAAATACATGTTTAAACATAAAATGAAAGGACCAATACTAAAATATCTTATTACCATGATAGCAACTGTTGCGCTGGATCTTACTACAGCGATTGTGATTGGTGTTTTATTAGGTCTCTTTCTGTTTGTTATAAGAAGTGCGGCGATTCAGATAGCAGTAGAGGAGGTAGATCCTCTTAGAATCGGCAAAGAAGGGGATGTTAAAAGCTGGTGTGTGGTCTATGTAACCGGTCCTATGTTCTTTATGACGGCTGATTCCATTAAGAAAAAGCTGGAGGGCTTAAGTGATAGAGAAGTTGTTATACTTTCATTAAGAGGCGTACCAATGGCTGATATTACCTCAGTGGGTATTATTATGGATTTTTGTAAAGAGGCGAAAGAAAATGGGAAATCGGTCTTGTTTTCATCAGTTCAGCCTTCTGTCATGAAGATTTTTGAACAATCCGGACTTGTTGAGGCAGCTGGTGAAGAAGCATTCTATTTCAGCGTAGACAAGGTATTGTTAGAACTACTCTAGTAATCAGAAGCTTATAAGTAATGAGCTCCCATATTAGCTAAATTAAAATATATGCTATGGAGTTGCAATGAATATTACGGAGTTAAATGAATGCAACGGAATTAAATGAAAGCAACAGAGTTAAATGAATGCAACGACATTAAATTTTATGAATGTAACGGATGAAGATTATTGAAGAAAACGGCTCTAAATCAATGAATATAACAGATTCAAATAATAAATTGATTTACAAATGGTACAGACTGTGTTATAATAATGTGCGTACGTTTATAACCGGTACCAGGATTTGGGACACTCCGACCTATATCTTAGTGCCAGGCGTTGAAAATATGAAGGAGGATTTATCCATGATTAGCAAAGAGAAAAAACAGGAAATTATTACATCCTACGGAAGAACACCTGAGGATACAGGTTCACCTGAAGTTCAGATCGCACTTTTAACAGCAAGAATCACTGAGTTAACAGAGCATTTAAAAGTGAACCAGAAAGATCATCATTCAAGAAGAGGTCTTCTGAAAATGGTTGGTCAGAGAAGGGGTCTTCTTGCATACTTAAAGAAGACAGATATCGAAGGCTATCGTAAATTAATCGAACGTTTAGGATTAAGAAAATAATAAGAAGAGCGGCTCAGCCGCTCTTTTTATTTGTTGAAATATACAGGGAAGATAGCATACTGTTCAGAATCATGCCAATAATTATTAACAGAATTCCTGCAAAGCCCATAAGGTCAGGAAGAGGATCACCTAACAGCAGTATTCCTCCAAGGAGGGTAAAAAGAACTTCACCTGCTTGGGTAGATTCAACTACAGCCAGTTGCTTCTGATTATGCTTTACGTTATCCGTGGCTTTAAAAAATAGCAGAGTTGCAAGGATTCCGGAAAATAGAGCCACTAAAAAACTCTGCAGCAGTTGAGAATTTGCTGGAAATCCCATATTTATAAAACCAAAGAGAGATAATAAACACCAGAATGGAAGGCTGCATAGAACCATGCCATATACCCGTTCTATAGTAGTAATGCTATCTTTACATAGCTCCATCATTTTGCGATTCCCCAGTGGATATGCAGTGGCAGCCACCAGAATAGGAAGAAGAATCACAGTAAGCTTGTTCTTTGAAGCTCCGCTCACATTCTGAAGCTGCAATAATAAAACACCAGCCAGTATAATTCCCGCAGCAAACAGATTGCTGTATGGAATTTTTTTGCCAAAAAGGGGAGCGGTTATGATTCCCATTACAATGGTTACCTGCCAGGAAGCGGCAATGAGCCAAGACTCTCCGTTATCACCGGCAAAGGTAAGCGGGGTATAAAAGAGTCCGAAGCCAATAGTGCTCCATAGCATCCATTGTTTCCAGTGCTTCCGTATTTCTGTATGTATATTCTGGAAGCCATATTTTTGATGGATTACCAGAGCCATTATTGGAAAAGCAAACAGGTAACGTAAGCTGGCACTCCAGACCCAATTGCCGCCGGACAGATTCATGCTTCTGTTAAGGATAAAGGTAAAAGCGAAGAAGAAAGAACCTGCAATACCTAGTAAAAATGCCTTTTTCATATATTCTCTCCCAACTTCAGTTCATGAGATACATCGGTTATAGCTGGCGGATAATAAATAATATTAATAATCTTACACAGTATTTCAGAAGAATTACTATAGCTGTGAGGAAGGTCAGCACGGAAACGGAATGCCTGTTTCTCAGAAACGGAAACAACTTCCTGACCCAGTGAGAGTAAAAGACTGCCGGCGAGAACGAATATATATTCCTCCACGCCGTTCATATGTTTTTCCGAATGGTGAATACAGCCAGATTCGAATTCAATATAGAGCATTTCGATATTTTGAGCAGGATTATAGGGAAAAAGCTGATGAAGGCGCATTTTGCGGTTTTCTGCATAAACAGGTTTAGAACCCATAAAATCCATTAAAGTATAATCCCTTTTCTCTTCCTCCAGAAAATAAGTGATAGGAACTTTATAACCTGCGGAGATTTTCCATAAGGTAGTGATGGTAGGTATGGACTGTCCCCTTTCAATCTGACTGAGCATGGCCTTACTAATTTCTGTCAGTTCGGCTGCCTGATCCAGACTCAGATTCTTATTTTGTCTTATAGATTTCATCCGTTCTGCAATAATCTGTTTTATCTCATTCATGTTAACCTCCTGTAAACTTTGTATTCATGCAAAGCTAATAAATAAAAGCAGTATATTAAAGCATGTAAATTAATGGATTGAAATTAAGGCTTGTAATCCAAAACATATGCAATAACGAATAAAATGCAATATAACGGATTCCTTCGATTGAATATGTTATAACATATTTTATCTAGACAATCAACCTTGTATTTACTAAATCTAAGATAGTAATATAATAATATAAAATTAGCTGGAGTCTAAGAAGCAATTACAAGAAAGAAGTATTAATTGAACTGCCAGGGTTCTGAAATCTCCTTATGGTTTTCAGACGCTTAATTTTTATGGTATTTCATAACTAATAATTCGTGTTGTAATGAATATCCATACAGAATAGAATGGATAACACAAATGCCGGTTATGGAAATGACCTGTAAAACAAAGGAAGGTGGCATAATAAATGAAATTATGGTATAGACAGCCAGCAACAGTGTTTGAAGAAGCCCTGCCAATCGGCAATGGAAGGCTTGGTGGAATGATATATGGGGGTATCAGGAGAGAGAGAATTTCTTTAAATGATGACACTTTATGGTCGGGATACCCAATGGATAAATCTGATGAGAAGGCATATCCTTATCTGAAACAGGTAAGAGATGCTATTGATAAGAATGAGAAGACCAAAGCACAGGAAATATTATGGAAGCATATGATGGCAACCTGGACAGAAAGTTATCAGCCTGCCGGTAACTTTATACTGACGATGCATCATGGTGATAAGGCTGACAATTACAGGAGAGAACTGGATATAGAGAATGCTGTTGCAACTGTGTCCTATACTGCAGATGGAACCGCATATGAAAGAACTGCGTTTTGCTCCAATACAGACAATCTTATGGTTTTACATATCAAAGCAGATAAAAAGGGACAGGTATCTCTGGATGCATTTCTTGAAAGTCCGCATCCGTGTAATATAAACACAACGCAGATAGATAAAGGTGAGCTGCTGCTTCTGGAAGGAAATGCTCCGGCCTATGCGGCACCCAGTTATTATGAAACTGCCGAGCCATTATTATATGAACAGGAAGGACAAATCGGTCTGGCTTTTAGTACAGGTGTATTTCCCATTGTTACAGGGGGAGAATACCGATATGAAGAAGGCAGGCTTATCGTGCAAAAGGCAGATGCTGTTACTTTTATCATAAATACTGCTACGAATTATGATGGAATGGACATCCCACCAAAGGAAAGCAGAATTGATTGCCGGCAACTGCTTTTATCAAGATTTGAGGTACTCCCGGCTTTTGATATGTTAGAGCTTTATGAAACACATGTGAAAGACTATCACAGTTTATTTCATCGTGTCAGCCTTAAATTAGCAGGAGCTAGCAAAGAAAATCTGCCTCTTGATGAAAGGCTTAAGGCTTATGAAGGGGATAAAAGTGATTATGGTCTGATATCTTTAATATTCCAGTATGGAAGATATTTATTGATATCAAGCTCAAGAAAAGGCTCTCAGCCTGTGAATCTTCAGGGTATCTGGAATGAACACCTTAGAGCACCCTGGAGCTCTAATTACACTCTTAATATTAATGCGGAAATGAATTATTGGCCTGCAGAGAATACCAACTTAAGTGAATGCCATGAGCCATTGTTCGCCTACCTTAAGGGACTGGCTAAAAACGGAGCCAGGACAGCGGGTAAGAATTACAACAGCAGAGGCTGGTGTGCTCATCATAACTCTGATCTTTGGGGACAGACAGAAGCCGTGGGTAAACTGTCCTCAGATACCAACTGTGTCTGCTATTCTTTCTGGCCTCATGGGGGCAGCTGGTTAACGAGACATATCTGGGAGCACTATGAATATACAAAAGACAGGGAGTTTTTAAGAGACTATCGAGAGGTAATTTACGGTGCAGCAGAGTTTCTTCTGGATTATGCAGTTGAACGTGATGGCAGAATTCTTTTGTATCCAACAACATCGCCGGAGAACAACTATATTGAAAACGGAGAGAAACTGGCTGTATGTGCAGATAGTGCCATGGATATTGGAATGTATAAGGATATTCTTGGAATGTGTGCTAAAGTTACGGATATATTTATAGAAAAAGAAGAGCTGAAAAATCGTTGCCTTTCCATGCTTCTTAAACTGCCGGAATACAAAGTGGGAAGTAAAGGACAGCTTCTGGAATGGGATAAGGAATATGAGGAAGCAGAGCCTCTTCACAGACATCTTTCTCTGTTATATGGTTTCTATCCTGCTAACAGTATAAATCACCAGGAGACGAAGGAGCTGATTCCTGCGGTTATAAATACCATGAACTTAAGGGGAGATGAAGCCACAGGCTGGGGTATCGCCTGGAAAATATGCGTTTGGGCAAGACTAAGGGACGGAGAACATACGAAGAAAGTGCTTGATAATGCCATTCGTTTTGTGGATATCCATGATAAGAGCCATACAGCAGGAGGCGGTGTTTATTTGAACCTGCTCGGAGCACATCCGCCTTTCCAGATAGACAGCAATTTCGGAATTACTGCTGGAATAGCTGAAATGCTTGTTCAGAGTCATGAAGGTGAAATCGTATTATTGCCGGCATTGCCATCAGAATGGAGAACAGGTGAAGTAACCGGCTTGTGTGCAAAAGGAGGGCTTGAGATTGCAATAAGCTGGGAAAACGGAAGTCTTAAGGAAGCGCTTCTAAAAGCCAGGACTGATTTTAACGGAAAAGTAGCCTGGGAAAAGAAGCACATCAGTATCAATCTGAAACAGGGTGAGACCTATAAGATAGCCGGTGCTTAGGATAAATTAATCTGTCTCTGACACAGGATTCGCAGAATAACCCAATCAAATTGACACCATATATTACAATACTCTGGAGTATGATTACTGATAATAAACCGGTGTCAATTGAGGGTTGTTTTTAATGAATTTTATTAACTTCTTAATGTGAGGCTGTTCCTGGCTGTTCTTATTGGCAGCCATACCGATCTGTCGGTAAGAAGGAGGCGAAAGGGGAATTACTGACACATTTTCCCTGTTTCCTACAATTACCAGGCCGGACAGGATGCTGACCCCAATACCATAGGATACCATGGATAATACCACTGGATCATCTACGGCAATGGTTNNATGATATTTCTCTAAAAGATTACGTACGTCTTCGTCCTGGTTATAGGAAGGCATGATAAAAGGTACTTTGTCCATTGCTTTAATGGGATATGCTTCCGGGTTATTCTGAGCTTCATTCTTTGGGACAACTGCATAGAGATAATCCCTGGCAATTGGATGAAAGCTGCACTTGTATTTTGAAAAGTAGGATAATAAGCATAGATCCAGAGATTGTTCCTCTAAAGCTTTATATAATTCCGGCATGGAATCTACTTTAATATGAAAGGCGATATCTGCATTTCCTTTATTGAATTCTTTTATGATTCCGGGAAGCCAGTGCTTGGCTATACTGGTATAAGCTCCTATACGAATCTGTTTTCTGTCAGCTAGTTTGCTGTTCTCTACTTCTTCATGAAGTTTTTTATCCAATCGAACCATTTCCTGAAAGTAAGGTTTCAGTCTGATAAATTCTGCAGTCGGGCGGATACCATAATGCCCCCTTTCCAGGAGTTTCACATCCATTTCTTTCTCAATGGCATTCATCATGTGAACCAAACCGGAAGGAGTGTACCCGTACTTCTCGCTGGTCTTTAATAAGCTGCCGGTTTCCAGGGCATTAAGCAGAATCTCAACTTTTTTTGTATCCATAACATTCCTCCCTCTGTAGTTATATTTTTGGGCTGTTCCAGATAGTCCCTTCCTAATTATGAAAAAAAAATATGAATGAATATAACATGATGTTGTGAAAAAAATTAATATATGTATTATAAAGTGTCGCTTTACCTGTGTCAAATACATAAATATAATTAGTTTAACCGGAGAAAAATAAAACGAAGTTATCAGTAAGGAGGACTGGTATGAAACTATTACATATTGGCAAGAAAGGCAATCTGGAGCGCTATTCGGGGAAGGAACATCAACTTCCAGAGTTCGAGCTGGTGGATTTGCCGGTGGGTTTACCGGAGGAAGAGTATCTAATGGCAGCAGGGGATGCGGATATCATAATTGCCGATGCCATGGCAAGAATAAGCGGTGAGCTCCTTTGCAGAATGCCGAAGCTTAAAATGCTTCATTCGGAAGGTGTTGGTTTTCAATATTTTGATCTGGAGGCTGCCCGTAAGCAGCAGATTTATGTTTGTAACTGCAAGGGTATGAATGCAATGGCAGTTGCTGAGCAAACTCTGCTATTAATGCTTGGAGTACTTCGGGATGTAAAGAACAGTGACGATGCAGTACGAAAGGGGAAACAGCTTGAAAAAAAAGAAGGGTATATGAAAACCGGGAACCTATTAGAATTATCAGACTGTAAAGTGGGGCTGATTGGTTTTGGAGATATCGGCAAATGCGTAGCTGAGATTCTGAAGGCATTTCATGCGGAAGTATTTTATACTTCAAGATCCGGCAGAGATCTGGAAGCAGAGAAGCAATATCAAGTAAAATATCTGGAGCTTTCAGAGCTTTTAAGGACCTGCAACATGATTAGTATTCATCTGCCCTTGAATGAAGATACCTTTGAGCTGGTAAATGAAGAATTTATCAATAATATGAGAGACAGCTCCTTTCTTGTCAACACTTCAAGAGGGGAACTGATAAAGGGAAAAGCCTTAATTGAAGGATTAAAGTCTGGCAAACTACTAATGGCAGCCCTTGATACCATAGCAGGAGAGCCTGTGCAACCGGATAATGAACTGCTGTGTCAGGATGAGATTCAGGACAAGTTATTATTCAGCCCCCATATCGGCGGTATTACTGCCTCCAGTTTCAAAAGAGGATATGGATTGATATGGGAGAATATCAGAAGAATCGCAGCAGGTGAAAAGCCGGAGAGAATCGTACGATAAATTAAACAAACAGGAGAGAAATTTATGATTAATGAAAAATACAAGGAATTACTAAAGGGTAAATCCATAATACGTGAGCAAAGCGAATATGCGGCAGCCTTGGGGAAGGAAATCGGTTATGAAAATGTCTTCGACTATAGTCTTGGAAATCCCAGTGTACCGGTGCCTCCTGAATTTACAAGAGTTTTTCGTAAGCTTTTGACAGAAGAAAACCCTGTTTCTGTTCATGGATATTCCCCCTCCCTTGGTATTACGGAGGTGAGAAGTAAGGTTGCTGCCAGCCTGAACAATAGATTTGGCATGAATTATGATACAAGACATATTTTTATGACCTCAGGAGCAGCAGGAGCACTGGCACATGCACTCAGATGTGTTACAAAACCGGGGGATGAAGTTATAACTTTTGCGCCTTTCTTTCCTGAATATCACCAATATGTAGGACAGACCGGTGCAGTCCTTAAAGTAATACCGGCAAATACGGATACTTTTCAGATTAATTTTGAGGCTTTCCTGGAAAATCTAAATCCTAATGTACAGGCTGTTCTTATTAATACCCCCAACAATCCGTCTGGTATTGTGTATTCAAAGGACACCATCAATAAGCTTTGCAGTATATTAAGGGATAAGCAGGAGGAATATGGACATGATATTTTCCTGATAAGTGATGAGCCTTACAGAGAAATAGTGTTTGGAGGGGAAGAAAGTGTATATATAAGTAAATTATATGATAATTGTCTCTCTTGTTACTCCTTTTCCAAGAGCTTAAGCCTTCCCGGTGAGAGAATCGGTTATATAGCCGTAAATCCCAAAGCTACGGATGCGGATATTNNGCCGCTGAGATTTTGGAGCTGACCAGTGATTTAACCGTGTATGAAACCAACGGAGAATTGTTATACAAAGCACTTGTCAGACTGGGATTTCAGGTTGTAAAGCCAGGGGGGACTTTCTATATCTTCCCGAAAGCTCTGGAGGAAGATACAGCTGCTTTTTGCTTAAAGGCCAGAAAATATAATCTGATACTGGTGCCAAGTGATAATTTTGGTGTGTCAGGATATTTCAGAATGGCTTATTGCATTGATACTGAGAAAGTTCTCAGAAGTATAGATGCTCTTGAAAGGTTTGTAAAAGAAGAGTATGGACAACCTCTTTTATAGCTCTATAAAAGGCTCCAGCTTTTATAAGTACAGGTGAAGTTTAGTGGGCAACTAGAAGGTACCAGCTTCTGACTTCAAATAGAAGCAGAAATCCTGTAGTATAAAATGTACAAATCGCAGAATGCAGATAAGATTCATAAGAATCTATCTTATTTCTGCGATTTTTTTATAGTACAGTGAAGATACTAAGCAGGAAATCTATCCTGTCAATATTTTAGGTTACAACATGTTATGGTTGATATTTTCTATGGATAACATTATAATGCAGATAAATATGGAAACTACGTCATTCAGCAGTTTGTGCAGAGGCTGTAATTACAGAAACAACAGGTGCAGAGAAGCACAGAAACGAGGTAGATATGGAGATTAGTAAGATTGTTGAGAAACAGAAGGAGTTCTTTCACACGAATAAGACAAAGAGTATACCATTTCGAAAAGTCATGTTAAAAAGGCTTTTATTGGCTATTCATAAAAAAGAAGAGGAAATACTGGAAGCCATATACCAGGATCTGGGTAAATCCAGAGCAGAATCCTATATGACTGAAATCAGTATAGTATACACTGAGATTAAGGAAGCTCTGAAAAATCTGGATAAATGGAGCCGCCCGCAAAGAGTAAGAAGTACCCTTGCTACTTTTCCGTCTAAGAATTATATTTACTCAGAACCATACGGAGTAACTCTTATCCTTGCCCCCTGGAATTATCCATTTAATCTGTCACTGGCGCCATTAGTCGGTGCAATGGCAGCAGGAAACTGTGCTGTGGTTAAATGCTCAAAAAGCAGTATCCATACGGCAAAAATAATCAGACAGATACTAAACGAAACCTACCCGTCAAAATACATCTATTGTGCTGACCCCGGAATTGATTACAATGAAGTAGTGTATCAGAAATATGACTATATCTTCTTTACGGGAAGTCCTGCAATCGGCAAAGTTATCATGAAAGCCGCCAGTGAGAACCTTACGCCTGTGTCTCTGGAGCTTGGCGGTAAAAGTCCCTGTATAATTGATGAAACGGCTAATTTAAGATTAGCTGCCAAGCGTATTGTATGGGGAAAGTTCTTAAATGCTGGGCAGACCTGTATAACCATAGACTATATTGTTGTAGATGAGCGGGTAAAGGAGACCTTTCTCCTGTATTTACAGGAAGAAATTGAAAAACGCTATAAAGATGCTGAAAACAAGGAGGGTTATCCCAATATAATAAGTACCCATCATTATGAACGGTTATGTAAACTTATTGATGAGGAAAAGGTAGTGATTGGAGGCAGAAGAAATACCAAGAATAAAAAGATAGCACCAACAATATTACCGGAAGCAGATTTTGACCATGAGATTATGGAAGAAGAAATCTTTGGTCCCATACTGCCGGTCATAGGCTATACTAAGCTGGATAATATTATTAAAATAATTAAAGAAAGACCAAAACCATTAGCCTGCTATCTTTTTACAGAGAATAAAAAGACAGCTGACAGACTCATATCTGAAATTTCTTATGGAGGCGGCTGTGTTAACGATGTTCTTCTGCATATTGCTAATCATCATATGCCTTTTGGCGGAATTGGTTTCAGTGGTATGGGAGGATATCATGGAAAATACAGCTTTGAAACCTTCTCTCATAAGAAAAGTATCATTGAGAATAAAACAAATATGGATATTCCTATACGGTATGCTCCTTTCGATGAAAGAAAATTCAAGCTGTTAAAGCGTTTTCTGTAGACATACTGTATGGATAAAAAAGTATACATTCTCATATATTTAATAGGCTACACAGTCATGCAAGGCTGATTTTCTACCAAGATGCCGATTCCATATGTATTAGTCGAACAATTTATGGCCGATTTCTGCATATGGAATCGGCATTTATAATTAGCAATATAACATACAGCAGTTTGAATTTCGTCTTCTCGTAATTGGCATATTCATATCAAGGTGTATCGTACAGTTGACAGAAGATTAAAATAAGTATAAAATGAAACAAATGAATTGCATACTATCTAAATGAAAACAATATACTTGCTTAAGAGATTTAGGTAAGATATCGGAAACGATAGTTTTGGTATCTTTTCATAAAGACAAGACTATTCACAAAGACTAAATGAAAAACAGTTGTAGTAATTTGCAGCCAATAGCAGCGATGTTAATTTTATGTGCTTTGTTCGGCACTGAAAGGAGTTATTATGAAAATTGAAATATGGTCAGATTTTGCCTGCCCCTTTTGTTATTTGGGAAAGAGACGCCTTGAACTGGCTTTAGAAGATTATGATAAAAAAGATGACGTGGAAATAAGCTTTCGAAGTTTTGAGCTTGATCCGTCTGCAAAAAAGAAATATGATGAGAGCCTCCATGAGCTGATTGCTGGTAAATATGGGATTAGTGTGGAGGAAGCCAAAGCCTCTAACGGTCAGATTATCAGTCAGGCTAAAGAAGTAGGTCTTAACTATAATTTTGAAGATATCATACCAACCAATACCTTTGACGCACATCGCCTGACCCAGTATGCAAAAACTAAAGGAAAAGGAATGGAACTTACAGAACGTATCTTCAAGGCATATTTTGAAGAGTCCTTAAACATCTCTGATCATCAGATATTATCAGGGCTGGCAGCAGATGTTGGTCTCTCAAAGGAAGAGGCAATGGAAGTACTGGCAAGTGGCAAATATGCAGAAGAAGTCAGACAGGACCAGAAATCTGCCTCTCGTTATGCTGTACGAGGAGTACCTTATTTTCTGATAGATGACAAATATGCAGTTTCTGGTGCTCAACCTAAAGAAACCTTCTTACAGGTATTAAGAAAATTGGGCTAAGCTTATAAGTTAATTGTAGAAATGTGTTATTAGGGAACGAAAGGAGATTAATAAGATGGGTGAAATCAGAAAAATAAAAAAGATTACAAAAGGTGAACCGGGTGTTGACGGAGCAGGAGTTAAACTGGTCCGTGTCATTGGATACCATGATACAAATGACTATGATCCTTTCCTGATGATGGATGCATTTGATTCCCATAACCCGGAAGATTACGTAAAAGGTTTTCCCTGGCACCCTCACAGAGGGATAGAAACCATAACTTATTTGATTGAAGGTGAAATCGAACATCAGGATTCATTGGGAAATAGCGGAACCATTAAGAATGGAGACTGCCAATGGATGACCGCGGGTTCCGGAATCATACATCAGGAAATGCCAAAACCTTCAAATCGAATGCTGGGTGCACAGATATGGCTTAATCTGCCTGCCAGGTATAAGATGGTATCACCNNCCGTTAATCAAAGAAGAGAAGACTACTGTCCGTATCATTGCCGGTGATTACAAAACCACCTCCGGAGCTTTCAAAGCAGAGTATGTGAAAGCAACTTATCTGGATGTGGAGGTGCAGGCAAACAGCGAGTGGTATTACGAAACAGAAGAAGATTCCACCTTGTTTTTGTATATCCTTAATGGTGAAGGAAGCTTTGAACCAGACAGCATAGAAGAAATTAGAGAAAAGCAGGCAGTTTTATTTGACAAAGGGAAAAAGATATATGTAAAGAGCAAAGATAAGGGAATCAGATTTCTGCTGTTATCAGCGAAACCCTTAAAGGAACCAATCGCCTGGGGGGGACCTGTTGTAATGAATACAAAGGAGGAATTAAATCTTGCTTTCAGGGAACTGGATGAGGAGCGTTTTATAAAGTAAGGCAGTATATCATAAAATAATATAATATTAATTAGTGGGCGGTATAGTACTATTTATTCGTACTATTTACCGCCCACTTTCTATATAACTGCTTTAATAACATCACGGGACCTGGCAATAAGTCATACGGAATCTTTAAATAAAGTTAAGTTATTTATAAAAATTCTTTATTATAATTACTTATATAAATCATTAGTAAAGTTTTAGTAAAACTTTACTAATGCGTATTGAAGAATAAAAGATGGTATGTTATAGTTTTTTTAGCAAAGAGAAAAAGCATGAAAAATATACAGAATATATCGTTTCTTTCATAGAATAAGTATTTAAATAACAGAATTATATCGAAAGATACTGGGATAAAGAAAGAGGATAAAATGGCAACGATCAAAGAAATTGCAGAAAAAGCGAAAGTGTCAATGGCAACGGTATCAAGAGTATTGAATCTGGACGATACCATGGCTGTCAGCCAGGATACCAGACGTTTAATTATGNNCATCAGATGGGGTATGTACCTCCCAAACAAAGAAAAGCGAACACCAAGAAAAGTATAACCATCGGAGTGGCTGATTGGAAAATTATTCAGGAAGGCTGGTCCAACTTTCGTTTATCCTCTCTTGGATACCTGGCACAGACGATTACACAGGAGGTGGAGGTATGTTTTGTAAGATTAAGCAGTCATGCTTCCTCCAAGGTAGACGGTATCATTGCCTTTGGTGCCTTCAGCACGAAAGAAATCGATTTTCTGCACAGCCTATCCTATCATATCGTATTTATCAATGCAGATAAAGAAGGGTATCAGCATGACCAGATTATCATTGATTTCAGTCTGGGTATGCAGCAGATGGTGGATTTTCTCATAAAAGAAAAGCAGTATAAACGAATTGGTTATATCGGTGGTCTTTATGAAAGCGAGCATGTCAGAATCGGTTATCAGAGATTAGAGGCATTGACCCGTTATCTGAAAGAGTATGACAGCTGTTATCCTGAACTAATACATACGGGAGTCTTATCCTATGACAGTGGTTACAGTCTTGTGAAGGAAGTGTTGGAATCACAGGAACTTCCTGATGCCCTGCTTCTTGGTAACGACGCAATTGCAGAAGGTGCACTTGCGGCAATGGAGGAAGCTGGACTTAGTATACCGGAGGACTTAGGAGTCGTTATCTATAACGACATTGAGACTTTAAAACCGAAATATCCGGATTATACATCCATTAAGATGTATCCTGATTTTGTCTGGCAGACAGCAATTGAATTGCTGATTGAAAGAATACTGAACAGACGTACACAGACTATGAAAATTATCATACCAACAAGACTTTCTCTGGGTAAGAGCACCTGATGCAAAGTCTGTAAGGTTGAATGCAAATAACAATTTAAGAAGGGATGCCACGAAATTCTAAAGNNATTGCGATAACAGCGATATCCAAAGGGTTTTTAGATGGAAAATTTAAGATTTATACATATGTCTGACCTGCATTACCGAAAGAATTATGCAGCTCACGGATTTGAAGCATTAATAGCTGCAAAACAGCATCCACAGGATAACGTAATAAAGTGTCTCAGGAAGGAAAAATCTGAAGGACTGGATTTTGTATTAATAACAGGTGATCTGACCCATGAAGGAGAAGCAGAGGATTACATTGCTCTTCATAAGCTTTTAAAAGCTGAACTTGGAGAAATTCCATTTATATTGCTTCCGGGAAATCATGACAGACGAGATGCTTACATAGCTGCTTTTGGACAGGATACAACGGTGGAATCTGCAGATTCCGTATTTGATATAAAAGGACTTAAGATTATTACACTGGATACCGGAAGAACAATAAACGGTGAGATAACAGAAAGTCAGACAGAATGGCTGTCTGAGGTCCTGAAACAACCGTCGGAGAGAGGATATCTCCTGGCACTTCATCATCCGCTGATTGACAATCAGGACGGCTTGCCTCCGGCTCTGCACCCGGACAGCTTTACAGAGCTGATTAAAAGCAGCGATATTCTGGGGATTTTCTGCGGGCACACTCATCATAATTACATTGCACAGTTTGCTGGAA
Organism: Lachnoclostridium sp. UBA6558; assembly: GCA_002434335.1. Lineage (GTDB taxonomy): Bacteria > Bacillota > Clostridia > Lachnospirales > Lachnospiraceae > Anaerocolumna. Next base: position 53,054 of record DJJW01000004.1, on the reverse strand, counting down.
AGCCTTATTTTACAGCAGACTCCATGGCTTTCTCCATGGTTTCCACAGAAGAAATGCTTACCTTTAAAGACTGTGCAGCTTACACTGTCATGGAACTAAGTGACAGGATTCTTTCAGCAGGAGTCAGGCAGGTGGTACCGGCTGTCGCCGATATCGCAAGCTTTTCTTCAGATAAATTATCACAACTTTTTAGCGAATGAAAGAGAGGAAAGAAGAATGAAAAAAAGAAGCCTTATGAAACGCTGCGGTGCCTTGTTGCTTGCAGGAATGATGCTTGTGGGAACTACTGCTTGTTCTAACGGCAAGACAGAAACCTCCAGCGAAGGGGGAGGCAAAAAATTAGACAAATTAACTGTTTACTTTGTTCCCTCAAGAGATCCCGATGAAATTGTAACTGCAACAGATCCCTTAAAAGGACTTTTAAAGGATGAACTTACCAAAGCCGGTTACGAGGTAGGTGAAGTAGATATTTCTGTTGGTACCAGCTATGAAGCAGTCGGTGAAGCACTTTCTGCAGGAACAGCAGATGTTGGATTTATCCCTGGTGGTACATATGTTTTGTATGATGACGGTGCGGATGTTATCCTAACAGCAACAAGAGCCGGTTTAAGCAAGGATTCTGCTGAAGCCAAAGACTGGAATGACGGACAGGCTACTGAAGCGAAAGATACCCAGGCAAATTATTACAGAGCTTTGGTTATTACCGGTCCTACTGAGAAAGGAAAAGAGCTGGCGGATAAGGTGAATTCCGGTGCGGAACTTACCTTTGACGATCTTGCCGGAGCAAACTGGAGCGTAATGTCTTCCTCCTCATCAGCGGGTTATATTTATCCATCCCTCTGGCTGCAGGATAAATTCAGCAAGAAGCTTACGGATCTTCCCAACCTTATTCAGGCAGATTCATACGGCAGTTCCTTTGCACGTTTAGCCAACGGAGAAGCAGATGTACTTTTGGCTTATGCAGATGCGAGACGTGATTACGCTGAAAAATGGACTTCTGAATATGGCAGGAGCGCTTCTATCTGGGAAGAGACCAATGTAATCGGGGTTACTGATCCGATTTATAACGATACCATCAGTGTCAGCAAGAATTCAAAAAGCATGACAGATGACTTAAAGGCTGCTTTACAGACTGCATTTATCAATATCGCAGGAACAGAAGAAGGAAAGAAAGTTATTGCAATTTACAGTCATGAAGGTTATGTAGCAGCAAAATCCACTGATTACGACAAAGAGCGTGCAGCTCAGGAATTAATTCAGAAGTTAAATTCTGGTAACTAATCAGCGGTATTTGGGGTTTCTTCCATCAAATCTTACATTCTCAAGCTTTTTGTACATCAAATCAATTAGTATAGGAAAGAAGCAGGTATCAGTACAACTCTATACCAGTACGGCTACATCAGTACGATTGTTGCTCTGATAAATGTACATTTGAATCCATAGTATAGTCTGTAGAGAGAACAGAGTGCGTGCAGGGGTGTGCCGCACTCCTTTACGATTTATGAGGATGCATAACATAGCTTGTATTTTTTGTGATAATCAGATAATCAGCTATTTTTACAGTTGTCCTATAACGGAGGTTTAACGTGATATTATTTGAACATGTAAATAAAACTTACAGTAACGGATTCCAGGCTTTAAAAGATGTCAATCTGAAGATTAAGCAGGGAGAATTTGTTGCAATTATAGGACTTTCCGGTGCAGGAAAGTCCACTTTGATTCGTACCATTAACCGTATGCATGATATAACCGAAGGAACATTATTGGTTAATGAGGTGGAGGTTAACAGTTTAAAAGGTAAAAGTTTAAGAAAGTTCAGAAGGGGTATCGGTATGATATTCCAGTCTTTTAATCTGGTAACCCGTACAACAGTTTTAAAGAATGTTCTTACAGCAAAGGTACCTGATCTGCCTCTGTGGCGGGCAGTACTGGGAATGTTTCCGAAGAAGGACTATATTCAGGCGCTGGAAGCCCTTGAGCAGGTGGGAATACTTGACAAGGCCTTTTCCAGGGTAGACCAGTTATCCGGAGGGCAGCAGCAGCGTGTTGCACTTGCCAGAACACNNACACTGGCACAGAATCCTCAGATTATCCTTGCCGATGAACCGGTTGCCTCGCTTGATCCGGTAACAGCAAGACAGGTAATGCAGGATTTTAAAAAAATAAATAAAGAAATGAATATCAGTGTTCTTATTAATATACACCATGTGGAGCTTGCACTTAACTATGCTGACAGGGTTATCGGAATCAAGAATGGCAGTATTGTATTTGACGGAAGTGCAAAGGCTGTAACACCTGAGGTCTTAAGTGAAATATACGGAGGAAGGCTGGAGGAAGCAGTATGAAAAAATATCAGCTTCCAAACGGTAAAACGGTCGTAAAGCCACGGTCTTATCTACTTCCGGCAACATTTGCAGTAATTATTTTCTTTATAATATCCTTAAAAGTAACCGGTTTTGATATGGAAAAGCTGCTTGACAGAGGAAAAGAGTTCTTTGTCATACTGGGGCAGATGGTTCCCCCTCAGGTATCTTATACAAAGAGTATATGGACTCCTTTGCTCGATACGGTAAAAATGTCGTTGTTAGGGTCTATCATCGGATCGATTGCAGCAGTACCCTTTGCCGTATGTGCTTCTACTAATATTATGCGCAGCAGAGTGGTAATTGCCGTAATCAGACTCCTGCTCAGTATCATCAGGACCCTTCCGACGCTGGTTACAGCTTTGATAGCCACTTATATCTTTGGCCTTGGTACGCTGGCAGGAACAACTGCTATTGCAGTTTTTACCTTTGCTTATGTGGGAAAGATGCTCTATGAACAGATTGAAACAGTTGACATGGGAGCTTTTGAAGCCATGGAGGCAATGGGCTGCAACCGTTTCAGAGCTTTTACAGCAGCAGTATTTCCTCAGATCACACCAGGGTATTTATCGGTATGTCTCTTTTGCTTTGAAGGCAATGTAAGATACGCCTCCATCCTTGGATATGTAGGTGCCGGCGGACTGGGGCTAATCCTGAACGAAAAGATCGGATGGCGTCAGTATGACAGTGTGGGTATGATACTGATAATGCTGTTCGCTACGGTTCTTATTATTGAAAGTGTCAGTCATTATATTCGAAGCAAGCTGTCTTAAGATAAGGAGCAAGGAGAAACCTAACATGGATTTAATTGAAAAACAATATAGAAACCGACCGAAAAAATGGCTGTACCAGATTATTACCCTGCTTATCCTTGTAATGCTTATTGCCTGGTCCGGCAGTGCGGTTGAAATCAACGGAGGAAAACAAACCGGTCTTACCATAGCCAAGAACATAATATTGGGTATTTTTCATCCGGATACAGCTCTGTTATTTAATTTTACAACAGATGGTGTTGCTTATCTGCTCTTTGAAACTGTTTGTATCGCCTTTCTTGGAACAATAGTAGGTGCAATACTGGCAATTCCCTTTTCTTTTCTGGCAGCCTCCAACATCGTGCCAAAACCGATAGCTTTCCTGGGACGTCTGTTCATTATGGCTGTGCGTACCGTACCTCCTTTTGTTTACGGATTAATGTTCATACGTGTAACAGGACCGGGTGCTTTTACCGGACTTCTCACTATGTCTGTATGCTCTATTGGTATGCTTACCAAAATGAATATTGAGACCATTGAAGACCTGGATGTCAGGATACTGGAATCCTTAGATGCAGCAGGCTGTAATACTTTTGATAAGATTCGCTATGGAATTATGCCGCAATTGATTCCTAATTTCCTCTCTACAGCTATTTACCGCTTTGATATGAATATAAGAGATGCTGCGGTTCTGGGACTGGTGGGTGCAGGNNACCGTTGGAACCAGGTGGGAGCAATCCTTACCGGACTTATAATCCTTATTCTTGTGATGGAATTGTTTTCAACAAAAGTAAGAGTAAAACTTACCAGAGGGTGAGTGAACTTAATACTAATTTCTATAAAACAAAGGAGTTTTAGTAATGCAAAAAATCTCAAAACCCATGGAACTAACAGGGGCTAAAAATGTCAGAGACCTTGGAGGCTACCAGACCAAGGAGGGGAAGGTTACAAAGTTCAATTCCCTTCTGCGTGCAGATGCTCTTCACCTTCTGACGGATGAAGACTGTAAGATACTATATGACTATGGAGTACGTTGTATCATAGACCTGCGTTCTGCAGAAGAAGCAGAGAGAGAACCTGATAAGCTGCCGAAGGTTTATTCAGAGGTAGAGTACCTTCATGTTCCCATACAGGATCATGTGCGTGCCAATCGTTATTCAGAGGAATTTCCACCCAGTATGTGGGAATTATACCGCTGGCTGTTGGATGATAGTAAAGAAAGCTTTCGAATAATTTTTCAGACAATAGCACAGTACCAGGATGCCTGCGTAATGTTTCATTGCTCCGGCGGAAAAGACCGGACCGGCACCATTGCCATGCTGCTGTTAAAGTTAGCGGGAGTTGATGATGCAACAATAATTGGAGATTACGCAGTTACCCAGGAATATATGAAAGAGGCCTTCCCCAGACAGGTTGCTGACCTGGAAGCAAGAGGGCTGATCGTACCTTATTATGTTATGGAATCACCCCCGGAAAATATGGTGAAGACTCTTCAATATCTGGAAGAGAAATATAATACTATTGAAGAATATTTTCAGGCTGTTGGATTTAATGAAGATGAAGTAGCAGTATTACGAGCTAAACTAATATAGTTATGAAACAATCTTAATTATTAATATTATGAAATAACAGAAAAAAGAAAATACAATATATAATAAATCGCCGGATAAAAGTAAAATTAGCTTCTATCCGGTTATTATTTACATAGAAGTTTACAATGAGAAGCGAAAGAGAATTAAACAGTCTTTTGTTTTGAGCGTCTTTTCTTAATTACAACCAATCGAAGTATAGGGAACCGCCTAATCTCTTCCTCATAATCTCCCAGATTCAGTACTGTGAAAAAATAAATAAATGCACCTGCTGCTACAGCGAATATAACACCAATTCCGCAGGATATCCGGGGTGTTAGATGGCCCGAAAGTAGTACTTTATCAATTAGCTGATAGCTTATTCTGGCCGCCAGACTCATTGCAATGGCGCTGAGGATGGGAATACAAAAAGTCTGTTTAATTTCCTGCACATATCCAAGGGTTTTATGGACTGCAAACAGATTTAAGATGCAAATAGTCAGAGAGTAGAGGATTACTGTAGCTATCAGGGCATATATTTTTAAATCAGTAAACAGCAGTAGTGGGATTATAACTGCCATATGAATCATTAAAGCGATACCAGAATTCTTAAGCGGCACATTTACTTTACCAATTCCCTGTAAGACACCGTTCAGGACAGTTGATACTCCGTAAAGAATTATAGATACACTACCGATTTGAAGCAGGTGAACTGCCAGAATATCTGAATTCGGAAATAGCAGATTAAGTATTGGCTCTGCTAATGCCCCAAGGCCAAAGGCAGCAGGAATTACAAACAGCATGGAGTATTTCATGCCGCTGTTTATTCTGCACTTCACAACCTGGAGCTCTTTTCTGGCGTAGGCAGTTGAAATTACCGGGACCAAAGCGGCAACCATAGAAGATGCAATTGCAATGGGAACATTGGCTAGAGGGGAGTATTTTCGGCTGAAGATGCCATAGAGACTGGCATCTGCTGTAATATCCAATGATTTTATCTGAATTATTTTGAAATAGAGTTTCATATCAAATATCCCAACAAAATTATAGAGGCAGGTACTGATAATTACAGGTGTAAGCATGGCAAAGATCAGTTTGAAGGTTTCTTTGTAAGATAAAGCAGCAGTATCTGAAACAGCGAAAGAATTCTTTTTTGGCTTACCACGGTTTACACAGAATAAAATCAGTATAAAGATTAAAGCAACAGCAACCCCAGCACCGGTTCCGGCAGCCCCACCGGCAGCTCCGTACTCAGCAATACCTGTATTATTACCGTTTAAGAGAAATAATCTTGTCCAGGTTATGGCAAACCAAATGCTGGCGGCAGCATTTACAAGCTGTTCAAGCAGTTGTGAAATGGCTGTGGGCAGCATGGTCCCCTTTGCCTGATAATATCCGCGAAAAACGCTTAAGATACCGGAAAGAAAAATAGTAGGAGCCAGGATTTTCATTGTAATAATGGACTGCTTAAAATCCACAATTCTGTCTGCAAAGATAAAGGTCAGTAAGGAAGCACCTCCACCTACTAAACATACATAAAGCAAGGCGCATTGGAAGACTCTGTTTGCAGTGCGATGTTGACCGGTGGCAATTCTTTCAGACATGATTTTTGATAATCCCATTGGTATACTGTAGGAACAAATAAGCAGGATAATACTGTAAACATAATAAGCTGAGGAATAATAAGTATTTCCAAGATCACCGATGATATTTGTTAAGGGTACACCATAGGCAACACCAATAATCTTAACTAATATGCCTACTATAGACAGGAACATAGCCTGTTTTACAAATCTGTTATTTCCATGTTTCATCTTGCACCCCATATTAGTATTCACTTTTGTGACGGATGAATAAATTTATTCAAAATGCCAAATCTGAAATTCTGAACTAAACTTTTAATCCAGCACAGGTTTATAAAGCTGCCGGTACTCAGTAGGTGTCAGCCCTTCCTTCTTCTTAAACTGCCTTATAAAATGAAGATCACTTTCATAACCGCAGAAATCGGAAAGAGCCTTTATTGACATGTCAGTAGTAGTCAAATAAAATTTTGCTCTCTCTATTCTTGCCATAATGACTTCCTGCATACAGGAAATGTGATAGAGATCTTTATATAGGTGCTGAAAATAGGAAGTGCTCATGTGGACAGAAGCTGCCATCTCCTCCACCGTCCATTTTCTATGGGGGGTATTATGGATATCCAGACGAAGGCGGTTCATAAGATGATAATATTTATTCGTTCCCATACTAGCTGGAAGAGAAGCAATCTGTGTATCCAGGCTGTACAAAAGAATTCTCATAAGTGAATCCTGTAAGGCCTCCCGATGTGGGGAACCTCCATGATTTTCCTGTACCAGCATACGAACAAAATTAGACAGGTAATTGATTTGAGGCAAATACACCGGCTGGTTTAGCGGTAGCCTTAAAGTCTCCACCAGGGAAGACTCATTTGTAAAATCAAAATGAATCCAGTCGTCATTATAGTAGTCTTTATGAGAACCATAATGCATATAGGTATTGCGGTCAAATAGTATGGCCATATTTGGATTGGTAATCACTAGTGAACCATTTAATTCAAAAAAAGCCTCTGTCTTAACCAGAAGGAGTATGTAATTTGGTACCCCGGTCTTACGAATAATATGAAATTTTGTTTTATGTTTGGAATCATGTCCGCAATTGGTAACTTTAATCATAGAAACTCCTTGCATTGATATAAGCAGAAAAAATAAGCTTTTTTTATTATAATGCATTGTCTGGATAAGTAAAAGATATTTAGAAGATTATATAATAAAATTAATAACGAAAGACAGGAAGCAACACATTATATAATTATATTGTGAACTAGTATAAATTGATAATTCTATATTATGAATAACTTTCTGCACGGAATAGTAAAAGATAGAATAGATAGTTCTGCTCCAGGTTATGTAAAGTTTAGCAAGCATACAAAAGATGAATTAATACAAGTGTCTACAGACCATATAAGTTATAGTTAATATTAGAGAAATGCCCTGAGGGATAGCACCCCAGGGCATTTCTTTATCATATGTCAGATATTCGCATTGGTTTATAAATCAATTACTTTCTTAGACTAGGCCATCTTAGCAAGAATACTCTTTGCCACGCTGATACCGTTAGCGGAAGCCTGCTGAAGACCTCTGGTAACAGATGCACCGTCACCGATAGCACGAAGACCGGAANNTATCAACAACAACCTTATTGGAATAGAATTTAACCTCTACACCATAGAGCAGCGTCTCATCACTTGCAATACCCGGAGTAACCTTATCAAGGGCAAGAATCATTTCCTTGATGTCTACCATAATTCGATGAGGGAATACCAGGGATAAATCACCGGGAACCGCATCCTTTAAGGTGGGAATCAGATTGTTCCTGCAAAGTCTCTCTTCCGTGGTCCTTCGTCCTCTCTGGAAGTCACCGAAGGTCTGTACAAGGATTCTGCCGTCGCAGAGCATATTGCTTAACTGAGCGATGTACTTACCATACTCGATTGGTGTTTTAAAGGGTTTTGTAAAGTTCTTAGACACCAGGATAGCAAAGTTGGTATTGTTTGTCTTCATTTCTTTCGACTTATATGCATGACCGTTAACAACGGCAAGACCATTTTCATAGTATTCTGTAGCGACCTCTCCGGAGGGATTGGAGCAGAAGGTTCTTACCTTATCATCGAAGGTGGGAGTGTAGTACACAAGTTTTGCTTCATAAAGATTCTTATTGAGAAATTCCATTACCTCATCACGAACCTCTACTCTGACACCGATATCTACAGTACCAACCTTTGTCTCGATACCGTGGGACTGACAGATATGGCTGAACCAGTCAGAACCTTCACGTCCGATAGCAGAAACGATTTCATCTGCATAATAAGTATTGCCATCGGCACAAACAACAGCCTCTACTTTCTTGTCTTCAATAAGGATATCCTGTACCATGGTGTTGAATTTCATCTCCACACCGCTGGCTAAGAGGTGTTCCTGAAGTCTTGTATAAATTTTATAACCTTCTTCCGTACCTAAATGACGGATGGGACATTCTATCAATTTAAGATTGGCATTAATAGCCCTTCTTCTGATTTCTCTGATTTCTTCGTCTTTATCAATGCCGTATACGCTTGTATCAGCACCGAAACTGAGATAAATGTCATCGGATTCTTTTAATAATTCAATGGTTTTTTCATATCCTAATATATCAGGAAGATTTCCGCCGACATCCGGGGATAAGGAAAGTTTACCGTCGGAGAAAGCTCCGGCACCGGCAAATCCTGTAGTAATGGAGCAGGGTTTACAGCCAACGCAATGTTTGGTTGTTNNCTTTTTCTACCATAAGTATTTTCAGGTCTTTTTTCTCTTTGATGAGTTCATAGGCACAAAAAATACCGGAAGGACCGGCACCGATAATTATTACGTCGTATTTCTGCATTAAAACACTCCTTTTGTGAGGTAAAAGTTTCAAATTGCCAGAGAAATTCTATCACATTAAGAAAGAGAGTGCAAGAAGATTCTGAAAGAAATATGGTATATCTTGTATACGGCTTATTACCTATAACAATATCAGGTTATTTTAGGTACCAAATGAAAAATTTAGTAGTAATTTTAACTAATTAGTGCTATAATATAAGGAAGCAGGTTTTTAACTGTTCTATATGCCAGAGAGAGTATCCGAGACTTCTGAAAAGGGCATCAGTGTAAAAGGTATTAACAGGATGGTTTTTTCAGTAGTTTCGGAGCTTTGGCAAATCCACTATAATAAAGGAGATATTTCATGTACAAAAGTTTTTCCATGGAGCTTGCCGGAAGAAAGCTTTCCGTAGACGTAGGCAGAGTAGCAGCTCAGGCAAACGGTGCAGCATTTATGCACTATGGCGATACTGTTGTTTTATCAACAGCAACAGCCTCTGATAAACCCAGAGAAGGAATCGATTTCTTCCCTTTGAGTGTTGAATATGAAGAGAAATTATATGCAGTTGGTAAAATTCCCGGAGGATTTATTAAAAGAGAAGGAAAAGCCTCTGACAATGCAATTCTTACCTCACGTGTTATCGACAGACCTATGAGACCTCTGTTCCCTAAGGATTACAGAAATGATGTAACCCTTAACAATCTTGTAATGTGCGTAGATCAGGATTGCAGTCCTGAGCTTACCGCTATGCTTGGTTCTGCTATCGCAACAGCGATTTCTGATATTCCTTTCGACGGCCCTACAGCCTCTACCATGGTTGGTATGGTTGACGGAGAACTGGTATTTAATCCTACCAGTACCCAGAGAGAGAAATCTACCTTAAGCTTAACAGTAGCTTCCACCAAAGAAAAAGTTATCATGATTGAAGCCGGTGCTGCAGAATTACCGGAAGATAAGATGATCGAGGCGATTTTTGCTGCTCATGAACTGAATCAGAAAGTANNAAGTAATTGCTTTTATTGAGACCATCGTAGCTGAGTGCGGAAAGCCCAAACATGATTACATCAAATGCGATACTCCTGCAGATCTCTATGAGGATATGGTTGCCTTTGTTACACCTGAAGGCATGGAAGAAGCAGTATTTACTGATGTAAAGCAAGTGAGAGAAGAAAATATCCGTGTTATTACTGATAAGCTTGTAGAGCGTTATCAGGAAACACATCCGGAATGGCTTCCATTACTGGGAGAAGCTATTTATAAATTCCAGAAGAAGACTGTTCGTAAGATGATTTTAAAAGATAAGAAGCGTCCCGACGGTCGTGACATTAATCAGATCAGACATCTTGCAGCAGAAGTAGACATACTTCCAAGAACTCATGGTTCTGCTATGTTTACCAGAGGTCAGACACAGGTTCTTACCATAACGACATTAGGTGCTCTTGCAGAAATCCAGGATTTAGATGGTATTGATGAGAATGAAAAGACGAAGCGTTATATGCACCACTATAATTTCCCTTCTTACTCCGTAGGCGAGACAAGACCCTCCAGAGGACCCGGAAGGCGTGAAATCGGTCATGGTGCCTTAGCTGAGAAGGCATTAGTACCTGTACTTCCTTCTGAGGAAGAATTCCCATATGCAATCCGTACCGTATCAGAAGTATTGGAGTCAAACGGTTCCACTTCTCAGGGAAGTATCTGTGCCTCCACCCTGTCCTTAATGGCAGCAGGTGTTCCTATTAAAAGTATGGTAGCAGGTATCTCTGTAGGTCTTGTAACCGGTGATACAGATGATGACTATATCATCCTTACGGATATTCAGGGACTTGAAGATTTCTTCGGAGACATGGACTTTAAGGTTGCAGGTACTCATAAGGGTATCACAGCTATCCAGATGGATATTAAGATTCACGGTCTTACCAGAGAAATTATTGAAAAGGCAATTTATCGTACAAAAGAAGCCAGAACTTATATCCTCAATGATATTATGGCTCCCTGTATCAGTGAACCTCGTGCAGAAGTTGGTCCTTATTCACCTAAGATTGTCCAGATTAAGATTGATCCTACAAAGATCGGTGATGTAGTTGGACAGAGAGGAAAGACCATTAACGCTATTATCGAGCTTACAGGAGTTAAGATTGATATTACCGATGACGGATCTGTATCCGTATGCGGAGTTGATGCTGAAAGTATTCAGAAGGCTATCAAATTAATTCAGACGATCACTACAGACTTTGAAGAAGGACAGATTTTTGAAGGTAAGGTAGTAAGTATCAAAGAATTTGGTGCTTTCCTTGAATTTGCTCCCGGCAAAGAGGGAATGGTTCATATCTCAAAGATCTCTAAGGAGAGAATTGACAAAGTAGAAGACGTTCTTTCACTTGGTGATATTGTTAAGGTAGTATGCCTTGGCAAAGATAAAATGGGAAGAATCAGCTTCAGTATCAAAGATGTAAAATAAAACTTTATAGAGATTGTTACGTAAGGAAAAGGCAGCCAGGAGAAACCAGCCAGCCTATTCCGGAGCGTAACAATCTTTTTTTGATTAACAGCGGATTTCTAATAAGAATTACATGTTATTGACAAATCTTAAGCCAGCTTTTATAATTTTACTCATTATCAATGCACCTGATATAAGGGAGCATAAGGAATTTAATAATATTGTTAATAGTGTATGCTATAAAAAATACTGACCCTATAGTGGATCAAAGGAGCGAAAATTGAACGAGGAACTCTACACACCGCAGGAAGTAGCAGATATCTTAAGAATAAAAAAGAGCACCGTATATGAAATGATTAAACGGGGTGAATTTAAATGCAAGAAAATCGGCAGACAGTTCCGTATCGGCAAAGCGGACCTTGATAATTATCTTAATAATAAACTGGATAATAATAACAATAGGGAAGAGAACGATAATAGGGATACTGTTGCAGCTGATGCTCAGACAGCTCCCAAGCAGGGGTCATCCTTTGTACATTGAAGGACAGTTCCAGCAGACTACCATGGGATGGAAGAACTGGACATGCTGAAAGGGAAAAATATCATAATCTGCGGACAGGATATTATACTGGAAGCCTTGTGTAATCATCTGGCTGCAAAACTTACTGAGACTGCCATTTTTCGTTCTTATAAAGGAAGCTATAACGGTTTATACNNTTATGTCAGAAAGGGCAATCCCAAAGCGATAAAAGGTTTTACTGATCTTACAAGAGAAGATGTAATAATGGTAAATCGTGAGAAGGGCAGCGGTACTAGGATATTACTGGACGAGCACCTGAGAAGGCTTGCAATTAGCAAAGCTCAGATAAAAGGGTATAACAGGGAAGTGACCTCACATTTGGCTTGTGCAGGAGCAGTAGCAAGAGGAAGTGCAGATGTTTCACTTGGCATAGAAAGAGTTAGTAAGGAAATGGCTGGTCTTTCATTTGTACCAATTCAAGCAGAAAGTTATGATCTTGTTATTAAAGAAGAAGCATACCGAACATATTGGTTTCAAAATATACTGGAAATACTAAATTCAAAGGAATTTCAAGCGGAAGTCGATCATATGTCCGGTTATGATAGCTCTGATATGGGGAAAATACTGGAATAAAAGCATAGATTGCTTTACTCCTCAGAAGGCATCTACTTTATATCTTACACTGACACATTGCTTCACCTACTGTAATTGTATCGTAATATACATACCGGAGGTGAAGCAACGTGTTTTTTATACCTTTTTAATGCTGGAACGTTTAGCTCAGAACAGGTTCTTAATAACACCTTGCTTGGTGCTGGTTAACTTTGCATTCTGTAATATAATTCAGATAATTTTTACTCAGTAAATTCATACCTCGAACTGATAAAGTCAATACTGAAATATTATAGTATTCGATTGGATATCCAAACTAAAAACCATAATAATTAACAAACTTAACAAAAAGAGGATAAAAAGAACTTGACATACAATTATACCCTGTGTAAAATACAAGCAATACCAAATTAAACAGGATTAAACACAACTAGAATGAATTATACTTAACTCAATATTAATAAACATAAATAAATTATTACTTAAGACAAAGGAGTCTAAGACAGGTACTGTCTTAGACTTTCGCTATTTTTAAGGCATTTTTGCAGTAATAAAGATGTACTGCATTTGCATATACAGTTTTTCTTATCAGATATTGTAAAAATGGAAGGAGAATTTTATGAAAAAAATGAAACAATTATTATTGCTTGCTGTTTTTCTGCTGGCTTTTTTGACAGCAGGCTGCAGCTCTAAGAACGATTCCGCCAGTACAAATATCACAGTAACACCGGACGCAACACAGGTGGCTGATGCTACAAAAGCACCGGAAGTTACAGAGGCACCTGCTACAGAACCTGTAAAAGAAGCCGAAAGCGTAGAAATTCTGATTGCAGCAGCAGCAAGCCTCCAAAATGCAATGGAAGAAATAAAGCCACTTTATGAAGCAGCCAATAAAGGTGTTACTTTAACTTTCACCTTTGGTAGTTCAGGCTCATTACAGGAACAGATTGAACAGGGTGCTCCGGTTGATGTATTTATGTCAGCCGCCTTAAAACAGATGAAAGCATTAGAAGAGGGCGGGTTAATTTTGGATGGTTCAAAGAAAGAGCTGTTAGAGAATAAGGTGGTTCTGATTGTCCCCAGTGACAGCACCCTTGAGATAAAGAACTTTAAGGATATTACCAAAGCTGAAACCATAGCCCTTGGAGATCCTGCCAGTGTTCCTGTGGGTCAATATTCTGAAGAAATCTTTACCTCACTTGGTATGCTGGATCAGGTAAAAGAGAAAGCAACCTATGGAAAAGATGTTACGGAAGTACTTACCTGGATTGCTACAGGAAATGCAGATGCCGGTGTAGTTTATGCAACAGATGCGAAATCATCAGCAGATGTAAAGGTGGTAGCAGAAGCTCCAGAGGGAAGCGTATCAAAAGCGATTTATCCCGTAGCCGTTGTCAAGGATTCAAAAGTTCAGGATGCAGCAAAGACATTTGTTGATTACCTTGCCTCCGATGAGGCGATAGGAATCTTTGAGAAATATGGTTTTATTGCTAATAAGTAATGAGAAAGAAAGAATAATTTGTTATACATAATATGCTTAGAGTTATCCTGAAAGAGTAACTGAATGAGAGGAAAGAATATTACTATTAATCAGATTATTCAGACAGAATGTTGCGTTTACAAAGATAGTTAATATTGCGTACTTTTATACAGGGCTATAAAATAATTGATATCATCTGTTGCAAATAATCAGATATTCTATATAATTACAATTATGACTTACATTGGAAGGAGTAGATAGATGGATTGGTCACCCCTTTTTATTTCCATGAAGACCTCTATATTAGCAACAGCGATAACCTTTTTTGTAGGTATCTACGCTGCGCATTCGGTGCTTAAGCTTAAAGGAAAGCTGCAATGGGTATTGGATGGATTATTTACCCTTCCTTTAGTATTACCTCCTACAGTAGCAGGATTCTTCCTGCTGCTGTTATTCGGAAAAAGAGGACCTCTTGGTAAATTTCTGGCTCTATTTGATATCAGAATCGTATTTTCCTGGTCAGCAACGGTAATTGCAGCGGTGGTAATAGCTTTTCCGTTAATGTACAGATCGGCGAAAGCTGCATTTGAACAGATTGACAAAAATGTTGTTTTTGCCGGTAGAACCTTGGGACTTTCAGAGAGGAAGATATTCTGGTCTGTCATAATGCCTTTGGCACTTCCGGGTATCATATCCGGCGGAATTCTTTCCTTTGCAAGAGCACTGGGGGAATTTGGGGCAACCTTAATGATTGCCGGTAACATAAAAGGTGTAACCCAAACCGTTCCGGTAGCCATTTATTCCGCAACGCAAGGAAATAAGATGGAACAAGCCATGCTGTGGGTTGCAATTATCGTAGCGATTTCCTTTGTGGTAGTATTTTTGATGAATTATCTGCCAAGCAGGAAACGATATACTGCAAAAGCAGTAAAGCAAAAGACTAGAGGGTAACGAAATGAGTTTATCAGTTGATATTACAAAAAAATTTAAAGATTTCTCCTTAAATGTCACTCTGGAAACTGCTGGTAACAGACTGGGACTTCTGGGAGCTTCCGGCTGCGGAAAGAGCATGACTTTAAAATGTATTGCCGGAATCGAGAAACCGGACAAAGGAAAGATTGTTTTAAATGATAAAATTCTATTCGATTCGGATAAGAAGATAAACCTTATTCCCCAGAAACGTAAAGTCGGCTATCTTTTTCAGAATTATGCGCTCTTTCCCAATATGACAGTAGCACAGAATATCGGTATCGGTATGAAAGATAAATGGAAGATAAAGCAGCCCAAGATCCTGGAAATGCTTGAATTGTTTCATTTATCAGGACTTGAGAACCGGTATCCCGCTCAGCTGTCGGGAGGGCAGCAGCAGCGAGTGGCGCTGGCAAGGATTTTTGCATATGAACCGGACGTATTAATGCTTGATGAACCCTTTTCTGCCTTGGATGCCTTTTTAAAGGAAAGTCTTCTGGAAGAACTTTTAGAAATCTTAAAAATGTATAAAGGTGATATTATCATTGTTTCACATAACAGAGATGAAATATACAGCCTGTGTGAAAGACTTGCTATAATTGACAGCGGTGAACTAATACTGACAGGAGACACCGAGAAGATTTTCAGCAATCCTAAAAGGCTTGCAGCAGCCAGGCTTACCGGCTGTAAAAATATATCACCGATTAGAAAAATCAATGATTATACAGTAGAAGCGATTGACTGGGGAGTTATCCTTCATACTGCCCAAAAGGTTACACAGGATACGGGGTATATCGGAATCCGTGCTCATGACTTACAACCGGCAGCTGAAAACAGTGAGAATTCATTTGCTATTGAAAATTACAGAATAGTGGACAGCCCCTTTGAAAGAAATTTATTATGCAAAAGCGGTCATGGAGAAATCTGGTGGAAGGTTAATGTAGATAAAATCAATCATCAGCTCCAGATGCAGGTGCCGGAGTATCTAACACGGCCCAAAGAAGCATTGTTAATGTTACAAGAATTCAGGTTATTCTTATATGCCTCCGGGCAGTAAGATAACCTTTTTTTTAGTGGATTGAAAGAACAGCAGTTTGCTCATGATATGCTTAGGAAAGAATATTGCTTAATAGACATATTCAGGTCATACTATTGTCATATAATAAGTTGAATACGTTATAACGTTGAAATAATAAAATTAATATAAGACAGGTGAGGCGGAGATGAATCAGAACTTTAATTTAGAGGAGTATTTAAATGGAGGAGTAGAAAGGTTAGTAAAGGATGCAATGAAAGGGACCTTGAAAAATCCCAGAGAAAGTATGTTTCTAGCCGGATATGCTGTAAATGCTGCCAAAGCAGCAAAAACAAGACACGTATTTGAGCAAAAAGGTGAACATATCCCGCCTTTTCTTATTGCCAGTATTACCAATGTCTGCAATCTGCAATGTGCCGGCTGCTATGCCAGAGCGAGCAGCAGCTGTTCGGACAGAGAAGATAGAGACACACTTAGTGCAGATGAATGGGGAGTTGTTTTTAAAGAAGCCAGAGAGCTTGGAATCTCTTTTATACTTCTTGCAGGGGGAGAGCCAATGGTAAGAAAGGATATCATAGAGCAGGCTGCTATTTATAAGGAGATAATTTTTCCGGTTTTTACTAATGGTACTGTTATCGAAGAGGAATATCTTCAATTCTTGGACCGTCATAGGAACCTGATTCCGGTTTTAAGTATGGAGGGGGAAGAAAATACTACGGACGGCAGAAGAGGAAAAGGTATATATCAAAAAGTAATTAATACAATGCTGGCTATGAAAAAGAAAGGAATACTGTTTGGAACTTCCATCACGGTTACAAAGGAGAATAAAGAGGAAGTGACATCGGTAGATTTTCTTGATAAGTTAAATCAGAAAGGGTGCAGACTTGTATTCTATGTGGAGTATGTACCTGTATCAGATAATACCGAAGCTTTGGCCTTAGAGCAATCCGACAGAGTATATCTTGATAACAGACTGAACAGTTTAAGAGAGTGCTTTCAGGATATGATATTCATTTCCTTTCCGGGTGATGAGGAAGGTGCTGGTGGATGTCTGGCTGCGGGAAGAGGTTTCTTTCACATTAATGCCAGAGGCGGTGCAGAACCTTGTCCGTTTTCACCTTATTCAGACTGTAACGTAAAAGAGTCAGGATTGAGAGCTGCCTTGAAATCACCGCTGTTTGAGAAAATTAAAGAGAATCACAGGCTGCTGGCGGAGCATATCGGCGGATGCGTATTGTTTGATCAAAAGGAGTTCGTTGAATCACTTCTTTAAAAGTATAAATTATGTCCTTGCTTTGTATAACAGATAATGGTACTATAATGGAAAAGAACAGTTGTTCGGAAAATGGCTGGAGGAATACCATGAAAGAATATCATTTATCGAAGAAACAGGCAAGGACTTTGCTTTTGCGTAAACAAGGGTTAATTGGGGAGTATCGATTTGCAGGAGAGCAGGGAGTATATGATTATATTAAGCAGGCAGGCTGTATCCAGTTTGATCCGGTTGATGTATGCGGTAAGAATCCGGAACTGGTCCTTCTGTCAAGAGTTGCAGGTTTTAAGAAGGATATGCTCTATAAACTGTTGTATGAAGACAGGACTTTGATTGATTATTTTGATAAGAATCTTTCCATTTTTCCTACGGAGGATTTTCGCTATTTTGAACGTACCAGAAACCGATTAAAGGATAATGCCTGGTTTCAGAGCCAGGTAGCTGAAGTTATACCTGCAATCTTTGAAAAAATCAAGGAAAAAGGCATGGTTAGCTCCAAGGATATTAAAACCGGAAGCAAAGTTGACTGGTATTGGGGGATTGATACCAGCCTGACACGGGTGGCACTTGAGAATTTGTATTTTGCCGGTGAACTGATCATTCATCATAAGAAGGGTACCAATAAATATTATGCTTTGGCGAAAGATTATCTTGGAAAAGAGTACAAAAGAAAAGACCCCTTAAGAGACGATTATGAGCATTTTAAATGGAGGGTTCTCAGAAGGATAGCAGGGGTTGGCCTTTTGTGGAACCGTCCCTCCGATGCCTTTCTGGGAATCCGATATTTGAAGGCAGGCGATAGGAACCGTATTTTTAGCGAATTATTGGAAAAAGGCAAGATTATAAGAATTCATGTTGAAGATATGGAATCTCCACTTTATTGCATGAAAGAAGATGCAAAACTCATAAAAGAATCGGATAGTGATGAGCTAAGCAGAACAGAGTTTTTGGCACCTCTTGATAATATGTTATGGGATAGAAAATTGATTTCAGAATTGTTTCATTTTGATTATAAATGGGAAATATATACTCCGGAAGATAAGCGGAAATATGGCTATTATGTACTTCCTATTCTGTCCGGAAATGAAATAATTGGAAGGGGAGAGCTTGCTGTTAACAGAAAGAATAAAATTCTGGAAGTGAAAAATATCTGGTTGGAAGAGGGAAAAGAATGGGAAGAATTCCAGAAACCCTTACAGGAAGCGGTTCGTCGCTTCGCTGATTTTAATTCGGCTGACGAAATTAATTACCATAAGGATTTTATTAAAAAAACAGAAGGTTAGAATGAATGGATAGTTATGGTATTACAAATAATGTAAATACTCTGCAGCTTCATATTATTCGCTGTTGTATAATAGCAGTAATGATGATACAATTAATTTTATTGATTATCAGAAAGGTTGAAGTGAATGGTAAATACCAGGAAATTATCCAATGGAATAACAGTTGTAATGGAGACAATGCCTTATCTTAGAAGTGCTGCTCTTGGAATATGGGTTAAGGTGGGGTCCTCCAATGAGAATGAAAAAAATAACGGGATTTCACATATAATTGAACATATGCTCTTTAAAGGAACAACAACAAGAAATGCCAAACAGATTGCAGATGAAATGGCTAGGATTGGCGGTGATATTAACGCTTATACCAGTAAGGAGTGCACCTCTTTCTATGCGGTTACCCTGGATGAGCATCTGTCTGTTGCTATTGATATTTTAGGGGACATGCTGAATAATTCTCTCATTGATGAAAAAGCCTTAAAGAAAGAAAAGGGAGTTATAATAGAAGAAATTGATATGTATGATGATTCTCCGGAGGACCTTGTCCATGAGATGCTCCAATTGAAGGTGTGGGACAACCATCCCCTGGGTTATCAGATTTCCGGATCAAAAGAAACTGTGAAAAATATTACAAGGGATGAAGTGCTGGCATTTATGGCAAAACATTACGTAAGCCAGAATATTGTAATTTCAGTATCGGGAAATTTTAAGGAAGAAGAGATTACAGAACTTTTAGAAAAGAATTTTGGCAGGATTCCCGAAGGTGAGAGAACAGAAGCAACTACGGCACCCAGTTATGTGCCCACAGTCTATGTAAAAGAAAAAGATGTAGAACAGCTGCATTTAAATATAGCATATGAATCCATTGTATCCGATGGTGAAGAGAAATATATTCTTACAGTTCTCAATTCTGTTTTTGGTGGAAGCATCAATTCCAGATTATTTCAGGAAATACGTGAGAATCTGGGACTTACCTATACCATTTATTCTTATGGAAGTTCTTATTCCAAAGCCGGACTTTTCCAGGTATACGGAGCTATGAATCCGTCTCAGTTAAAGCCTGTCATTGATAATGTCTTTCAGATTGTTGAAGATATTAAAGAAAAAGGTATTACAGAAGAGGAACTTGCAATGTGCAAGGAGCAGATTAAGACCGAGCTTATTATGGGGGATGAGACCGCCAAAAACCGAATGAACAGCAATGGTAAAGCAATGCTGTTTCGAGGATATATAATACCGCTGGAAGAAATTATAGAAAAAGTTAATAGTGTAACGATTGACCAGGTAAGGGATTTTGCGGTAAAGTATCTAAAGAAAGAAAGTGTCAGCATTTCACTTGTAGGTAATCTGGAAGGCGTCGACCTTAAGGGATTAACTTCAAAACAATAATAAAAGTGAATACAATTACATTTATAATCGTTATATGCTAAAGCCCCTATTGGATAGATATCTAAATGGATATTTATTTAATTGGGGTGAAAGCCTGATATGCCCCAATTCAGAGGATATCTTTGCCGGGTTTAAATGTGAATTAAATGTAAATAACGCTGTAATATTGTATTTTGCAGGAACAGGTTTTATGATTCCTAATATAATAAAAACAGAAGTGCTGTTATTCCAGCTTGGATCTAAAGGAGGATTTGTTGTGCAAATAGATGTCAGTAACTTTCATGGGGCCTGCAGCTGTGGCAGAAGTCATGAAATTTTCGTGAAAGAGATTCTGGTAGAAGAAAATGCGTTAAAGAAACTTCCCGAGAAATTAAGCAAGATTTATACAGGAGCTTATACAGACATATCCGTAATTTGTGACACTAATACATATCAGGCAGCTGGAGAGGCTGTCGAGAAGCTGCTGCCTGGCTGTAATATGATTATATTGCCGGCTAAGGACCTTCATGCTGACAATCACGGTGTGGCACTGGCAGAGAAAGGACTCAAGATTTCACCAGATACAAAGTTGATTATAGCAGTAGGTTCCGGCACCGTACATGATATCAGCAGATATCTGTCAAAGGATTACGGGTTAAACTTTGTATCTGTACCTACTGCGGCCAGCGTAGACGGTTTTGTATCCACCGTATCTGCCATGACCTGGAATGGCTTGAAGAAAACTATGCCCGGTGTATCACCGGAGCTAGTAATAGCTGATACCAAAATATTTTCAAAGGCACCTTATCGTCTGACTGCGTCCGGTATTTCTGATTTATTGGGTAAATACACCGCACTTACAGACTGGGAGATATCCCATATGGTAACCGGAGAGTATATCTGCCACCGTGTATGTGAACTTGAAATGACTGCTCTGAAAGAGGTATGCAGCTGTATTGAAGATTTAAGAGGAAGCCTCGAGGAAGAAAAGACTTTGAAAGCTTATGAACAGCTTATGTATGCTCTTTTATTATCCGGTATAGCCATGCAGATGATCGGTAATTCAAGACCGGCCTCTGGTGCGGAACACCATATATCTCACCTTTGGGAGATGGAAGTGATAAATGGACCTTTAGATGCCTATCATGGAGAAAAAGTTTCCATAGGTCTGATGATTGTAGTACATACCTATCATAAAATAAAAAATGCAATCAAAAATGGCATTTGTAAAGTGATTCCTTACAAAGGAATGGAGCTAGAGGTGCTTCAGGAGACTTTTGGGAAAAAGGAACTTTATGAAGGAATACTGGAAGAAAATACACCTGATCCGCTTGCTCTGGTTGATAGTGATAAATTAAACAGTCAGCTGCCTTCAATTGCAGGTGTTTTAGATAAGCTGCCCTCAGAGTCTGAACTGTTAAAACTTTTATCTGCTGCAGGCTGCAAAAAAGAAATGAAGGAAATTTCACTTGAAGAGAAATTGCTGCCCATTACGATTCGTTTAGCACCCTATGTCAGAAACCGGCTGACATTCTTAAGGTTATCAAAACTATTTAAAATAAAAAATGAAACCTGAGATTAATACGGAAATTATAGAGATTAATATTAATATAGAAATCGTATAATAATCTGTTATACATATGAGTAAAACAAACGTGTAGCAAACACCATTATGAATGANNCATTCTTAAATTCGAAGAACAAAAAGATTAATCGTTATGAATAGCGGTTAATCTTTTTTTTGTTGTGCCAGAGCATTATATTTCTTTATAGAATTGGGAATATTAGATATATCGTGATTTTATCACTTAATTATTTTACTTATCATTAATAATAACAAAGCAAGGAGATACCAATGGAAAAGAACGAATCTAAAATAGAGAAAGAGAAGGAACAAAAAGAGAAAGAGGAATTAGATGACGGTAAGATTAGAGAGTTTGGACAGACAACCCTCGTTAATGAAAAGAGAAAATCAAAAATCCATCTGCTTTCTGTAATTGGAGAGATAGAAGGACATGAATGCCTGCCTCAGCATAATAAAACTACAAAGTATGAACATGTATTACCCCAGCTGGCCGCTATAGAAGACAGTGCGGATATAGATGGATTATTGATTCTGATTAATACAGTAGGCGGTGATGTAGAAGCAGGACTCGCTATTGCAGAAATGATAGCTTCCTTAAGTAAACCTACGGTGTCCCTGGTGCTGGGAGGAAGTCATTCCATAGGAGTACCTCTTGCCGTTTCAGCTCAGTATAGTTTTATAGTACCGACAGCAACCATGATCATACATCCTGTTCGTATGAATGGTACAGTAATCGGGGTGTCTCAGACCTATGACTATTTTGAAAAGATTCAGGACAGAATACTGAATTTTGTATCAACTCATTCGAAAATTGAAAAAGAAGACTTAAAACAACTGATGCATAATACAAGCCAGTTAGCGAAGGATGTAGGATCAATATTAATTGGCCCAGAGACTGTTGATAAGGGAATTATTGATGAAGTAGGAGGAATTAAGGAGGCATTAAAGAAATTATATGAAATGTCAGGAAGAGGTGAAGAAATTTGATTTATTCGGCAACACCGCTGGAAAGAATCTACACAAATAGAACACAGTCTGTATTAAACACCGGTAAAAATGATGGTAATAGTGAGAATGAGTCGACTGCTGTAGAAAGGTCTGATTTTGCTGTAGAACACGGTAAAGTTTATACCAGACGAGAAGGGGACAGCTATATCATAGAAGGAATTCAGTCTACCGATATGCAGGATTATCTAAAGACGGAGTATGCTCCGGGTAATAATTTTCCTTGCAACAAAGGTTGTTAAAGGGTATAATAATTTTATGAATTTTCCTGAAAGGGCATTTATTGGATAATCTGCGGATTGTCTGAGCATGTCCTTCAGGCAGGCTGTCAAAGGCTCAGGAAGAGCAGTTTAATACTCAAGTCTTCCGGGTCTATTTTTTGAGTTTAGGGAGGGGTAGTTTTGGCTGCCGAAAAAAATACTAGAAAAAGTTCTTCCGGTCAAAGATCCGGGAACAGGTCGAAAAGTACCGGAACCAGGAAGAAGACTGCAAACAGCAGAAATGTACATAAAAGTAAAAGAAAAGATCCTGTTAAGGATATGTATAAAGATGAAATAGCACTGGTATCAAGCCTTGTATTGTCACTGCTTCTGATATTAAGCAATTTTGATCTGAGTGGTATCGTGGGTAAATGGATTAACAGTTTTACCTTTGGAATGTTTGGCTTTCTGGCATATTTACTGCCGTTCTTTTTATTTTTCTCCGTTGCTTTCGGAATAGCCAACAGAGGAAACCGGACTGCCAGTGTTAAACTCATAACAAGCATATCCATAACAATAGTGCTGGCAGCGATTCTTCAACTGTTAAAGCTAACAACCGGTAATGGGGAGAATATGACTTTAACTGAAATCTATCAGATATCCTACCATGAGAAAAATGGCGGCGGTATGATTGGCGGATTACTGTTAAGTTTATTTTATCCGCTGTTTGGGGCTGTTGGATCCTATGTGGTCCTTTTTGGAATTATGGCGGTTCTGATTGTAATATTTACAGGTAAGTCCATATTTAAACCTTTAGGTGCAAAAAGCGAAGCAGCATTTATGCAGATGAAGGAAATGAAACGTTTAAGGCAGGAGGCAGCTTCTGAAGCAGACTACGAAGAAGAGGGAGAAGCACCTGAACCGAAAAGAAAAGCAAGAATCATATCCTTTGCGAAAGATAAGGCTCAGAATGAAGGGAATGAAGAGGCAGTCCAAGGGAAAGAGGATGAAGGGGCTTCTGTTTCCAAACAAAAGCAGGCCCGGAAGAAAAAGAATACCGATCAGAATAAAGAAGTTGTTGAAATGCAGGAGATTACACCGGTTAGTATCAATGATTTTCCCATTCAGCAGGCTGATATGGGCTTTATCCTGAAAGAAGAGAAAAATGATTTTACCATAAGCGGCATGACTTCTCCGGAAACCAAGAAAGAACCGGAAGAGACTGGTCGTGCACAAGAACCGGATTACCTGGATACCTTTGATATAAGTGCTTATATGGATGATAGTACCACAGAGATAAAAGAAGAGGAAACCGAAACAGTGAATGAACCAGTCATAATGGGACAGGTTGCTAACGAGGATTTCAATACGGAAACCTATACAGCAGATACACAGGAAGTATTTGCTGATAATATAACAGCTGTTGAACCTGCAAAACCTGTTGCTGATAAGCAGGCATCACAGGGAGAAGAAGACTTATCAGGTTTGTCTGATGAAATGAGCCGAAATCAACAGGTACCGGAGAAAGCATATGTGTTTCCGCCTTTGGACCTGCTTGCCAGGCCAAAAGGCAATGCCAAAGGCATGTCAGAAAAAGATTTAAAGGAAACGGCTGCAAAACTGCAAAGTACCCTGGAGAGTTTTGGAGTTGGTGTTAAGGTTACGAATGTAAGCTGCGGTCCATCTGTTACAAGATATGAACTTCTTCCCGAGCAGGGAGTTAAGGTAAGCCGAATAACCGGACTGGCAGATGATATCAAGCTTAATCTTGCGGCAGCAGATATTCGTATTGAAGCACCTATTCCCGGTAAAGCAGCGGTTGGTATTGAAGTACCCAATAAAGATAATTCTACCGTTTTATTCAGGGAATTATTGGATACAAAAGACTTTAAGGAACATCCTTCAGATATTGCTTTTGCAGTTGGTAAGGATATAGGCGGGCAGACGGTGGTGACGGATATTGGAAAGATGCCTCACTTATTAATTGCAGGTGCCACCGGCTCCGGTAAATCGGTATGGNNTAAATACCTTGATTATGAGTATTTTATATAAAGCAAAACCCTCAGATGTGAAGATGATCATGGTTGATCCTAAGGTTGTAGAATTAAGTGTCTACAATGGTATACCACATCTGCTTATACCGGTTGTTACCGATCCGAAGAAAGCTTCGGCAGCACTTAACTGGGCGGTAATGGAGATGACGGAGCGTTATAAGAAATTTGCTGATCTGGGTGTAAGAGATGTTAAGGGATATAATGAAAAGGTTGCCCAGGTAGAAGAATACCAGGATGAAAAATATCAGAAGCTTCCCCAGATTGTCATAATTGTGGACGAGCTTGCTGACCTTATGATGGTAGCACCAGGTGAAGTAGAAGATGCTATCTGCCGTTTGGCACAGATGGCACGTGCTGCGGGGCTCCATCTGATTATCGCGACCCAGAGACCTTCTGTGAATGTTATTACCGGTCTCATTAAGGCTAATATCCCATCAAGAATAGCATTTTCCGTATCCTCAGCCATCGATTCCAGAACTATTATAGATGGCTCCGGTGCTGAAAAGCTTCTTGGTAAAGGTGATATGCTATTCTTCCCTTCCGGTTATCCAAAGCCGGTCCGAGTACAGGGAGCCTTCATTTCAGATAAAGAGGTAAGTGAAGTTGTTCGTTTCCTTACAGAGGAAAACAGCGGAGCTACCTATAACGAAGATGTAGCAGATAAGATTGCAAATGCACAGGTAACGGAATCAGCCGGCGGAGCTGGCGGCGGCAGCGAAAGGGATGATTATTTCATTGAAGCCGGTAAATTTATAATAGATAAAGACAAAGCCTCTATCGGAATGCTTCAAAGAGTATATAAGATAGGCTTTAACAGGGCGGCAAGAATCATGGACCAGCTGGCAGAAGCCGGTGTGGTGGGACCTGAAGAAGGTACCAAACCCAGAAAGATTCTAATGTCTCTGGAGGAATTTGAACAATATGTGGACGAATATTACTAAAAGTTCTTTAAAGGGCTGTCTGATAACCAATGAGTATCTTAATAATTCAAAGTTTTCTGTCATCCATGAATGGTTTATGAAAAGTGCCAGGAAATATTCAATGGATCTTAAGCTTAAGACAAATGCGGAAATTCCTATATTTCTTGGCGGTGATTCTGAACTTGGAGATCTAAGGGGATTGGATTTTATACTATTCTGGGACAAAGATATCAGGCTTGGAAAATATCTTGAAGGGAAGGGTTATTCTCTTTTTAACTCTGCCGATGCCATAGCTTTAAGTGATGATAAGAGCCTGACTCATATGGTATTGGAACGAGTGGGTATTCCCATGCCTAAAACTCTGATAGCGCCTATGACTTATGAAAATATCGGTTATACCAATCTGGATTTTCTCAAACAGGCAGAAGCTGTTATAGGGTATCCCTGTGTGGTAAAAGAATGTTTCGGCTCCTTTGGCCAGCAGGTTTATCTGGCCGGTAACAGAGAGGAATTGTATGAAATAACGCAGAAAATTGGTGGTAAACCTATGTTATTTCAGGAATTCATAGAGAACAGCAGAGGAAGAGATTTAAGACTGCAGGTAGTAGGCGATAAAGTCATTGCTTCTATGTACCGGTATTCTGATCAGGGAGATTTTCGGGCAAATATAACGGCAGGCGGTAAAATGAAACCCTATACCCCTACAAAAGAGCAGGAGGAGCTTGCGCTTTTATGCTGTAGGACACTGGGACTTGACTTTGCAGGTGTGGACCTCTTATTTGGTAATAACGGTGAGACACTTGTTTGTGAGGTGAATTCCAATGCACATTTTAAGAATATATATGAGTGCACCGGAGTAAATGCTGCCGATGCTATTCTGGAACATATACGATTAAAAGGTTCAGGAGTTGATTTTAGAAAGTGAAAGACTGATATAACTGGGGTGTGTCTGTATACTGTATGTGCGAGGCTGATGTTCCGCTTTGTGACTTTTGCGAGATATGTAAGGCTTGAATATTTAACTTATGGACTAATGCTCTGCATTGTATCATCCCGGAGTACTGTAAAGTAAGGTGGGGCAGAAGGGGCTAAGGAGTTTTTAAGACTCTCTGGTACTGCATAAACATGGATAGAAAGAGGTTATTATGACTGGATGGCTAATCTACGGACAAAAGGATGCAGAAAAGAACAAGGGATACATAGACTTTTATAAAGCAGAAGGGAAGAGCTTGGGGATTGATATTGAACTTATGTTTCGTGAGAACATAGAAATAGGCACTAGAAATAATTCCTGGTTTATCCGATATGAGGGCAAAGATTGTAGTAAACCTGACTTTGCTATTGTAAGAACGATTTATCCACTATTGAGCAGGCAACTTGAAAATCTTTCGATTCCAGTCTTTAATTCATCAGAAATCGCTCGTATCTGCAATGATAAAGCTAAAACGTATCAAAGTGTTGCCGGGCTTTCGATTCCAATTGTTGACACTACATTTGTAGAAAACAAAGCGATAAGTAAAAGATTAGAGACTATCATAGAACCAACGGTTATTAAAACTGTCAGCGGACACGGAGGAAGTCAGGTTTACCTCTCCCTGCCAGAGTGTTCACCTGCAATGCCGGATCCATATAAGGAGATGAGAGCCTCAGAAACTGCACGAGAGGAGATTCTTGCCGGTATCGGATATGAGGATTGTGTGATGCAGCCATTTATTTCCGGCAGCCATCAGGATATGCGGGTTTATGTCATTGGGAAAGAGATAATTGCAGCTATTCTACGCACGTCGAATGAGGGGTTTAGGGCTAATTTTTCTCTTGGTGGCAATGTCAGAGAATATGAACTTTCAAAGGATGAAATAATTACAATTCGTAAGATCATCGATCATTTCGAATTCGGTATGGTGGGTATTGATTTTCTTATTGGTGATGAAGGGGAACTGATCTTTAATGAAATAGAGGATGTAGTGGGAGCCAGAATGCTATATCATTGTACGGATATAAACCTGGTAAAAAGGTATCTTTTGTTTGTTATGGGTAGTTTGTAAAAAAGCAGGCTTTCACAAGGGGACAGAACAACGCATGCTTCGATTTCAAGGTATAAGAAGTCCTAATTCTCTGAATCTTTTATGCTTGACATGATATAAAAGAGATAACTCGCTTTGCTCAAACAATCTGTTTTATATCATAGCATAAATTATCCAGAGAAAAAGGACTTCTACTCCCTTTCCATAGGCGCATTCGTTCTTTCTGGTTGGTACAACTTGCCTGCATTCATTTGGGAGCGAGACTTATGAGCTATTAATCTTCTTACAATTTAGAAATTTAAAGACTAAGAACCTAATTTAGAACCTAAAAAACGAAAAATTTAAAACCTAAAATCTTAAAACCTTAAAACAAACTTTTAAAAATAAAGAAATAATAAAAAAAATAAAGTACTGATACTATCTTGCGTAATTTTCATTTAATGCATTGTAAATAGCGGGGTGCATATAATTGAAATAAGCAAGGTAGTACTAAGTTATACTTATTGGCACATCTGATGTTTTATTAGATATCAGAAGGTTATAACGATAATAAAGCAGATAATACTTTAAAAGAATTACTTGACATTGCCAATATCCTGTGTTAACATTTCAACAATTTATAACACTTATGACAGGGGAAAATTGTACGGGTATTATCCAGTACAACCGTGAATGAAGATGAATCCTTTAATGCTTGCCTTACTGAATAGGGACGATGATATGCAGCGCTTATAGCTATGGTCAAGAGACCGTGGGTATAAGCGCTTGTTTCGCTTGTACCCACGGTAGCAGGATTCATTTATGATATCTTAATAATGCCACCCGGGTATTTTTATATTAAAATACCGGGGTGGCATTTTTTTTAAGGGGGTGATAGCATGCAGCATATAGATTATGCTGTAGGAGATAACACAGGAATTAAGGAAGAAGAGATGTTAACCTGTGATTAATGTTCCTTAAAAGAACAATGTCAAAGTTTATTGTCAGAAATGTATATTAGAAAAAAAGATACAAAAAGCATAAATCATATATTCACTTATAGTTAAATCGTATTGTGCATTAAAAAATGTTCAAAAAGGTAAAAAATTCATGCTAAATGCATATAAGCTGTGATGAGAAATATATAACTTTTTTAGCATGAATTGTGGAATATATAATCCAAAAATTTAACTAATTTTCGCGAAAGGGGTTCATATGAATAATATAAACGGAAAAATCAATCAATTAATAGAGGAAAAGGAATTACAGAAAAGAATAGGAGAGACTGTAAGTTTTACAGGTTCTGTCTATAAAATTCGTAAAATGAGCGGTTTTTCATTTGTTATAATCCGTACAGCAAGAAATCTGATTCAAGGTATTATGGAGACAACGGAAGGACTTTACACGGATTTATGTGAGAATGCCTGTGTAAAGGTTACGGGATTTGTGCGAAAGGAAGAAAGAGCTCATGCAGGATTTGAGATTGACATTACGGAAATTGAAATATTGTCACTGCCTGCGGCTGAACCACCAGTTGTTATCAATAACAAAGAACTGAAAGCGTCACTGGAAACCAGGCTGGATTATCGGCCTTTTACTTTGAGGAACCAGAAAGAAAGAGCTGTGTTTAAGTTACAGGAGGGATTTCTGGCAGGTGCAAGAGAATTCTTAATGGCACATAAGTTTACGGAGATACACAGTCCAAAGATTGTCTACTCCGGCGTTGAAGGTGGTGCCAATATGTTTAAACTGGACTACTTCGGCAGAATTGCATATCTGGCACAGAGTCCCCAAGCTTATAAACAGATGATGGTAGGTGTTTATGACAGAGTGTTTGAGATCGGTGCAGTTTACAGAGCGGAGAAGCATGATACTGCAAGGCATTTGAACGAGTATATGGGACTTGATTTGGAAATGGGATATATCAATAACTTTGAGGAAATCATGGAAACAGAAACTGCCATGCTGCAAAGCGTTATGAGTTATCTTGCAATCAACTACAAGGAGGAGCTGGAACTACTTAAGGTGAATCTCCCTGTTATAGAGAGCATACCCTCTATAACCTTCCAGGAAGCGAAGGATTGGATTAAGAAAGAGTATGGGAGAGAAATTAAGGATTATTATGATTTCGAACCGGAAGAAGAAAAGCTCTTGTGCCAGCTAGTAAGTGAAAATAATGGAAGTGAATTTGTATTTGTTACTCATTATCCTACTGCAAAAAGACCTTTTTATGCCATGGAAGAGGAGGCTGCACCAGAAGTAACCAAAAGTTTTGACTTATTATTTCGCGGAATAGAGGTAACGACCGGCGGACAGCGTATTCACAATTACAATACGCAGATTGAGAAGCTTTTGAAAAGAGAGATGAATCCGGAAGCTTTTGAAGGTTATCTGATGCTGCACAAATACGGAATTCCTCCTCATGGTGGTTTGGGTATGGGAGTGGAACGATTTACTATGAGTCTCTTAAATAAGACAAATGTCAGAGAAGCTGCTCTGTTCCCCAGAGATATAAATCGCCTGAATCCCTGAATTTATGTAAAACTACTTTGGGGGTTAAATCAAACTTGCTATTTAACTTAACGAATTTAACCTGTTAATTTAACCTGTGTAAGTAGTTTTACATTTCCGGGTTCATAGTATTTCAGTAATTTATTTCAAACGTTCAAGGGCAGTAAGGAATTCTTTCGGGTGATCAATAACTGTATCAGCCCCTTCCTTTTCAAGAAAATCCCGTCCTCTGAACCCCCAGGATACACCAATGCATTTAAGACCTGCATTATGACCGGTATGAACATCTACATCAGAGTCGCCTACAAAAACTGCCCGTGACTGTGTTGAACCTAATTCCTCAAGTGCTGTAAAGACAGAGTCAGGAGCAGGTTTTGTAGGTACTCCTGCACGGTTACCGACAGCAACGGTGACATAATCAGAGAAATAAAGTTTGCATAAGTCTTTTACAGCGCTGTCATATTTATTTGAAATAACAGCTACTTTATAGCCTTTTTCTTTTAGCTCCTTTAATAAAGGCATGATACCTTCATATGGTTGTGTCTTGGAATTAACATGTGCGGAATAGTACTCCTTATTCATAGCCAGGCAGGCTGCTTTATCTTCTTCTGTAGTGCCGGAAGGAACTGCTCTGTCGATGAGTTTTACAACACCGTTCCCAATAAAATATTTTATCTCCTCCAATGTTCTTTCCGGAAAATTTAATTTTCTTAAAGCATAGTTAACGCCGTCAGCAATATCCTCTAAGGTATTTAACAGGGTTCCGTCCAGATCAAATAATATAGTATCTGTCATTACCTTTGCCTCCTTGGTAAATAATTAAATATTATAACCTTTTTTTAGAGTATGGTCAAAACAAATATATTAATAAAAGGACTTTGGAATTATAATGAATTAAACTCTTTTATTTCATTATGAATTTGATATAATAGAAGCATTGAGAGTTGTTAATAAAAACGTAATCCATACCCTGCTTTGTGGCAGTGTTGCATCAGCTTGCAGAGGAAGCATGCAATGGAAGCCGGTATGGAAATAATATGCAATTACCACTTATGATTTGAGCGCATTAAAGTGCGAAGGGCGGTTAGGGCGTATAAGAAATGGAGGATTTATGTTAACAGATATTGAGATTGCACAACGGGCAGAGTTAAAGCACATAAGAGAAGTGGCTGGCTTATTGGATATAGCAGATGATGAACTGGATTACTATGGTAAATACAAAGCAAAATTTTCCGATGAACTGTGGGAAAAGATCAAAAATAACAAAGACGGTAAACTGGTACTTGTTACTGCCATTAATCCCACACCGGCAGGTGAAGGAAAGACTACAACTTCCGTAGGTTTAGGACAAGCTCTGGTTAAAAGAAATAAAAAAGCTGTAATAGCCTTAAGAGAGCCTTCTCTTGGACCATGCTTTGGGGTAAAGGGGGGAGCTGCCGGCGGCGGCTATGCACAGGTAGTACCCATGGAGGACTTAAACCTTCATTTTACAGGAGATTTTCATGCTATAACCTCAGCCAATAATCTCCTGGCAGCTATGATGGATAATCATATTCATCAGGGTAATGCGCTAAATCTTGATCCAAACCAGATAGTATGGAAGAGATGTCTTGATATCAATGACCGTGTACTTCGTAATATTGTTGTTGGACTTGGCAAGAAGACAGATGGTGTCGTAAGAGAGGATCACTTTGTTATAACCGTAGCGTCAGAAATCATGGCGATTTTGTGTCTGGCTGATGATATGGACGATTTAAAGGCAAGGCTTTCCAGAATTATCGTGGGTTATACTTATGAAGGGCAGCCTGTTACGGCAGGAGAATTAAAAGCAGTTGGAGCTATGGCGGCTCTTCTGAAGGATGCCATTAAACCTAATTTGATTCAGACGCTTGAGAATACCCCTGCAATTGTGCATGGAGGACCTTTTGCCAATATCGCACATGGCTGCAACAGCGTAAGGGCTACAAAAACTGCTTTAAAACTGGCTGATATAGTAGTAACGGAGGCTGGATTTGGTGCAGATCTCGGAGCAGAGAAATTCTTTGACATCAAATGTGTCAGCGCAGGACTTAAGCCGGATGCAGCAGTTCTGGTTGCAACCGTTCGCGCCTTAAAATATAACGGTGGTGTTGATAAGAAAAACCTCAGTAAGCCTGATTTAAGCGCACTTAAAAACGGTATTGTAAATCTTGAAAAGCATATGGAAAATCTCATGAAATTCGGAGTTCCTGTTGTAGTAACCCTAAACCGCTTCTCTTCTGATTCTGATGAAGAACTTCAGTATGTTAAGGAGTTCTGTTTGGAAAGAGGCTGTGATTTCGCACTTTCAGAAGTATGGGAAAAGGGTGGAGAAGGTGGACTTGCACTTGCAGATAAAGTTATAGAAATATTGAATACCAGGGAGAGCGAGTTTAAACCTTTATATACTCTTAATCAGCCTTTAAAGGGTAAAATTGAAGCGATTGCCAAGAACATCTATGGTGCGGGTACAGTAACTTATGATCCTCAGGCAGAGAAGATGCTTAAGAAAATAGAAGAAATGGGTTATGGAGAGGTTCCTGTCTGTATGGCTAAGAATCAGTATTCCTTATCCGATGATGCTACAAAGCTTGGAAGACCGGAAGGCTTTAACATAAATATACGTGAAGTATATTTATCAGCCGGTGCGGGATTTGTAGTTGCGATAACCGGAACAGTTATGACAATGCCTGGATTACCTTTTGTACCTGCTGCGGAAGGAATCGATGTAAATGAGGATGGGGTTATTACGGGGCTGTTTTAAGGACAAAAGGTCGGTAACAGTCTAATTCACTGAAAATTCACGGTTATTGCAATCAGTGAATCAAGAGTTATATTATTATAGTTGAGTTTTTGTTTAGCTTCACCAGGTAGCTGCCTACATGTCTTGCTGACTGTATTTAGATACTTGGTGGAGTATGAATTTATATAGATGGCATTATGATGTTTATTTAAACTCCGATATGTTATCATCTGTAGGCAATGCAGGGGTGGCATTATGTTAATTTAAACTGGGTTATTAATCAATATTAAGTTTGATTTCCCGAAGCCTCGGCTTAACTATCTTTAGGCTGTTTATGCATATTTTTTAGCTGCATTGTATGATATAATAATGCTAAAAATCAAATCAATACCTATTAGGATCATTGAAAAGATGAGACTTGATATGTCTGAAAAAAATAACAAATTTCCTACAATCATAACAATACCCGTAATAATAAAGGANNAGGAAATACCCCCAAGTCTCTGAGACTCTTTCCAGGTCTTTTCGTTCTTCATACTCCAAACGGTTCTTAAGCCCACCATACTGTTCATTTTGCATTTTGGCATATAATTACCAATAACCACGAAGACCAACCCGAAAGCTGCAAACAATAACTTAAAAAGGTCAACAGGCAGTTCCTTTAAATTCTCAACTAAATGGAAGGCGCTGTAAAGCATAAATATGTTAATAATATGAAAGATTACAAGTGAGCAAATACCGGTGATTATAGTTACTCTTTCGTTATTATTATTGGCTTTTTCCTCTTTTTTACTGGAAGACCTTCCGAGAATCAGCATAAAATAACCAAAAGTTATAATAATAAATGGAATTATCAAAATTTCAAATTTACTGCCCATACGGTCGACTTCATTGGCACCGTTATAATGTACCGGTATGATGTCAGGAAGAAAGAAAAGGCAGATTATTGTATAGAAAAGGGGCAGAAACATTAATATATAATAAAATTTTCTCAATTTATTCATGTTATTCCTCCTTTAAGTCAGTAAACCAGATAATGATTTCATCTAATATGGTAGCATCCAGTTCATAATAAATAAAATTCTTGTATTTTGTCTCATAAATTAAGTCAGCTGCCTTCAATTTTTTCAAATGATAGGAGAGTGCAGCAGGTGTCAGATTCAAATTCTCAGCAATTTCACCAGCCGATAACTTTTCTTTCTTAAGCAAC
Organism: Lachnoclostridium sp. UBA6558; assembly: GCA_002434335.1. Taxonomy (GTDB): domain Bacteria; phylum Bacillota; class Clostridia; order Lachnospirales; family Lachnospiraceae; genus Anaerocolumna. The sequence continues at coordinate 18,731 of DJJW01000004.1, read as the reverse complement.
TTCAGTATATCTCTTCTGACGGGTTCTGACAATGCGCTGAAAATTTCATGCAAACCCAAGAAACCACCTCGATTCTTACTTGATTTTCTTTCATTCTATTTAAAAATAATTTTAATTAGATTATATTCCTTTTTTCATAATTTGTCACTAACTTTGTTATAATTTAAGAAATACAAAAATTACTCTGATAACATGTAGTAGAAGTTCTTTTGGTTCTTTTGTCAGACGATTGTAATACCATCAAACAGATCTTTTGAGGTTGGTTAGTTGATGATAAGTTAAAGTTAAGCACAAAAATTTGAATTTAATACTATTTCCGTAATCACTGCGTATATTTTATTATAAAGCGATAAATGAGTTTATGAATGAGGCAGGAGGTTCAAAATGGAGATTGTAAAAGTAAATTTTGAGTATTCCGATGATGTAACTGTGATTAACAGGGAACAGTTTGACGTACATATGAGATTATATGAAGGTTATATCAATAAAATCAATGAGATAGACGCCCTGTTGCAGGCAGATACCGGTATTGATGAAGCAAATTCTACTTACAGTGAATTCCGGGGGATTAAAAGAGGAGAAGTATTTGCATTAAATGGCGTAATCCTTCATGAACTATATTTTGAAAATATCGGTTCTTTTAATAATACACCCAATGAACAGGTGCGGCGTATGCTTTCCAGAGATTACGGAAGCTTTGATAACTGGATGGCACAGTTTGTTGCTACGGCGAAATCAAGCAGAGGATGGGCGATTCTTTGTTATGACCCAAGATCAGATTCGTTTCGTAATGACAGCTTGGACGCACATGATTACGGAAATATGTCAATGTCAATTCCTTTACTGGTATTAGATATGTATGAGCATGCTTATTTTCTACAGTATGCTGATAATAAGGTAGAATATATCAATCGATTTATGGAGAATATTGACTGGCAGGTAGTAGGTGAGAGGATGGAACTGCTGCAATAAAGGGTGGAAATGATAGGAAAATACTGATATACTATATATAAATTCATGTATAAAATACAGATAGAGAAAGAGGAGGAAAGAAAATGGGATTTGCAAGAGGTATTTTCGGACCGGGACGAAAGGAAGTCTGGAGTGAGTTAAGCCGTTTGATAGGTGCGGATTATATAGAGGAAGGTTTTTTTGGGAAGAACAAAGTGATGGCTCGTGTTAAGGAATGGACCATCACTTTGGATACCTATACTGTTTCCACCGGAAAAACCACCGTTACCTATACACGTATGAGAGCTCCCTATGTGAACAAAGACGGTATATGGTTTAAGATTTATAAATCAGGTTTTTTCAGTGAATTGGGTAAGCGGTTGGGAATGCAGGATATAGAAACCGGCTTTCCTGAATTTGATACGGAATACATAATCAAAGGAAATCATGAGGATAAAGTAAGGGAACTTTTTTCTAAGACCAGCATACAAAAACTCATTGAATTGCAGCCAAGATTCTGTCTGGAAGTAAAGGATGATGAAGGTTGGTTTGGTGAGGATTTTCCGGAAGGGGTTGATGAGTTATATTTCAGTGTAGCTGGAGAAATCAAGGATATAGAGCTTTTGAAAGCTTTATTTGACCTATTTGCTGATGTTCTGGAATATATGTGTGAGATTGGTACGGCATATGATAGCAATCCTAATTTAGAACTTAAATAACATAGGATTAGTAACCACATTAATCTGTTTCAAATTCATTATCTGAAAATACATAAGCTTTTTCCGATTGAAGAAAGCGTGCTGCATTTAAAGCTATCATCTGTGAAGGTACAGCGGTATTTCCATCCGGCAGAATAGGAGAGACCGAAAGGTCTGCAACTTTTAGATTGGCAGTTCCAAAGACATTAAGGTAACCATCGGTTACACCTTCTGTACTGTCGACTGCCATTCTGCATTGTCCACCGTAATGATCGGCAGCAGAATAACTGGCTTTTATATAGGATGACAGAATCCGGCGCTTTTCTTCCCAATCGGCTATAGTGAAAATATTTTCCGGGGGATAAACAATACGATATATGCCTTCCGGGTCTATTTCTTTGGCAAGGTCAAAGATTTTACTTACCTTTATAAATTGCTCCACCATGAATTCCAGATCATCTGCAGTTGTCAATGGATTCAGGCTGACTGTGGGATAAGCTGTGGGATCACTGGTATTGATCGTCATAAACCCTCTGCTGGAAGCATTTAAGTCGATTAATAGAAGGCTCATAATATTAGAAGATTTATCGCTGTCAAACTGCCAGTGATTTGTCAGAACCTCTTGTATTGGTAAAAAGACGGAGGTCGCAATGCCGATAAGCTGTAGACGGCGTGATCCCGCTGCATCTTCTGCAAAAGCCCCTAAAGATATCGGCATATCCGGATCCGCGTCCATAATGGATAAAAGCCGCTCCGTTTTAATTTCAATTCCCATACTCGCATCAAAGTGTGACATAAAATTACGTCCTACGTTAGGGTTATCAGCGATGGCTGTAACACCAGCAGCTTCCAGTTCTTCTTTGGCCCCGATACCGGAACGCTGCAGTATAACGGAAGAAAAGATTCCTGCGCTTAATATAACACCCTTTCTAGCGTATGCTCTTTGGGTTATCCCATTTCTGATATATTCCACACCGCAAGCAGTTGGTATCTTAAACTTAACCTGAAACAGTATCCGATTAACGGTTGTTTTTGTAAAAATTACAAGACGTCTTGAATACATTCCGTATTCATCCGGTAGCATCAGATCTCCCTGAGTAACAACGTTATCATTTAAATACCCTGTAGCTGTAGAAGAACGAAGATATTCATGGCTCATCCTACTTTGTGTAAATTGTGTTTTTGTAAAAGCACAACCTCCGATTCCGGTATTATAATCTTCAACAACCGGCACTTCATAAACGGTTGAGACTGCTTGGGCCAACATCTGATTTATCCCTTTAGCAGGAATATTCTGCTGCCTGATCTGTATAGGGCCATCATTACCTCTGAGTTCAGGTGTCTGACTTAATCCGTCATAAGTTTCATTTTCCATAAAAAGCTGATATATCTCCTTGTAACCCCAAGGAGCGCCAGTTATCGCTTCCCATCTGTCAAAAAGCCCCTGACTGCCCCGAACAGCAAACATAGAANNCCAATTGCTCTTCTGAATTGGTCAGGATTTGAAAGGAATACCTGTTATTGGATGAATTGAGGGAGGCATCGGCGATGGAAGCACTGCTTAACTCGTCGCTGCGATTCTGCCCGGCTTCAAGAACCAGTACAGAATTGGTATAATTATCGGTTAATTTCTTTGCAAGAACTCCTCCGGCTGTTCCGCCTCCGATAATTATATAATCAAAAATCAGCTTTTCTGCCATATTATTCCTCCTCTGAAAACCTGCAGATTATTATATTTATTTGTAAAAAATAAAAAAGTTGGACCTGGTTAACAGATTATAAAATTATTCATTATTTTATGCGTTTATCAGATTTTGGTTATAGGGGAGTAGAACCTATATTTAGGCTTATTGTTAGTTCAAACGAACTAAAAATTTCAGAAATTATTGACAAAGTATTAATATAGTAGCATAATGATAGTATCAAAACGATAATAACAAATATTGAGATAAGTTTGAAAATACAAGCCTCGAAGAAACCTATCGATACAAAGAAAAAACAAGGATGGTAACAGCCATGAAAAGTCAAAAATTAAAGCATGAATTGCCCAGAGATAAAAGAGGAATGACGGAAGAAGAATTTCTGGCAGGATATAATCCTGCAAAATATGAAAGACCTTCTGTTACAGTAGATATGCTTATCTTTACAGTAAGGGAACAGGAAAAGAACAATTACAGGAAACTTCCGGAGAAGACCCTTAGCCTGTTGCTTATTCAACGGGGTGAGCATCCACATCTTGGTAAATGGGCATTACCAGGAGGTTTCGTAGGTATGGAAGAGAACCTTGAAGATGCTGCATTACGAGAACTGGAGGAAGAGACAGGACTAAAGGATATTTACCTGGAACAGCTCTATACCTGGGGAGATGTCGGCAGAGATGCAAGAACCAGAGTAATCAGTACTTCATATATGGCTTTAACAGATAGTAAATCCCTGGTGCCTAAGGCTTCGGATGACGCTGCAAATGCAGCCTGGTTTAGTGCAGAGCTTAAACTTATGGAAGAAAAGAAAGAGAGATATGAAAATGGGTATATACTGAAGCAAACTTATAAGCTTATACTTACAGGTGACCAGGAAATTCTGTCCGCCGGTTATGAGATTACGAAAACGATAGGTAAAGGCACCATCCATACCGAAAGAAGGCTTACAGAATCCAATGGCCTTGCATTTGATCATGGCAAGATAATTGCATATGCTATAGATAGGCTGCGCANNGATATCGCTTTCCATTTAATGCCGGAATATTTTACACTTACGGAATTACAGCAGGTTTACGAAGTGCTATTGGATAAAGAATTATTAAAAGCTAATTTTCGAAGAAAGATAGCAGATATGGTGCTGGAAACTGAGGAATACAAGACAGATGCAGGCCACAGACCCTCAAAACTTTATCAGTTTAACAGATATTGATTAAGCATAAGCGCATTACATGGCGCAGAAAGGCAGGTAATTATGACACTTGCAGCAAAGGAAAAATTACTCACAGACAGTCAAAAAACTTTAAATGAAATCTATGACATGCTGCATTCCGCTAAAAGCATATCATTACAGGAATTACAGTCGGATAAGACTGCACTGATTATGGTTGATCTTATTAATGGTTTTACCAGAGAGGGAGCCCTGCAAAGCCCCAGAGTGGAAAGAATATTAAAGGAAGTGGTGAAGCTTCAGCAGGCAAGTATAGATAAGGGATTTGAGATTTTGGCATTTGCCGATAGTCATAGTGAGGTTTCACCGGAATTTGAATCTTATCCACCCCATTGTCTAATGGGAACCAGTGAAGCAGAAGTCGTAGCTGAATTACAGCAGGCAGGCGGATATCAATTGATTCGTAAGAATTCTACCAATGGTTTTCTGGAAGAAGAATTCCAAAAATGGTTATCTGAGAAACAGTTTATTGATACATTTATTATAGTAGGTGACTGTACTGATATTTGTATTCAGCAATTTGCCGTGACCTTAAAGTGCTGGTTTAACAAAGAGAATAAGAAAGCAAGAGTACTGGTTCCCATAGAACTTGTAGAAACCTATGATCTTGGAAGTCATAATGGAGATCTGGTTCAATTGATGGCACTATACAATATGATAATAAATGGAGTAGAAGTAATACGGAATATAAGCCTGGATATTCAGGAATAGGTTGGGATGAATTAACAAAAGTCTGTTTTTAAGCAGCAGCTTATGGGGTATAAAATTCAGGGTTACTCACGAAAGGGGATATTATGAAAGACAAAGGAAAAAAACTGCAGTCCCTTGAATTAATTGAGCGGTTAAGAAGCGGTGAAAGGCAAGTTCTGCGGGAAGCCAGATGGCTGATGTATCTGGCGGTAACTGCTCAGGAGAATATTAATTTGGAAAGACTGCATTCCATGGAAGAAAAAAGCAGCAGTTATATTTGCGATTATGTAGAACGAACGCTTCATGTACTGGATAACCTTAAGGTACCGGAGCATATATCTTCTATGGTTGAAGAGGTACTTATCTGGTCTGAAGTTGCGAAGGGTGGTACGGATTACTTTCGCAGACGCTGGCTGAAACAAGGTATAAATCTCTTTGTCCACAATAAAGGCTCAGCGGAAATATATTTAAAAGATGGTAAAGCAGAAGAAAGGGAAAAACATATAATTTATACTCTTATAAGCACTCATGGATTGATTGGGCAGTACATCAGGGGAGAAGTTTCTCTTAAAGAAAATAAACCTTTGACAGAATTGATTGACAGGAGGATTGTAACAAAAGAGGAATTGACCCTTATATTAACAACCCTAAACCACTGTATCATAGCAGCAGTAGATACTGGCTTATGGGAGCAGATTGAAGCAGAGGCAGTTNNCTATAAACCGTATTACAGCAGGTGATCTTAAAGATGATTATAATATACAAGAACGGCTGAAACGTCTTAGAAAGACATCTGTGCTAAATGGTGAGGACTTTACAGCAGCCTATGATAATCTGACGAAGGAGAAAGCAGTACTAATTGCTCTTGAGAAACTGCTACATAACAGGGACTTATGGTTTGTGGAAAGCGCATTGTATGACTTTACTCTGGAGGAGTTCATAAAAATCTTTCTCCTTACCAGTAAAGAGTTAAAGGATTCTGTTAAGCATATCAGCTTTGAACCCCTTATGAAGGATATCTATTACCAGCATGAGGGCAAGAAGCGTATTAATATATACAAAAAACGAATACTGGAGCATTATCTGTCAGGTATGACTCTTGAAGAGATTCTTCTTGAAAATTACCGGGACAGCCCTCATGTTTCTCACAGAGTAAGCCTTTATAAGGAACTGGATGATACCCTGTTCTTTACATTTGAATATTCTCCANNATTGAATTCTGTGTGGAGGCGGAGAAGGCCGATGTCCTTTATGAAAGTGCCATAGTACTTCTCTTCGATCTCTTTGGTTTGAGAAAAGATAAATATGACAGATTCTATGAGGAAGAAACCTATTTAAGCACCATGAACCAGAGTATTGATTATAAAAAAATCATCTTAGAATATCTGACAGGTGATAAAATCATTGATATTGGTCCCGGCGGTGGTGCCTTAATGGATCTGATTGAGGTAAATGCACCGAATAAGCAGGTAATAGGAATAGATATTGCCCAAAACGTACTGGATAATCTAAAACGTAAGAAGCAATTGGAAGATAAGAAATGGGAGGTTATGTATGGAGATGCACTGCATCTAAGCCAGTATATGGATAAAAACAGTGTGGATACCATAATCTTTTGTTCCATACTCCATGAGCTCTTCTCATACATTGAATACGAGGGAAAGAGGTTTAACTACGATACCCTTGCAGCGGCTTTTTCAAGTGCCTTTGATGTACTGAAACCCGGGGGCAGAATCATAATACGTGATGGAGTTATGACAGAAGAAGCAGAGGAACAGCGAATTATACGTTTTTTATCAAAGGACGGAATGGAATTCTTAAAGCGTTATGCAGAGGATTTTAAGGGGAGAGAAATTAATTATAAAGTCATCGGACATAATGAAGTAATACTTCCCGTTAATGACGCGATGGAGTTTCTGTATACTTATACCTGGGNNGGTGAAAAATCTTATATTCACGAAGTGAATGAGCAGTTTGGATATTTTACACCCTTGGGTTTTGAAAATTTTATCACAAAGGTCCTTGGTGACAAAGCGAAGATAATTATACTAAAACACTTTCTGCAAGAGGGATATACCATAGCACTGTCTCAAAAAATTGAATTTTATGATATAAACAGAAATACAGTAAAACTTCCTGACAGTACCTGCCTGGTGGTAATTGAAAAGTTGTGATAAGATATTTAGATGATAATATTGCATGCCATTGTTTAAATAGAAAGTATTGATTTAATTCAAAAAGTATGCGGTACAGAGGAATTAATATGAGCCGAAATGGTCGGGTTAACAACTCTCTGCATAATATACAACGGAGATAAAATACTTGTGCAAAATAGAAAAGATACAGAGTGACCGGGAATCTGCTTTCGAGTGGAGCTTAAAGCTCTTACAGTAATTACAGGAGGATAAATGAAGCAAGAAACAGTTAGACTTGAACAGGCTAGAGAAATACTGAAAAAATATTTTGGATACAATAGTTTCAGACATGGGCAGGAAAGGCTGGTTGGCAGTCTTCTTGAAGGGAAAGATGTACTTGGAGTAATGCCTACCGGGGCTGGTAAATCTATATGTTATCAGGTTCCGGGTATCCTGTTTCAGGGTGTGTCACTGGTAATCTCACCTTTAATCTCTCTTATGAAGGATCAGGTAGCAGCATTGAATGAAGCAGGTATTCATGCAGCTTATATCAATAGCTCCCTGTCAGCCAGGCAGGTAAGCCTTGCCCTCCAAAATGCCAGAGAAGGTAAATATCAGATGGTCTATGTAGCACCGGAGAGACTGGAAACACAGGAATTTCTTGACTTTGCTTTAAATACTGAAATTGCCATGGTTGCCGTGGATGAAGCTCACTGTATCTCACAGTGGGGACAGGATTTCAGGCCAAGTTATCTTAAGATAATTCATTTTATAGCATTACTCCCCAAACGACCAACTCTCTGTGCTTTTACGGCTACGGCAACAAAAGAGGTTATGGAGGATATCAGCTGCATCCTAAAGCTACAGGCTCCGGAAGTGGTTGTAACGGGTTTTGACAGAGAGAATCTATTCTATGAAGTGAGAGCTCCGAAGGATAAAATAGCAGTTGTAATGGAATATCTGGAGAGTCACAGAAATCAGTGCGGAATAATTTACTGCAATACCAGAAATAACGTAGAGGAATTGTGGGAACTGATTAACAGAGAAGGTATTCTGACTGCTAAATACCATGCCGGATTGCCGGATGGGGAAAGAAATCAGAACCAGGAGGATTTTATCTACGACAGGAAACCCTTAATGATTGCAACCAATGCTTTTGGAATGGGTATTGATAAGTCCAATGTTCGGTTTGTCATTCATTATAATATGCCAAAGAATATGGAGAGCTATTATCAGGAGGCAGGGAGAGCAGGGCGTGATGGTGAACCTTCTGAATGCCTGCTATTATACAGCGGGAAGGATGTAGAAATCAATAAGTTCCTAATCGAAAAGGGTAATGCAAATGAAGAAATTGATTCTTTTGCAAAAGAGCTAATCAAAGAGCGTGATATGGACCGGCTTAAGAAAATGACTTACTATTGCTTCACGAAAGACTGCTTACGAGAGTATATTCTGAATTATTTTGGTCAATACGGAGACAACGCCTGTGGTAACTGCTCAAACTGTCTTACAGAATATGAAGAAACGGATGTAACGGAACTTAGCAGGGATATTACGGGCTGTATTAAAGAGAGCGGGCAAAGATACGGAGTTAATGTTATTATAGCGACCTTACTTGGGAGCCGTGCAGCCAAATTAACGGTTAACAACATGGTCAATTCCAGCTATTACGGTAAACAATCCCATCATCAGGAAAGCTTTCTAAAGCAAGTGTTCAATAAACTGATAATAGATGAATATCTGTTTGCAACAAGTGATAAGTACTCTGTGGTGAAGCTTAATCGTAAAGCTTTAAACCTTATGGATGGAGAAGCATCTATTATTATAAAGACCTCAAAAGCCAATTCCGGTGATCAGGAAGGCTCCGATAAGAAATACGGCAAAACCAGAGGACTGAAGCGTTCAGAGGTTTTAAACTCAAAAGGACTGGATTTATTTGATCACTTAAGACAGGTACGAACAGCCATAGCAAGGGAAGAAGGCATGCCGCCTTATATTATTTTCTCAGATAAGACGCTGACAGATATGTGTGTAAAATTACCTTTTAACAAAGAAGAAATGCTTAATGTAACTGGGGTTGGTGAGAACAAATACCAAAGATTCGGGGAAGAATTCATACGGGCTATTCTTGAATATACAAACGGCAGAAAAGAAACCTATGCTTACGAACAACCGGTAGAACCAGAAACCGTAACAAAGAGTACTGTACGTACCAGAAAAACGAAAGAAGAGTTCTATCTGACGGATGAGATGAAAAGCAACTTTATACCGGAAGGAAATCTTTCTATCAGCCAGTTTACAGATAAGCTAAATGAAATGCGGGATGAAACTGTAATGAAGAGGCTTACTTCCGTAAGCATGACAACTTTACTAAAAGAAGAGGGGTATCTGGAGGAACGGTTTAATAATCTTTTAGGAAGAAATGAAACCTTTCCTACGGAAAAAGGAAGGAAAGCTGGTATTATAACGGAAAGCCGCTTAAGTCAGAAGGGTAATGAATATGAGGCTGTTGTATACAATACCGATGGGCAGAAACTTCTTTTAGCATTAGTGGATGAACTAAAAATCAGGAGGCTATAAATAGATGTTTATACAAAACAGAAATCTGATTATCAGAGATGCAGTCTTAAAGGATGCAGAAATCCTCTGTCATTGGTGGAATGACGGCAGGGTAATGGCACATGCGGGATTTCCTAATGGAATAGGTATCTCATTAGAGAAATTACAGAAGCAGCTTACTGCTCCTGAAGATAGCACAGTTAACCGCCTGATAATAGAAGCGGATAACAGGGCAATTGGTGAAATGAGTTATAGTACTACAGAAGATGGTGGTGCAGAAATAGGTATAAAAATATGTGATGAAACCCAACAGGAAAAGGGATATGGACGAATAGTATTATCAATGCTGATTAAAGAACTGTTTCTTATAGGGTATACCAAGATCTTGCTGGATACGAACCTTAATAATACGAGAGCCCAGCATATCTATGAAAAACTGGGTTTTTCAAAGGTGAGAGTTAATAAGGATGCTTGGAAGGATCAGTTGGGAAGATTACAAACTTCTGTTGATTATGAGCTAACCCAGACAGATTTTATAGACTTTACCGAAACTGCACCTGAAAAATGTATCTAGCTGCCTGAAAAATTAATGGTAGAAGTTCTCAGTGGGAACTGTATAATTATGGTATAGACTTTACATAAATGCTATTTTGATGTACTGTTATGAATTATATTATAATATTTTTGTAAATAATAAATCTTACATAGAAAGGGTGATGTTTAATGAGAAAGAACAGATTTTTACTTAGGCGTGTATGGAGGGTTCGCCTATAAAAAACCCTCTTCGTTATTACGGGAGGTAATTTATGCTACAAGAAAATGTTGAAATACGCCCTTATGGTTATGAGGATTTCTACAGATTTAACGAAATGTTCTCCGCTTACTTTCGAGAGGATTTTAAGCTTGAAATTTCTGATACGAAAATAAAACTTATATGCAGTAAAATAGCAGAAAGTGTGACTTCAAAGATTACATGGTTGGACATGCTTTTAGTTGACAGCAATTTGGCAGGTTTTATCTACTATCAAATCGATAAGCCTGAAAGTGATTGGTGTGAACGGAAAGATTGGGGATTTATAAGAGAAATCCATATTAAGAATGATATGAGAGGAAAAGGCCTGGGATCAAAATTAGTTGCTCGTGCGGAAAAGGAACTTTATAAGAAAGGAGTCCGGCATATTTATCTGACCTCAGATGAAATGGGGCAATTTTGGAATTTTTGCGGTTATAAGAAAACGGAGAAGCGCAGTGATATAAATCATGACCCAATCTACGAAAAATAAAAAATATCTAAAAATATCACTAAAAGAAATTATCACTAAATGTTTCATTAGAATTTACTTCATTATAACAAGAAAAACACTATGAGTATTTCAATTTCTCATAGTGTTTTTCTTGTCTGAAGACTTACTGTTATTATGTTTAAGATCTCTTAAAAGCTTGTTCGCAATAAACGCAGCGATATACACCTTTTTCTTTATCTGTAAGCTTAAAGATATGCGGAAGATCCTGCTCTATAGAGGTTATGCATCTTGGATTCTTACATTTGATAATATTGCTTACCTTATCTGGAAGGTTCAGGTTTCTCTTTCTCTTAATTTCACCATTTTCAATAATATTTACAGTGATATTTCTGTCCAGAACTCCCAATATATCCAGGTCCATATCCAGATTGCCATCTATTTTAATGATATCTTTTTTACCCATTTTATTGCTTTTAGCATTTTTAATAATAGCTACACTGCAGTCCAGCTTTTCAAGATTAAGATAGGAATATATCTTCATCGCTCCGCCAGCCTCAATATGGTCAATTACAATTCCTTCATTTAAACCGCCGATATTAAGCATTAAGCCACCTCCAATAATTTCATAATCAAAGCCATTCTGACATATACGCCGAATTCAGCCTGCTTGAAATAAACTGCACGTTTATCGTTATCCACTTCCGTTGCGATTTCATTAACTCTTGGCAGCGGATGGAGTACCAGCATATCTTCCTTTGCCAGGGTCATTTTCTTGCTATCCAGAATAAAAGAGTCCTTTAAGCGAATATAATCCTCTTCATTAAAAAAGCGTTCCTTCTGCACCCTTGTCATATACAAAAGATCAAGGCTTGGTAGGACAGCTTCCAGATTCCTTACCTCTTCATAAGAATTTTCAGAAGTATCTAATACTTCTTCTCTTAGATAGGCAGGTATTTTCAGTTCATCAGGGGAAATTAAAACAAAATGGATATTTTCATATCGTACAAGAGCATTAATAAGAGAGTGTACCGTTCTTCCGAATTTTAAGTCACCGCAGAAACCAACAGTTAAATTGTTAAGCCTGCCTTTTAATTTGGAAATAGTAAATAAATCTGTTAAGGTCTGGGTGGGATGATTGTGACCGCCGTCACCGGCATTGATTACTGGAATAGAAGAATAAGTAGAAGCAACTAAGGGAGCGCCTTCTTTGGGATGGCGCATAGCACAGATATCAGCATAACTGGAGATAACACGGATGGTATCGGCAACGCTTTCACCTTTTGCTGCTGAGGAAGAATCAGCAGATGAAAAACCTAAAACATTGCCGCCTAAGTTAAGCATTGCAGCTTCAAAACTTAATCTTGTTCTCGTACTTGGCTCATAGAAGAGAGTCGCCAGTTTCTTACCATGGCAGATATCGGAATAATTCTTTGGAGCATTGATAATATTGTCGGCTAATTCCAGGATATCCTCTAATTCTGTTACAGATAAGTCGAGGGGACTAATAAGATGTTTCATGACTACCTCCATAGACTGTTATATTTTCATTCAACTGGTAATTATACTATATAGTCTTATAGATTACAACTTTAAAATTTCTTTCTTGTATTATCCCAAAATGCAATGGTGGTAGAACAATATTTGTTTCTATTTCGGACTTTTCATTAAAAATGTACAAGTTACCAAAAAAAGTAATGAGTAAATTGTATGATTGTATGGTGAAAATACGAAGTGTTTCATTAAATATATATAAAAAAATTGAAATATCCAATTGACAAATAGGATAGGGTGCTATATTATAGTTATATGAAATCGGTTACATACAATGTTGTATTGTACAAAATGATGAAGGCGAATTATATCATAATGTGTAATCGGTTGCATATTTATCAATAAGGAGANNCAGGAAGGTTTATGATTAAAAAAGTAATGAAAAGATCAGTAGCGGTAATAGCCATCTTTTCAATGCTGGCAGCAGCAATGACTGGCTGCTCCAAAAAAGGTACGGAAGAAACAGTTAAACCAACAGGAGAAGCTGTTACTGCCGAGCCGACAGAAACAACTACACCTGCAGGAGAAGCGAAAGTCCTGCGCTGGGGAACACACTGGCAGGCAGGTCTGGATCCCAATTATCAGGATCCTACTACAGGGGAATACACAATGGATGAAGCCTCCAGACAGGCATCTTTAGCTGCATTGCAGGCAGCGAAAGAACAACTTAATGTAGATGTGGAATTTGTACAGTACGCAACAGATACAAGAAGTGAATTGATAACAAGTGTACTTGCTAATAATCCTGTTTGTGACATTGCAGTCCTTTGGGGTGGTTCAGAAAATACGATATTGTCACAGAATATTTTACAGCCTCTTGATGATTATGCGGATATGTTCTCTGATTCCGAGTATTCCTGGATGTTTTATGATAAGTTATATGGTCACAACTATTTCCTGACTTCCAAGCAGGCTTTTATCCCCAGATGGCCATTAGTATATAATGCAACCATGATTGAAAAAGTGGATTCCTTAAAAGACAGTGAAGGAAAAACCATCTATCCTACCGATCTTTTCCAGGATGGTAAGTGGACCTGGAGTGCCTTTAAAGATTATCTTTCAAAAATCCAGAGCTTTTATGCTAATACAAAAGCTCCAGACGGTACTGAATTTGATACTGTTAAGGCTTATGAGACAGATCACCGTTTCGCCGGGCTTTCAGCTACCTTTGCAGCTGGCGGAGAAATTTATGGTGCCAACGGTTTAGCTGCTGATTCCAAAGAATCCTTAAAAGCAGTTGCCTATGTAAAAGAGCTTATGGATGCAGGTGTATTAACAGAGTGCGGGCTATATGACGATGGTTACACACCTAAGTGGTTACAGGGCTCCAATGATTTCGGTGCAGGTGCAACTGTATTTACAGACAGCGCTGACTGGATTATTGCCGGTGCAGCTTCTTCCGCTGCAGACAGAGGAGAATCCATTGGTATCGTTCCCTGGCCCAGACCCGATGATATGGCTGCTGATGACCCTAACTACAAACAGGTATTAACAGTTGGCGACAGTATGGGTATCTTAAAGGGTGTTGATGCTGAAACAACGAAACTTGCTCTTGAATTCTTAAAGGTATATTACAGCACATATTATAAGACCCTTGGCGGTGTTGACAGTGTTTCTGCCTATAAAGACAGTGCAGCAACAGCGCAGGCTACCAATTTAGGTTTTGATATCTTTAATGAAACTTATGGCGATGACCTGTTAAAGACTTTCCAGTATATTGCTAATCAGACTGTACCCAATGATTACTCCGACCTTCTTGGTTTCCGTGTGGTTTGGGATGACATTTTCGGTAAATCCCTTTACGGTGTTGACGGTTATGCTTCTTATGATGTATCTATCGCCGCCAATAAGAACCTGTTTACAGAAAAAGCAGCTAATATGGAAGCGATTCTTTCCAGTGATGAGATCAGAGATAACATTGCTCCTTCAATCTCCGCGTCTACAGCACTCGTGTTCCCCGTTGGAACAGATCCAAAGAGCGTTGCCTTCTCTGATTATGTATCCATTGAAGATGCGGTAGATGGTGTACTCGATGCAACAACAGCAACTTATGACTATTCTGCAACTGACTTTACAAAGGTAGGAAGCTATGGCGACGGACTTAAGGTTAAGATGGCTGATAAATCCGGTAATGAAGGAAGCATGAATACAACAGTTATCGTATTTAATCCTGATAATAAAACTGCTCCTGTAGTTACGCCAGTTGAAGGTTACCGTCAGATTAAACTGGATGAGGATGCATCCAAAATCTCCTGGAAAGGTGATTTTATAGCAAGTGCACTGGATGCAGACGGACTGGATGTTTCTGCTAATATCGCAGCAGATATTTCAAGTCTTGATACCTCTACACCAGGAGATTATGATGTTGTGGTTACTGTAACAGACTTTGCAGGAAACAGCAGTGAAGTAACCTTAACTGTCACAGTTGGTGAAGCAGAGTAATTATATAAGTTGAACAAACTTTTGTACCTGTTCAGGCATAAAAATACCATATACTCAAGTGCTTTTATACTTTAGTAGAAAAAAGTTCAGCTTAACATATGAGCGTAGAGGTTGTATGAAATTGAATTATGCACTTTGTATCCTTCTATAAAATTGTAAATACGATTTTATAATTGGATGAGAAAAACTTATACAGATTCAATACACAGTAATTTCAAATAAAAATCTGGTTGCTGTAAATCAGCCCTTAAGATACTGCCGCAGTATCAGGCCGGTTTACAGCAACCGATTTATAGTGGAAGAGAGTGATTTATATTTATTTGCTAAATTTATCTGGAAAGGCACAGGTATCAGTATGAAATCGAAGAAGTCCTTGATAGTTCTCATAGTAGCTGTTCTTGTAGTGGCTGCAGCGGTTATTGCCGTGATTTTGAATAAGGATCATTCTAAGGGAATGAATGCAGTTCCAGCTTCAAATACCGTTGTTTATGACACCTCTTATAAGAATTATCTTGACCAGAATGGCTATGGCGGAACTACCCTGGAAGCCAGTCTGCAAATAGAGCTTAAAGATTATCAGACAACTGATGGAATGACGGCAGAAATTTAGGACAGCGGCCTTGTAACAGGCGACAGTGGTTCAATTACCTGGACTTTTACAGCCCAGGAAGCGGGTTTTTATAATCTTGAAATCGGGTATATCCCGCAGCCGGGTACTACTTCAGACATTCAAAGAAGGCTGCTGCTCAATGGTGAGGTCTGCTATGACGGACTGGAACAGGTGGTTTTTAAACGTTTTTGGGCTGATGAAGCTATCAAGAGCAAAAATGGTAATGAAATAAGACCTAATACCAAAGAGGTATATAAAGAAAGCAAAGTTTTCGTGGAGGATGCCAAGAGAAGAATAGGCGAACCCTATGTATTCTATTTAAAGAAAGGTACCAACACTTTAACCTTAGAAGCCATCAAGGAGCCTGTAGAGTATACCTCTATTGCATTCAAAAAAGAGGAGAAAGCACCGGATTATGCATCGGTGATTGATTCCTTGAAGAACCAGTATCAGGTATATGCAGGAGAGAATATCGTAGGTCAGGCAGAACGTTCTGAAGGCGGTACTTCTTATATTGAAAAAAATTCGTCTTCTATAAATATTCAGAAGAATTACTCGGATCCTTTATTGTATCCATATCACCCTTATAAGATAAAATATAATACCATAGGAGCAAATAACTGGAAACAGCCCGGTAATTCCATTTCCTGGGATGTAGTCGCTCCCAAAGAAGGGCTATATGAAATAACCTTTAAAGGAAGACAGAGCCTGAAGCGAGGAGTAACCTCCGTTAGAAGATTATACATAAATGGAATTGTTCCTTATGCCCAAATGAATGCCATTAACTTTGACTACAGCAGTGATATGGTTAATTATACGGTATCACAGACCGATGGGACACCTTACCTCTTCTACCTGAAAGAAGGAACGAATACCCTTACTCTTGAATGTGTAATGGGTGATTTCGGAAGTGTTATCAATGATGTAGAAGAGAGTATGTATGCATTAAATCAATTATATCTTAAAGTTACACAAATTACCGGACAGACTCCGGACAAATTCATAGATTATCAAATTGCAAAGAAAATACCTGAGTTTCAGGAAATTATGAGCGCGGAAGAAGTAAGACTGAATCAGATAATTGAAAAGCTGGTAGCAATCACCGGCGAGAAAGGGGAGAATACCAGTCTCCTTGAAAAGATGGCAGTGGAAGCCAAAGGTCTTGCTAAAAATCCTGAAAGCGTAATCGTGGAAGTGACACAGCTTAAGGAAAATATCTCAGCTTTGGCAACCTGGCTGGTTAATATTTCCGAAATGCCTCTTGAGCTTGACAGCTTAATCCTGTCAGCCCCGGAAGCAAAGTTACCAAAAGCAAAGAGTAACTTTATTGAAGGAGCTTATTACGGTACAATCCGTTTCTTCTCAACCTTCTTTGCAAAGAGCAGCCAGATAAGCCAGTCGGAGAACAGTTCTGATTCCAATACCATTAAGGTATGGATGGTAAATGCCGGAGCGGCAACTAACGTACAATCTATCGGCCGTGAACAGGCACAGATTATTCAAAATCTTATAGATGAGAAATTTACACCGGAAACCAATATAAATATCGACCTTCAGTTAATCCCTGTTGATGTTGTATTAAGAGCTGCACTTGCAGGTAACAGCCCTGATGCTGTAATTGGTCTTAACCAGGCAACATTACAGGACTTTGCAATGCGTGGAGCAGTAGTGGATCTGTCAAAGCTTGAGGGCTTTCAGGAAGCTACTGATAAGTATTATCAGAGTGAATTGGATGCTGCCAGGTATCTGGATGGAATTTATGGTATTCCTGAACAGGCAGATTTTATGATGCTCTTTACCAGGGATGATATCTTAAAAGCCGTTGGCGCAAAGGTACCAAAGACCTGGCAGGAGGTGAAAGATATTCTTCCGGCCTTAAAGAAAAATAATTATGAGTTCTTCCTTCCCAATGCTTCGGGAGCACCGAATTTCTACCCTTCCTTGGTATATCAGTTTGGCGGAGACTTATTTAAGGGTAGCGGCAATGATTATGGTATTGCAAGTGATCTTGGAACAGATGCTGCCATGGAAGCGTTTAAGACCTATACAGATTTCTTTACCAATTATGGTTTTAACCCTAATGTGGATTTTTCTACCAGGTTCCGTACCGGTGAAATGCCCATAGGTGTGGTTAAATATACTACCTATTGCCAGTTGGAGGTATTTGCACCGGAAATCAAAGGCCTTTGGTCTTTTACCACGTTACCGGGTGTAACGGATGAAAACGGCCAGGTAAATAATTCATATGTGTTAGAGACCATTAACAGTGCAATCCTCAATACTTCTGATAGAAAAGAGGATACCTGGAGATTTATTAAATGGTGGACGGATACAGAAACACAGCTTCAGTATGCCAATACGGTAGAATCTGTTATGGGAACCTCTGCCCGTTATCCAGCTGCGGATCCGGAGGTTATTAAGAGATTACCCTGGAGTAACGCAGAACTTTCTCAGATACTGGCACAGTTTGAAGCTACGGAAGGAATACCGGCAGTTCCCGGTAACTATATGCTTACCAGAATGGTACTGTATTCCTTCAATAATGTTGTAGCAGAGGGTGCTAACCCAAGAGAGACCCTGTATCTTAACCTTAAGACCATTGATAAGGAGATTACCAATAAAAGGCGGGAATTCCATTTGTCTGTTGAAGAGTAGCAGACATCTTATCATTACGGTTTTTCAGCTATAAAAATTATGAAGGAGGAATTTCCTTGAAAAAGAATAAAGAGCCGTTTTCACTGGTATGGAAGCATCATAAATACAAGTATTTGCTGATTGCACCATTTGCTATTGTTTTCTTGGTATTTACTTTGATTCCTGTTGTCGTATCTATCGTATTGAGTTTTACATCCTTTAATATGGTAGAAGCGCCTAGTTTTAACGGTCTGTCCAATTACATAAATCTATTGGTCAGGGATGATGT
>DJJW01000067.1 GCA_002434335.1 Lachnoclostridium sp. UBA6558 | reverse complement strand
CGTTATTGACACAAGTCCATACTTTTCACACAAATGATTTCATAGAAAGTAGCTCCGACTAATTAATCTGTTGTTTATTCGATTATTCCGCCTTCAACAACAAGGCTGTCAGGATCAGCCGCATCGCCATAAACCGGCGCTAAAGTTTCGTCATAAGCCTTGTGGAAGAAGTTCTCTGTTCCAAGGGTTTTGATTTCTTCATTTAACCAGTTCAAAAGCTCAGTGTTGCCCTTTTGTACGGCAGGTGCAATAGTGTCCAGGTTACCAAGAGATTCAATACCTACCGTATAACCTTTATTCTCCAGTGCCCATGCAAGTACTTCTGTATTATCTGTTGTAAAAGCATCGCCTCTGCCATCTAATAATGCACCATAGGCTTCACTGTACTGATCAAATTTTAATAATTTAACATCAGGATAATTCTCTGTAAAATATGTTTCTGCAGTTGTACCCTTATTTACGATTAAAGTTTTTCCGTTTAACTGCTCAGGGGAAGTAATAAGTGCGCTGTCCGGTGATACTACACCAAGAGCTACTTTCATGTAAGGCAGTGCGAAATCTACTTTTTCAGCACGGTCAGGTGTAACAGTAAAGTTAGCAAGGATGATATCAACTTTTGCAGTTACCAGATATTCTACACGGCTTGCTGCTTCAACTGATACATATTCAACGTCAACGCCAAGGTCCTGCGCAATACGGTTACCGAAGTAAACGTCATAACCCTGGTATGCACCGTCTGCATCTACATAACCAAAAGGCTTCTTGTCACTGAATACACCGATTACAACCTTTCCGCTTTCCTTGATTTCCTCAAGGGTTCTTGCTGTCCCTGCTGCAGTTGAATCAGTTCCTTCCTTGTCAGATTTACTCTGGCAGCCTGCAAGGGCTGATGTTATTAATGTAAATAGTAATAGTAATGCTGCTAATTTCTTGATATTTTTCATACCAATACCCTCATACCGCGATTACTGCGGTATTGCCACATTTTTAAGCTGAAGTAGTGCGTGGCCCTTTCCTTATTTTTTCTTCAACTGTTCTCCTCTTTTGGGGTGTCTGAAATATTAGAATAGGATTGATCCATATCTTCGCTATCAGACCTCCCAGGGTGTAACCCCCCGGTAATCAAACCGAATTTGATTCCTTATTTATCTTCAACACCTTTTACAGCGTCAAATTCAAAAACATTGAGGAACTTTCCGGCTCTTTCTGTCTTAGGATTCGTAAAAAACTCTTCCGGACTGCTCTCTTCTACTATCTCTCCTTTATCAAGAAATATAATTCTGTCTGCAATCGCACGGGCAAACTGCATCTCATGGGTTACGATAACCATGGTGCTTCCCTCCCTTGCAAGCTCTAACATTACATCCAGTACCTCTCTTACCATTTCCGGATCGAGAGCTGCTGTTACTTCATCAAAAAGCATTACCTCAGGGTGCATACAAAGGGCTCTGACTATTGCTACCCGCTGCTTCTGCCCGCCGGACAGCTGTCTTGGGTATGCTTTTCTCTTATCTGAGAGTCCAACCCGTTCCAAGAGTCTGTCAGCTTCTGCTTCGACTTCTTTTTTATCTCTGTGCTGTGCTTTTACAGGTCCCAGAGCAATGTTATCAAGGATATTCATATGAGGAAATAACTCATAACTTTGAAATACCATTCCTACCTTCTGGCGTACCAGATGCATCTCCTTTTTTCTTCCGCTGATAACTTCCTTACCCAGTGATATCTCACCGGCCTGAATGTCCTCAAGACCGTTGATACAGCGAAGCAGCGTACTCTTCCCACAGCCGGAGGGTCCAACAATAACTACCACCTCCCCTTTTTTAACGGTAAGGGATATATTCTTTAAGACTTCCAGGCTGTCGTAGCTTTTTTTTAAATTTTTTATTGAAAGAATCTCTTCTATTTGACTCATGCTGACTCCCATCTTTTTACCTTAATTAATTATCTGCGGACATTTGCTGTTATCTCTTCTCTAAACTGTCTTCCATGCCTTCTCAAGCCTTGCTGCCACTAAGGAAACCGGATAGCAGATAAGGAAATACAGAAAGAAGATTACGCCGTATATCCATAACGCTGCTGACGGTACGGATAAGCGTGACGCTTCAATTATCTGCTGGCCTACCTTTACAATTTCAACTACTCCGATTAATGCTATAAGTGATGTGGTCTTTATCATTCTGGTTGTAAGATTAATGGCCAGGGGTACCAGTCTTCTGATAGTCTGAGGGATTACAATATAACGGTAAACCTGAGCCCCTGTAAGGCCCAGCGCCTTACCGCTCTCATACTGGTGCTTTGGTATAGAGATAAGCGCACCCCTTACCAGGTCCCCCATTTCAGCCGTACCCCACAAGGAAAATACAATTACTGCGGACACTTCACCGGAAAGATTTACTTGAAAGGCCCTGGTAATGCCGAAATAAACCAGGAACAGCAAAACCAACTGGGGCATTATGCGGACAAACTCCAGATACAATCTGGTAATTACTTTAATAACCGGATTCCTGACTGTCATTATCATTCCTAATAAAACACCGAGTACCATGGAGATGATTACTGAAACAAAGGATATTTCTACGGTAATCCATAAGCCTTCTAATAACCTGATGAAGTTTCTTCCTTCAAAAAGGACCTTAATTCCCAAATCCTGCATATCTTAATTTCCTTTCTATCAGTGAAAATATAACGGAAATGGGAAGCAATATCCCCAAATATGACAATACCAGCATAAACAGAGCTTCATCCGTATTATAAGACATTCCGATTAATACCTTGGCTGTATACATTAAATCAGCCAGTGCCACTGCACTGAATACTGAGGTTTCTTTTATCAAAAATATTACATTAGCTGCAAAAGCCGGTACAGATACCGAAACAGCCTGGGGTAACAATACATAACCGATTACCTGACTTTTGGTAAGTCCGAGACTTAATGCCGACTCCATCTGTATACCTGGTACTGCCTCAAGACCACTTCGAAATGCTTCTGCCATATAACTTCCGCCAAGGAAAATTAGTCCCGTAATAGCACAGGCTTCAGAGCTTAAAAGAATTCCGATCTTGGGAAGTCCGAAATATAGGAAAAATAACTGAATCAATAGAGGGGTATTTCTGGACAATTCTATGTAAACTCCGGTGATCCTGTTTAAAACCGGTACTTTAAAATACCTGATAAGACTGCAAAGGAAACCTACTGCTATAGCTCCGGCAATACCAATTAGTGCAATTCTTACCGTAAGCCCTGCTGCCTCCAGATACAGGGGAGCATATTCCCTCAGTACATCAATGTTCATCGTTTCGACCTCTCTCTTCCCCACCTGTTAATCAATCTACGCCTGCCGGATGTATACGCCTGGCTGGCACAAAAAAAGCAGACGCAATGCATCTGCCGTAAAAGCTTTTTGCATCATCGCAAAGATTTCTCCGTTAAATTATATCATATTATTTTAATATGAATTATATGATTTCATAATGGGAATATTTTAATTTATCCCTTTCTATTTGTCAATGGTTTTATCTACATTTTTTATTCTACAATCAATGTTAAGTATAACCAAATAAAAGCTTGCTAATGAAATTGATTTAACTTTCACCGGACAAGCTTTGGGTCCTATTACTATTCTAAAACTATTGTGTTATCTATTATATCCTGGTAACAGCGGCCTCCTGATGATAGATTTCCTCGAATTCACTTTTTATCTGCTCTCTTAATACTGCTTTTTTCACCTTTCCGCTAGAGGTGGCTGGCAGTACCGGAATAAACTTTATATATTTTGGCACCTTATACTTGGCCATATTCTCCGCAGCAAAGGCTCTTACTTCCTCAGCCTCCATACTGCTGCCGTCTGCAGTAACGATAAAGGCACAGATCTCTTCACCTAGTAGTTTATCCGGAACAGATACCACTGCTGCATCAAATATCTTCGAATTACGTTTTAAGACACTTTCAATCTCAGCCGGAGATATATTCTCCCCTCCTCGAATAATAATGTCCTTAATGCGTCCTTCAATGGTTATATAACCTTTCTGATTCATACTCACAAGATCGCCTGTATGCAGCCAGCCTTCCTTATCAACGGTTTTATCAGTTGCTTCCGGGTTATGAAAATAACCATTCATTATATAAACTGATTTCACCAGGAGCTCTCCTTTTTCCCCTGGTAAAACATCATTACCGGTTGAAATGTCAGCAATTCTAACATTCACACCAGGCAATGGCTTTCCAATGGTTTGAAGTCTGTATTCCAAGTCATCTTCTGCCGCCATCTGCGTAATCCCAATAGCCTCCGTCTGTCCATAGAGATTAGCTATGGTATCAATTCCAAGTTCCTCTATAATCTTTAGCATAAGTTCCCTGCTGCAGCAGGAACCTGCAATAAAGCCTTTCGAAAGACTGGACAGATCATACTGGCTTACATCATTGTTTAACAGGAACTGGAACATGGAAGGAACTCCGTTGAAAACAGTGCAGCTATGCTCTGATATTACTCTTAGCACCTTTTTGGTTTCAAACCGTTCCAGCATTACAATGGAGGCACCATAGAAGAAACCTGCAAGTGTACTTAATACAAAGCCAATTACGTGAAATAAGGGCAGGCTAAGCAGAATCCTGTCATCCTCATCATATTCCATCCGCTCCCCTGAGACTATGGCATTATTAACTGTTACAAAGTGGTTAAGTACTACTCCCTTGGAATTACCTGTGGTTCCGGAGGTATAAAATATATTCAGCGGATCATGAGCGTTTACTTTACTCTGCGCTTCCTGCAGTAATATATCCTCTATTCCCTTACCAAACTCAATCATTTCAGACAGCAGATATGTCCCGGGCAGTACCGTATCATCTAATACAACCACCGTCTTAAGACAGGGCAGGTTCTTACTTAACAGCTTACCGGGTAAAGCCTCTTTCAGTTCAGGACATAATTCCATTAAGCTGTCTGTAAAGCTTACATCCTTAAACCCTTTTGTAAGAAAAAAAAGTGAGCTTTCTGATTGCTTAAGTGCAAATAGAAGCTCTGTTTTCGTGCTGGCTGTATTTATGCATACCAAGACAGCCCCTATTTTAGCGGCTGCCAATTCAAGAAGTACCCATTCCGGCGAATTTAATGAAAGTACCGCCAGGTGATCACCTTTTTTTACCCCCAGTGACAACAGGCCTTTTGCATACTGATTGGTAAGCCTTTGTACATCAGAAAATGTATAGGTTACTTCCCTTGCAGGAAATACCAGCGCTTCTCTTTCGTTATATCTGAGACATTTTTCCTCCATTACTTCCGCTAAAGTCTTTGTAATATACATATCTTCTCCCCTCTGTGTGTTAGCACACATAATTATCAGAATCAATGACTCTTTTCTCTCTTGTGTGCAATCGCACCTTTAAATATGATCGATCTTTCTGCTTTGTGCGATCCGTCTGAAATTTATAATAACAAGACTTTTATCACTTGAATCAAAGATTAATTTAAAACGTCATTCGCCACGCTCCATGGGTTTGAATAATTAAAAATTTGAATAATTACAATTTACATAACAGACCAACATTTTGAGAACCGCATCCGATTGTCCAGATAATAATATAATCTCCCCGTTTTACCATACCTCGTTCCATGGACTCATAGAGCGTGATAAATGGGCTGCTGGTACCGGTATAACCATACTCATACCCTATGTAAAGACTGTTCTCCTCCTTTATGTCCATCAGTTCTCTAATCTTTCTTATATTAATCAGAGCATACTGTGAAAAACAGAACATGCTGATATCATCTTTTGTCAAACCATTTCTGGTAAGAAGTGTTTGAATGGATTCCATGGCAGATTCCGGAACATCTTCCGTAGGCGGTGTAAAATCAATGAGCATATCCGCTTTATTTTCCACACGGAATATATTTGAGAAGCCGCAGCCAGGAAATAAAGCCACATCTACTCCCTCTGATTTGACAGTACAAACAGAATCTATCAGACCACTGTCTTCCTCTGTCTTTTCCAGAATTACAGCGCAGGCTGCATCTCCATAATGTCCATACAGATTCTCTTCTTCTTCATTTATCATCATATTAATATAATCACACCCGATAAGAAGAGTTCTGTTAACATGGGGTGTCAGTGCCATATATTTAGCTGCCTGCTCTAAAGCCAGCGCCATCCCACAGCAATTGGAATTCACATCATAACAGATGCATTCCTTTTTACCACCGATGGCTGCATGTATCTTTATTGAAGTAGGAGGGGCTGTGTACTCCGGCAGCTGGCTGGACAGAATTATCATATCAATATCAGCCCCAGTCAGCCCTGTCTTATCAAGTAATTCATGCGCTGCTTCCAGTGAAAGGGTTAAGGTGCTTCCGCTCTCATCTTCAAACATATATCTTTTATCCCTGCCAATTACATCTTTTAAGAAATGTTCTACTTCTTTACCTCTTTTACGAAAATGCTCCAGATATACATCATTTTCAACTACCTTCTTACCATGGCTGACTGCCAGCTCCTTAAGTCTAAATTTAACCATATTAATCCCTTACCTTTCTCACTGCCTGCAAAGTTTGGGCCTCTGGCACAAAGTTGCGTATGATATGTCCTATTCAGACTTCTCCAAAAAAATATAAGTTGAACTAAGTTCCCTCCGGGACTTTCGTTTGCCCGGAAAAAACTAAAGTTCAACTGCTTTGGAATCTTATATAATTTCAAAATCCGCAATACCTGCTTCTTTCGCAAGTCTTCTAACCTGCATTGCAAGTATGGCGCTGTCTTCCATTCGAAGAGTAACCTTTTTAAAGCCTGTCTGTTTATAAAGGACAAAGAAGCCCTTTAATTTTTCTTGTTTATCCGGTGTAATAACGCCCATGTTTCTAGCATCCAGCTCCAGATTCACCTGAGCAGGATTTATTTTGCTTACTGCCTGCTGGTACGCAGCACCAAAAGATGCAATATCCTCTTCTCCAAATTTACCATCCAGCACGATCTTTAAGGTATTTCCTGATACTGTAACACTAAATTTCTCCATACAATTTCTCCTTTGCAGATTTTCATGAAAAGAAGTCCCATGATGAATATACAAAAAAATCCATAGCAAGGCCATGGATTGTAATCATGGTAACCCGGCTGCCATAACAAAGTCTTAGGCCCGTGGCTTTGCGTCTCCACCTTTCGGAGGATTTGCCTTTTTCATGCTGTTTTATCAGAATTTAATGACATAATAGGGTAAATAATTACCATATAACTCCATTATACCCAAATTAATACAAATATCAAGTATTTCCTTTATTTTTCTTTTCTAATATATTCCTTTATTTTCTCAGTTATATGCCTTCTTGTCTTTTTCCCTTTCTACTTTTCCCATTCCATATTGCAGCACCTGTTCTAACATATGCCCTATATTGCCTTCTCCTGCAAATCGTGACAAGTCAAAGTAATTATCTGTAATCGCAAGCCATTCAAGAGGATTCGCTTCTTCTCTTAAGTTAACATCCTGTTTCAGGGTACCTGCATAAACTTCAACATAACAATTCTGATTATAATAAGTAAAGTCCATCATATGTGCAAGCTCGATGTCTTTACCACCGATACCGGTCTCTTCCAGTAACTCTCGGTAGGCAGCTGTCATTCCTTCTTCTCCTGCTTCGATCTTGCCGCCAACCAGATTGTATAATCCCTTATAGGGGTCTTTTCTCCTCTTACAAAACAACAACTGCTTACTGTCTGTACTAAATACCATGATGCAATTATATCCCTGCATTGCAACTCCTTTCGTGGATATCAAAACGAAGATTTGAGAAAATAACAGGACTGCAGAATATTCATACCCTGCAGTCCTGTTCTCTCTATTATTTTATACTGTGCAATACACCCAGTACTGCTGTTTCGATTTCTTTTAATTTACTCTCTGACTTTTCCAGCGTATCTGACTTTGTATAGATATACAGTTTAATCTTAGGTTCTGTGCCGGAGGGTCTTAAAGTATACCAGCAGCCATCCTCAAATTTAAACTGGACTGCATCCGTTTTCTCTGTGTCGATGGATGTTTTCTCTCCTGTAATTACATTGGTTGCTTCTGAGAGTTCATAGTCTGTTACCTGTACCAGTTTGGAGTTTCCGATAGAGCCTGCATTATTTTTACGGTATTCTACCATCATTCTCTTGATTCTTTCCTGTCCTTCAATACCTTCCAGGACAATGGAAATAGTATTTTCACGGTAATAACCATATTCTTCATACAAATCATTTAATACATCGATTAGGGTTTTACCCTGTCGTTTATAATAACCTGCCATCTCAGCAAGGATAAGGGTTGCTGCAACACCGTCTTTATCTCTTAAATAGCTGCCGATATTATAACCGATACTTTCTTCATATCCAAATACGTAAGTGTATTCCTTCGTACTATCCCAATCATTTGCCAGGGCACAGATATTCTTAAAACCGGTAAGTACATTAAACATCTTCACTCCATATGCTTCTGCTATGGCACTTCCCATTTCTCCGGTTACAATGGATTTAACCATTGCTGCATTGGCAGGAAGTGTTCCTTTCTCCTTCATGGAGGTTAATATATAATTAATGATAAGGACCCCTACCTGGTTGCCGTTTAAGGCTTCGATGGCTCCCTTGTGTACCACTTCAACTGCAAGTCTGTCACAGTCAGGATCAGTAGCAATTAATACGTCCGCCCCAACAGAAAGAGCCAGTTTCTCACTTAAGGCAAAGGCTGCATGATCTTCAGGATTGGGATAATCTATGGTTGGGAAGGTGCCATCAGGCAGTTCCTGTTCCTTTACTACATGAACATTGGTGTATCCCATTCTGTCAAGGACTGTGCGGACGGGAATGTTGCCGGCTCCGTTTAAAGGTGTATAGACAATACCGATATTCTTATCCACTTCTTCATTTCTTAAGGAGATGGACATGGTCTTCTCATAGAAGCTCTCATCCACTTCTTTGTTTATAATATTTAACAAGCCTGTTTCGATAGCCTTCTCTTTTGCAGGAAGTTGTGTTTCTTCAAATAAGTCCATCTTACCGATTTCCTCTAAGATCTGATTGGCTATACCGGACTTTATCTGAGACCCCTCTTCCCAATATACTTTATAGCCGTTATATATTTTAGGATTATGGCTCGCTGTAATATTAATACCTGCGGCACAACCGTAATAACGGACTGCGTAGGATAATTCCGGAGTAGGTCTTAAGGAATCGAACAGGTACACCTTAATTCCCATGCTGTTAAATATCAGGGCACACATTTCAGCAAATTCAGGTGACATTATACGGCAGTCATGTGCAATTGCAACACCCTTTTTCGCAAACTCTTCTCCCTGTTTCTTAATAACTTTACCCAGGGCTTTGGTTGCTCTTCCTACAACGTAGCGGTTCATACGATTGGTACCTGCTCCAAGTATACCTCTAAGACCAGCGGTACCAAAGGATAAATCGCAGTAGAACCGATCCTTGATATCCTCCTCTTTGTCTTTGATACTGTTAAGTTCTTCTTTTAAATCTGCATCTAAAGCGGATATCCCCAGCCATTTTTCATATTCATTTCTGTAATCCTTCATCTTCTTATAGAACCGGCTTAAGCCAGTTCATTCTCCTTTCTGTATGATATATAAGCTGCACTTTAAATCTATGCCCAACTTATTTTATTCTTCCAAAAGTTACATGCCTTTCTTTCCTATTTTACTCTATCAAATGTTTTTGGACAATACATTTTCTATTGTTTCAGGAAGTTTTGTATCCGGAGCATTAACAGGAAACCAATCCCTGCCGAGATTTCGTATTATACGTTTAACCCATTTAAGCACTATTAGATTACCCTTAAATCTCCGCTAATATTATAAGGTTATTCATAATTGCTGATGCTATATTACCGCAATCTTCCTTTTCATTTCCCCAAGTTTATGCTAATATAAGGCTAATTCTATGCCACCGTTTATAAAAAATAGTATTCCAAAGCAACGAAGGGAGTTTTACTCTATGAGAATTTTATTAATAGAAGACGATGCTGAGCTCTGTAAGGCTATTGAAGTTCATCTGAAAAAAGAATGCTACCAGACGGATATCTGCAATAGTGGCACTGATGCTATGTATTATATTGAGAAATTTATCCATGATGTTATTGTACTGGACAGAATGCTTCCGGGCAGGGACGGACTGTCACTGCTTAATGACCTGCGAGAACATGGGATTACTACTCCTGTTATCATGGTTACTGCTATGAATGGTATCAATGACCGGATTGATGGTCTTGACGGAGGTGCTGATGATTATCTGGTGAAGCCATTTGCCATGAACGAATTGATGGCAAGAATCCGTGCTCTCTTAAGGCGTCCGAGAAAAATTGAGAATTCCCAGTGTCTTACCTGTGATGATCTGAGTTTCGACCCCTCCACCTATGTAGTGGCAAAGGGTGCGAAGAAGCTTTCTTTATCGAAAGGAGAAGGTGCGCTCCTTGAGTTTATGCTGCTCAATAAAGACAATATCCTAACCAGAGAGCAGATTCTTAACCGGGTCTGGGGCTTGAATGATTTTGTAGAGGAGGGTAACTTAGATAATTACATATATTTCTTAAGAAGACGCTTAAAAGCGCTGGATACCACTGTTTCCATAAAGACCGTCCATGGAATCGGCTACCGATTGGAGTATCAGCCCCATGCTTAACTCACTGAAAAAGAAGCTGATAATACTCTATACGGTTTCTACCGGATTTATTCTTACTGCCTCTCTGCTCTTTGTCATGTTAAATAATAATCAGCAGTTAATAAAGGATAAGACCTTTAACTTCCGGAGTAACTTTTCCACTGTCTCAAAAAACGTACAGATGGACAGCAGCTTCAGCCACTTATGGCTGTCTCAGCTGGAAGTAAACAATCATTTCATCATACATATAGAGGATAATGGAATTCCACTTATATACAATGGTGCTTTTAATCCGCTTACTGACCGCAATATCCTGGTACTGAAGCTAAAGGAAGCTGCCGGGGAGGATAATATAGATACCGCCTCAAGACCTGTGTCCTTAAGCGAAGTGGAAAGCAGAACCTATGAAATAAAGGGGAATTTCGGTGAATGTTATCTGGGTGCTGTATTTGTAGTGCCAGTTGGAAAAGGGGTTCGAAGTCTGGCTCTGCTCCAGCCACTTGATATCTCCGCTTTTCTTAATCCTGGGCAGATATTATTTCTTATTATCACGGAGGGCCTTGGTATCAGTGCTTTATTCCTCGTAAGTTATTGGATTGTAGGCAAGTCCTTAAAACCCGTGGAAGAGAGCAGACGGCAACAGACGGACTTCATAGCTGCTGCCTCTCATGAGCTGAAATCGCCCCTTGCGGTTATTCGTGCCAGTCTCTCAGCTGCCAGAATCGACGAAGAGAATTCCCTCCACTATCTGGGTAATATAGATAAAGAATGCAGCCGTATGGCAGGTTTGATAGAAGACATGCTGCTACTTGCCGCAACGGATGCCAGACACTGGCAGATAAGGAAGG
Organism: Lachnoclostridium sp. UBA6558; assembly: GCA_002434335.1. Classification (GTDB taxonomy): domain Bacteria; phylum Bacillota; class Clostridia; order Lachnospirales; family Lachnospiraceae; genus Anaerocolumna. The sequence goes on along the minus strand of DJJW01000067.1, from coordinate 101,915 downwards.
AAGCTCTGGATATGGATACCCTGTTAATAGAAACCTATGACCTCTTCTATCCTTTTCTGAAAGAAAAATCCATGGAGCTGAAACTTCTGCTGGAAGATGAAATGCTTCCCGGAATCCAAGGTGACAAAGAACGGATAAAACAGATTCTGGCTGTTCTTATTGATAATGCTGCAGCGTATTCCAGAGAAGGAGACACTGTTATCATCAGAGCCTATACTAAGAAAAAAAGGCTTCTTATAGAAATTGAAGATCATGGCAGCGGTATACCGGAGGATAAGAAAAAAGGGGTATTCTTACGTTTCTATCGAGGTGACAGCTCCAGGCAGGATAAAAGCCATTACGGCCTTGGATTGAGCATTGCAAAAGAACTTGCAGAAATGCAAAATGGAACTCTGACCCTTAACGACACCCCGGGAGGCGGTGCAACCTTTCTTCTCTCACTTCCCTTTTAAGCCCTCCCTATCCCTCATGATTGTCCTTACAATACAGCCCTGTAAATCGGTATAACCTTTACCGGCCTTACAGGGCATTATTTTTAATGAATCTATTTATTTTTTAAGATTATTTAGAGATTTGTCTGCTATCCTGTTTCTGAAATGGATAATTTATAAAGTTGAACAAACCGCATGTTTACTATTCAGCTTATGTAAGAAAGAAAGGTACAAGAAAATGAAGAAGAAATTACTCGCTTATCTCCTCCTGCTAGTCCTTGGGGTCTCCTCCCTTTATGGCTGCAGCAGTACAAACCAGAAGGACAGCAAGGCAACTAAAAAGTCAGCAGATGCAACCACAAAAGAAGAAAAAGGGCGGTATATTGAAAACCCTGTTGCTTTACCTGAAATGCCTGCCTCAGAAACACCTATGATGGTCGTTCGAAACAAGGAGAAACAATTTGAAACTTATTCCTATGATGCCGGGAAGTCAAGCTTTCAACGCTACATTCGAAAAGCTGATCTGACCTGGGAGACTGGGGAAGCCGCTTGGTTAAATGGTAAGGATTTAAAAGGTTATACTCTAAGTGAATTATGTATCGGTGAAGATGGTAATTTATATGCTGCCTTAATTAATTATAACACCAGCTCTACTATCTGTAAGCTTTACAAATCCGATGATAATGGTTTAGCCTCTGTTGAGATTCCATTAACCTATCTGACAGAACCGGCTTACAAAGATGAAGAACAAACCTTTTATCCTTACATTGAGAAAATGCAGGTGCTAAAAGACGGTACTCTTGTACTCTCCGATATGTGGAAATCCAATACTCTTCTACTATTTTCGCAGGAAGGTAAAGCTCTTGGAACTGTTGCCATAGACAGCCAGAAAAGCTTTATCGCCTCCGATAATACCATAATAGCTGCAAGTGATAACAGTAATCAGATTATTTTTTATGATGCCTTAACAGGTAAAACAACCAAAACCCTGGACTATACTTTTCAGCCCAACGGTGTAGCCTATTCTTTAAAAAGTGACGGAACCCTTATAACAGGCGATTCTGAAGGAATTCACCGTATGCTTTCAGAGGGTACCCTTTGGGAAATTCCTGTTGACGGCTCCATAACTTCCATGAGCATGCCCTCTCTTTACATCCAGGATATTTATGCGGGAGAGCTGGAACCAGAGGATTACTACTGTCTGTTCACAGAAAGTGAAAAGGGCTTAAGCCTTATTCATTACGTCTACGACAAGGAAGCTTCCGCTGTTCCACAGAATCAGATTACGTTCTATTCCCTGAGAGAAAATGCAACTATCCGCCAGGCTATCTCACTTTTCCAGCAGAAGAATCCTGATAGCAGAATTAATTATATAGTTGCTATGGGAAATGAAGGCGGAAATTCATCTGATTACATACGTGCGCTTAATACAGAATTATTAGCCGGTAACGGCGCAGATATTATATTACTGGACGGCCTGCCTGCCCAATCCTATATAGATAAGGGAGTTCTGGCAGATATTTCAGCTATTCTGAAACCCCTGACAGAAGATGGCCGTATCCTTCCAAACATTGCAGAAAGCTACACAAAGGAAGGAACCATCTTCCAAATGCCTATTCGTTTCGCTATTCCCTTTGTTGTAGGCACGCCCGATGCTTTAGCTTCCGTATCCAGCCTAAATACACTGATTGATACTGCTGAGAAATCCGGTAAGCCTTTCATGGATTCCTATGTTCCGGAGTTTCTGGTAAACGACTTTCTGGCTCTTTACGGTGAGGACTTCTTAAAAGACACTAAACTGTCCGAGGATGATTTTAAGGAATTTCTAGGGAATTTAAAAAGACTGACAGACAACATCGGAAAAATTTCCAAGGAGGAATATGATTATACGGTTGCTCCCGAATCTTACCTCTTCCGGAATTCCATGTTTCCTTTAAAAGCAGGCAAGACACTGGCTGCTTTTGCTCAAATCAGTGCTATATCTGACTCAATGATGCCCTTTGCTTTAGCAAAAGAAACCGGTCTTTCCTATAGCTCATTAAACAATACTTTCCTGCCGGTCGGAATCATTGGCCTTAACAAAGCCAGTAAGAATACAGAAGCTGCAAAAGCCTTTCTGGAATTTTTGTTTACAGAAGAGGTACAGTCAGCAAATCTTTATGACGGCCTTCCTGTTAACAGCTCTTCCTTAAAAAAATGGACTGATGAAGTGAATGAAGATATCATTGTTGGTTTTAGCGATCAGGAGGGAAATGAGTTCAGTGCTGTCTGGCCGGATAAAAAGGATCGTGACAATCTCTATCAGATAGCAAGGCAGGTCAACAGACCAATCCATATGAACCAGCAGTTAAATGAAATCCTGAAAGAACAGATTCTTTCCTTCTTAAAGGGTGATATTGGATTAGAGGAAGCAGTTAACGCAGTGAAATCAAAAGTAAACACCTACTTATCCGAATAAGATGAGAAGAAATAAAAATATAACTCCCTGGCTGTTCCTCGCCCCCAGCTTAACCGGTATAACAGTCTTTGTGCTGCTTCCTTTCTTAGATGTTATAAGACGTTCCTTTTACGATGCTATGAACAATAGCTTTGTGGGACTGTCCAATTACAGGACGGTCCTTACCAATGACGCTTTCAGGCAGGCACTATCCAATACCGCAAGATTTATCCTGGTATGCCTGCCGCTGCTGTTATTTATTTCCCTGTTATTAGCCTTACTGATACACAGCAAGAAGAAATATGGGGATTTTTATAAGACCTCCTTATTGATTCCTATGGCAATTCCTACTGCCTCAATGGTAATTCTGTGGAAATTGATTTTTCATGAAAACGGACTTATTAATGGAATGGTTCTAAAGCTGGGTGGTGAAAAAACAGATTTTATGAACACAGATATGGCCTTTACCATATTGGTGTTCAGCTACCTTTGGAAGAATGCAGGCTATGATATGATACTCTGGCTTACAGGTCTAAACGGAATTGACACATCACTATATGAAGCAGCAGGCGCAGACGGTGCGGGAGCTTTCCAGCGCTTTCGTTATATTACCCTTCCCCTCCTGTCCCCTGCACTTTTCATGATAGGTATACTGTCCTTTGTCAATTCCTTTAAGGTATTCCGGGAAGCTTATTTGATCTCGGGTAATTATCCTCAGGAGAGTATATACATGCTGCAGCATCTCTTTAACAACTGGTTTGCTGCCCTCGACATTCAGAAGATGTCTGCCGCTGCCGTTCTTAGTGTATTATTGTTTATGGCAGTCATACTGTTGATTCTAAGATTTGATAAGGAATAGATGGACCATGAAAATACTTAAAAAATTGCTTATAACTTCATTTTTGGTCATTACTGTCCTCCTTGTCTGGCTGCCACTGTGGATGCTCTTAAGCGGCTCCCTTATGGGAAGAGGTGAATTGTTTCAGAAGATAGGACCAATACTTGGCCATTCAGAGGATATGGCCACCTGGGGTATTCTTCCACTCTATCCTACTCTTCAGCCTTTTGCAGAACTTCTCTTAGATTCCCCGAAGTTCTTTGTCATGTTCTGGAATTCCTGCATACAGGTTCTGCCGGTACTTGCAGGGCAGCTCTTAATTGCTGTACCTGCCGCATGGGCTTTTGCCAGATATAGCTTTCCCGGTAAAAGGCTTTTATTTACCCTTTATATCCTGCTGATGATACTGCCCTTTCAGGTGACTATGGTATCCAGTTATCTGGTGTTGTTCCGGATGAAGCTTACAGATACTCATCTTGCGGTTATTCTTCCGAATATTTTCTCCACCTTTCCGGTCTTTATTATGGTAAAGTTCTTTAAAGAACTGCCGGAGGCGCTTATGGAAGCAGCAAGACTTGATGGTGCCGGCGAAGGGTATATCTTTACCAGAATTGGTATTCCTCTTGGTGCTTCCGGTATACTCTCAGCCATCGTGCTGGATTTTATCGAATACTGGAACGCCATAGAACAGCCCCTTACCTTTCTCATTCGAAAGAAAAACTTATGGCCACTGTCCTTATATCTTCCTGATATTACCACAGATAAGGCGGGCCTTGCTTTTGCAGCCTCCTTTATTATGCTGATACCGGCTCTTTTGCTGTTTCTGTATGGACAGAAATACCTGGAACAGGGAATTGCTGCAACAGGGTTAAAGGGCTGACATCTAACACAATTAAGGGAAGGAACGAAAAGTCTTATGGAAAAGAAACTCAAAAAACTGCTGCTTGGTTTTTTTATATTCATGCTGGTTTTTACTTTTGTCTCAAGAGCAGCTGCCTCTGTAACACTTGCACAGGTAACCGTGGTCTCCCCCAAGAGGAGCAATCTGATCTATGAACAGTCCGGTACCGGTACCATTAAGGAAAATGCAGAGAAATATATAAAACTGGAAGCAGGTTATAAAATCTCAAAAATAAATAAAAAAACCGGTGATCCTGTAGAAAAAAAAGAGTTATTATTTACCTATGATACGGGTCAATTAAAGGAACTCTTAAGCACCAGGGAGCTGGAGCTTAAAAAATTAGAGCTGCAATATGAGAAGAACAGCATATCCCCTCAAACTACAGACAGCAGCCTTGACTTAGAAGCTGCCCTGCTGCAAGAGGAAAATGCTCAGTCTGATCTGGATAATGCAATAGCAGAGCTTGATAATATCAAAGCTAGCGTAAAAGAAAAAAAGACAAAGGAATATGAAGAGGCCGTTACTGCCTTAAGGGAAGTGGAAACCGGAAAAGCCAACGCTCTACGCCCCTTAAACCGTGAGATTACTNNGAGGCAAAAGAGCCGCTTCTTAAGCTAGAGGATATTATAACGGTATACACCAATGCCGTTAAGAGCAAAAAAGTAGGAGCGGCAGAAACCGCTTATACGGCAGTTTTTGAATTTTATTATGACAGCAAATACAAGGAACATAAACAACAGATAGAAACTGCCACAAAGAACTTAAACCGACTGAAAGAAGATCTGTCCGAAACTACCCGTAAATGGGACGCTTCCATTGATTATCAGGATCAGTATTCTGCTGAGGATAGTGTCCGTAAGGCATACCAGCAACAGCTTTCAGCAAGAAACAGTGAGGTTACCGCCTGTAATCGCGCCATTGAAGATGCGCAGGAAACTCTTGATAAGCTACAGGCGGAAGATCGTAAGCTTACTACTGCCCTGCTAACCTACAAAGACGACCTTGAGAACGGCTATGTTAATCGCCAGAAGGATTCCTATCAGTCCCTTTACCGGCTTCTGTATGACCATTTGGCTATAAAAGAAACTGATATCCGCCTGGCTAAAGAAAAAGCAGACAGGGCGAAGGAAGATGGGCAAGCTGCAGAAAATGAATGGGATGATAAGATAAAAAAAGCCCGGATACAAGCAGATACTCTGGAAAGAGATTTACAGGCTATAAAGAAAGGCAGTTATGATTACAGTAACGATATAAAAGAAGCCAAAAAAACAGAAGAATCCGCCAGAAGAACACTTGAAACTGTAAAACTTCAGAGGGCGAAGCTTGAAGCTGAGATAACCGTTAAACAAAACAATGAAAAAACCAGTAAACGTACCGTAAGCCTGGATCAATCAATGCTGCAGCTGGATATCAACTCAAAAGAAGAAGAAATTGCAAAGCTTAGTAAAGTAATTGAGCAAAAAGGCAGGGTATATTCCCCCGTTCAGGGTATTATCGGTAATTCCGGGCTGGATTATGGTATTACCATAACCGGCAGTGAAAAGCTGGTTATCCTTACCGGTGGCTTTGAGCTGCTCATGAAAGGAAATAAGGATAATCTGAAGTATTTTACCGAAGGCGATGAAATTGAAATCAAGAGTTATGACACCAACACTCCCTTTACTTCCGTCATAGAGACATTAGGGCTGCCTGACGAAGAAGGCCTGATTACCTTTACTGCACTTCTTCCTGATGGAAATTATAAGGAAGGCGGAAGCCTTACTTACCGTCTTAAGAAAACCTCCCAGGAATATCCTAACTGTGTTCCCCTCCAGGCTATCAGGCAGGATTCCGGCAACCGTACTTATGTACTTATGGTCAGGGAAAAGGCTACTGTGCTTGGAACAGAGCAGACTGCCTTCCGTTTGGAGGTAACTGTTGAAGAAAAGGATCGGAACACTGCTGCAATCAGCGGTTCTTTTGCCTCCGCGGATATAATTATTACCGGCAGCAGCAAAGATATTTCAGAAGGGGACCGGGTGATGGCAAATGAAACGGAATAGAATGCTGATGTTTTTCTTCATTCCAGCCTTTCTAATTATCTGGTTTATGAGCCGGTGTATTATGGATACTTCGTATTATAGAGACTTCTTTTCCAGTGTCAGTATCAGGGATCACAAAACCGGAATAAGTAAAGTTTCCCTAATAGAAGCAGTGGAACAGGAAAAGGATTCCGACCCAAACTTTTACAGTGATACCCTTCTCTCCCTGACAGCCTGGAAAACAGAAGAAGGGGCAGAACTTACGAATCCTTATCTTGGCCGCAAGGCCAAAGTTCTTGCAGTAACTCTTTGGGGCAATATGAGGGATACCATACCCATGGCACTGCTGTCAGGCAATTATGTCTATCAGGAGGATATTTACGGTTGTGTTCTGGATTCAGAGACTGCCTATGAATTATTTGGCACTATAACCGCCGTTAACAATGAGCTGTTATATAAAAACAACCCCTATATTGTCAGAGGCGTTGTAAAAAGTTCTGTTCCTGTGTTTCTGGTGCAGAGCTCAAAAAGCTCCGAAACCTTTTCTAATCTTGAGCTGAAAATAACCGATAAAGGCAAAGGAAAAGAAGAAATGTACGCTGCTGCCTTTCTTGCAGGCAGCAGCCTGACAGATGATTATTCATTGATTGATGGGTACTTTTACGGTAATCTCCTATATTCTTCCTTTCTGCTGCTCTTGTGGCTGATACTTCTTTGCCTTCTGATCTTTGGGTTTCGTCAATATATAATTTATAGAAAAAGAACGAAGAAAGAACTGCTTCCCTGTATCGGTCTAACCTTTATAATCCTGTCTCTGATACTCTTTTTCTATTACAAAACAGGTAATCCTCTCAGCTTTGCCCGGAAATTCATTCCCACCAGATGGTCTGATTTCACTTACCTGATCAAGGTCATAAATACCTTAAAAGAACAGCTTGAGCAGCTGCAGTATCTGGCTCCTAATCCCAGAGAGCTGCTGCTGCTTAAGTCTCTGCTTACACTTAAGTATCGTTTAGCTCTGTTGTTTCTTCTATATTTTCAGTTGTTTTTAACCGGTTATCATTATAGAAAACAGCCACACTGTGTAAGTTGAATTTCAGCTTTTTCCTCTTCCGGATATAAACTTTTGCTACTATGGTTTTATATCTGGAGGAGGTTAAAATACCAATTCAAAAAAACTTCAAGAATTTTTCTATGAATTCCTACAGCACCTTTTCATATAACTTATACCAGGGCAGTCCATATTCAGCATAGCCTAAATCTACGGTTCCCACATACTTATAACCGCACCGTTCATACAAACGGATTGCGGGATAATTCTTCTCATATACGTCCAGCCGAATTGCCTTCATTCCCTGTTTCCTGGCATGCTGTTCTGCGAAATTCATTAACGAGTTTCCAATTCCTCTCCTGACAAAATCGGGATGAACCGCCAGGGTATGGATGACAATAATCTTATCATAAGAATACTCCGTATTCCAGGTAACAGAGGTATAGGCCTCCTCCGGTTTATGGCTTAATATGACACTGCCTGCAATCCTGCCGTCACATCTTATCACATAGAGGTAACCTTCCTCCACTCCTTCAACAGCATTTCCCCTTACGGGATATACGCCCTTCTTAAAGCCGGGATAATTAATACCAGCCTCCAGAGCATCATTCATTTCATTGTAAAGCCTCTCTATTTCATCGATGTCCGATATCTTTCCTGCTTCAATAATTAATTCCATATCTATCCAATCCTTTTTTCATTTATGTCTATCTCTTACTGCAAGAGGTACTGCCTAAATAAGAAGTTGAAATTCCTTTATTTCACACCGTCCACCATGCACACCTTACGTGCTCCAATCAATCTCGGACATTGCTTTCTAATTTCCACACAGCTCCCATTGCATGCCGCATCTGCCTGCAGATGTGGCACTGCCATAAATCAGGGTGTGAATTACGCTTTTTAGGAATTCACATTAGCTTCTATACAATACATAATCCTGTATTTCCTTTTTAAATCCATACTTCTTAAAAATATCTGCCATATCCTCCGGATATTCCTTCACAATAAGGCGGTTTATCTGCGGAAACAGCTTTTTCTTATGAAAATCTCTGGTAAAGGTCTCTAATAAACTATCAGCAGCATCCGTATCAAATATTCGCAGAATCTTTCCCTGTCTCTCCATTACTGCAACAGTCACACCGCCTCTTAAAGCTACCATTGTACCCGGAACATTCATAAAACTTCTGCCCTCCCTGTGGGCAAGAAATTTTCCCCACGGCTGGCAGGGATCTATAGCCGGAAGCCAAATAAGCTGCTCCTTGGGATTCTCAAGGGCATACATAACTCCTGCAAAGTCCTTCTCTCTGATAAACTGAACCCCTGACATACCTTCTATAAAATATCCCCGCCGTACCTGTCCGGTATATTCCCAGATTCTTAATACCTCCAGTGCTTCACCCCAGGTCATTCCCTGAACCGTTTCTCTGCAGAGTATGAGCTTACCCTCAAAGAGACGGTTAAGCTGCTCTTCTTTGCTCCGCCTTTTTAAAGGTCTGATTAATTCCCATCTACCCGTAGTCATAGCCTTTGCATGGACTCCAACCCTTTGTCTGGGGGAAGCTTTTTGAAGCTTGTCCCGGTTAAGCCACCACCTTACCGGCATAAAACTGTCAGCACAGACAAGGCCTTTTCCCGCTAAGTTAAGCAGATAGTCAAAGGGAGAATCTCCGCCTAATAAATCCCGGAACCTTTGCATAAAACTGGCTCCTCTTTTAAGCAGTGCATCATAAAGGATGCTTTCCTTCTTAGACAAATCAGAAACGTGTTCTGTCAGATCCGCTTCCCAGTCAATATCCTCATAGGAGTGAAAATATAACCCCTCCTTTTCCTCCAGATGATAGAAGTAATTTCCCTGTCCCAGTACCTTATCAAGAAGCTCCTCTCTGTACTCGCTAATCCTACCCGGTAACAATACACTCTCCCAAAGAGCTGGTGCATAAGACTGATCCTTTAACTGTTCTATTGCTTTTAAGGTCTGTTCTTCTTTTGTTCCCGGCTGTAGGATTCGCTCTGCCAATAGGGCTGCATACCGTTCTGCTTTCTGGGTCCTGATCTGCGCTCTTTTATTCCTTATGGTTTCTCTTCGTGCTCTGTCATAAAGCTTGGCATGATAATACAAGCCCTCTCTGTTAACTGCTTCTTCCCTTTCACACAACGCAGTCAGCTTTTCCTCCCCTTCCAGGGGGGAGAGGAAATATCTTCCTGCTACCTCTTCCCNNTTCATAGTCCTCTGCCTGTTCTGCGGCAATCCATAAACCAGGCTCAATATATAGCACCTGTCCGCTTTCTGAAAGCTTTAACAGCCATTCTATGGGAACCTCAAGTTCACCGGCTATCAGATCTCCTTCTATCATAAGCAGTGAATGGAGCTGTTTCTCATCCTCCGGTAATTTATCCCTGACCGAAAGCATATCCAGGTCTTCCTTTGCAGGCTCTATCATCTGAGCTTGTTTCAGCGCATCTTCTGCAGCAGCATAGATTCCCTTTGTAGTAGGGGAATAATCATACATCATGGCTGCCTCTGTCTGCTGTCTAAAGGGTAGCGACATGGGGGAAGGCAGTTCCATATGAAGTTCCATGACCTTGATCTGACCTGAACGCATACTTTCAAGAAGAAACTGAGTACCTTCCAGATCCCAGTAATCCTCCAGACATTCCCGTTTCGTCTCTCTGATTAGAGGGTGATCCATCCGCGCTACCAGACTATTGAGCATATCGGCACTTCTCATCCGCTGCACCCATAAAGGAGTACGTCCGCTCTTCTTAACTCCCATCATCATGGCTCTGGCTGAGTTGTATCGAAAATTCATATGAAAGAGTGGTGTCGTCAGCAGTATTGCTTCCAGCACCTCTTTTGCCGTCTCAATATTAATACTCTGGAGGATGCCCTCCGGCAGTTCCTCCTCACCGTAGGGAAACAGGATAAAGCCGTCATCGTCATCGCAATAGCTTACCGTCATACCCGTAATTCTTGCTGCCGCTTCCTGGGCAAGAATAGCTAAAGGCCCATTGACTTTACGTCCAAAGACAGAATGTACGGTAATCTGGCTGCTGCCGTTTATGTCCTTAAAATGTTCTACAATAATAGTATTATCGTCCGGAAGTGTACCGGTAGCATCAATCTGCCGTTTTAAGAATTCCTCGGCTCCTTTGGCTGCCGGTTCATTAAGGCCAAGACTTAAGAGTTTCTCCAGTAACTTACCTTCTTCGTAACTCTCCATAAGCTGTCTTAATATCCTTCCGAAGGCAAGGCCTGTCCTTAAGCCCCTTCCTTTTATTTCTCCCTTCCAGAAGGGAAGCCTTCCACCTGGGGCATTTACCTGAGTTACTACAACTGTATCCTTTTGAATACCGGTAATCTGCCAGGTAAAGGTACCAAGAAGGAACCTGTCCCCTACGCGTGATTCAAAGATAAATTCTTCATCCAGTTCACCAAGTTTGACTCCGCTTTCCGACTTGACGGTATATAAGCCTTTATCCGGGATGGTTCCTCCGGCAGATATGGCAAGCATTCTGCTGTAGACATCTCCTTCCACCCTTTCATGGATTCGGTCATACAGGATTCTTGGCCTGACAGGCAGGTCTCTCTCGTGTTCATAATCTCCTGCCAGCATGGCTAGAACTGCTTGCACCTCCTCTTTACCCACTTCCCTAAAAGGATAAGCCCTTTTTGTGATTTCAAGTACTTCCTCGACTGAATAGCCTTCTCCCGAAGCCATGGATACCAGATGCTGTGCCAGTACATCCAGGCAAAGTCTTGGAGGTTTGGCGTATTCCACCATGCCATGCCGTGCCACCTCGGCAGTAAGTCCGCAATATACTCCTTCGGCAGAAGCTCTCGGAAAGATATGCATTACACTTACCCGCCCGGGATTATGCCCTGCTCTTCCAAGTCTTTGTAGCGTTCCTGAGATGGAACTGGGACAGCCGATCTGAAAAACTTCATCTATTTCACCTACATCGATTCCAAGTTCCATGGAGGAGGTAGCGCAAAGAAGCCTTAAAGAGCCCTCTCTTAAGGATTGCTCTACCGTAAGACGCTGTTCCTTTGACAGACTGCCATGATGGGTTCTTGCAAAACCATCACCGCCCAGCTGATTGATATAATAGGCTAATTTCTCTGCATACCGCCTGCCTTCTACAAATGCAATAACACTTTTGGTACCTCTGCAATAATCAAATATGGTTAAGGCAATTTCCTCCCAGATAGGGTCCTTGGAGCTTTTCTTTCCGTAGGGTAATGGACTCGTCACGACTATTTCAACCTTTTTCTCCATTTTGGGAGCTATTATGGTAACCGCATCAGGAGAGAGATACTCTGCTGCCAGTTTAAGAGGTTCTATGGTAGCAGACAGTCCGATACGCTGCAGCGGCTCTGTACATAACTTGTCAAGCCTTGCAAGGGACAGCATAAGATGTGCTCCTCTTTTCGAATCAATCATAGCATGGAGTTCATCAATTATAATGGCTTTGGCTGTCTTTAGGATATTTTGACCGGATTTGCTGGTAAGCAGCAGGTACAGTGACTCCGGGGTAGTAATAAGAATATGGGGCGGTGTCTTAATCATAGACTTTCGCTCACCGGAAGTAGTATCTCCTGTCCGAATGGCTACATTAATGTCAAAAGGGACACTTTCTCCGTATCCTGACTTTCTCTCCACTTCTGAGATACCATTTAAAGGTCTTCTTAAGTTTTCTCTGATATCTCCCGCCAGAGACTTAAGCGGAGAAATATAGATAACATAGAGCTCCTGCTTTAAGGTATCCTCTCTTGCTTTTTGCTTTAACCGGTCGATAAATACCAGAAAAGCTGACAGGGTCTTACCAGTACCGGTAGGTGCTGAAACCAATGTATTTTCACCTGCTGCAATAGCAGGCCAGGCTCCCTCCTGTACCTTAGTGGGAACTCCTATTTTCTGTGTGAACCATTCTTCCGTTATAGGGTGAAAGACAGATAATGCTTCCTTTGACATTTCTCTGTACCTCCTTATAATTTAATCTGCCTGAATCAAATCTTACATTTATGAGTTAGCCGATATGTACCAAGCCACCTCAAAAGACTGCTTGTGACATGCCGTACGTTCCACTTTGTGGTATATAATAAAGGATTTTGACGCTGCGGTCATAAAATTAATGCAGAGTACTCCAAAGTAGGATTCAGCAGTGTGCAAAGGCTATTACTAATTATTGCTATTATAACAAATCTAAATCACAGAAGATACTTAATTAGCACATGGTTTCCATTTTATAGGCATGCTTTATAATTATCCGGTAAAAATTGATATAACTTATATTCAAATATCCAGACAGATTACAAAAAATGGTTGATTATACGATTTCATATGATAAAATTAAATCAATAAGAGAAAATTGGCTGACAAAAACCAATTGAAATTATATAATACTAAATAGTACTAAATTACCATGACCCTCAAATCAATGCCATGAGCAAGCAAAGGAAGTACATATGAAAACACAAAAGACGAGTATTACAAAGAAATTAATTCTAGGTGTATCTCTTACCCTTATAGCCTCTCTGTTAATTATCTCCCTTATCGATTATGCTATAGCAAGCTATGAAATCAATCGTTCGAATCATATTCTGCTTAAAAATGCAATCGAAACCTCCCTGTACGAGATAAAGAAAGATTACAGCTATGCCACCAGTGAAGATGCCTGGATGACCGAAGAAGCTGCCAAAAAAGCAGCACTGCAGACCATCAACGAATTTATGACGGGTGTTTCTGAAACAGCCACCTCTGATACCGATGGAACCTCAAGCGCTACAGTAGACACAGAATCTATGGAACCGGTATTAAGCCTTGGCAAGAACGGTTATTTCTCAATCACCGATTCCAAAGGGGGTATCGTATTCCATCCTTTTCTGAAAGATAATCTATATAACCTGAAATCCCAGGACGGACGTCTGATTATACAAGAGCTTATAACCCTTGCTAAGAATGGCGGTGGTGAACTGAAATACTCCCTTGACAGTGAGAACAGTACGGTATCAGAGAGCAGAACCGTTTATACCAAATATTTTCCGCAGTGGGACTGGGTTGTAACAGCTGTAATTTATGATTCGGATCTGCTTCGAGGACCGGACAGAATATTTCAGAGCAATCTGGCTGCTTTAGCTGTAATTCTTATTGTCTCTATGTCTATTATTGTATTAATCGCAAGAAGAATTACCGCTCCCATTAAATCCATAGCAAAATCCCTTCACCTGGTGTCTGAAGGTGACCTTACAGTAAACAAGATACATGTAAAATCCAATGATGAAACCAAGCTTCTGGGAGACAGTGTAAATCTGCTTATTGATAAATTCCATGGAATAGCAACCTCCCTGAATCAGTCCAGCAACAGCTTAAGCAGCTTTTCCTCTGAATTGAAAGCTTCCTATGATGCAGCAACAGAAGCAAGCTCCGCAATAGCAGCTTCCATTGTACAGATTGCTTCCTCCAGCGATGAACAGGTAAAAGACATCTATGAAGGTGTAACGGAAATGAATGCACTGGGAGAACATATAAAGGAAACTGCAAATGAAAGCGAAACTGCCAGAAGCAGCGCTGAGAAGACTCTTGCCTTAAAGGATTCGGGTATTGCCTCCGTTGGAGCCTTAAAGGAAGTAAGCCTTGAAAATCAGCAGACTTCCCTGCAATTAGAGGCTGCTATCGCTGCCATGAACAAGCAGGCTCAGGATATCGGAACCATCGTTACCGTAATCGCTCAAATAGCAGCCCAAACAAATCTGCTGGCTTTGAATGCAAGCATTCCAGCTGCAAGGGTAGGAGAAGAAGGGAAAGGTTTTGCCGTTGTAGCCAGTGAAATAAGAAAGCTGGCGAATGAAACTGCCTCAGCCGTAGAAAATATCAGTAAAATGGTAACTGAGGTACAGGAACAGTCCGAGAATGCAGAAAGCTTTGTAAAAATAAGCGCTATAAGCGCAGCTAAGATAAGTGATAATGTTGATCAGACTGAAACCGCCTTCTACAGCATCGCTGAGGAACTTAAAAATCTGGTATGCGATATCAACAGCATAGCTGAATACAATAGTGCAATTGATCAGAAGAAGGATACCCTGTCTCTACTCCTGCACGAGCTTTCAAAACAGACAGAAGAGGTATCCAGTTCTATTGAAGAAATTACTTCTTCCTCCGAACAGCACAATCTTGTAATGAAGAATATTGCAGATAGTGTTACCCTGCTTCATGATATGACAGAGAATTTAAATAGCATGATTGGGGTTTTTAAAGTAAATTAATTATATTTATTAAAAAACAAAGCATGATACCGGCAGCTTTATATATGAATATTGGCTGGGTATTATGCTTTGTTTTATTTCTTTACAACATCTGCTGCTTCTTCACTGCTTCTTCACTGCTTTTTCACTACCTCTCCTGTGCAAACTTCTGCTACTAATATTCCATAGCCTGGAACCAGATGCTTCCCCTTCACAATTGACACTATTATGAAAAAGATGTATTATTCCCATAGAAACTTTCTCCATAACAAACAACCATAACGGTGTTGTTATACAATTAAATGGTCTGAGATCTTTACTCAGCACAGCTTCTATTAAAGATAATACTCTTTATACTTTACTGTTACTATACTGGATGTAGGAAAGGAACGAAAGATGAATGAATTTTTAAAAATAGTAACCGAACGCAGATCTGCCAATAAATTTATAAAAGGTGAAAAAATACCCAGACAGGATTTTGAAGCAATCTTTGAAAATCTTTCTCAGGCACCCTCCTGCTTTAACCTTCAGCATGCTCATTATTACATAGGCGAAAGTGACTGGGCAATTGAAGAGTTGTTTCAGGCAGCTTACAGGCAATACAAGGTTTCAACCGCTTCTGCTGTTATCATAGTAACCGGTGATCTGGATGCTTATAAAAAAGCAGAGGAAATTTATGAAAGCTCCAGACTGCTTAACATCATCGACCAGGAAGAGTATGACAGTATGCTCGCTTCTATTTACTCCCTTTATGAGAACGGCGGTGAACCCTTTCAGAGAGATGAAGCAATTCGCAATGCCTCCCTTTCTGCCATGCTGTTCATGCTGTTGGCAAAAGATCTTAATTGGGATACCTGCCCTATGATTTACTTTGACCAGGATAAGGTTAAAGAAATATTTAACATACCCGGGAATGAAATTCCTGTGCTTATGATTACTATGGGTAAAATGGATAAATCCAGTTTCCGTGTCAGAGGATACCGTAAACCCGCCAGTGAATATGTTGAGTATAAATAATACACACAGGGACTTTTAGTTGTTTTCAGACAGGTCATCCTCATAATAAGCAAAAACCCGTTCTATGTGTTTGAAATATAAGTGACCATCCTCCCAGGGATCAAAATGCAGATCCATTCTGGAATCACTCCAGTTTTCAGGCGTTCCTTTTGTCCTTAATTTTCCGGCAGTTGCCGGTTCTTCTACAACTGCCGGGAACTCCTGATAACCAAAGAGCAGATTCTCATGCATGGCAATAATTTCGTACTTCGGTCCGTGAAAGGCTCTCTCCTCCTGCAGCTGGTAGTGATAATAGATATAACTGCTCATCATCTCAGGTTTAAGATGTGCCACCCTTCGCTTTCTGCTTTCGACCGGAGCCTTTCTCCGCCAGTGTTCTTCACTGTCCGGTTCGTTGAAATGAAATACCTCTATCATGGGAATCCATTTTCTCATCTGACTTTCTCCCGGCCAGTCAACAAGGCATTCCTCAACCGCCTGTAGAAATGTGTCCGGACGAATAATTTCTTTTTTACACTCATAATAAAGAAACAGCTGCTGCTCCCAGCAGAAAGCACCTATGGTCATCAACACGCCTTCCTTTACAAGTCTCTTTGCATTATTCTCTGCCTTTAGTATTTTCTTGGCCTTATTAAGACACTCTTCTTTGATCTGCGCTCTGTAAATCATTCTTTTCATAACAATTTCCTTTCGGGAATATCAATTTCCACCTCTTTTGAGCTTATTGTACCGAAACACCATAACAGAATCTATGCAATTCCTTTCATAAACTATGCAGAACCTGTCTAATTCTGGCTGTTTATTAATTTCTCCTACAATTTGACTTCATCTATAGAAAGTATTACTATATTAAAGTATTATATTATTTTGAAGCAATCGCTATAAATATCAACTTATATCGATGAAAAAAGGAGAAATTAATCACTATGGATACTTTACTGATTAAAGGCGGTCTCATTCATGATGCCGTAAACGAAACGCCCTACATAGCAGACATATTAGCAGTAGGCGGTAAGATTACAAAGATACAGCCGGATATCAGTCCGGAAGAAGGTACCAAAGTTGTAGATGCAAAAGGTCTCTACATATATCCCGGTCTTGTTGACGCCCATTCCCATATTGGTCTTGACGGATACGGTATTGGCTTTGAAGGCAGCGATTTCAACGAGATGAATGATATTCTGACACCTCATCTGCGTGCCATTGATGCAATAAATCCCATGGATGTTACCCTGAACCAAGCAGCCTTAGGCGGTGTAACCAGTGTAGCAACCGGTCCCGGAAGCTCTAATGTTCTGGGCGGCACCTTCACCGCAATCAAATTAAACGGATTACGTATCGATAATATGATAATAAAAGAAAAGGTTGCCATGAAATGTGCTTTTGGCGAGAATCCCAAACGCTGTTATAAAGACAAGAACAACTTTTCCCGTATGTCAACTGCCGCCAAGCTCCGTGAGATGCTATTCCAGGCAATGGAATACCGTGACAAGCTTATAAGTGCCGGTGACGACCTTTCGAAAAAGCCAGCTTTTAACATGAAATTAGAAGCTCTGCTGCCGGTCTTAAATCGTGAAATCCCCTTAAAGGCTCATGCTCACAGAGCTGATGATATCTTTACTGCAATGCTNNCCCAATCCGTATTGCAAAGGAGTTCAAGGTAAAGCTTACTATTGAACATTGTACTGAGGGTCACCTAATAGTTGATGAATTAGCAAAAGAAAACATTCCTGTTGCTGTAGGTCCTTCCCTGGGTCATGCTACAAAATATGAGCTTAGAAATAAATCCTTTACTACTCCCGGAATTTTAGCGAAAGCTGGCCTTTCTGTCTCCATTATCACTGACAGTCCAGTAATTCCTCAGCAGTACCTGGCTATGTGTGCAGGTCTTGCTATAAAATCCGGAATGGAGCCTTTTGAAGCCTTGAAAGCAATTACCATAAACCCAGCAAGACATATTGGTATTGAAGAAAGAGTCGGTACCCTGGAAGTTGGAAAAGATGCCGATATCGTATTGGCTGACGGTGAAATTTTCGAATCCCTTACCAATGTAGTGAAGACTTTTATAGACGGAAATCCAGTAGAACCCAGTCTTAATACTCATTAATAGAGAATAATTTAAATCGGCTCTATAATAAAGTGAAAGGTAAGCGTTATTAAGGTTTTGTGACGTTTATCCTGCTTTTTATAGAGCCTTAAATTATCGAATGTCTACCTAAAATGAAACATCCAACCAGTCACAGTTATTTTTCAGACAAATCAAAGTTAAATTCAAGCAGGCTGACAATGCTTATTTTGTCCACATTTAATTTATTATAACATGATTCTATCAACAATAATTCCGCACAACAATTATATAAATGTATTTAAGTACGCAGATTTTTCACTTCTGAGCATACCATAATTTCTTAACTCTTCCAATATTTCATTTTCTGTAGGACAACCCTCCGGCACTATGTGTCTGCTGTACGGTCTATAACACTTAATATAGGTACTATGACAACTTATTTCCCGGAAACCAAGCTGTTCATAAAGGTATTTTGCGGGGTTTCCCGAAAGAACACTTATGATTACTTTTTCCGGACAGTTTACTTTTATGATCTTATTAATCATAAAAGTAACCATAAGCCTTCCATACCCCTGTCGGTGCAAATCAGGGCGTACTGCAAGCAGGTGGACTTTATTGGCGTAGATAACCCCTACAGCAGCAATAATCCCCTTTACTTCCATTACATATCGGTTGGAGGAATCACCCGCCAATCTTCCCCTCTCTGATTTAGAGAGTTGATTGTAATAGGAAGGTTTCATACCTAAGCTCTCTCTTAACAGGTAAAAAGCAATATCACTTACAGTATGCCAGCTTAAGTAATCAGAATCTCTGTAATTCCTTATAACAATATTTTCATCCCTCATCAATTCCTTACTCCGTTCATCTAAGGTAATCAACGTATTACATCTTTCCATTTCAATAACATGGCAATAGAGGTTGTAACCGTTCTTCTCAAAGAAATGTGCCACTCCCGAATCCCTGGAAAAATCACAGGTTACATTTTCATACGAGCTATTAGAAATAAGCTTATCCGAGAAACGAAGAAGTTCTGTTCCTATTCCTCTATATCTGTGTTTTTCATTGATAAACACAGATATTGCTGCCTGTAATGCAGTAACCCTTTTTAACATAAGAAACCCTGTAATTTCATTTGCCTCACAGCTAAGATAGATTTCACCACTGCCAGACTCAATTACTTTTTTAAAGGTTTTTCCTAAGGAAGCATCTGTATCAAACATGCTCTTAATTTCATCAATTTCATAAAAAGTATCTAATTTTCTAATATTCATACCAGCCACCATTCGCGTTTTAAGATACTACAATCTATAACAGAAAATACCTTCTTATTTCCACCCTATCCCATGCATACAGCCTGCCTGTGCCCCTGCCTGAAAAAGAAGCAAAATAATCCCTTTTATAAATCAACTGCCGGTACTCTTATAATGCCTTACTCCAAATCTCCATACAAAGGAAGCCATTAAAAAGAAAGCAATCCCCCCAGGAAGAGCCAGAAAACCTTTAAAATAGCTGTTTTCTGTCCAACCGCAGATGGCGGCTGCCGGATAATAGCTTATTACCAGCATTGGCATAAAGAAAGTAAACAGATATTTTAAGGCTGCAGGCATCAGGTATCCGTTACAGGCAAATCCCACCAGAGCTGACTTCTCTGTCCGAACACCACTCCAATCCTGGACACATGAGCCTGGCGGTTCTTCCAGGGAGTCCTCCCCAGAATAGTACAATCACCTTCATCCGGTGTCAGTATTCCCCCCATTATTTTAACTGTTGTGGATTTTCCCGCTCCATTGGGACCGATATAACCTACCAACTCCCCCTCCTTTATGGAAAAGCTGATATCCTTAAGGGCTGCGATGGTTTTTGCTTCCCGGACAAAAGCCCCTTTTAACACTCCCATTCTTCCCTCCGGCCGTTTTGATATGCGGAAAGTCTTCCCTATACCCTGAAGCTCAATCTGTGACATGAATACGCCTCCTTCTCTTTTTAACGTGTTTGCTCCATAAGCTTACTAATTTTATATTAGGAGGAAGTAACTGTCAAAAAGTGAAAAAGACCTCCCATGCTACCCCTGATGACTTAGAATGCCTAACTGCCTTTATCTCTTTTTTTCTAATTTTTTCTTGACAACCTGCCATTTGCATGCTATGCTATTAATACAATTTGCATGAGAAATAATTGACTTGTGTTAAGTTGTATCAAAAATAGGAATTTTGAGAGCAATGGACTTACATTGCTTATTTTTTTGTCTTAACACTTAAATCACAACACGCTCCATCGAAAAAAGCATGGCGTTCTGATCCACCATGCTTTTTTAAATATATTAGAATTCAAGTGTCAGAAGTTAGAAAAACTTACTATCTGACATTTCACATTAAAACTATTACTTTATTAGTATTTAAACCCCACCCAGGAAATTCAGAATCCGTTCATTCACTTCTTTTACATTATCCGTCGGCATATGAGGTCTGTGTCCACACCCTGGAACGATCCAGGTTTTAATCTGAGGACATTTCTTCTGCATTTCCCTTAGTCGATCGGCACTGGCATAACTATCCTCTTCTCCCGCAATGCAAAACATTGGCATGTCCAGTTTACGCCAGTCATCTTCCGTTAACGCAGGATACATGCACCAATCTCTTATGCTTTGGTACATATGTTGCTTCCAGTCTCCCCCAGAGGCTTCTCCATGCAGGGCTTTGATCTTCTCAATAAATTTCGTCTCATTTCTCTGAAGTAATGCTTCCGGTTCATAATCTTGCGAACCTGTAGGATCAGCTATTCCGCCGCAGCCAATTGTAACGATGCTGCTCACCATCTCCGGATAACTGGCAGCCAAGTGAAGTGCTACACCGCCGCCAAGACTATATCCAATCAAATGAGCTTTCTGAATACCCATTGTTTTAAGAAACCCAGCCATGTCTTCGGCTATAACAGCGGTGTCCCAGTTACAATTTTCACTGACTGTACGCCCATGACCTCGGAAATCCGGCAGCAAAAGGCGATAACACTGGAAAAAGGGTTGAATTTGGCCGGAGAAAGCAATTATTCCTCTGCTGTAACCGCTATGAAGAAATAATATAGGTTCTCCAATACCGATATCTTCATAAAAAATCCTGCAATCCTCTACCTGACAGTAAGGCATTCTTCATACTCCCTTACTTCCTCTATTGAGAAAAGATGCCTTCTCAAGCCGTGATAGTAATTCCCTTTTGCAGCTGTAAACTTAAGAATGCTATAATCAGGATCTGCCGGTCCATTGGGATAGTACTTTTCATCACCTGGTTTCCAGAATGCAAGCTTTGTCTCAGCATCCGAACATATTTCCATTTCCCCCGTTAGCATCAAACCATGAAATCCCTCAGAATCCAGAAAATAAATGGAAGCTTTCGAGTTTGCCGACCAATGTGAAACCCGAATGGAGGATGTGTTCGTCGAAAACCAAAAGGTCTCTAAGCCTTCATTCTTCAAACGAAACATTGCTTTAGCATTGGGATAACCAGCCTCGTCAATGGATGAAACAATTGCATCTCGGCTGTTTTCAATTAACCTGATTATACTCTCTCTTACTTCTTTCTCCATAATTTCCTCCCTTTAATACTCTGATTTGTTATTGCCACATAAATATAGAATAATAATACTGAATACTGCTAAATACTTAATACTTAATACTGTTGATTCACTACTTCTCTTTCTTCCCCTGCTCTGTAGGTTAGAATATTTTTCGATTTACACACCATATAGTATAGTACTATATAGTACTATTGTCAACCATAATATTCCATATAAAAAGTGAGAACTTAAAGTCCTCACCTCCTATGTCTGTATTTGTTGAAGCATTATTCAATCTATGTACTTCAATAGTTTATTTATACTTTGTACTTTAACAATTGTTATTTATCCTTACCGGCTGCTTTCCATAAGTATACAGAATAGCCTAATAGTACAACCACCTGAACACTAAGTATAATCAAACCCTTGGTATCCAGTGCATCTCCGGTGGAATATGCAATAAAATCATGCGTTGTGTGCCATGCTATTACACCAATCAAACTTCCGGTGATACATACGATTTCCGCCAGGACAAGGCCAACCAGAAAAGCAAATGCAACTTGCAGTACAATATATAAAATATTCTTGCCATTCAGCAGGTTAACTGCATGAAATACACCAAAGATTACGGAAGCACCGACAACTGCCTTCTTATTACCTTTAATTTTAAGAACCTTTAACGCTATTCCTCTGAAATAAATCTCTTCATTTATACCAACTGCCAACGTATATAATAAAAGGATTGCTGTTGTTATAACAGAATCTAGTTCCTGAAAACCATAAACTGCAACAGGTAAGATCTCAATTAAAAATATCGGAAGATACCAAACTACTTTCTTGCTGGTGCCGGCTTTGCCTCTGCTAATACCATATTCACCTAACCCGCCATCTGATTTTTTCATAAGGATAAGGCCGATTATTACGGAAACTGCTAGAAATCCGGTAACTGCAAGGTATGTATTTAAGGTATCCAGTTCTCTTATCTGGGAGAAAGCCATTCCCAGGGCCGTCATAAAGGTACAAAGTAATCCTGCCAATACTACTGTAAAATATGGGTGTTTCTGTGAGAATTTCTGCTTCATCTTAATGTCTCCTTATTTCTCTTCTGATTTTAGTTTCATGATTAATCCCATAAATGAATTTCCCAATAATCGCTTGATTTCTTCATTGTTAAAACGGCAATTATTGGTTGCAAACATAGCTGCTATTCCATGGGTAGTAAGCCATACCCCTGCAAACAGCTCTCTGGCCAAAGGAATACTCAGTCCTGTTCTTTGACTTAACATGGCTATAATCTCATCATCACCTTGTGAGAGATCGACGATTTCCATAACGCTTACTTCGGAAAATTCCTCTGACATAAACAGCAGCTTGAACAGATTCTTTTCCTGTCTGGCAAAATCGATATAAGCCAATCCTATAGCCAAAAATCCAT
This sequence comes from Lachnoclostridium sp. UBA6558, assembly GCA_002434335.1. GTDB lineage: Bacteria > Bacillota > Clostridia > Lachnospirales > Lachnospiraceae > Anaerocolumna. Next base: position 78,924 of record DJJW01000067.1, on the reverse strand, counting down.
TCTCCTCATCTGCCTGTGCTTTTAACATCTGCTCATTGTAAAGTGCTTCCGCCTGCTTACAGACTGCTTCTTTTAATCCTTCCATTGATCCGAAGGTACGAAATATCGGATGGACGGAGCAGCCTAACTTGCCAGCCAGTTCTCTGGCATTGAGATAAGCGGCACCTTTTTCACGGATAATATCTATTGCAGTAGTGATAATGTCTTCTTCTGTTATCTTAACTTTGGGGGGCATTTACTCACCTCTTTTCTAATACATTTTCGCAGATGCAAGTTGTTGGTTATTAATATTATATAAGCAAATTACTTATTTTTTTATCACTTGCATTTTATATACCATTTGTTACCTAACACCTGTTACCTATTATATGTTAGGTATCGCAATCTGTCAATCTATTTTTTATTTTTTTATTTTTTACCCTAATAATTAATAGAAAGTACTCTGCAATGAAATCTCAAATTAATAAAGCTCATACTATAGGGATAATTACCCCTTTAGTATGAGCTGTTATTATGTTGCTATATTAATAGAATAGTTCTTTTATTTATGATTCATCCACACAAGCATTTCACCGGATTTTCTGTTTCCCCACAAAAAGTAAGGTATTGCTTTGATTTCAACTTCTTCTTCCTGTTTCCTGTATGGTTGATATAGGATATTCTCCCATTGGTCATCTAGAATACGTACTCCCTTGCCGGTAACAGACAGAGCTTCTTTCATTAATTCAGGTTCCTTATTTATGACAAATTCAGACTCTGTATCAATTGAGAGAGCAGATAAATTCTCTCCATTGTCTGCTTCCTCCAGGCAGTAAACCAAAGGTCCTCTCTGGAGGGCGACCTTACCGGCATTGGCACGCACCTCAGGGTGGGACTGGATTAGTTCAACAGGCATATCAAAGCTGATACGAACTTCCTCCTGAGCTTTCCACCGTCTTGTAACAGAAACATATCCTCCTGAAACATTTGCTTCCAACGGATAATTTTCACCGTTTACAGTAATCTTGACCTTTCTGCACCAGCCAGGGATTCGAAAGGCAAGTGTATAGTTTCTAGCTTTCTTAAATTCTGTTGCTATGCGTATATCACCGTTCCAGGGATATTCGGTACTTTGCTCAAGAGTAATCTCATCTTCTCCTGCAAGAACCGTTGTCTTGCTGGGTATATAAAGATGTGTGTAAAGCGCTTCTTCATTATAGGTATAGATATATTGCTTTAAAGAAACAATCAATCTGGCAAGATTCGGAGGGCAACAGGCACAACCATACCACTTCTGTCTCACAGGCATTACATGTCTTCTTTCAGGATTTTTAGCGCTTGCTTCCGGCCATACTTCCAAAGGATTTACGTAGAAAAAGCTTTTTCCGTCAAAACCCATACCACTGATAATAGAATTATAGAGAGCCTTCTCCATTACGTCAGCGAAACTGCTGTCCTTTTCCATTAACAGCATTCTGTGAGCAAAGAAAAACAAGCCTATTGAGGCACAGGTTTCCTGGTATACTGTGTCATTGGGCAAATCGTAATTAAAGGTAAAGGCTTCTCCGCTGTGAGTGGAACCAATTCCTCCGGTAATGTACATCTGCCTGGTGACAATATTCTCCCATAACCTTCTGCAGCTTTGTTTTAATTCCTCGTCTTTGGTTAACGCTGCGATATCAGCCATACCGGCATATAAATACACGGCTCTAACCGCATGCCCTACGGCTTCTGTCTGTTCTCTTACAGGGATATGAGCCTGGTTATAGGAAAGCTCCGGTTTACGATCTTCATATGCGTTCCAAAAAGGCACACGTCCTCTCTTTTCCCATTCTTCAATAAAGAAGCTCGGCTCCTGTCCTCTCTCATCAATGAAGTATTTGGACAAGTTCAAATATTTCTCATTTCCGGTAGCTTTATAAAGCTTAACCAGAGCAAGTTCCACTTCCTCATGACCATCATAACCTCGAAGTTTGCCCTCCTCTGTTCCAAAGACTGAATCAATATGGTCTGCAAACCGGCACATTACATCTAAGAGTTTACGTTTTCCCGTAGCCTCATAATAGGCAACAGCTGCCTCCATCATATGCCCTGCACAGTAGAGCTCATGGCACTCTAATAGATTGGTCCATCTCTCCCCTGGTCTTTTCAGTGTAAAGAAAGTATTTAAATACCCGTCCTTCTGCTGAGCTTTCTCAATAAGCTCGATTACTTCATCCGCCCAGGCTTCCAGCTGACTGTCCGGTTTGCTGGCTAGACTGTAGCCTACTGCCTCCAGCCATTTGGCAAGATCGCTGTCCTGAAATACCAATCCGCCAAATTCTCCTTCTGCTTCACCGGCTGCAATCCTAAAGTTATTGATAGCATGACTTTTCTCTGCGTCCGGTATTCTGTCATTCAGCGCTTCCCACTGATAAGGAATTACTACTTCCTGAACAAGTTTTGTATATTCCTTGAAAAAGCCCTCCTTCAAGGTTACAGCCTTTAACTCTACGGGGCTTACAGAATAGAAATTATCCATTTATTGACCTCCTGAATCAATTATTATACATGGGGTAATATCGTTGCATATCTGTTTAACTTAAGCTATAATAAGAGTATGACACATTTCGTTTTCTTTGTCGGTAGTTAAGCCAAACAAAAGGTGGTAAATATTGACCTATGTATTATCTAAAAGCAGACATAACAACACCGGTTAATTTTATTTCTGCAGGACACTTTACTGCAGATACCCGTTGGATACATTCCCAGCGGATAATCTCAGACTATGAAATCATAATTAACCTAAAAAGCCCTATTTATATACAACAGGAAGATAAAAAATACACTTTAAATTCTGGGGATTCCCTGCTGCTCCTTCCGGGTCTTACCCATAAAGGCTTCCACTATTCCGAGAAAGGCACCTCTTTCTATTGGTTTCATTTTTCCTTTAACAGTAAGGCTGAACTACTGGATTCTGCCGAAGCAGAGGCAATGATTTCACTGATTAACAACAACAGCTTCTTTGAAGGATTGGGGAATATCTGCCTGCTGCCTGCTGTATTCAGAGCAAATAACCCGGACAGGTTAACCATTCTCTTTCATCAGCTGCTGCATTTATCAGCCTCTGCTTATTACTCCAGACTGGCCATCCATTACCAGCTAACCTCCCTGTTAATTGAGCTTACACAGGAAAATATCACTCAATTAAAGCCTCAGCAGACTGCTTCGCTTCCTGCGGATGAACTTCCAAAAATCCTGGAATGGATTCGCGTTCATATCCTGCAGGACATCTCCCTCCAAGACGTCTCCCATGAATTCAATTATTCCAGAGAGTACCTTGCCAGGTACTTTAAGAAACACATGGGTATGAGCATGCAGCAGTATATCTATAACCTAAAGCTTGCAAAAGCAAAAGAACTCCTGTGTGAATCCGATAAAAATATCAGAGAAATCGCAGAAGTTCTGGGCTTTAAAGATGAAAAATACTTTATGAAACTGTTTAAGAGGATGGAAGGCACCACCCCCAAGCAATACCGTAATGCCTATAATAGGACACACATGAATAACAATTGATACGACTGCTTCCTTTTTTCCTATTACCCTTGTAGTCTTAAGTTTCAGCCTGCTCTTTAGATGTTCGCAGAGATTTTCTACAGTTGTCTCAGGGATTTCATATACCAGAGGCGCTTTATTGTCAGGAGTATATTCTACACAATAATCTTCCCACCCTAACTCCAGCATAACTGAAGGAAAAAACAGGTCTGGGTTATTAGCATGAATATGGTCATATTTCGCTCCCATCTGCATACTTTTTCGAAATCTCTGCTTACAAGAATTCAACGATATTTTCTATCACTTTAACCATATCCTCAATTTCCATAAAGGGTACTTCCCCTTTACCTTCGGTCTGCTCTTTCATATAAGGAACATGTATGAAACCAGCCTTCATTCCCTTATATTCCTCTTCAGCCAGCCTGAGAGCAGTGTACATTACATGATTACATACATAAGTACCGGCAGTATTCGATATGCGGGTTACTGTTCTTTTATCCTCCAAATGCTTCATCAGTTCTCTGATCGGAAGGGTAGAAAAATAAGCCGACGGACCCTCTTCGCAGATACTGACATCCACCGGCTGGTAACCGCTGTTGTCTGGAATCCTTGCATCATTTATATTAATTGCTACTCTTTCAAAGGTTATGCACTCTCTCCCTCCTGCTTCTCCCAAGGAGATTACTGCCTCCGGCTTAAGCAGGTGAATGACTTCCTCCAGTCTCTCTTTAGCACCTTTGAATTCAACTGGCAGTTTTACTGTATCTACCGTATTTCCTGCATAAGATTTCTTAAGTCTCTTTATTATTTCTTCTGATGGATTTATGGTTTCCCCGTTAAAAGCTTCAAAACCGGTAACTAATATTTTCATGTTTCGTTCTCCTCTTTTGCCGTTTGATCTGTGTTCTACTATAGTACCATTTTTATGATCAATTTTCTATCATACTAGAATAGAAAATACAGTATTGGTTTATAATGTTTTCACCTTGTTATCCTTTAATTTATTTCGACTGACGGTTTCGCTTTCTTAAGTATTATAAGCCCATCATAAGCTTTGGCAGGAGTCATTTTAATCGTGTAGAAAAGGCTGCTGACTTTTTTCCAGTTATCAAATTCATTTCCTATATTCATCATAGATTGACTTTTGTTCACCAGTTCCTTTAAGCTGCTGTCTTTTTGTGCTTCTGTCAGATCCAGATAGCTGATATTTTCTTGTACCCCTTTAAATTGTGCCGTGAGGGTATTCTTATATTTAAGGTTGAATTCCTTATCTTTCCCCGAAGAAGTTACTGCCCGAAAGGTACTCTCAAGACAATCTGTCCCGATTGCATAATATGCTTCATCATAGGTATCCTGTAACAGCTCACCCATAACAGTGACTGCCGGTATATTTGAGGTTTTCATAATATGTCCGTTATGGCCGGTTATAAATATCATTTGCTCCTCTTCCTGTTTCAGTATCCAGTCAACTTTGTGTTTCATATATTTATCCCTAAGCGCCGCATAGCTTGACTTTGAGGTTTGCAGTGTTGCGTTTTCTTCAATTGACTGTGCACACTGATAGGCAAAATCAAATTCTTTCACACTGCTTTTGCTGATATATTCCTCTTTCTCAGAAGAAAGCAATTCCATTAGTTCATTGATAGCAGCCAGACCCTCTTTTATCTTAGCCTTATCCTGGGAATAGACACTTTCATCGTTTAAATCAGCAAGAAGCGCTCGGTATTTCTCTGCCACACCCTCATCAGCCTTCTTTTCGTATTTATCCAGATAGGCCAAAAGATACTCCTTATTATTATCGTAACGCTGCATGTCAAATCCATAAAAGGAGAGTTTCTCTGATTCTGCTGCATCCTGGTTATAATCCTTCATCCATTGAATAAGCTCAGCCATCTCCTTGGTACGATAAATAGAAAAGCCAATTTCCCCGGCTGCTTGTTCTGCTGTTGTTATCATATCTGCCGGCACAGAGTTCTCTTTGCCATGAATAAAGTCATTTACTCTGGCTCCACCTCCAAAGTCACCCTCTATTGCAAAAACGCGGCAGTTATTATTCTCTATCAAAGCCTGAAATACCTCCAGCTTAAGACTTTGTAGCTCACTGTTACCATGGGTTGCCTCCCCAAGTCCCACAATCTTAACTTCCTCCTTCATTTTTATATTTTCTACAGATGTAGTATATTCGGCAATGTTATCTGAAACCGGTGTTTTAGCACAACCAGTCAGCAAGCTGCTTATTAGTAAAAGTATCAGTATACCGGCAAATGTCCCCTTCATATCATCTTACCTTCTTCCATTAGTTGTTTATATATGCCTTGTGCTTTCACTGCCAGCACCCCATAGGCCGCACCTAAGACAACCAGAAAAACAAAGGGGAACACTCTAAAAATAACCCAGGGTAATTCAAATAGTACTGCTCTTGTCAATTCACTTCCTGTCTTCTCCCATATTCCCGGAGTAAGAAAACCCAAACTGCCAATACTAAATTTTACACTTACCATGGAAGCAACAAGATAGATTACTGCACAAACGAAGCAAATAACATTCATCTTAAAGAAACGCTTATACCTTGCAGCTGAGGATTCTCTGCTTGAAAATATTTCTTTGTTGCCTTCCCTGTTGACAGGCAGAAAATACTGAGTTCCGCTATACATTGTACCGGCTATGTGCTTCCACCCAAAGTCTTCAAATAAATTCTTATAGTCTTCATAATCTTTCTTATGTTTAAAGGTTCTGTAGTCCACACAGTAATTAAGCTCCTGTTTCGGCCCTTTTTTGAAGCAATATAAACCTCCAAAATGGTAGTTGTTTAACAGATAGCCTTTCTCCGCCATAGCATGCAAGTACCGTTCTTCCTTTTCAAAGTCTGCAAATAATTTGAATCTCTCCATTTCTATTCCTCCCTGCCTTCATATACAGCTATCATATATTTCAGTCTTTCTACTTCCATAGAAAGAACTGTCCTGCCATCTTCTGTAATCCGATATACTTTTCTTCTCGGATCTTCCGATGGTATTACCTCGATTAATTTCTGTTTCGTCAGATTCTCCAATGCTCCGTACATAGTTCCCGCAGCTATTCTTACCTTGCCACCGCTTAGTTCTTCTACCTTCTGCATAATAGCATATCCATGTCCGCTTTCTCTTAATGCCAGCAGAATGTAGTAGGTCGTTTCTGTTAGAGGCAGATTTTTTAAGATATTCATGTATTCCTCGCATTTCTATTGATAGTTTTTGTGTGTTTTACTTTCAATTCCTGATTCTGTATGGGGCTGTTACTATTTCATCAGTTTCGTATATCTGCTGTTAGCAGTTAAAATCCTTAATATAAATATAAAATGATTTGTATATAAAGCTTAACTATACAGTCAAACTATATAGTTGCATTATATACAGTCAGACTGTATATGTCAATATATAAATATCCATAACATTACCTTACCCTGGCAGTTCGGAAATAAGAAACGGTACAATACCTCCCTTTCTACTACGTTCAGGGTATAATATATTGTACCGTCTTTTTATTATATGGAAATTCACTTTGCTACTTTTCTCAGTCACTATATCAGCACAAGATGCACGACATTAATCTATACCTATAAGGTAAAGCTTAATTCCTCAAAATGTGCCCGATATAATTTAGAATGAAATACTGCGCTGCCATCAAATTTACGATACTCACCATATTCATAAAACTGCAGTCCACACTTTTCTATAACTCTCCCGGACGCTTGATTCGCTATGGCATGATTTGAACTGAAGTCTCTGGCACCATGGCAATCATAAGCATATTTTATCATAGCTTTGGCTGCCTCTGTTGTAAGCCCCTGATTCCAGTAATCATACCGGATATTATAACCAAAATCCCAAAAACCTTTGTTAAGGCCTATATCTCCACTTCCTATAAGCAGACCATTCTCTTTTAATACAAAACCAAAATGAAAATTATCCTCTTCTTTCAGACTATCCAACCAATCTCTTACATCAGAAATACTTGTATATGTAGCATAGGGCATATATTTGGTAACACGTTCATCATTAAGCCAAAGGTAAGCTGCCTCTGCATCGTCTGCTGTAAGTGATCTTAATATAATTCTCTTTGTTTCCAAAACCGGTTCATTCATATATTACACCCTTAGATATTACACATAAATCTGCAATATTGCCACATTCAATTGGCATCCTTTCATTTAGATTATCTTTTACGCTCTATCGCTTTTTGCCATTAAGTACCTATAACTGCATCCAGTAATTATAGGTTCCATCCTTTAACTCTTACTTATGAAATCCACTGTTTTCAAATAATTACTGGGAACCCTTCTTATATTGAAAAGCCTTAGCAGCTTGATTTTATAAATACATTCTTTTACATTTTAGCACACCCCTTTTATGCTTACATCAGTTATATTATAAATTTATCACTACTATTGCAGACTATCGCAATATAACAAGGCACTTTGCTTCTCCAGCAAAGTGCCTCGTTAACTATCAAATATAATTTCTTATACAAATCATGCTTTTGTGAAAGTAATACCACCTTCACATTCCACGTTCCCCAGTATAGTTTCACACTGGATATCTCCCTGGCATTCTACACCTCCGTGGATGTTACTGCACTTTAAATCCCCCTCACATTCCACACGATTTGCGATATCTCCGCAGCTTATAGAACCACCACTCTCAGCATAACTGCTTATATTGCCGCAGCTTATATTGTTTTCGCATTCCACATAACTGCCGACATTACCGCAGTTTACTCCCCCTCCACATTCTAAATATCCCCCAATATTACCGCAATTTACACCTCCACCACTCTCCACATAACCGTTTATATTTCCGCAGCATACAGTACCTTCACTTTCTACATAACCGCTTACCGCTCCATCAATATTTGCATTGCCCCATATTTCAAAATTAAGTACCGGTTCTTTTATTAATTCAGCAGGTATCTTTAGATTGATATGTTCTTCTCTGTTCCAACGTCTTGCATCAATCATCCGGTTCCCCTGGAATTGAAGGATACGTATAATATTATCATTTGGCAATTCTTCTGCTATCATTTCCTTTATCTGTAGATCTCCATAAAATAAATAATCGATAGATACACCAAAAAATTGAGCTATTCTTGGCAATTGCAGGATATCCGGAAGAGAACCTCCTGTCTCCCATTTGGATACTGCCTGTACACTAATGTCAAGTGCTGATGCCAATACATCCTGGGTAATCCCCTTTTCTTTTCTTAAGGTAATAATCGTATTCCTTACATTTTCCTGAAATTCCATATATCCTCCCATCTGTACTTAACCAAATATTTTTCTTTCTGCACAAACCTTCATAGACTATATTTATCCTTTTACAACTGTTTATCTAATGAGAAAGCTTTCTTGTACACCAGTATATAGAATTCATCCCAAGACTACAATAAACTTGTGCTTGAATTTTATTCAACTAACAGTTGAAATGGAAAAAGGGCTTGAAAACATCTGAATTCAGATGCCTCAAACCCTCTTTCTGTAACGTATTATTAGTATTGCAATTCAAAATAATTACCCGTTAACCATACTTACTGCTTGTAGATTGAATTTATGAATTCCTGTTACAGCGTTAAAGGATAAGTGAATTATAATCTCACCTCGGTATGTGTACAGGAATTTTTATAATCCAGAATTATCAAATTGTTAATCGTTCCTATGCCACTTAAACATTTGATTTCAGAATTTCATCTATATTATTTCTTCAAAGCATACACATACTCAGTTTCAACTGTTACCTGATTGATATCACAGGCAACTCCATTTCTGAACACCGGCCATTTCTCCAGGTAGCGTTCAGCATTTTCTTCCAATGCCTCTATTTCAATCTGGAGTTTCTCCGGGAACCCATAACGCTTCAATCCGATTTCCCAGGTTTGTCCGGTATAGTACCAGTCATCCACCCATTCGCCATCAATATAAAGCTTTGCAGTATCTCCTCCAAAATCAACCTGCAGGAAGCAATCCTCTGCATCGGCTGGATAATCAATTGTAAATTCATACACTTTGATTTTACTGTCTGCTTCTTCTTTCAGTAGATTATATTCTACTGCAGCAGAAGGTTGTTTTGCAAGGCATTCATAAACCACAAAACCTGCTTTTTCTCCAGCATACTGGTATCCGGAGGGTGCAGCCGGTAACGCAGGATATGCTCTTAACTGGTCACTGTTTCGACTCAGGATTACGTATCCGTCCTCCGATTCCACTACCTCTCCTTTTGGAAGCAGGAGATGTTCCCTAGCCAAGCATATTTTCCAGGAATTAAGTGCCTCTTCTCTGGTTATAGTAAGAACCTCCGCCTTTTCAGGCTTACTCACCCAGTCGTATGCAGGAGTGGTATCTGTATAGAAAACATAACTTTCTTTCTCACTGTTATGTAATATACATAAGGGTGTTGCCATAGCTGATTTTAGTTCTCCATCTCCTACCGGCATATAAAAGGGCAGGAAAAAGAAGTCCTCATTTACAATATCACGAACCGGATAGCGAAGGATACCTTCACCAGTATCTGCCTCAAGCACCGTAGCCTTATGCTCTGCCATCACATATCTTCTCTGATAATTATTAACAAACAGATAACCACTTTTTCCGTTTCTTCTTACCGATGTCCTTAAATCTTTAAAATTTGTCTGGTATAAGGGATTACTCTCCGGCAGATAGGTATCCATCTCGCATAAAGTATCTCCAAAATCCTTTATAAACATGGCTATCATCTTGATTTCCTTTAAAGTACCGGACATCTGTCCGTATTCCCTTATGGGAGCTGCGAAATCATAGCTGAATACCGGAAGGTCATTGGGGTATCCGGTTTCTCTGGATTCCTGAAGAGTGGTTACTTTCCCCTTGGGATTGGTTCCCCCATGATACATATAATAGCCCAGAAGATTTACACCGCAGCCAAGCTTAACCATGGACATTGCTCCGATATCCTTAGGATGTGCTACCGGTCTTCTATGGTGCGTAACCTGCATTCCTCCGCCTAATTCGGCTGTAAGGAAAGGGAACTTGGAGATATCAAAGGTTATACCCGTTCCAAATCCATAATCGCTGCCAATATTATGATCGTTTCGTTCTGTAGTAAATACATAGTTTCCACTGGGTTCGATTTCTGTAAGCCTCTGATCCCAAGGCGCTTCACAATATCCGCCCATTACCGGAAGCAAACCTCCCGTAACAGCTCCGCCCCAGCCCGTTGCTGTATAGTAAGGTACCTTAAGTCCCACTTCTTTTGCAATAGCGGTAAGGCGTCTCATATGTTCTTCTCCTGCCTCGCCTTGCAGACCGCCGCAATGACCATACTCATTTTCTATCTGTACCCCGATAATAGGGCCGTTATCCTGATAAAGAAGTCCTTCAACCTGTTCAGCTAATTTACCATAATAACGCCTTACTTCTGAAAAGTATTCTTCATTATTGGTACGCAGTTCAAATGGTTTTTTAAGGAGCCAGTCCGGCAGTCCTCCGTTTCTGGCCTCTCCATGGCACCAGGGTCCGACTCTTAGGAATAATGTCAGGCCTGTCTCTTTAACCGTTTCTACAAAGGCTCTTAAATCTCTCTGTCCGGTAAAATCATATTCTCCCTCTATTTCTTCATGATGAAGCCAGAAAGCGTAGGTCGATACGGTTTCAACGCCTCCTGCCTTCATTTTGTAAAGGGATTCCTTCCAATACTTTCTTGGATAACGGCTGTAATGAAATTCCCCCATAATCGGAAACCAGGGGTTACCGTCCTTTGTCATATACTTAGAAGTAAATCCATACTCAATTCTGTTCATTTTTCTTACCTTGCATACCCCAGGCTGCCCTGTGGTACCGCCACTGAAATCCAGGCTGAAAGAATCCTAATTGTGGCATCCTTTCTGTAGTCATATTTTCTCTCAACCATAATCCTATTGCATCTCAATTTTTCTTAATTTGAACTTTCGTATTTTTCCAAATACCGGAGGCGATACAATTTTCATGCCAAGCTTTACGCTGTCTCTCTCTATCATAATATCAGGCAGCTCATAGGTTACCCAATTTTCATCCGTTGGATATATAACCAGTTCCTTATAATNNAATTACTATCCGTATCTCCGGCAAATAGCCTTACGTCTACACCTGTAGTATTAGTGCCTCTGTATTCTACCGACAGACTATAGTTACCTGGCGTTAACCCCTCCACCTTTCTTTCCAGCTTCCAGGTGAAATTTACAGGGCTTTCTACATAAACATAATTGGAAGGCGGAGCAGGGAAAGGCTCATCAAATTCCTGTAACAGCTCCACTTTGACCCGGTTGTCCTCACTCTTTATTTCCCAGCCTCGAAGTCCGTCTTCAAAGGCTGCATTTCTTATGTAATTATGACTGGTTTCAATATACTCCACAACTTGAATATCAATTTCAACCGTTTTTCCGATTGACTCCAGATTACCACTAATACTGAAATCCCCTGTCTCTTCTGCTAAGAATTTCTCCCATGTTACTTTTATTTCATCACTCTCACCATCATAATACAGCACCTTGATACTCTCCGGTAATTTTACTTCTTCACCAAGCTTTTGAAGTATTTTCTCCGGTTCATAGATTTTAGCAATTTCCTTCTGTCTGAAATTCTCTCTGACAAAGCGAAAACTGCTAAGGGCAGGCAGCGCCTCTCCCTTTTCATTAAATACTCCCATATTGCTCCACCAGCCGCCTTTACCTTCCAAAGGCAGTACCACCGGTTCCCAATAATATATGCCAAGCCCCATCTCTTGTTCCAGTGAGNNTATTCATCACCAAATCCAATACTTGCTTCTGTCCCCAGGGACTTGCCGGAAAACCAGCAATTTTCTCCTGCTGTTCTCCAATGAAACCATCCCCTGCATTTCTCCAGGCATGGGCTGTTTCAGCCACCACAATGGGTTTTCCATAACGTTTAACCAGCTTTACAAGGGAATCCTTAAGATCCATAAAACTTCCATGCCAGAAAGGATAATAAGACACACCGATGATGTCATAATCCTTAAGCCCCGCAGCCATTACTGCATCAAACCACTCCTGCAGATAATAATATCTGCCCCCCTGGTCTAAATGAATTACAATTTTTATTTCATGGTTCAAATCTCTGACTGCCTGTATTCCGGAATTAACCAGCAATGCCAGCTGTCTGTAATTTGGTACCTCTCCTTCAGGAAATAACATACCGCTTCTGATTTCGTTTCCTGTCTGAACCATATCCGGCAGTACCCCTTCTTCCTCCATTTTAAGAAGTACTTCCCTGGTATAATCATATACTGCCTGTACCAGTTCATGAAACCCAAGCTTCTCCCAGGCCTTAGGTTTTACCTGTTTACCGGGATCTGCCCACCAGTCGGAATAATGGAAATCCAGAAAAAAACTCATTCCATTCCGTTTTATCTGCTTTGCCATTGCAATGGTCTGTTCCAGGCTGCAATAACCCCCGGATTCAGGTACCTTTTCAGGTTCGTTCCAGATACGAAGGCGAATGGAATTCACTCCATTTTCCTTTAACAGTTCCCATACTTCTTTCTTATTTCCGTCTGCATCATAAAATTCTGCTTCAAGTTCCTCTAGCTCCGGCAAAAAAGAGATATCCATTCCTTTTATAAAGTCCATAACCAGTACCTCTCTAACATAATTATCTTAAATTTTCTTGTGTCAGCTTTTTTGAACTTAAGTTACTCTGTGAAACTGATGCTGCTATTTCTGTCCAATAGCATAAATGGGGACTGAGCAATTACAGTCCCCATTATACATTTAGCAAATCCTTACTTATTTGCCGGCTGTATAGCTTTCAGCCTGCTTGTTAATTTCATCATAAACTGCCTTTATTCCTGCATTATCAAGTTGCTTGCGAAGTTCAGCAATGGCGGTGTCCACATCTCCGGCCATCCCTAATACCAGAGGGGTATAGTACTGGTCTAAGACCGTTTCAACAGCCGCAGCCTGTGAACTTACATTTGCATTATTAAAGGTAAATCCATCGTAAATGTGCTCCGGTTTGATATTTGCATTCCAGGAATCTTTAATAGCTTTAACTTTATTATCTACCTCATCAGGATTTGCTTTGTATTCTGTACGTTTGATGGTCATATTCACCCATCCCCAGTTACAATTTGCATCCACACCGTAATTAGACTGTGCATCAAGTACACTGTACTGGTTATCCGCTTCTGCTTTCCAGTGAGTTCCTTCAATACCCAAAGAAGTAAGATCCTGTATTTCAGGATTTGTATAGAACTCATTTAATACCATCATGGCACGTTCTTTGTTCTTGCTGGTAGCATTGATTGCCATACCATTGTTTATATAGGCATTAACTGCTTTGGGAACACTGGGTGATGTATCGAAAATCTGGGCTTTCCATTCGGGATGTTCTTTATTGGCCTGATCTACATAAGTCTCCGCAGTACCAATATTCCAGATTAAGGAAGCAGAGGTTCCACTTAAGAAACCGTCCTGTCGTTCCTCTGTCGTTGCCAGGGAATCCGCAGACCAGTAACCTTTGTCATATAAATCTTTGGCTAATTTACAGTATTCTGTAAAACCAGCCCAGTCAAGTGCATAAGTAATCGTTTTATCCTCCGGATTTACCGTATTGTAAAGGAACAATTCCTTGGTGGAAGTACCACTTACAGTGTCCATACCTTTATCCAGCAGGTACTGGCAATATAATCCACCTGCCTGGGTACCTAAAGGTGATACGGAAGGTTCACCTGCCGCAACTTTTCCGTAGAACTCCAGCAGCTGGTCAAAGCTTGTAATATCACTGTAGCCATACTTCTGCAGTAAATCTCCGCGAAGTCCCACTACGTTATTTCCAAATTCATTCTGGTAATTGGGCACCATATAAATGCTGCCATCTATTGTTGCCTGGCTCCAGGCTACCTCGGGAACAACCTTCATGATATCCGGTGCATAAGTATTTATAAAATCTTTTGTAAGCGCATAGAAACCGCCCATGGCTACTGTATTCTCATAATGTCCCCAGCCGGCTGCCGTAAAGATCAGATCAAAATCCTCACCGCCTGAGAATAACAGAGAATACTTCTTATCATGTTCACTCCAGGAAAGGAATTCTACTTCCACAGTCGCATTTAGCTTTTCCTGTAGCTTCTTATTGATTTCTGCATAGACCTTATCAAAGTCAGCTGTCCTGTCACCTAACAGGTACATCTTCAACGTAACCGGCTTGGAAATGTCCACCCCATTAAATGTCTTCTCTGCCCCATCTGTGCTGCCTGTTTCCTTTCCTTTGCCGGTACCCACTGCATTATCATTCTTACCGCAGCCTGCAAAGAGCGCTGTTATTAAAGTCAGTATCATGATAAGGGATAAAACTCTTTTTTTCATAGTAATCCTCCTCTGCATTAATAAGTTTTCTTGTATACCTTCTATATAAATCCAAAACGGATCTATATTATCCTTTTACCGCCCCGATTGTAATACCCTGAACAAAATACCTCTGTACAAAAGGGTATAATAGAATGATCGGTCCGGTTACTACTACTGTCAACGCCATCTTTAAGGACTGAGTGGGCATAGACATTGCAGATACCGCTGCCGTACTGCCACCGCCCATTGATTCCACCAACCGCTTATAGGCTTCTATATTATTAACCTGTTCATATAAAAAGTATTGCAAGGGCTGCATTTCATCCTTACCGATATAGAGCATGGCATTATACCAATCATTCCAGTAGGCCAGTGCGATAAAGAGGCCTACCGTAGCCATGGCAGGCTTTAGCAGCGGCATTACAACCTTTACCATAGTACCAAATTCCCCGCAGCCATCTATTTTCGCGGCATCTATTAAAGATTCCGGTATCCCCATAATATAGCTCTTCATGATCAGCAGATTGTAGACACTGAACAGCAGGGGCAGCACCAGGGCCAGATAGTTATCCTTAAGCCCTAAATACCTGGTCATCAATACGAAATATGGAACCAGACCGCCGTTAAACAAAGTTGTGAAATAAAAGAAAAAGGAGAATTTATTTCGCCATTCGAACTCTTTTCTGGATAATACATAGGCTGTCATAGTCTGCAGGAATAAGCCTGCAACCGTTCCGAAAATCGTAAGAAAAATGGTTACTCCATAAGCTCTTAATATAACACTGGGTTCTTTAAATACT
This sequence comes from Lachnoclostridium sp. UBA6558, assembly GCA_002434335.1. GTDB lineage: Bacteria > Bacillota > Clostridia > Lachnospirales > Lachnospiraceae > Anaerocolumna. The sequence continues at coordinate 63,262 of DJJW01000067.1, read as the reverse complement.
GTACTATACGCCTCCAAGGTAAAGTTCTGCGGCAATAAGGAAAAGCCGTTTAATTTAATCGCTTCTTCCGAAGAGAAGGAAGCTGATATAACCATAATAAACGGTACCAGGCAAAATAATGCAACCACACCATTGATAAAGTAGGAAAAGAAAGCAAGAACTCTAGAATCCAGTCCTCTTTTTATTTTCTTTGATCCGGCAGTTGTATTTTCATTCATATACTGTCCCTCCTAGAATAAGCTGTAATCTTTGTTGTATACACTAACCAGTTTATTTACCAGCAAAATTGTGATAAAACACAACACCGACTGATAGAAACCGGCTGCCGCCGCCATACCAAAATCATTGTTTGCAATTAAGGCTCGGAAGGTCAGGGTGTCTATAACATCCGTATAGTTATATAAGGTACCGTTTTTACCTACCAGGTTGTAGAACATATCAAAGTTACCTCTGAAGATTCCACCTACTGAAAGCAGTAAAAGTATGATTACTGTAGGCATCATAAGTGGTATGGTTATTTTAAAGATACGCTGAAAGACATTTGCCCCCNNACATTACCGAGCCGTAACCCACGCTCTTCCAGGCATTGAATAAAATCAGGATGAATGGCCACAGTGCACCGGTAGTATAAAAATTAATCTTACCAAAGCCGAGCTTCGTAAGTATTCCATTGATAAAGCCATAGTCATAGCTTAAAAGGTTAAAAGCGATTACGGATACGATAACCCAGGATATAAAGTAAGGAAGAAACATAACTGACTGGGATATCTTACGGAAATGTTTGTTTTTCATTTCCGTTAACAGTATGGCTACTGTCATCTGAAGCACCGTATTAAATGCAATGAACATCAGGTTGTACAGCACCGTATTCTTTGTTACCAGAAAGGCTTGTCCTGATTTAAAGAAAAATTCAAAATTCTTAAGACCATTCCAGGGGCTGTTGAAAATTCCGCCGGCATAGGTATACTTCTTAAAGGCCATGACAATACCCGCCATAGGTATATAACTAAATATTAGTGTATAAATTACCGCCGGAAGTATCATCAGCAAAAATACCCTGTATTTCTTTAGCTTATGCAAAAACCCATTCTTATTCACAACTTATGTACCTCCAGTCCTAGTCTGACTCTTACTGCGTTGAACGCCTTAAGTGGATTTCGTAATCCAGTATAGTCTTATGTGTACTTGTGTCCCCATTTATAATCTCAATCAGACGTTTGCCTGCAATTGTCCCCAACTCCTTCACATCAATTCCAACAGCAGTTACAGGCGGATTATTGGTCTCTAAATGCATGCTGTCATAGAAAGATGCCACTTTTATATCTCCCGGGACTGTTAAGCCCTCCTCCCGCAATAAGGATAATACCCTTGTGCAGATTACGTCATCGGTGCATACAATGCATTCCACCTGACGTTTTAAGATGTTGCGCACGGCCTGTTCTATAAACACCGGACTGTCGCAGTCCGTAAATACCAGCTCCTGTTCTATTGGTACCTGCCTTGCTCTTAAAGCATTAAAATATCCTTCACAGCGGTACCTGTTTACCATATGCTTTTTATCCCCGGCTATAAGGGCTACCTTCTTCACCCCATCTGCCAACAGTAACGAAATAAGCTTTTCGCAGGCCTCCATATGATTGTTATCAATCTGTACGATGGTATCGTCAGCACTGGAACCCACCAGAACAAATGGGATACCTTTCTGTTTTAAGTACTCCGTTGCAATATCATTCATAATATTTCTGGTCAGAATCATTCCGTCTATCTTATGGTGGTCAACAATTCTCTTTAAGAGGTTGATATCCGTCTCTTTCACAGTGGTCACAACCACATCATAATCCATTGCTGCTGCCACTTCACACACCCCTAAAAGGCAGATCTGAAAGAAAGGGGTACTGCTTAAATTGGCGTCTGCCGGAAAAGCTACTCCAATATTATAAGTCTTTGAATTTGCCAGTCCTTTTGCAATGGCACTGGGTTTATAATTATATTTCTCAATACATTCAGTAACCCGTTGTATTGTCTCCTTTCCAATCCTTCCTTTTCCTGATATAGCGCGGGATACCGTGGTTTTTGAGACACCCAGTTCTGCTGCAATGTCGGCAATGGTTAATTTACTGCCGGATAAAATGTTCTTATTTGCTTTCTCATTTTGATTTTGATTTGACATTTGTCCCTCCCCGATATAATTTGCTCAATCGGTTGTTCTGTTTTTATTATATCATTATTTATTTTTAATTCAATTGTCATATTTATATATTTTTAATACAATATATTATGCATTATGTACAATATTAGTCTTATTTATGCGCAATCATTGTTGCGCTTTCACTTTTCTTGTAGTTATAACTGCTATAGAATCACGAAATTATTTTCACTAATATTAAACATTTTTTTATTTTAACTCTAAATATTATCCTTTTTCCCCATGCGCATGCGCTACTTTGCGCAATTACATAAATTCCCTATTGCTAAGTTGGATTGGGTATATTACCGTTTAAACTTTTAGCGGTTTCGTTTTTTATTATCTTAACCGTTAACCGGCACCTGGATTTTAATCAAAATTAAGCTTGATAGAAGGAATTATTATTCTTTCTATCAAGCTTATTGAATTAATTATTTCTCTAACGCAAATTGTAAAATCTTTTATCTGCAACACCCTTACCAAAGAACAGTTTAAGCTTTGAATTTCTGAACTGCTCTTATATAAGCCAATATCATAGGATGAGGAAACTCTGCAGTTGAACTTAATTGGGGCTGGAACAAGGTAGCCAGATAGAATCTTTTATCAGGAATAGCGATAACCCTGGCCTCCCCCTTATCATCCACCCCAATTACACGAAAGCCGTTTCGGTCCAGCTGGTTCTGAAATTTTTTATTCAATTCCATACTGCAATTATACTTTTCAGTTATTTCTGAACTATCATAAATGTCAGAAAGAATGGAAGCTTTCTCTACCTTTAATTCCTTTGTCTGTCCGATAAGGGAGCAGGACAAGGCGGTTATGTATTCATTAGGCTCATACAGGCTGAAACTCATATCCTTCAACTCCTCTATCTCTAATACGTTCCTGCCGTATTCAATGGCCGCATGCTGAAAACCGCCGCAGGTTCCAATAAAGGGATAATCTTCTTCTCTGGCATATTTTATGGCGTTTAAAGCTCCGTTCATGCTTTTATAAGGACTTCCCGGCGCGCACCACAGGCCGTCATATTTCTTAAGTTCCTTGCAGCTGCCCTCTAGTTCCGTCGTTGGCAGCCAGGTATATACTGCCTCTAACCCCAGCTGAGTGGCACAATGTTTTAATGCCTCCTGGGTGGCCAAATGAGAAGGCCGCCCGTCATAATCTCCAATAATACCAATCTTTATCTGCATAGTCATTAACCCCTCCGCCTTATACATCTGATTCTAAAATTGCCTCTATTATGGTGTCAATATCAGCAAGAGCACCTCTCCCCACATCTCNNAAGGCGAGCAGCGCTTCCTTTGGTTCCACAAATTTATAGCCATAGGAAATCAATTTCTTTATATTATCCTGGGTTATGGGATTTTCATACATGGCAGTATTCATAGCGGGGCATATAATTATGGGTTTATTTTTTATTGCCATAACTACAGTCGATAGCATATCATCTGCAATACCCGAGGCTATTTTCCCAATAATATTTGCAGTAGCCGGCGCAATGACACAACAGTCTGCTCTTTGTGCCAGGGAAATATGCCTAACATCCGGATAGGCTATTTCCTCGAACATATCAACATAGACTTTATTCTTTGTCAAAGTCTGCAAAGTCAGAGGTGTTATAAACTGAGTTGCCGATCTTGTCATAATCGTATTAACCGTAATATTTTTCTTGGTAAGCTGATTGGCAATGTCTGCAGCTTTATAGGCCGCAATACTCCCGGTTATTCCTAGTATAATCTCTTTCATAAGCCCTCCCCTTCTCCCTTCTAAGATTGCTGCTATAAGCGGTTTGCATAATCATTGTCCTTTTACATTGCACGAATGACTGCCAGATGTTTCACAGTCGTCTGTGCAATTGCTTCCGCTATAGCTTCTTTTGTCAAGTAAGTTTCATAGTTCTTCTCTTGGTCTATCAGATAGCCAACATGTCCCTTTGCCGTTATATCCTTTAAATCATTTGCCAGGACAAAGCTGCATTTGTTCTTTTCCATTAATCCATAAGCAGCATCCATTAATTCCTTATGACTTACATGATCCAATAATTTGAAGCCTGTAAGAATTGCATTGGGTGTCATGTCTTTAAACAACGAAATGATTTTAGGGGTCTGTTCCATGGTTAAGATAAGCTTATTTATATCTGAGCGGATTTTACCGTCAGTATTTATTATGGTTTCGGAGGCTTCCATTAAGGAAACAATATAATCCTCCGTTATATCCGGCAATCCGGACAGCGATGCTTTTAAGCCAGCGTTCAGACAATTTGCAAGAACAGCCGCTGAGGTTACTTTATTCACTCGGTAATCACTAACCGCCATGCTGTGAACTATAATGTCTATCTCATTCTGCATAAGGATACTTTTAATAGCGATTTCCAGACTTGCCACTGTATCTACATGGGTAATCTCTGCCCGGGTTCCTTGGGGGATAAGGGCTCTACTGCCGCAAACATAATAAATGCCTGTTACTCCCGGTATGGCATCAAATTTCTCTGCAATCAGACTCCCGAGTTTTCCGGTAGATGTATTGGTAATACTTCTGACACTGTCAATGGGTTCTGTAGTACCCCCTGCCGTTATTAGTATTTTCATCTTATTCCAGCTTTCCTGTTAAATTGATAACCCCAAATGATAGTCGTTACTCGATATAATGCTTATTTTATTATATAAATATTTTCATTTCAACTACCTAGCAGTAATTATAGGCATATGATGCTACAAAAATAAGTAAATTTTAAGGAACCCAGTCTTTCATTGATAATATTCACTTATAAATATAATTTTTATCCATCAACCAGATAATAAAAAGGAATATAAAAATGCTTCATATTATCTCAAATTCATTGATTCACCTTCCATTTACTAACAGATTTGATTCAACTTATCAAAAACCTAGTTATCATATGATTTCAGGCGAATTACACAAAGCAGAAAGAACGAATGCGCCTATGGAAAGGCATTAGAAGCCCTTTTCTCTGAATATTTTGTGCTATATAATGAAACAGATTGTTTGAGCGAAGCGAGTTATCTGTTTTATTATATGCCCAGCACAAAATCTTCAGAGAATTAGGACTTCTTATGCCTTGGAATTGAAGCATGAGTTTTTTCTGCTTTGTGTAATTCGCCATCCCCCTGTGATACCTAATCTTTTTTGATATTCATTATTATCATACATAAAATTGAATAAATTAACCATAAAACTTAATCCAAATCATTTTTAGATAAAAAACAAGATGCCCCAAAAGTTCTACCCTTTCAGGACACCTTGCTCTATCTATATCTATTTGAACTAAATGTAATTTAATTTGAGGTATTAATTTACATCCCATGGGTACTTTTATAATAACGAAGCAAGTTATCCATAGTACCTTCTAAATTGTTATTACTGAGATGGCGTGCCTTGTCAAAAGGCATAGGCTGACGGTTAATACTAAAGACCGCACTGACGCCCATATCATATGCTGCTTCCACGCCATCGCCAATGGCTCCTACAACGGCAATAACAGGAATACTGTATTTTTTCGTCCGCTGAGCTATACCGATTACCGCTTTTCCCCTTAAACTCTGAACATCTATCTTACCTTCTCCTGTAAAGACCATATCTGCATCCTGTACCAGCTCATCAAATCCTACCAGCTCTAATAAAGTCTGGATACCAGATCTAAGCGTAGCCTCCGTAAAGACAGCCAGTCCGGCACCAAGACCACCAGCTGCTCCTCCGCCTGAAAGCTTTGAGACATCTCTTCCGGTTGAAGTTTCCATGGCTTTTGCCAGAGCCTTAAGCTGTCTATCCAATAACTGAACCGTGTCAGGATCTGCTCCTTTCTGAGGCCCAAAGACATAAGCCGCCCCGGAGGGACCAAACATCGGATTATCAATATCACACATTCCGATAATTTCAATACCTTCCGTCAGTTTACGAATTTCAGATATATCCATACGTTCAATCTGTTCCATTTCACAGGCCGCCGGAAAGAATTCCTTTCCTGCTTTGTTATAGAATCTTCCGCCTAAAGCTTTCGCCATACCGATTCCACCGTCATTGGTACAGCTGCCGCCCAAGCCGATTATCAGCTTCCTGCATTTCATGGTGCAGATTGCATGTTTCATGATTGTTCCCAGACCATAGGTTGTGGCATGGCAAGGATCCAGCCGGTTCAGTCTTTCTGCCATAGGAAGCCCAGCGGCGGAAGCTACTTCTATTACCGCACAGTCTCCCATTCTGGCATAGGTTACCGGAATCTTATCTCCATAGGGGCCTTCCGCTTCTATCTGTATTGCTTCCGCCTGCAATGTCTTTAGGAAGCAGTCCACCGTTCCTTCGCCACCGTCCGCAATGGGTATCTCAATTACTTCACAATCCGGATAGTGTTTGTGAATGCTGTTTCTCATAATCTCACATATTTCCATGGAACTTAATGTACCCTTAAAAGAATCGGGGATAACAATACATTTCTTCATACTAACTCCCATCTGTGGGCCCAGGCACACAGACAAATCGGGAGGTTGAAAACTCTTTCTATTCAACTACTCCCATCTGTGCTGTGTAACCCTCTCTTTAAAGCAAGCCCATATCACATAATACTTTTTGTAACTTTGCTTTTTCCTCCGGCAGTAACTCTGCTATAGGGTCAAGGCATTTACCCACCGGGAAACCAAGCATATTCAGGCCTTCTTTGATTGCCTGGGGAAAGGTTCCCATATTGCAGGCAATCCTTAAAGGCGCCAGCTTGAACTGTGCCTCCAGCGCTCCCTGCAAGTCACCTGCCATGTATTTGTTGTAAATATCTGCAGCAATACCGGGTGCTACATTGGCACAGGAGGCGATGGCTCCTGTGGCTCCGTAACTCAAGCCGGCATATATCAAGGTATCTCTTCCTAACAATACGCTGAAATTATCATTCCCTCTGGTGAGTCTGATATATTCCTCCGTATTGGTAAAATCACCGGTACTGTCCTTTACTCCTACAATATTCGGAATTTCAGAAAGTCTTGCAATTGTTTCAGGGGTTACGGTAACATTGGTTTTCGGTTTATTATTGTATATGATGACAGGCAATGAGGTATTCGNNTATCTGCACCGCTTTCTTCCGCAATATGTGCCAGTTCAATGGTGCCTCTGGTGGTGATATGATTTGCGCCTGCATAAAGCGGAACCCTGCCTGCTGTCTGCTCTTTTACAATAGACAGGACTCTTTTGCTTTCTGAACGATCCAAGGCATAAAACTCTCCGGTGGTACCTAATGGAAATAAGCCATGAACGCCTTGTCCAATCAAATGGTCTACCAATTGTCTTAAAACAGGCTCATTGATTTCACCCGCTTCTGTAAAGGGTGTGATAATAGGTGGTATAATACCCTGTGGTTTAAACATTGTATTCCTTCTTCCTGCCTGTTAGCTTTCGATAGTTACATTTGCAATTTTCTCATAGTATTTAGCAATGCTGCAATGGTCTTCCTTCTCATGTCCGTCTGCTTTTAAAGCCTGCATCATTTCCATTACCTGTGCTGTTAAAGGAGTAGGCGCACTGATTGTATGTGCTGCATTTAATGCATTGTTTAGATCCTTTATATGTAGCTCAATTCGAAAACCAGGGTTAAAGTTACGATTTAATACCATTGGTGCTTTGGCATCCAATACCGTAGAACCTGCCAGTCCGCCTCGAATTGCCTGGTATACCAGTTCAGGATCAGCGCCGGCTTTCTTAGCCAGGGTAAGTGCTTCAGACATAGCTGCGATATTAAGTGCTACAATCATCTGATTTGACAGTTTTGCAATATTACCGGAGCCAAGGCTTCCTACGTATACTACGGAACCAGCCATACTCATTAATAATTCATAATATTTATCAAAGCTTTCTTTCTTACCGCCAACCATAACAGAAAGAGTTCCGTCAACTGCTTTGGGTTCTCCACCGCTTACTGGTGCATCAATAAGCTCTACACCTTTTTCCTCCATTGCTGCACCGATAGCTTTGGATTCCATGGGATCAATAGAACTCATATCAATTACTACCGTTCCTGCCTTTGCTGTCTCAAGAATTCCGCCTTTACCAAGGATAACACTTCTTACATGAGGAGAGTTGGGAAGCATGGTTATGATCAGATCACACTCTGCTGCTACTGCTGCTCCGTTTTCAACTGCTTTTGCTCCCAGTTCTTTTAATTCATTTGNNAGCTTCATTTATATCAGATACAACCAACTCATGGCCTGCTTTGATCAGGTTCTTGCTCATTGGTTTTCCCATTATACCAAGTCCTATAAATCCTAATTTCATATTTTCCTCCGTTTCACCGCCCTTAGCGGCATAAAATCTGATGAAAGAGCCGTAAAATTAACACTGCTGTGCTCTTTTGAGGTTCTTTTTGAGTGAAAGGGTTTTTCTTTCACTCTTGTATCCAGTAACAATCACAGGCTGTAATCTAGCCTATAGAACCAATCTGCCAGGGCGAGTATTCGTTTCTGCCGACACAATTAAGTTCCGCTTTTGATTTTTCCCCGGAGGCAGCTCTTAATAATCGTTCAAAGATCCGTCTTCCGGTTTCTTCTATATCCGCTTCCCCTTTTAAGATACCGCCGCAGCTCATATCAATATCGGAAAGCATACTTTCATAAACCTCATCGGATGCCGCCATCTTAACCACCGGCGATGGATAGGCTCCAAAGCAGGAGCCTGTCCCGGTAGTATAAGCAATCATTGTTGCACCTCCGGCAATCTGCCCGGTAACCGCAACAGCATCGTATCCCGGTGTATCCATAAATACCAGCCCCTTCTGTCTGACAGGCTGCGCATATTGATACACCTCCATAAGGGGAGTTGTCCCCGACTTTTTTAGTCCAACACCTTTATAGGCCTGTTCCTCAAGATAGGAATGATCGATATTCCAGAACTCTCCCCGAAATTCTTCTCCGGAGGCCAGCAGTTCCTTTAGCTGCACTGCCCGCACCCACCAGTTCAGACGGTTCACCAGCTTTTGGTGTACCTCTTCATTGACAGCTCTTTTTAACAATTCCTCCTGGACACCGTATAACTCCATGGTCTCACTTAATATAACCGTTGCACCGGCTCCGACTAACAGATCCGCCGCTACACCAAGTGCCGGATTCGCGGATATCCCGGAGAGTTTATTGGTACCGCCGCATTTTAGTCCAACTATCAGTTTATCAGCAGAGACGGTGGTTCTGCTTATTGCATTTGCCTTTTGCAGCATTCCGTAAACGATATCTATTCCCTTTTCTACGCTTTTCCGGCTTCCGCCTTCTCTGCATACTACTAATTTCTTTAAAAAAGGGCCTTCGCTTAACTGTTCAGCTTCAAAAAATCCCTCTACGCTGTATTTATTATCATGAAGCGAAACCACCAGCATACCGCCGATATTAGGGTTATTTATATAACCAAGCATGGTTCTTCGCATGACTTCTAAAATCTGTCCTTTGATATCCAACGCTCCGCCTAATGTAGTGATAAAAGGAATTACTCCGTCTATATTTCTGAAACCAGCCAGACGGTCAGCTGTAAAATAATCCGCAATCTGTCTGGCAACGGTTGCCGATTCATTTTCCGTTGCTATTACACCGATATAATTCCTCGTACCAACCCGGTTATCACTTCTGACAATCCCTTGAAATGTAGCTTTACTATTCTGAAATTCTTCCATAACGGCACCTCCAAAGAATAACTAACAGAGACTATTCAGTGTGAACTTATCCGATGTACTGAATAGCATGAACTAAATTAACTATACTGCATTCTGTTATTCCTGGCTATTATTTTTTTCCAGTTTCTGCGTTGAGCTCTGCGGTAGCACCGTGGATCAAAGCCTTTAAATAACCTGTGGAATATGCAAAAGCGGATTCTTTCCCGCCGCAGCCTTCCGTAAAATCAGGAACATGATCACAATGCATTGCACCGTCATAACCGCATTCCACGAACTGCTTCATAACCTTATACATATCCATGTAACCGTCTTCCAGTAAGGTTTCCTCAAAATAGGGAAGTGTATTGCTCACATTTCTAAAATGTACGATATGTACTTTCTTTCTCTCTACGAAGTACTTGATATCCTCTAACAGGTTACCAAATCTGTCTCCGCCTTCCAACCAACAGCCAACACAGAATTTCATTCCCAGATAAGGGCTGTTACCAACCATATCAAAGGCTCTCTTATAATCCTCAGCAGACTGGATAAGATTGCAGACCCCCTCTAAAGTCGGAACCGGAGGATCATTGGGATGTAGGGCCAGACGGATATCCGCTTCCTCACAAACAGGAAGTACTCGATCCATGAAGTATTTGAAATTATTCCACATCTCTTCTTTCTCATATTCACGATCGAAGAAGAGAGGGCGTTTGTTCAGCTCCTCCATATCTACGATTCTTCCAACTGCACCTCTGGTATGCTCCCCTACTGCAAAACGTGTGGTGGATACACGTCCCTGATCCCAGGTGATGTATCCCACTCTGATACCGGCTTTACCTAAAACTCGGTTAAAATCATTGTATTTTGCAATCCATTCATCCCTCTCCGGAAGGCCTAAGTGGATGGAAGGATGCTTATACATATTTACATTACCTGCATCGTTAACTGTTAAATCAAATTTAGCACATCTTTCAAAAAAACGCATTACAGAGTCATAATTACTGTCCTCATCCCTAAACATTACAAAGACATTTTTTAGTCCCATCTGTTTTGCAAAAAGCAGTTTCTCATCCGAATCACTTGAAAGAATCGGAATCTGTACCTTAATCTTACTCTCAAACATACTTGTACCCATTGCGTACCGCTTTCATATCTGCGATACTGCCACACTTACTATTTATAACAGAGTGAAAGAATCTGCTGGTGGCATCCTTTCTTTTCTGATTTTTCTTTCACCCGGAATACCCATGACAACGCCTGGGTTGCATCATTTTCAAACACACCCCGATGCATCCTTACAACCTATTTCTTATCATACAGGAAACATGCTACTTCGTGTCCGCCTCCCACATCCTTAAGCTGCGGAACCTTTTCACGGCAGCAATCCATAGCATGACTGCAGCGGTCATTAAAAGGACAGCCCTTTGGTCTGTTTACGATACTTGGAACTTCTCCCTGGATAGGCACCCGCTTTCTCTGTGCCTCCACTTCGGGGTCAGCAACAGGTACCGCTGCCAGCAGGGCTTTGGTATAGGGATGTAAGGTATTGTTATAAAGTGCCTCACATTCCGCAATTTCTACCACACGTCCCAGATACATTACAAGGATTCTGTCACTGATATGCTTTACTACTGCAAGGTCATGGGCAATGAACATATAGCTGATACCTAACTTGGCCTGCAGTTCTTCCAGGAGGTTGATAATCTGCGCCTGTATGGATACATCCAGTGCCGATATAGGCTCATCGCAGATAATCAAGTCCGGTTCAGAAGAAAGAGCTCTTGCTATACCGATTCTTTGACGCTGCCCGCCTGAAAATTCATGAGGTACCCTGTCCTTTAAGGCTGGATCCAGGCCAACCAACCGAAACAATTCATCTACTCTGTCATCATATTCTTTCTGTGATTTGTACTTTTTGCTTATCTTTAAGGCTTCTCCCACAATGGAACCGGCTGACTGTCTGGGATCAAGAGAGGAATATGGATCCTGGAAAATCATGGCTATCTTAGACCTGAAGGGTCTCATTTCCTTATCCTTAAAGCCTGCAATATCGGTACCATCGAAGACAATACTGCCTTCATCCGGTTTATATACTCTCATGATACACCGTGCCATGGTAGTCTTACCGCAGCCGGATTCTCCTACTATTCCAAGGGTTTCACCTTTTCTCACCTTAAAGGAGATCTCTTCAATGGCTTTTACTTCACCAATTTTTTTACGCATCATCCCTTTAAAAATCGGAAAGGATTTTCTTACATTCTTGGTCTCAAGGCAAATCTCATCTTTTAACTTTCTGACCGGTGCAGCTTTCTGAGGTTTGTTTCTTACTTCTTCCTCTTTTGCCTGCATCTCTTCCTGGGTCAGGCAGCAGGCTGCGTAATGGCCTTTTCCCACTTCTTTAAGCTCTGGCTTAAGACCTTTGAGACACTTGTCCATATGATACTCACAACGATCATAAAACGGACAGTAATCCGGTCTGGTGGCAGGATTCGGTGGAAGCCCGTCAATGGGAATCAGTACGCGGTCTTTCGGATCATCCAGTCTTGGAATGGCCCTTAACAAACTTTTGGTATAAGGATGCTCCGGCTGCTTAAAGATTTCTGCTGTCTCGGCTGTTTCCATTACACTTCCGGAATACATAACATAAATTCTCTCAGAGAATCTTGCTACGATACCAAGGTTATGAGTAACTATGATAACGGCTGTATTGGTTTCCTTGGCAATGTCCCTTATCATTTCAAGCAGCTGTGCCTGGGTGGTAACATCAAGAGCAGTTGTAGCCTCGTCGGCTATTAGGATATCAGGCTTTGAAGACATTGCCATGGCTATCATGATTCTCTGTCGCATACCACCGGAGAACTGCTGGGGATAATAATCAAAACGCTGTTCTGCATCTGGTATCTTAACAAGCTTTAACATCTCGATGGTTCTGGCTTTTGCCTCTTCTTTACTAAGCTTTAAATGCTGTATGATATTTTCCTGTATTTGAAATCCGATTGTTAATACAGGATTTAACGAGGTCATAGGCTCCTGAAAGATCATGCTGATTCGACCGCCTCTTACGTCTCTCATCTGGGCACTGTTGGCATCATATTCAAGCAGATTGGCATCAATGCCTTCTAAGCGCACTTCTCCGCTTTCTACCTTTCCCGGTGCACCTATTAACTGCAGGGCACTGAGCATCGTTACTGATTTACCGCTGCCTGACTCGCCAACGATTCCTATGATCTCTCCTCTGTCCAGATATAAGGAGACACCATCAACTGCACGTACTCTGGAACCGTTTGTCATAAAGCAGGTCTGTATTTTATTTATCTCTAAAAGATGACTCATATACTTTTGTTCCTCCTGTTAGATTTCACCTCTGAGCCTTGGATCCAATGCATCTCTTACACCATCACCAAGAGTATTCAGGAATATAACCAGCAATGCAATACAGACACCCGGTGCGATGGAAAAAGTCGGATTCTGCAGCAGATAATTTCTTCCGTCACTTACGATACTTCCCCAGGAAGCTGTGGGCTGGCTAATACCAAGTCCCAAGAAGCTTAAACCTGCTTCTGCAAGAATGGTCTGTCCTACCTGCTGTGTCATTGTTACAATAATAGGTGATATACTGTTTGGCAGTATGTGCTTGAACATCAAACGGAAACTTCTGTTACCCTGCAGCTTACCTGCCATGATATAATCTGTTTCTTTAATAGAAAGTACCTGTCCTCTCATCATACGGATGTAGATAGCCATATTGGATATACCAAGTACAATGGCAAGGTTTAAGATACCGCCGCCAAATACCGCACACAAAGCCATTGCAAAGATAATCTGTGGAATGGAACGTATGGCTTCACTGACACGGTTAATAACGTCATCAATGGCTCCTCCGAAGAAACCCGCAACCATACCAAAGAAGGTTCCGATGGCACAGGCAATTACTACTGCCAGCACACCTACTAACAATGACACCTGTGATCCGTACAGGATACGGCTTAAGATATCTCGTCCCGAATTATCCGTGCCAAGTAGGTATTTCATACTGGGATTCTGCAAACTGTCCATTAAGTTGGTCTTATTGGGGTCATGAGGCGCCAAAACCGGCGCTAAGATAGCAACTAATATAAAAACGATAACTCCTACAAAACTGATTAAAACAATCTTTCTGTTAAACAGGGTTCTGATAAATTTCTTTCTGTTTTCTTTCTTACGCATTTTTACTAACTCTTTATGCGCTACTAAATCCTTTTGTGCTTCCATTGNNACTTCACCTCTCTTCTAATCCAGTCGAATTCTGGGATCTACGATTGCATACACGATATCCGTTATTACATTTACCGCACTGGATACAAATGCAATCATAAGTACACAGGCCTGAATCAAAGGAATATCCTGTGCCTGAATACCTTTTACGAACAAGGTCCCTACACCGGGTATGTTAAATACAGACTCAACGAACACAGAACCACCAATAAGCATACCAAGTCTTAAGCCCATTAAGGTAATAACGGGAATCAATGCATTCTTTAATGCATGAAGATAAATTACTCTTTTTTCTGCTAATCCCTTTGATCTAGCTGTACGAACATAATCCTGACGGATAACCTCCAGCATACTGGATCTTGTCTGACGTGCAATAGAAGCTATTCCACCCAGGGTCAGACAGGTTAAGGGCATAATGGTCTGTTTCATGCTCTTCACAAAATCCACTGTAGGTGAAGTGAATCCAAAGGCCGGAAGCCAGCCCAGTTTCATCGAAAATATGTATAAGAACAGAACGCTTAACCAGAACTGAGGCAGACAGCAGGTGATGTTTGCAGTCATCGTTACGATAGTATCTGTCTTCTTACCTCTGTGAATAGCGCTTAGTATACCTAACAGAATTCCGATAGGGATACTGATAACAAATGACAGCAGTGAAAAATACAGAGTCGTAGGTATACGTTCTGCTAAAACATCTACCACCGGCATGTGATAACTGGCGGATACTCCAAAGTCTAATCGTATAGCATCCCACAGCCATAAAAAATATCTGACTATAATCGGTTTGTCCAAATTCAATGCCTGATACCATCTTTGATAGGTTTCTTGTGAAATCTCTCCTCCTAACATCGCATAAACCGGATCACCCGGCAGCATGGATACCAGCATGAATACCAAAAATGATAATATGAGTATTACAACAGCTGTCTGGCCTAATCTTTTCAGGATATACCTTCCCATTTCTGAACCTCCACTACTTCTATGTATTCCTTTATTTTGCCTATTCGGTCCGCACTCATAACTTTCTAACGGATGCTTCCCTTGTTTAGAGCGTGTCTGAAAACTCTTTGCGACAGACTTAAGTTCCTCTTTACGCAAGACAATGCATGATATCTGGATGCAATAATCTGCAACACAAATTAGGGGGCGCAATATTCGCAAAGTGGAACCGTCAGAATGTCACAATGGTTTTACAAACACGCCCAGAGGCCGCATTGCTTATCCGGCATGTTCTCATTGTATAGAAATTTACATCTAAGCGCATTATGCTGTTAACACACAAAGTAGTTGGAATATTGTTTTAGCAAAACAATACCGCGGGATAGTCCGAACAACCTTCTATTTTTATACAAATAAGAAGGCTGCTGCATTTAAATATTTTGCCAGAAGAAACCCTATGACCTTCTCAATACACGGATTTTAAGAAAAGCTGCTGATTTTTTTCAAAAAAACATACAAATTTGTATGTTTTCTATCTACCAAATCAACAGCTTTTCTTTTAAGCAGAGTACATATAGAATGTCAGAGGGCTTCTTCCAGTATCCATTCATTTGCAGCAGCCTCTTATTCATATTTGTTTATGCTTCTTATTAGCTTATATTTCTTATTAGTTTCAGATTCTCATGGGTTTCAAAACTTTTTGATTTCAAACCCATTTTGGCTTCAGATTCTTTTTGGCTTCGAACTCTTTTTGGTTTCTAATTCTTTTTGGTTTCTAATTCTTTTTGGTTTCTAATTCTTTTTGGTTTCTAATTCTTTTTGGTTTCTAATTCTTTTTTGGCTTCGAACTCTTTTTTAATTATAGATTTATATAAATTCTTACTACTTTTATCATTATTAATAATGTTTCGATAAATAACTGTCAATAGCCAGAAGGAGTATAGCGTCATTTGTATTGCTTAAGGGTTGTAATCCCAGTATTTCCTTAAACTTCTTGGTACGCGCCAGCACCGTATTCTTATGAACAAATAACTCCTTTGCAGCTTCTGCGGGCTTCATGTTAGTTGCTGCCAATGCTATGGCTGTTGTATGAAAAAGTTCTTTGTCCAGATAATTGTCGACGATATCCCTATAACTGTCAAAAATCGGATTGAGAAGATCCGGACTTATGCTGTTAATCATATAATCAATCAGATAGTCATTCATAAAATAAATGGATTCCGAGCGGAACCTGACGTGATCCTCCAGCCATTTAAGGCAGTCATAGGAGTTTCTGTAATGTATCAGAGAATCTGTCGGTATGGTATAATAAAACTTTATATTAACGAAATCTTTGAATTCCCGTTTTACCCCAAGGATATCCGTAAAATAATCAAACAGCTCCTTCATGTTCTCTCTGAAATAAGCGGGCTCGAATTTCGGAAAGGATTTCATTAATATGAGATGCTGTCCGTCAATGGGAAGCAAAATATCCTGGGCTTTTTTCATAGTGGTCAAATAGCTTTGGTAGATATACTGACTGGCTTCTTTGGAATTGTCTCCGGTGGCATGAATTATAACCGTTGTCCGATAAACATTATCTCGAATGCCCACCTCCGTTGCCAGTTGAAAGATGCGGGAGGGGTTAATAGGCTGTTCAAATAATAGGGCATCACGGAACTTACTGATATTCTGAGCCTCTATCAGGTCAGATTGGCTGGTATTGCGGTGAAAGAAAAAGGACTCAATAGTCAGCTTGGCCATTTTTGCCATAGGCATTACTTCCTCCGGATTACCGGAAATCCCTACTACACCAATTGGCTCCATACGTTCTACCAATAAAAGATTAACACCTTCGGCAACACCGATTAGATCCTCGGAGGTCTTTTCTATAATACTGACAAAATTTTTGCTCTTAATCAGTTCGTAGGCAACCAGGTGAAAATCACCCACACGGGAGGGTGTACCGCTTGCAATAATAATTCCTTTTTCATTCATGATATTAATGTTTATACCAAGCTGACGATGAATTTTCGTAACATAATCCCTGACGAGCTCTACATTTACCACTGATAACCCTCCTCCTATCGTAACCAATGATACTCCTGGCTGCTATCCGCCGTACCGGCGGCTCTTATACTCATTATAATAGATTACAATAACTTTTCAATCCACTTTTTCCTGGTTTAATTTTCCATATGCTGAAAGATGTCGAAAGAATGTCTCACCGGTGTGTTGTTGAAACAGATAAACCCATTTTTATTGTATTACAGATATAATGCAACCTGACTGTTTTTTAGGTAAATTTAAAATACAAAATATCAAATTTGCACAACGTATTATAACATGCTGCAAATTTAAATATCAAGGAGGATATAAAATGAAAAAAGTTATAGCTCTTTTACTGGCAACTGTGTTAATTGTCAGTTCATTAACAGCTTGCGGTAACAAAAACAGCTCTAACAACAGTACTAATACTGCGACTGGAACACCTGCAGAAGCAGAGACTACCTCAACGCCCGGAGATGATAAGAGTGGCGGAAGCATAACTTTATGTTACGCAGAGGAACCCACTACTTTCTTCCTTCCCTTTTCTGCCTCAACCGGTGACAGAATATCCGCAGCTCCTGCACTTGAGTCTCTTGGAAGAATTGATGAAAACGGACTTACAAATGGCTGGTTAGCCGATTCCATTAAAGCCGATTCCGAAACACTTACCTGTACAGTTACACTGAAACAGGGCATTAAATTCTCTGACGGAACAGACTTTAATGCTGAAGCTTTAATCTGGAATTTTGATAAAATGGTTGAAGGCGGTAAAACTTCCGAACTTGGAACACCTGTTTCTGATGAAGCTAAGGATGACTATACTGTTGTACTTACATATGATACCTGGGCTAACAATTGGGAAGCAATACTTGGCGAAGTATATGTTTACTCCCCTGCTGCTTTTACCGAAAACGGTGAAGACTGGGCAGCTATCAACCCTGTTGGTACCGGTCCTTATAAAATCTCCGAATATGTACAGGGCTCACACATTACTTTCGTAAAAAATGAAAATTATTGGATCGAAGGGCAGCCTTACCTGGATGAATTAAAAATTGTATGGATTTCTGATACTACTGCTCAGTTATCCGCTTTCATGAACAAAGAAATCGATATACTTCCCACCGGAGATTCTACAATCATCGGAATGCTTGACGGTAATTATGCAAACATAGCTCTGGATGCACCGGATCTTGGACAGATTAAATACGCCATGTTCGCCAGTGGTGACAAAAATTCACCTTTCTATGATGTAAATGTCCGCCTTGCTGTTATGCATGCCATTGATTGGGAAGGTTATGTATATTCCTTAACAGGTGGAAGAGGTACCGCCATTACTCAGTTCGGTGCGCCCGGCTCCTGGTCTTATGACGAAAGTACAGAATTTATTCCATATGATATTGAACTTGCAAAGAAGATGTTAGCTGAAGCAGGTTATCCTAATGGCTTTGAGACTACTATTACAACCATCTCTGTTAACAACGATATTGCCGTTCTTCTTCAGGCTTCCTTAAAGGAAATCGGGATAACTGCAGAAATTAAAACTGCAGAAACAGCAGATTTTAATTCACAGAAGGCAGAAGGTATCTATGACGGTGGTATTATAACAGGCGCAGGTGCTTCCAAAATGGATTTTACAAACAACTATGTCCGTCTGTATTCCACCAAAGGTGTTAACTACTTAAATATGATGGCTCATCCTGCTGATTATGAAGAAGCTTTATTCGGAGCTTTGGCAGCTACCGATTTAGAGAAGAAAAAAGAATTATTAAAGACAGCTTCTGTTAAACTTACAAATGAACACGCTTTGATTATTCCATTAACAGCAGTATTTCCTGCCTGCTATGTTCAAGAAGGCGTTAAAGATTCCGGAATTTATCAGTTTACCAGTATGCAGTGGACACCAGAAGCTATATATAAAGAAAAATAAAAAAGCTTTATTCCAAGCAATTATTTACTCCCTAAATAATAGTGTTTGACTGAATAAATAGTTCAAAAGAGGTATACCCGGCAGCACAATTGCCTGGTATACCTCTTTGAATGAAGCAAGTAAATATTTCAGAAACATCTGGAAAACCTGTAAAGATAAAAAACTTTATTGCCGATATACTATATGGAAATTACAGGATGAATTTCTTTTACTCAACCACGGAAGGTATTGTTTATTTCTTAATAACAGTGCCTTTTTTTGTATATTTTTTTACTAAAAAGCGTCATTGTTATAAAAATACTTGAGATAAAAGGAGATATCAGGATGGACGTATCAACACAATTTGGCAACACCATAACCACAAGGGTCAAAATTACAAGTTATTTTTCCAAACGAGAGACAGCAATGGCAGAAACACCTTCAACAACGGAATCCTTTGAAAGTCTTATAACAGCGGACACAAAAATTGAAGCTTCTAAAGAAACGAAGCCATCATTTTTAATTGGTGCAGGTAAATCCCCCTATATGGATTTGGCTGATGCCAGCGGGCAGATAACCTATAATGGAGTTACTTTTCAGTGTGATTACAGCAAGAATGCATTATGTCTGGGGGATATGAGTGATGAATCTCAGATACTGACAATTCCACTGTCAGGAGGAGGCTCTCTTAAAGTTAATGTCAATAGCCTGGATGGACTTGGCAGAGCTATCGGTATGTTTACTCCAGCGGATCAGAAACGTATTATGGATGCTTTAGCCGTCTATGCAAAAATCAAGAACAAGCAAGATGAGATGAAATCCGAAGTTGTTAAAGTATATAAGAATCTGACGGTCAAATAAAATGCAAGTCTAAAGTGGGGTTGTTGTTACAGCCCCACCTATTTGTTAAATTTAAACCAACTGAATCAATTATACTTCATTACTCAGCAAGGGAATTATGCTATTTCCTCCAGTTTCTTTAACCTTTCTCCGGCATCCTTAGCTATCCATAACTTATTCCCCAGTTTGGCTATTTTCTTATATCTGGCCCTTGCCAGTTCCTGGTCTCCATTCATATCATCCATTAATGCAAGGCGATACAGGACACCTAAATACTGTCGCTTGTGCAGGTCAGTGCTCAGAAGCTTTTTTAGATATGCATAGCTTTCCTTATATTTATGTAAAAAGAAATATCTTTCACCTACAAGGATTTCTACCGATGTCTTTAATCTGTTACCATGTGGACATAACCGCACCAGCTCCGTCTCATACAAAGCTTCTGCCTTTTCTGTCTCCCCTAATTCGTAATAGCACAAGATACGGTTAATGGTATAGACATAATAGGAGTCATTCTTCTCAGATAATTCTGACTCTTCTATACTGTTCAGATACTCCAGTGCTTTGTTATAATCCCTCATAATAAGATAAACTGCTGCACGGTTTATATCCAGTATTGCTGCTGCCCTGCTATTTCGCCTGTATTTTCTCTCCTGCCGGTCTATCATACTCAGATATTTCTCCGGGTCACAATCCCAATCCAATACCTTTTTAAACCTTGCATTTCTAATAACAACAATTATGATATCACACACCAGTAATAACAACACCGTAATAAAAATTGCCAAAACTGCATTCACATTAAGTGATAAAAGAATAATCGCAGAAGCAATGGCTATAAATAAAAACAAAATCGAATAAATGCTTGACCTCCCCTTTCCCAATAACACTGCTATTGCAAAAACAATTTTTCCAGCTTGAGTGAAAATTTATGAAACACCAACCAATATCATCCATAACCTGGCCCCCAGTTTATTAGAAGGAACGGAGCCTTGAAAGGTACTGTCGTACCATTCCAGTATATTCCATTCTTCAAATTCATGCAACATAAGTAATACAGGGATTACCCATATAATAGCTTTAAGCTTAACAATATATCTTTCATAGTTTCCTCCATTCCCCTTTTGAAGATTATCTACCTCTGCTTACGGCATTATCATTCTCCTCTTATCTTGTAATCACTTGAAGGTACACACTTGATATTATGAAGCAAAGTAACATTGCCGAGACAAAGTAATCCTTAGACTGAAAAGACATTGGCAGCATGAATCTGCCAATGTCTTTATAGTTAGTTTACATTTAATGCAATCCAGATAGATCTTTCTGTTTCCGCCATTAAATTCTTAAGTTTAATCTCCTTATGAAGTACTCTGCCGTCTTCCATCTTAATAGCAAGCCCGATAATAGTTGAGTTGATTTCCTGATTTAAAACCTCATAGTATATTTTGTCTCTCTGCTCTAAATCTTTCTCTCCCAGTTCCTTTAGATACTCATCCTCATACCCATAGTCTGCATATTTAGCCTGTATCGCAATAGCATATTTATAATCCCTTTCTTTCTGTTCCTTATATGGAACACTTAAGGTATTTCCGTAATATTCCCGCTCGCCAAGCTTATACTCCTCCGTATAATTGCAGAATTGTCCTTTATTAAGAGTAAAATCAAGGTTCTCTACCCCTTCTCCTTCCACCTCCAGTGAATAACTCAATATATTATTAGAGCTTTCCCCACCGGCAGACCAAGCAGAGGAATCATTATCTTTTATACGGATAGTAAGATTATTTTCCTTATCATAAAATTCCTCTTGCTGAACCCTGGGATTTTCCTCCTTATTACTACTTGATTCCTGATTTTCACCGGAAGCTTCCCCTGTGGCTGCGCCTGCTTCCCATTCCTTTTCAAGCTGCTCTATATATTCAGCCGCTTTGTCCTTATCTGCCCCTTTCGGATCAAGCTCCAGTTCAAAGAGTACATTCGTTCCCTGATAACTGTCATTTTCACTGATTAAACCTGATACTTCGTCATAGGTAAAAGCCTCTGTACTATAAAAGGTGGTATCAGATACAGCCAGATAAAGCTCCCTGTCAGCAAAACTCTCGACATTGTCACACTCTGTGATTCGGTAGAGTATACCATCGATAATCTTTTCCATGTAACCCCCGTTCATGGTTACAATATTGTATTTCCAGGGATTTAACCCCTGTATCAATGGTGTAACAAAAATACTGTGTCCATCATCCATCTTGATAGCAGCTCCATCCGCCCTTTCAATGGCAACTGCCACATAAATTCTATTCGGATGAAGTTCCCAGGCAGAACCGGTCCTTTCGCTGATGGATTCTCCGGTTACATGTCCCAGATAGGTAATCTTATATATTCCGTCTGTTACAGTCTTTATAACTTCCTTGCCCTCTTTATCAAAGGCCTCACCTAACTTATTGTCATCCATTTCATTGGCTGCCTCTTTCGGGCTTAAATACCGATACGCTGCATATACAGATACCGGTAGTATCAATATAATCATAGCTATGGCTGCTGCTATCATCATTTTTTTATAACTGTTTTTCATAGTGCCACTCTCCTTAACCTTCTTTACAATCTTATTATTTAATTCCTCAGAAGGGTATCCGGCAGGAGAAAGGGCAGTTCTCAGGAGTTTATCAATATCATTCATGATTCCACACCTCCAGGTATTGTTTTAATAAATTCCTACCCTTATGCAGTCTGCTCTTAACGGTACCTTTTGGTATATGTAAGGCGGCGGCAATATCTTCAACAGACATTTCTGCCGTATAGTACATATACAGTACTGTTTTTAACTTATCCGGCAGTTCCTGGACTGCAATACGTACTGCGGCTATTGTCTCCTTCCGGAGCAGTTCCTTTTCCGGCTGGTAATCTGGGGATTCAGTCTCCATAAGGTTGTCATCATATTCCTCCAGATGTATTATTTTCTGCCTTACTGCAAATTTCCTTTTGTGATTCTGCCATATCTTTACCGAGATACCCATGAGAAAACTTTTGGGATTGCCACTGCTGTTAAGTCTGTGGCTTAACTCAACAGCTTTTAAGATAGTGTCCTGATACAAATCCTCTGCTTCCGCGGAATTTCCGGTAAGGTTACAGCAAAAACTGTAAACATGCTTCCCATGTTCTACTATTAATTGATTCAGTTCTTCTGCTGTCATACCTGTACTCCTTTATATACGAAATCCGAAAGTATCTGACCTTCTCATTTATTTATTGTAACAGGATTATGTTTGGTTCATTTTATTTCAATTTTTATAGTAAGCTTTTTTTCTCGAGTTGGAATTGTTTGTATTATAGCATAACATACCGGTACTATACAGTTATAAAAATCCGTGTAATCAGGGGATAACTCCCTTTTATCCAATGTTTTGACAGCGGCTTTATTCACAAAAAAATACTCCGCAGCAAAGCGGAGTACTTTTCATTTCAATTTTTACTTACTTTATATTATACTTTGAAATAGCAGGGCTTATTGAAAATTGTCACACCTTTTCTGTCAACGCATTCAGTATATCATTTTTTATCTTCCAGACATTGTCTCCAAAATTGCTTACAACGGTTATGTTCAGCTCCTCATCTCTTTTATAAGTACTTATAAATGTTACTCCCGGATCCATTCCTGTAAAATATGGAAGAATGCAGTCCTCGTATTTCTTACTTATCCAGATTCCGTAGCCATAGTTATCCTCATCTTCACCGGTACACTGAATGCGCAGCATTTCATCAGTTATTTCCGCAGATAAAAGTCTTCCGGATAATAGAGCCTTCCAGAAAAGTTCAACATCTGCTACTGTTGTAAATACACCGCCTGCACCAGTTCCTTTTACATCCACACTATAGATATTGGTATAATACTCTTTTCTTTCCTCATCCCAGATATAATTAGCGGCACAATTAGCAGGCAGTCTGTCCAGCTCAAAGTACCCTGTCCTACCCATGCCGCTGGGGGAAAAAATATATTCTTTTAAATAATTGTCAAAAGGTTTCCCTGTAACTTTCTCTATTATCAATCCTAATACTACAAACCCCGTATTGTTGTATTGAAATCTTTCACCTTTTTCATACATCATGGGCTTATCCATAAACAGCGGCAGCAAATCAGCTGATGTGCGTATTTTGTAATTTGGATAATCCCTCCAGAGTTCTTCATACTCATCCATTATACTTTCATCAAAGTAATCCGGAATTCCGGAGGTATGAGTCAGCAGCTGTTTTACAGTGATTCCACTATCAATCCGCTTCCAGTCAAGCTCCAGCAATTCACCGATGGTATCAGTGAATCTAAGCTTTCCTTTCTCTATCAGCTGCAGGATACCTGTTCCTATGAATACTTTGCCTGCTGAAGCTGTGGCAAATCTTGTATCAGTTGTATTGGGTATTTCATTCGAAAGGTCCCTATAACCATATGCTTTCCTAAATAATAACTCATTTCCTTTGCTTATGGAGATACAGCCACGAAAATCTCTGTCTATCATATTATTAAAATCCATATTTACCTCTTTTCTGAAACCGAATTGTTACAGACTTTTTCTCATTGTTTTACTGTAAGCAGTTAATATATAATTATATATTAATTTAAGAGAATAACAATTCCAAGAATGATGCTAATTTGTTCTCTCTTATTGTCCGTATCTTCGATTCTCAGATAAAAACTGCCACCGCTCTGATGCGCTAGCCTCTCTGCTATTACTGTATTATATAGATTTCCAAGATGGATAAAGCCGGTAGGACTTGGACCTATACGGGTTATTACTTTCTCACTGGTATCCCCTCTTTCCGGATAACGTCTTTCCATGTCCTCTGATGTAAAAGTAACTTGTGGAAATAGTAAATCGGCTAATAATTTGTTTGACATAGCTTACTCCTTTCAATGTATATCTCTTCAATGATTATGATGCATCTGCACAGTAGTTCTTATGTAATAGATTGTTATTTCTAATACATAAAAAAGCCCTAAGCCAATTAAAACAATCAGCTTAGGGCGAACTATAGTCCGTGTTACCACCTAACTTCAAGGAATACTCCTTGCTCTCACTCAGTACGGATATAACAATCGACACTGCTTTCCTTGTAACGGTGGAAATTCCGGTGCAACCTACTGAGATAACCTGTTCAGCCCACGGCTCTGAGACCTCTTCTATCTTGCTTCGGTAAAGACTCTCAGCCTGAGGTTACCCTCTGTCTTCTGTGAACCGACTGCAACATATACTAATTCTCTTCAATGCCTTTCTCTATTTCTGAACATAATATCACAACCAGATTTTACCGTCAAGATAGTTTATTTTTCCTTACGTTTCTCCCAGGCTGCCCATAAGGTTCCGGCAACACAGATTGATGAATAACATCCCGTTAAAATACCAAAGAACATTGGCAGAGAGAATTCCATGATAGATTCAATATGAAATACGATGGACGCTATCATGATAATCAGGACACATAGCCCAGTGGTAAAGGACGAATTAATTGACCTTCCCAACGTCTGAGTGGTGCTTTCATTGACCAAATTAACAACAGACAGCTTCTGGTCCAGCTTTTTGTTCTCACGAATTCTGTCGTAAATAACAATAGTATCATTAATAGAATATCCGATAACCGTAAGCAATACTGCAACAAAAGCATCATTAAGGGGTATGCCAAACAGTACAAAAGCAAAGAATACCACCAACGCATCATGCAGCAGTGCGACCATGGCTGTAATTCCTGCCGACAAGCCAGAGATTGCTGAAAATCTTATCCAAACATAGATTACAATAAATACAGTCGACAGAGCTATCGCAAGCCCGGCATTCTTAAGGGCTTTGGCACCGATATAGGGCTCTACTACAAAGGTTTCAGACAATTTTACGTCTGCTTTTTCCAGCGTACTGTTAATTGCATCCGTAACCTCTGCCTGTTCCTCCGGTGACATTCCGCCGTTACCAGCCAGGGTTACTGAAAGCCTCTTAATCCCTGTCAGGTTGTCCTCTTTGATCTGAACCGTTACCGGCCTGTTGGTCTGCTTTTCTACTGCCTGCTGAATCTTATCTGTATCGGCTTCTGAAGAGACTGTATAGCTCAATACCGCTCCTCCGGTAAACTGGGTATCAAGTTTGATTCCTTTTGTAAAACATCCCGCAACTCCTGCCAGAATAATTATACCTGACAGTATGGCAAAGATATATTTCTTCTGGTAAAAAGGTATAATCTTCTTATCTTTCCTTTTTCTGAACCATTTATCCTTATTCCATCTGTGGTATTCCACAAAGGATTGTATAAGGTGCCTTGAGATGGTAACCCCTACCAGAAGATTAACCAACATACCAATCAGAAGGGTATAGCCAAAACTTAACATGGAACCGGAACCAAAGATCATAAGTATTATTGCCACTATGGCTGTCGTGATATTTCCGTCCAATATAGAGGAAAAGGCATGTTTATAGCCATAAATAATCGAACTTCTGACAGAGATACCTTTCTTTAACTCATCGGAAATACGTTCCGATATGATTATATTTGTATCCACTGCCATACCCAAGGTCAATATGATTCCAGCTATTCCCGGCAGAGTCAGCGTATATTGGGGAATGGAAATTGCCAGCAGCTGTATCACCATCTGTAATACTAAGGTGACGCAGGCCAGTACCCCCGGCAGCCTGTAGAAGGTTATCATAAATACACAAATTGCAAAGAAGGCTATTATTCCTGCTGCAACCATTATGTTTAAGGCATTACTGCCTAAAGCGGGACTGATAGTTGAGAAATTGGTGGTTGCCAGAGAGAAAGGAAGGGCTCCTGCATTGATCTTACCGGCTAATTCCTTTGCTTCCGCATAACTTCCAAGATTAGTGATAGCAGCCTCTCCTCCGGCTATTTTTACCTGTACCGTAGGGCTTGAGATCAGGTCGTCATCCATGTAGATGCTCATCCTCTGTCCCAGCAATTTTCCTGTGGCCTCTTCAAAGAGCTTGGCACCTTTGGCGTCGAATTTCAGTGCTACCTGATAGCCTTTGGTTACTCCGGAGGTAACATTCTCCGGTGTTGCGCTTTCCACATTCTTGCCTTCAATGAGCACATTACCGGAAGGGTCCTTAAAGGTCAGTTCCGCCATTTCACCTAACTCGGTAATAGCGTTCTCCGGGTTAAAGTTCTTCTCATCAGATTTCCAGGGAAACTGAACAATAATATAACCACCGCTCTTATCCACCGTAACTTCACGATCAGAAATATTCTGATTGTCCAGTCTGGTCTCAATAACCTCTCTGGCTGTTTCCAGTTCCTGCTCCGTAGGACTGCGTTTAAGTCCCTGTGGCTCAAATACCGCTTCCACGCCTCCCCTGATATCAATACCGTAGCGCATGTCGAAAATACCTTTGACTCCGCTTCCGATTCCAAAAATTGCAATATAAATAAACACTGCTATGGTTATAAAAATAGCAGCAAGCATTTTCTTTCCTGGCTTCATAGGTTATTATCCTCTTTTCCTATTTAATTTTTTATGCCGTTTAAATGCCTGCTGCTCCTTTCTCTCCGTCCGAATTATGTATATATTGCATCAGAAACCTTCTGCCTATGTAACTGTCTTGCAATAAAACCGTTAACCTGGCAAACAATATAAGGGGAATATATAAGAGAACTGTTCTCAAGAAAATATATTTTGAATGAAGAACCTTAAAAGAAAAGGGTTTTACAGTACCGGCAGAAATGCCGGCAGTAAACTCGTCTCTGGAAGCTTCTTTTACTTCAAATAAGGAATCTGCTTTATGGGAGAGTGCCTTTGCAATGGCTCCTGTCGCAGTAGTATGGGAGGAAGTAAGATTACTGTTGCTGGCAACGGATATATTCATTTCAGCTATTAATAAGGCAAGGCAGAATAATACAGTTAATATACAGCGAACTGCTTTTTTATTTAGTATCTGATATCTCACAGGTTTCCTCCTTTGGTGAACTTCCGTTACATTGTACACTAAATTAGCTATATACTCAACCTTTACTTACTGGTATATGTCTNNATGTCTTGTAGTGGCAATTTATTCCTTTACAACATATGTAATACCAGAAGCCCCTTGGATTTCCTGTAATGCACTGCCCGAAAGACATAGAGCCGATTTTGCGTGCTAAAAGCGAACTAGTTTTGTACGATTATAGCACACGAAATTGATATTATGTCTTTCAGCCGATGTGTATGGCGGAAAGTCAAGGGACATCTAATACCTGCATTTATTATCCCAACTCCAATAAGTAAGGATACCCCTTAGAGTTTAACAATATAATTGCCCGCAGGCAGCATCAATATCTCCTCCGAATTGGGTTCTTACGGTCACTTGAATACCTTGCATCCTGAGGATATTCTGAAAGATCTTTATCTTTTTTCGTTCAGTTGACTGGTACCTTTTGCTGGTTTTATCTGTAATATTATAAGGTATCAAATCAATATGATACAACTGTCTTCCTACATCCCTATTCTTTACTAATTCTGCCAGAGCTTTCGCATGCTCTTCGGTGTCGTTTATTCCTTGCAGCATAATATATGCCAGGAATACTTTCCTCCCGGTCTGACGTATGTGCTCATCTAAGGTGTTCATTACTTCCCGCAGCGGATACCTTTCATTGACTGGCATGATGCTGCTTCTCTGCTCATCAAAAGGAGAATGAAGGGAAAATGCCAGATTAATCTGAGGATAGCTTCTTGTAAGCTTTTTAATCCCCGGTATAAATCCAATGGTTGATACGGTTATCCGCCTCTGACTCAGACCAAAAAGGTTACTGTCAGTCAGCTGAGCTAATCCATCAAACAAATGAGGATTGGCATCCGCTTCGCCCATTCCCATAAAAGATACACTGTCAAGTTTATGCCCTTTCTGGTAAAAATAAAGTAACTGATCTGTCATCTCGTCTGCCGATAGATTTCGAATAAGCCCTGCTGTGCCTGTTGCGCAGAAGCTGCAGCCAAAACCACAACCACACTGGGAAGAAATGCAAAAGGATTCCCAGCCTTTTCTATAAAATAACCCGATAGCTTCAATGTGCTCACCGTCTGCCAGTTCAAATAAAAGTTTGTCAGACTGTTTACTTTTCTGTGCTATCACCGGCTTTGCACTGTTTACATACTCTCCGAATTCCCGTATCAGAGCCTCCCGTAGCCTCACAGGAAGAATATTCATCTCAGAAAACTGCTCTTTCCGTTGGGTAAATATAGCTTTTAGAATCTGTTCATACCTGTATTCCGGTAAATTTAAGCCTGTAACTATTTCTTTCATTTTATAATATTTGGAATTCATCTGTTCCATGTGGTCTTCCTCCTTGTAATTTACTCAAGAAGCAAAGCCAGCATGATTGGCGACATTTCTATTCCATGCAAAGATCGCCTAAAACTTCTGGCTTTGCATGGAGTCTGTCATGTGTAACGATATAATCCAAATTGTACATGTACCATCACCGCTTTTCTTTTTTAAATAAGCTGAAGTTTCTCTAGTCCAAACAAGGCCTGCCCTTCATACTCCCGCCTGTATAGAAAATACATATCATACCATTTATCTATCCATTCTTTTAATTTTGTATCCTCAGAGTTCTGCCTTAATCGAACCATATCCCTTCTTCCACACCAGGTAATATAGCCTTCCCAGTCTGCATTTTTATCACTGGCAAATAATAAAAAACCATAGATGTATTGCCATACTCAGCAACTACACCTATGGTTCTATTACGACATGGAGTGTAAATTTCCACAAATAAAAAACACGACTCAAAAAGTCATGTTCTTTCTGTCTGCAATATTTATAGATAGATAAATAGTGTATGCTGCATTCAGTAAGACAAATACATCGGTATTTACCGAGGTAAAGGGCTTCCTTATTACCTGAACACAAAAGTAATCCCTTTACAACTATTCAGTTGTAATCTCCGATCTTATCACACATAACATACACTTTTACCTCACTTTCATAATATGAATCCAGTATAAACACTTAGCCTGAAGTTGTCAAATGTTTTGGGATATTTTATGCAGCCTCTATTTTTTCAATTTTCAGGTTTTCTATCGTAACTTCCTTCATTTCCGTATTTATTTAAGAAATCTAATATCTCAGCAATTACACTGTCTTTATTTGTCCAATGGAGATAATGCTTACTGTCCTTCATTACCTTACCACTGCTTCTGTCAGACCAGCTTAACAGTTCCTCCTGAGCTTTCGTCCACTTGTCGTCACTTTTTGCTGATAGAGCCAATAAGGGGATATCCTCCAGATAGCCATTATCAATAACCGTTTTGGCATTCTCATTAATCAATCCTAATCCCTTAAGATTCTCACTGCTGCCTAGTTTATTATAATACATAGCAGCATCAATTTTCTTAATATCCTCCGGAAGCAGATGATTCCTGGTATCCTCGCCTACAAAGGGTAGCATGAAACCAAGGCCTCCAAGCAGCCGGTTTATACCTGTTATTCTAAGCACTGCGCTGGTTCGGTTAAGCAATATGGAATTCCATTCAGGATAATCTGCATAATACTCTGGACTCCCTCCGTCCAATAATATAATCCCCTTAACCTCTCCCTGATATCTCTGCGCGTACCTGATAGCCTCTAATGATCCCAGAGAATGGGCTACTAAAACATAGGGTGCAGCGTGTCCAGTTTCTCTTAATAACTCATGAAGCTCAGCTGTCACGTTATCAATGGTTCTGGGAATATCCGTTCCTTCACTCCAGCCCAGGCCGGCATGATCATAACTAAAGGTTTGGGCATAAGCAGACAGTTCCTGCTGCATATAATAAAAATCCGTATAAGCACATGTAGTTCCAGAGCCGGCGATAAAGACAAGGGTATCCTTTCCATTACCAAGGCTATAGGTATGCATCTTATAGGAATTGACTGTAATGGTTGTACCTGTTGGCATATATTTATCAGCTTCATATCTCTCCATGATAATCTGCCATATACCGCCTGAAGCAATTATGAAAGCGAGAAGATAAAGTATTTTAATTCTTTTCATTATTTCGTCCTGTATGATTTCTTCTAAGCCATAAAATACCCTTCTTACAATATTGGTTTTTATCTCAATACCTACTGTCAGAAGGGCATTTCCTGATTGATCTATTCAGCTGTTATTAAGCAAAAGCTTGTAACAAAGGAATATCATTACTCCGGTTAACCTTAAGTTAGAACAGCCTGATAAGAATAGACATTATTGTACAATTTCAAACTTATAGTCAGTATTATAGGTATGGACATATAAAAATTTTCCTTTTTTTATCAAATAAGAGGCTGCTGATTTCAATAGCTGTTTGCTTAAGACTTCTCCTGTGTTCCTGTCTATCTGATACAGATAATCCGGCTCGTCGGTAAATCCATATCCTGTTATAAGCACATTACCTACCATAAGAAAATTATTTGCGTTGCTGACCAAAGCTTTTGTTCTCCACAGAACACTCTTATCAGACAGCTTAATGGCTGTAATATAACCATTCATATTCTTTGAGCTTTTTGCATAGGTACTATGGCTATGAGAAACATAAAGAACGCCGCCTTTTATTGTTGCCCAGTTTATACGCTGCTGGATAAAATCATAATCTGCTTTAATATATTGCGGTGAATACCGATAAGCAGAAAAGTCCAGAGAATATTCTAATTCCATTGTTTTTACATTATAAATATTCAGAATATAACCTTCTGAATAATCAGCCCCATAAGTACAATAAATATAGGAAGAATCATAGAATGCAGAGGTTATAATCAAGTCATTCCACACAGTATCCAGTTCTTCTGGCAGATTACCGGTTGTGTTACTGCCATAATAATTAGGTACCTCATATGTATTCAAAGTCAGCTTATTAGCAGTAACCCATTGTTCGTCATCTGATACATTATTGGCTTTGCTTGATTTCATGTTTAATTTGACAGCCTTATTCTTTTTCGTAGCAGCTTTATCAGAGATATAATAGCTGAAAGAGGGCTTCTCTAATGCAATGGCCTTATCCTCTTTCACTGCTGCATTTATTTGTATACCACTGTTACTAAATAGACAGGATACCAGAACCCACATTACCATTGTAAAGGCAATTACTTTCTTTTTCATCACATTTCCTTTCTTAGATAACTTTTCATTTGTTATAAATTAATCAATATAATAGACCTCTTTCTATCATTGTACTATATATAAAAGTACCAATCAACCATTATTTGTAAGGTTCCAGAGAGCCTTCGAAAAGTATTAAGGGGTGTTATTCACGTTTTATAACTGACCAGGTATATAAGTTTTATAGATAATCTCTTATACCCCGGTCAAATAAATGATAAGTTATTAACAATAGCAATGAAATAGCATTAACTGCACCTGGAACCTTTCGTCTATTAATACCATCTGGTCATAGGTAATTCATTATTGATTCCCTTACTGATAAGAATTTGATGCAAATCAATAATACCATTATTAAAGGTAGCAGCGCAGGCACAAAGGTACAAATCCCACATTCTTGTGAATTCGATCCCCATCATCTTTTCAATCTCAGCCCTGTGTTCATTAAAGTTCTTATCCCAGCACAGAAGAGTTCTATTGTAATGCCTCCGCAGACTTTCAACATCCAGAGTATAAAAATTATAGTCTGCGCACAGATTAATGATTTCTCTGAGACTTGGTACCATACCACCTGGGAAAATATATTTCTTAATCCAAGCATCACCTGGGTATTCCCTCAAGGCACTGATATAATGCAATAAGAATAGCCCATGAGGTTTTAACACAGAGTCTGCACACGACATAAATTGACTATAGTTATCTCTGCCAACATGTTCTATCATTCCAACACTGACAACTCTGTCAAAGGACCAGCTTTTCTTTGGCAAATCTCTATAATCCAATATTTCTACGGTTATCCTGTCACTTAAGCCTTCTTCTTCAATTCTTTGTTTGAAGCAATTATACTGTTCTTTACTCAGGGTGATACCTTTACCCGATACTCCATATTCTTTCACCGCCCGGATGAGTAAACTTCCCCAGCCGCAGCCAATATCAAGAAGTTGCATTCCCGGCTGTAAATAGAGTTTCTTAAGTATCCTATCAATCTTATTGTTCTGTGCAGCGTATAAAGTATCCGTATCTTTCGCAAAGTAAGCGCAGGAATAGCTTAAGGATTCATCCAGCCAGAGCTTATAGAAGTCATTTCCTATATCATAATGAGAAGATACTTCCTGCTTTTGATTCTTTTTTGAGCTGGATGAAAAGATTAACTTTTTTAAAGCTTTTTTATCTGTATGAAATTTTCCCATCTGACCCAGAAAGCAATTCAGAGCATGATATAAATCACCTTCAATCTCCAGGTCACCTTTCATATAAGCTTCACCCAGCGCAATGGATGTACTAGTCAGCAAATCAGTAATCGGAATTTCTTTGTTAAATTTAACTTTAAACAATGGATCACCATTCCCGATTAAATGTTCTTTGCCCTTCAACTCGATAACAAAGGGCTTTTCATCAAATTTTTTCATAAAGTCTATCATTAAGTTGCTTAGTGCCATATTATTTTCTCCTTTTATTTAAACTTCCTCACATACATTATTTACCATAATTATGAATTAATTCTTCCTTTTTATATAATTTTGGGAAAGCAGTATTAGGAACAGATAAAATAATATATTCAAAAAGTCAATAAAATTTACACTGTGAATAAATTGATGTGCGCCAAATTATTCATACTATTACTATTTCACACAAAAACCTCTCATTTGATAATAGATTTTCATCTCCAATATCTGCTAATTTTGCTGTAAAAGTCTTTGTAATTTATTTCAAATTACGTTATAATTAGTAACAATAACCCATCAGAAAGAAGGTATATTGTGATAAAAAGTAATAATTTATTTAATAATGCAAATATGCGCGAAATCGATTCAAAGGATGGAATCCATGTATTTGAATTTCAAAAGGATCTGAGTGTATCTCCTGAGAATTCAATTGTGGCTTACTACTCTGCTGAAATGAATATGAAAAAACGCCAGGTGCTAATCGAATTAAATGGCAGAACTTTTACATTAAGTGCAGGTGCTATGCAATGGATGGCAGGCGATGTTAAAATGGGTTCAGGTGTAAAAGGCCTTGGTGATTTTATAGGGAAGACTTTATCCGCTAAGATTTCCAAAGAAACTACTATTAAGCCAGAATACAGCGGAAGCGGCATGGTTATGCTTGAACCTACCTACCGTTATATCTTATTAGAAAATGTTGAGAAATGGAACGGCCTGGTACTGGACGATGGATTATTTCTAGCCTGCGATTCACGTATCAAACAGAAAATTGTAGCCAGAACAAACCTTTCCTCTGCGGTTTTAGGTAACGAAGGCCTTTTCAATTTATGTTTAGAAGGACAAGGTGTAGCCATTCTAGAAAGCCCCGTTCCCAGAGAAGAACTGATTGAGTTTGAATTAGAGAATGATATTCTAAAGATTGATGGAAACATGGCAATTGCATGGTCTAACACCTTAAAATTTACTGTTGAGAAATCTGGAAAGAGTTTACTAGGCTCCGCCATATCCGGTGAAGGCCTGGTTAATGTATTCCAAGGTACCGGAAAAATCCTAATGGCTCCTCTTGGCATTAATCCCAAGACATCTGTTGGTGCAATTGGAAAATAATTTTTTTATATTCTAAAGAGTACCTTATTGGGTACTCTTTATTTTCTTTATTTTCATAGATTGTATTTGTTAAGATATTATTATTGCCTGGACTAAAACTGATAATGAATTGGATGAGTTAGAACGTCTTCGAAGAGAAAATCTTAGACTTAAGCGTCAGTTACAAGAAAGCGAAATGAGTAGTATTATTAATAAAAGCAAAGAATTAGAAGGGATGTGAGGCTTGGAAAACAACGTCATGAAGCTAAATATATTATATATAAATCAATCTCATATAACCCTCATATATCTAATAGTTCTTTTAGAAACCACAAAAACACCCTATCATATAAATGATAGGGTGCCATATAATTTCTTCGCTGTTATTCAATATAGCCTAACCAAAGTCAAACCTCTGAAAAACGTTGAAATTTCAATTATTTCTTAGCGTTTAATACNNTCCTGTGCTGCTGCAAGTCTTGCAATAGGCACACGGAAAGGTGAGCAGGATACATAGTTAAGTCCTACATTGTGGCAGAATTCAACTGTTGAAGGATCTCCACCGTGCTCTCCACAGATACCAAGCTTGATGTTAGGTCTTGTAGCACGACCTTTTTCAGATGCCATTTTAACTAACTGGCCAACACCTTCCTGATCAAGTCTTGCGAAAGGATCAGATTCGAAAATCTTGTTGGTGTAGTAAGAATCTAAGAACTTACCAGCATCATCACGAGAGAATCCGAAGGTCATCTGTGTTAAATCGTTCGTACCGAAGGAGAAGAACTCAGCTTCTTCAGCGATCTCGTTAGCAAGTAATGCTGCACGAGGAATCTCGATCATTGTACCGATGTGGTATTCGGTGTCAGAGCCTTTTTCAGCTTTAACAGCTTCAGCAGTCTCAACTACGATATCTTTAACAAATTTTAACTCTCTCTTCTCGCCTACTAAAGGAATCATGATTTCAGGAATGATATCAAATCCTTTTTCGTTCTTTACTTCGATAGCTGCTTCCATAACTGCTCTTGTCTGCATCTTAGCAATTTCAGGATATGTTACGGCAAGACGGCAGCCTCTGTGTCCCATCATAGGGTTGAACTCGTGTAAGGAATCACAAGTAGCTTTTACTTCTTCAACAGAAAGACCCATATCTTTTGCTAATGCAGCAATATCATCATCTTCTGTAGGTACGAACTCATGTAACGGAGGATCTAAGAAACGGATAGTAACAGGTCTTCCTTCCATAACTTCGTATAAGCCTTTGAAGTCACCTTTCTGGAAAGGTATTAACTGGTTAAGAGCTTCTTCTCTTGCTTCAACAGTCTTAGAAAGAATCATCTTTCTAATCTTGTGGATTCTTTCACCTTCAAAGAACATATGCTCTGTACGGCAAAGACCGATACCTTCAGCACCGAACTTAACAGCGTTAGCTGCATCAGCAGGTGTATCTGCATTTGTTCTTACCTTTAATGTTCTGATTTCATCAGCCCATGTCATAATTCTGTCGAAGTTACCACTGATAGCAGCTTCTACGGTAGGGATATCTCCGATATAGATATTACCGGTTGAACCGTCAAGTGAGATGTAATCTCCTTCTTTCACAGTCTGTCCAGCAATAGTAAAGTACTTAGCTTCTTCATCAATTACGATTTCACCGCAACCGGAAACGCAAGCAGTTCCCATACCACGAGCAACTACGGCTGCGTGAGATGTCATACCACCACGTACAGTTAAGATACCTTCAGCTGCATGCATACCTTCGATATCTTCAGGTGATGTCTCAAGACGAACAAGGATAACTCTTTCACCTTTTTCATGGTTTTTCTTAGCGTCATCAGCAGTAAAGTATACTTTACCAGCTGCAGCACCAGGAGAAGCAGGAAGAGCTTTTCCAACAGGTTTAGCTGCCTTTAATGCAGCAACATCAAATCCGGGATGTAATAACTGATCTAAGGATTTTGCTTCGATTCTTGCGATAGCCTGCTCCTTTGTGATCTTTCCTTCATCTACTAAATCGCAAGCGATCTGAAGAGCAGCGGGAGCCGTTCTCTTACCGTTACGTGTCTGTAAGAAGTATAATGTCTTATCTTCGATTGTGAACTCCATATCCTGCATATCTTTGTAGTGGTTCTCAAGCAGGTTAGCAATTCTCATGAACTCAGTATAAACTTCTGGCATATCCTCTTCCAGCTTTGTGATAGGCAGAGGAGTTCTGATACCAGCAACAACGTCTTCACCCTGAGCATTGATTAAGTACTCACCGTAGATCTTAGCTTCACCAGTGGAAGGGTTACGTGTGAAAGCAACACCTGTACCGGAAGTCTCGCCCATGTTACCAAATACCATGGCCTGAACGTTAACGGCTGTACCCCAATCTCCAGGGATATCATTCATTCTTCTATAGTAAATTGCACGAGGGTTGTCCCATGAACGGAAAACTGCTGTAACAGCTTCAATTAACTGCTCAGTAGGCTCCTGAGGGAAATCTGTACCTTTTTCAGCTTTGTATAAAGCTTTGAACTCAGTAATAACTTCTTTTAAGTCATCAGCTGTAAGTTCAGTATCAAAATGAACACCTTTTTTCTCTTTGATTTCATCCAGTACTCTTTCAAACTTAGCTTTGCTGATTTCCATAACTACGTCTGAGAACATCTGGATAAATCTTCTGTAAGAATCGTATGCGAATCTGGGATTGCCAGTTTTCTTAGCAAATCCTTCTACTGCTACGTCAGTTAATCCTAAGTTAAGGATTGTATCCATCATACCAGGCATGGAAGCTCTGGCTCCGGAACGTACTGAAACTAATAAAGGATTCTCTGTGTCACCAAATTTCTTTCCCTGCTGCTCCTCTAATACTTTAAGTGCATCAAAGATCTGTCCTCTGATTTCATCAGTTATTTTCTTACCGCTGTTATAGTAGTCGGTACAAGCTTCTGTTGTTACAGTAAAGCCCTGAGGAATGGGAAGACCTAAATTAGTCATTTCGGCTAAGTTAGCACCTTTACCACCAAGCAGGTTCTTCATATCCGCTTTACCTTCTTTGAACAAATATACCCATTTTGCCATTTTGGTAATAACCTCCTAATTCAATTTCAATAATTTGACTTTCTAGTCACCGTTTAACATTATAACATAAGATTGCTAAATAAGGAAAGAGCTTTTTCCTTTAAAATATGATAAAAATTATATTTAACAATATAATCTTTATAAATATTGTTAAAAAAATATAAAAACATAGGCTGCCGTCAATATTAATAAATAGTTTTCCATTATATTCAGACAACCTATTATAAATAACAAACACACAAATCACAGGCTACCTGTGATACTTTCCATTGAAAAAGAGTAATAAAAGAGTAATGTCTTTCTTTACACTAATTTTTAAAATTCAAATTTCTTCTCAAAATATGCCTTTAAGTCTTCGATACGGATTCTTTCCTGTTCCATGGAATCTCTGTCACGAACAGTAACAGCACCGTCATTTTCTGACTCAAAGTCATAAGTGATACAGAAAGGTGTTCCAATCTCATCCTGTCTTCTGTATCTCTTACCGATATTTCCTCTGTCATCGAACTCACAGTTGTAGATCTTGCTTAAATCTGTAAAAATCTTCTCAGCTCCTTCGGAAAGCTTCTTGGAAAGAGGTAATACACCAATCTTAACCGGTGCAAGTGCAGGATGGAAATGAAGCACGGTACGGATATCTCCGTCGCCTAAGTCTTCTTCATCGTAGGCACCGCAGAGGAAAGCAAGGGTTACTCTGTCTGCTCCTAAGGAAGGTTCAATAACATAAGGGATGTATTTGATCTTTTTCTCATCATCAAAGTAACCCATATCTTCTTTGGATACATTCTGATGCTGGGTTAAGTCATAATCTGTTCTGTCTGCGATTCCCCATAATTCTCCCCAGCCAAAAGGGAAAAGGAATTCGATATCTGTAGTTGCCTTACTGTAGAAAGAAAGCTCTGCTGCTTCATGATCTCTTATACGCATTTCTTCCTTCTTCATACCAAGAGTCAGTAACCAGTCGATACAAAACTGTTTCCAGTAGGCAAACCATTCAAGGTCTGTATCCGGCTCACAGAAGAATTCCAGCTCCATCTGCTCAAATTCCCTGGTACGGAAAGTAAAGTTTCCGGGAGTAATCTCATTACGGAAGGATTTACCTACCTGGCCGATACCAAATGGAATCTTCTTTCTGGAGGTTCTCTGTACATTCTTAAAGTTTACGAAAATTCCCTGTGCTGTTTCAGGTCTTAAGTATACGACATTCTTCGCGTCCTCTGTTACTCCCTGGAAGGTCTTAAACATCAGGTTGAACTGACGGATGTCGGTAAAGTTATGTTTGCCGCATGTAGGGCAATTTATACTATGTTCATCGATATAGGATTTCATTTCTTCCTGTGACCAGGCATCTACAGCATTCTCAAAGGTAATCTCTTTCTCTGCCGCATAATCTTCTATGAGCTTATCTGCACGGAATCTTTCGTGGCATTCCTTACAGTCCATCAGGGGATCAGAGAAACCGCCCAAATGTCCGGAAGCCACCCAGGTCTGGGGATTCATCAGGATGGCGCAGTCAACACCTACATTATAAGGATTCTGCTGTATGAACTTTGACCACCAGGCTTTCTTGACATTATTCTTCAGCTCCACACCCAGGTTTCCGTAATCCCAGGTGTTCGCAAGACCTCCGTAAATCTCAGAACCGGGATATACAAATCCTCTTGCCTTTGCCAAGGCTACTATTTTCTCCATTGTCTTTTCCATCTTAAATCTCCCTCTGCCTTCTTGGGCTTAATATAACATTGTATAAACATAAACAGGACTGCTGTTTTATGGTTTGAATATAATGACAGTTGATTCCTCATCAGATGTCTGGATTCCATGCTTGTCCTTTAAGGTACCGCCAGTATAGTATTTTATAGTACCCTGCAGTAATACGTCAAGCTTCTCTTTTACGATCAGCACCTTATATTTATTGTTTTCCAGTGCTGCTGCCGCTGCAGTGGTCTTACCCTTTTTGACGGCTGTAACGCTCTGTGGCAATTCAACGCTTCCACTCTTGGCCTGAGCTGCTGACAGCAGTACGGTATCTTTTTTATTAAAACTGTTATAATCCTCTAGGCTTGCATAAGTTAGAATCAATAACGCTTTTCCCTCATTTATTTCCAAGCTCTTTTTGGTTATAGCTTCGCTGCCTTTATCTGTATTATAATTATTTATTTTTTCCGTTACATAGGCGTCAAGCTCGGTACTGTCATAATAAGTCTTGTCAAAGTCTTCTATGGTGGCTGACTCTATACTTCCGTCTTCCTTTAACAAAAACGTATTATTACTTGTTTTCTTCGAATCGATTTCATCATTTTTGCTGCATCCTGCCAGCATAATGAGGCACAATACGAGGGTTACACTCAAAACCAATTTCTGCATAATCTTCCTCCGTATGGATTTTAATAAAGTCTTTTCCATTGTAACCTTAAAAACTTCTAATTTCAACTTAAAATTATCAGGACAGCATCATTTTCAGTATCTTGAGAGATTTCAATTCTCGGTCGATTTGTCCTTTGGCATGTATATCCACAAAAATTTGTATTTCTGAAAGTACTTCCTCTGATACCGTAAAGGTATAGAGCTTTGTTAAAGGGGCACTAAGTATGTATTGCATGGTGTAAAGGGCAGCTTCTGAAATCTTTAGGGTACCACTTTCTCCGGAAGGGCAGCTGCCGCATAATACGCCTGAAAGACTGCTGCTGTATCTGGTCAGATTTTCATTTCTTCCGCACTTTACACAGGCAAATACCTGCGGTGCCACTCCATTTATCTGAAACATCCGAAGCTCAAATATTCTTCGGACCAGTAATTTTCCAATACCTGAAAGGCTCAATGCCTTTAATGACTGATATAAAAGCTTTAAGCTTTCTGTTCCGTCTTCGTATTCATGAACATAGTAATCTGCCAGTTCACAAAAATACATACCGTAACAGGCACCTTCTACATCCGGTCTTAATTCTTCAAAATAATTTGATATATTAACTGACATAATCGTATAGGCGCTTCTACCTTCATAAAGCTCAAAGGTTCCAAAAGAAAATGGATTGCTGCATGCCAAAAAGGCACTACCGGGTTTTCGAGCGCCTTTAGCAAATGCTGTAATTTTCCCTTTTTCCTTCGTAAGTATAACTAGTCTTTTGTCATACTCACCCACGGGCATGGCTGAAAGTACCATCCCTGTCACAGCCGTAGTTATCATCTGGGCTGCCACCCTCTTTCTTGTCACCGCTTATCTTGTCCATATCTCTTTCTACGGTACAAGCAATGTAACTCAAATAGTCGTATATGTTACCGCTTCTTGCAAATTTGTCCCAGCAATCATTATTTCCCATCTTGTTTCCCCCTTCTAAAACAGGTTTTATGTTACATTAAAAGGATGCCCTGAACTTACCTGTTTTAAACCGGGAATACTATCCAAATATTTATATCTGAATATCTTTTTTGTCGTAGCCATAGTTCTTAATGAGAAAATCACTGTCACGCCAGTCTTTTTTTACCTTGACCCATAATTTCAAATTCACCTGCATATCCAGGAGATTTTCAATTTCTCTTCTTGCCTGGGTTCCGATCTGTTTTAACTTCTCACCTTTTTTGCCGATTATTATACCTTTATGACTGTCCCTTTCACAGACTATGGTGGCATCAATATCAATCATGCTGCCATCCTTACGCTCCTTCATGCTGTCTATTGCTACTGCAATTCCATGAGGAATCTCATCGCTTAGGAGTCTTAGAGCTTTTTCCCTGATAAGTTCAGCCGTAATCTGCTTCTCCGGCTGGTCTGTAATGGTATCTTCATCGTAATACATAGGTCCTTTGGGAAGATAAGAGAAAATTGTCTTTAAGAGTTCTTTCGTATTTTCCCCCTTTAAGGCAGAAACCGGTACGATATCAGCAAAGGGATAAAGATCTTTATAGGTATCGATAAATTTTAAGATTTCTTCTTTCTTTACGGTATCAACTTTGTTTATAACAAGAATTACAGGAGTCTTTATTTTCGTAAGCTGTTCTGCAATATGCCTTTCTCCTGCACCGATGAAAGTTGAGGGTTCTACCAGCCAGAGTATCACGTCCACTTCCTTCATGGTACGTTCAGCGATGGAAACCATATATTCACCCAGCTTGTTTTTGGCTTTATGAATACCGGGAGTATCCAGGAAAATAATCTGTCCGTCCTCCTGTGTATATACTGTCTGTATCCGGTTTCTGGTTGTCTGGGGCTTATCCGAGGTTATTGCTATCTTCTGCCCGATCAAATGGTTCATGAGAGTTGATTTCCCAACATTGGGCCGCCCGATAAGAGTAACAAACCCTGATTTATATTCCTGCTTTTTCATTTATTCTTCTTCACACTTTCTTTTATCCTTGCGATGTAAACGGATAGTTATTCTCGTTATATAACAGACAGGCATCCGGTTTCTGTCTGCACAAGCTGTATT
Organism: Lachnoclostridium sp. UBA6558; assembly: GCA_002434335.1. Taxonomy (GTDB): domain Bacteria; phylum Bacillota; class Clostridia; order Lachnospirales; family Lachnospiraceae; genus Anaerocolumna. The sequence continues at coordinate 21,375 of DJJW01000067.1, read as the reverse complement.
TTAGGTTTCCCATATCCAGATATTCTTATCTTGAAGATATGTCTGCTAATACAACTTAAATATCAACCGGATGCTGTCTTAAATTCATATTATTTCGATAGATTCTTGACTTCCAGGAACAAGTCTTTGTTCTGTTCAATCTTATTCTCACTGCCGATAACACATAGATTACCGCAGTCCAGTATAGCCTGAACGATATCTGACAGCTTACGGATGTCTTCTTTGGTTGCACCCAGAATCTGATCTCTCTGCTTTTGAATATCTGCTTCTGTCACTCCTGTTAGAAAGGCACCCATGGAAACATCTCCCTTCATGCGAGGGGTACGGGGCGTATCGATATTACTGATGGTTCCGATGATATATTTTGTCATATCCCTATCATCAACCGTAAAGTTCCTGATATAGTCAACAGCCCTGTCGTATACTTCATTGGTTTCCTTTAAGTTAGGATCTCTGTAAGAAGTAAAATAACCGTTACCGCTGATACTGGAGAAGCCGCACATACAGCCGTAGGCTCCGCCTTTTACACGGATATTGTTCCAGAGATATTCGTAACTCATAATGACCTTTAAGACATCTAATGCACCGGTGTACTCATACCCGCTTTGAAAGAAGTTACCGGTACGGGCTACATACTGAACCTGGCCGGAGGTCTTAAAGCCTTCATTGGCTTTCCTCAGCTCAAAATGCTCCGCAAGCTTTTCAACTGGTTCTTCCTTCAGCTGTTCAACAAAAGGCAGAAGTTTGCCTTTCAAGGTATTAAGACCGTCTTCACCGGAGGTAAAGCTGATAATCAGATTTTCCTTACGGAAGATATAGCACATTAAGAGCTTTAATTTACTGATTACCTCATCTGCATTCTCCTTAAAGCCTGCATCCAGAGCTTCGATGAATTTATAAAAGGAAATACCCTTTGTCTCTTCACTGAATCTTGAGGATTCTGAGAAGTAGGACATAGCCCTGTCTACGGCTGCAGAATGTCCGGCTGAAGTTATATGCATAAGGAGTCTTGATTTTATCTCAGAAATAATCTCCTGAATACGTTTCTTATCATCGAATTTCGTAAAGCTTATGATTTCCTTTAATAGGTCAAAGGCATCATCCATTTCTTCATACAGCGCCTTAACGTCCAGTATCAGTGCCGGCAGATATTCACTTGTGCTGCCTTTTCGTCCATAACAGCTCAGATCACAGCTGATACCACCGGTATGGATATTGATTTCATTGGACAATTCCAGGTAACTGTAATGCTCTGTATCTACAAGACCCAATACGGAGGAAAGAAGTCCGATATAAGGTGTCAGCTCTTTGGGTATCTCCTCCAAATCAAAGATAAGCCTCATATAAGCAATTCCGTTTGTAAAGACATCATGATGAACAATGGTAATTCCATCCACATCCTTCTCTTGGTTATAGAAGGGCTGGGATTTCTTATCAATATCCTCTACACTTAACAGCGGAATAGTTTCAAGCTCTTCTTTAGTAGAAGGGGTATCCTGATATTTCTTCAGGTTTATGGTGTCTTCAATGAGTCTGGTAATCTCTTCTTGCGTCAGACTCTCTTTATAGGCCTGTAATTTTTCTTTTAGCTGTGCTTCCTTTTTGGAAGTAAGCCCCTGTTTGGGAAGTAAAGTTACCAGGGTCACATGTGGATTCCCTAAGAGATAGTTCTCAATGAGCCTTACATAGTAATCTGTATTGATCTTATTCTTAAGGCTTTCAAATATAACATTGGAATTCAGTTTAAGGAAAGGCTTGCCATCGTCATAGAGCCAGCTGCTTAACATCTGGATGCCATACATTAATCCTTTTGGGAACTGTCCGAAATCCGCTTCTCTGTATTTAAATTCATAATAATTAATGGCTGCTTTCAGTGATTTCTCGTCCAGCCCTTTCTTTACCAGGCTTTCTAAGGTAGTCTTAATAACCTTTAAGAATTCCTCTCGCTGATCCTTTTCCGCATTTTTGGAAACCACAGAGAATATGGGTTGATACGTATCACTGTCAAAACTGCTGATAATATCTTTACCGATACCGGCATCTAAGAGAGCTTGCTTTAAGGGAGCACCGGGTGCTGATAACAACACATATTCCAAAACCTGGAAGGCCATACACAATTCTCTGTCCAGGTTGGTACCGATGGATAAATTATAACTGAAATAGGTATTAGCAGCTGCATCTTCCTGCTCACTTAAAGGGTAGTAGCTGATTAATTCTCTTCTTTCTGCAAATGGCTCCTGGAATCTAATCTCGGAATCTACGAACAGGTAATCAAAATCCTTTAGGTATTTCTCATGAAGCCAGGTTAGCTTCTCATTAATATCCATATCTCCATACAGATAAATATAGCTGTTGGAGGGATGGTAATATCTCTTATGGAAATCCAGAAAATTTTCATACGTCAAGTCCGGAATATATTCAGGGTCACCGCCTGACTCCACTCCATAAGCAGTATCCGGGAATAAGGAATTCTGAATGGTACGGAACAAGAGCTGCTCGGGAGAAGAAAAAGCACCTTTCATCTCGTTGTAAACAACACCGTTATATATTAATTCACCATCTTCTTTCTCCAGCTCATAATGCCAGCCTTCCTGTCTGAAGATTTCCTGTTTCTTGTATATATTGGGATAAAAAACCGCATCCATATAAACGTGCATGAGATTCTGAAAATCCTGCTCATTACAGCTGGCCACAGGATATATGGTCTTATCCGGATAAGTCATTGCATTTAAAAAAGTATTTAAGGACCCCTTTGCCAGTTCAATAAAAGGATCTTTCGCCGGGAAATCTCTGGATCCGCATAATACGGAATGTTCGATGATATGTGCTACCCCCGTACTGTCAACGGGAGGTGTACGAAATCCTACTGAAAATACTTTATTGTTATCATCATTGGAGACAACTGCTACTCTTGCTCCTGTCTTCTTATGTTTCAGAAGCACGCCAAAGCTGTTTATATCCTTAAGCTCTTCTTCTAAAAGGAGCTCGTATTCGTTAAGGTTTCCTAACTCTTTGCTGCTTTTTATGTTTCTTGCCATAATGTACCTCCTTTTCTTACCATTATTCATAACTGCAACTATTGGATAGTATACCATATTTTCTCAATGTTGTCATGTATAACAGATTATTGTTATATTTATTGCCATAATTGCCTTTCTGTATTCTTTTCTCGTTGTTCCTTTCTGCTTAATTTATTCCTTTCCTCTTATTTTCACTGGTACAATCTGATAATTGATAATAAAAAGATGCATACCAGCCTTTTACTTAAGCTGGTATGCATCTGGTTATAGTTTATATTACTTAGTGCTTAATCTTATTTTTTAAATTCTATACTGATATTACCTACACCTCCGTCAATATCAAGGGAATTATCTGCTGTAGCATTATTCCAGGATAATTCTCCGTATTTGTTACCGTCGATGTAAATGCTTCCGATACCGGGATTTACCTTTATATTGTAATCATCAGTAGAGCCGGTCAGACTAAGATCGATTTCTCCAACCCCTGCATTTACAATGTTTTTACCGGATAAAGTTCCTTCAATATCAATATTTCCGACTCCGGCATCAATGTCTGTACCTTCTGCGGTTACATCCGTTAAATTGATCTCACCAACCCCGCCATTTACCTGCAGATCTCTGGCATATATGTTATAGCCTTTTATATTTCCTACTCCTGCATCAATGTCAAGCTCTTGGCAGTTTAATTCTTCAATCTTGATATTTCCGGCACCGGCATCGATTTTAACATTTCTGCCTTCGTAGCCTTTCGGAAGATACACAGTGATTCGGGGTTTTTTATGGGATTTTACACCCCAGTTAAAAATGTTCCAGAAATCTGATTTTGTACTGATTTTCAGTTCATTACCTGAGACAATCTTTGCTTCAAAATCACTGGCAACATCTACTGCAGTCACGCGGATATTCGTATCGGTTCCTTCTACTATTGAGAGTTCTCCTACTCCATTTTCAATATAGAGGTTTTTCACACTTTCAAATTCTTTATCAAAATCCGCAGTTTCTCCATTGGACATTTCAACTTTACTGTTTCCGTCTGTTACTGCGCCAATCACACCGGTCAGTGCCAGTAAGCCGCTTACAATACCCGTTATGATCGTGACCGCTAAGAATATGGCAAATGCCATTGCTGCATACTTAATTATTTTCTGTAATTCACTCATTTAATATCAATCCCTCCAAACATACAGGTAGAGTTAATATAGATTGTCGGCTGTGACTCATTAAAGGTTTTGCTTGCTTTGTTGCTTACTCCTCCAAAAATCGGAACATTAGACACCTTAACGTTTACATTAGAAGGCACTGTAATATCAATTCCACCAAATGCAGTAGTTGCATTAATTACGATATCCTCTTCAATAATAGCATCTCTTAAGTCTAACTCTACTCCGCCAAATATAGCATTAATACTGGTTCCCATAAATTTCTCACCACGAATGTGATATTCATTTCCTGCAAATATGGCAGAATGCTGATTAGAGCCGCCCTGAAATCTTACATTTCTGAATTCATCTCTTTTACCGCGAAATGTATTCTTAAAAATAATACTTAATCCGATTAAAACAAAAACAATGGGAACAATAAGTTTACCTACCACATCAAAGTCCAGGATATCCTGCTGTCCCAATAAGAGCAGTAAACCGATTATAAGCCCTATTACATTTCCGGTTCCGATACCGTTCTGANNAATAAACAATGTCCACCAGCCTGAGAAGAACAGGTTAAAATCCCATAATCCCATTGCATCCCCACCAAAACCGACACCAAGTATAATAAAAATAAGCCCCCATATAAAATTCGATGGTGTTATCTTCATAGCCAAATCCTCCTTCATTCATTCTGCAGCTTTGCTGCATTTTGCAACTTATTTGTGCAACATCTATGTTCTTATCATACTGAAAAAAACAGGAACACTCAAGTTACATTTGTCATATGTTTTGAGTGGCATCTGTAATAATCTATTGCTTTTTGTATTTCACGGGATTGATAACAATAGCATAAGTTCTGTTAATATAGTTGACTTTGCAATTAATCTTAGTTAGAATTTACATAGATTTAAAGGTAATATAAGTTGACTTATTTTCCTGACACCCACAAGATAAGCTTCTATGTGGTATGCTTTTTTCACGATGAAGAAAATACTAACTATCAACTTATATAATAGAAAGAGGACGCCATGTATCATATCATTATCAATCCGAGCTCATGCACCGGTAAAGGTATACATACCTGGCATCGGATAAAAGGCGAACTGGACAGACAATCCGTTCCTTACAAAAGTTATTTAACAACACATTTCGGCCATGGACGCCAACTGGCAGAGCAAATCTGTCAAGCCAGCACAGAACCTGTCAAACTTATAATCATCGGAGGCGACGGTACCATAAATGAAGTAGTTAACGGCATACCCGACTTGAAAAGAGTGAACATAGGCTATATCCCAGCCGGTTCCAGCAATGATCTGGGCAGAAGTTTAGGCCTGTCAAAAGATCCTCTCATTAATCTTAATAACATCCTTCAGTGCAACCATGTACGTCTTATGGATGTTGGAGTTATAACAGGTTCGGATAAGAAAGAAACCAGATTTCTGATAAGTTCGGGCGCCGGTTATGACGCATCCGTATGCCAGGAAGCCCTTAAAAGTTCCTTAAAAACTTTTTTAAATCATCTAAAGCTTGGTAAGTTAACTTACATCCTGTTGGCAATAAGGCAGATTTTTGCTAAGCCTTTTATGAACGGAGAGGTCTCTGCCGATGGAGGAGCATTTACTGAATATCACAAGATACTGCTGATTACCACTATGATTCAAAAATATGAGGGCGGAGGTATGAAAATGGCCCCGGAGGCAAACCCTAATGACGGACTTCTTTCTATTTGCATGGTCCACGGCCTCTCAAAGCTATTAATACTCTTCCTGCTGCCTACTCTGTTATTCGGCAAACATACCCGTTTTAAAGGTGTTGAAACCTTCAATTGCCGTGAGTTAACTGTCAGGCTGTCCCGACCAGAGGTAATTCATGTAGACGGGGAGTGCCCCGGTGAAGTGAAGGACTATAAAATAATATGTCAGCATAATGAATTGCAGCTTTTACAGTAATATATTAATTGAACTTAATTAGCTCTCTGAAAGGTTTCAAATTATTAAGCTTCCATTCATAAAAGGACTGCTAATAAGATCAACTTATATAACAATAGGTTCTTATAAACATACGAAAGCAGAAAGAAGGTGCCTGATATGCCTAAAAGTACATCCCATACCACTACCGCCGTTATTCTATTCAGTATACTTACCATTGTGCTTGAATTTGCAGCTTATTATTTTTTTAAACTATCACCAGTTACCTTTATTATAACCGGTTTGATGGCTCTTATTATCACCCATGTGGTTTTAACTCTGGGGTATCAATTTGAAGCATGCTTCAGCTATCAGCTCCTCCACGTATTGATATGGGGTATTGTTTTATTTCTTCTTTATACAGGTAATGGCTCCGACTTTATTACCTTTTCAACCCTGCTGTTCCTCTTTCCCGCCATACATTGGGGAATTTGCGTCCTTTACTGTATCTTTCGAAATTTAATGGATGAAAGTACCCGCTTTACCAACTTTAAAGGCTACTTTATTGGAAGCAGTATTGTATTCCTACTTTTATATTCCGTATTTCTTTGCTTCTGGCTTTTCCTTCACAATACAGACAGCAGCTACCAGTCTGACTTAAAAGCGGTGAATTTTGTGCCATTCCTTACTCTTGCCGGTTTTATTACGGATTTTCTGGACAAGGAGCTTACCCTGTCTCAGATACTCTCCTTCCTGGCAGACAGAATCCTTGTGTATCTCCCTTACGGATTTTTTATTGTTCTGACAGCAAGACGAAATACCAGGCTTGTCCGTTTTGCCTTATTGTTATTCTTCCCCGCTGTGGCAGAAGTTCTTCAGCGTTTGCTGCTGCTTGGGAAAGGAGATCTTGAGGATGTATTATATGGACTGCTGGGGGGTTTTACCGGAGGTCTTCTCTATCATCTGCTTAACAGAATCTATGACGATTATAAGGGTGAAAATTTTTTGGAGAGCCACCGTCGGCGTTCCTATGGCAGCTCTCTGCGCTTCTGATAAATAAAATTTAATATCCATGACTTTGCCAGAATTTCATCATAATATCTTTAATCTCATCTTTTCTAACTACCTGATAAGGGAACCATTCCCTTGGAAACAATTCCTGATAGCGGTTGTCCAGAAATCGTTCCTCCAATAACAGGATTGCTCCCTTATCCTCTGTGGTTCTGATGACCCTGCCTGCAGACTGCAGCACTTTATTCATTCCCTGATACAGATACGCATATTCAAATCCGCTGTTCTTCGTCTCCTGGTAATATCTTCGGAACAGCTCCTTCTCACCGCTTACCATGGGAAGTCCGGCTCCCACAATCACCGCACCGATTAAACGGTCATGTTTCAGATCGATCCCTTCACTGAATACACCTCCCATAACACAAAAGGCGATTCTGGAGATATCCGGATTCAGACTGAAATCATTTAAGAAAATCTCCTTCTCTTCTTCTGTCATAGAGGTTCCTTGAACTATTACATTATCAAGAATACCTTTGGATAGCTCCTCCACTTGAAACAGCATCTGATAAGACGGGAAAAAGACCATGTAATTGCCCTGCCTGCTATCCGTAAAGTCTTTGATATATTGAATTATTTTAAGAAATTCCTTTTCATTTCGTCTTGTATATTTTGTACTGACATCCATTCCCACAGCAACCAGCCGGTTCTCAGTCTGAAAAGGTGATGGAGCGTACACGGCATAATCATCTTCCCTTCCTCCCAGATGTTCTTTATAATACTTTATAGGCAGAAAGGTCGCGGAAAAGAACACCGCACTTCTTACTTTGTCAAGCCTTACGGAAAGATTGTCAGAAGGGTCCAGACACAGTAGCTTAATCCGAAAGTCCCCTTGCTCATTGTAATCGGTATAAGTAATATACTTCTCATTATAGACGTCATATATATTTATGAAGTGACGGATGTTCATATAAGTCAGGAGCACCTCATCTTTTCCTTCAAAATCTTTATGCTCTGTGAGAAAGTCTTCATATTTACTCATAAGGTGCATCAGATGTATTACAAAATCAGATATGTTTTCCCATTCCTTCAGGTCATCACATTCCCGCTTAAGCTTCAGCAAGTCGCTGTTACAGGTATCCAGTGCCTTCTCCAGTGCCTTATCTTTGCCTTTTATAAGTCTTTTAACCTGAAGAAATTCTTCTTTGTAAAGCTGGGCACTATACATTTCCCTGGCTCTGTCCACCAGGTTATGGGCTTCATCTATGAGAAAGATATAGTCGTTCTTTTTGTCATTCTGAAAAAAGCGTTTCAGATATACATTGGGATCAAATACATAATTATAATCACAGATAATCATATCCGACCAGGAGGTAGTATCTAAACTCATTTCAAAAGGGCATACCTGATGCTTTTCGGCATATTGAAGGAGCTTTTCTCTTGATATATCATCCTCTGAGACCAGTAGATCATAGACTGCATCATTTACTCTGTCAAAATGTCCTTTGGCTCTGGGACAGCTAACCGGATTACAGTCTGCTTTATCAAATATACAGATTTTATCCTTGGCAGTAATGGTGACAGCCTTTAATAAGAGTCCCTGCTCTGTCAGAAGCTGTTTCGTTTCTTCTGCAACAGTTCTGGTTATGGTCTTAGCAGTCAGATAAAACAATTTCTGCCCCAGTCCCTCTCCCATGGCTTTTATAGCAGGAAAGACAGTAGATATGGTCTTACCCACGCCGGTAGGTGCTTCTATAAAGAGTCTCTTACTGCGAAGGAGAGTCACATATACATCTGATACCAACTTCTTTTGTCCGTCTCTATACGTAAATGGAAATTCCAATTCCTTTATGCTGTCATTTCTTTTATGATTCCACTTAATCTGCCAGTAAGCCCATTTCATATATTCACTGGTAAGCTTCTCAAACCAGGTACTTAACTCTGTAAAAGCAATGGTTTCATCAAAGTATTTTTTCTCTTCTGTATCCAGGTTACAGTAAGTCATGCGTATCCCGATACTCTCCAGACTGTTCTGCAGAGCATAGATATAGGCATAACACATAGCTTGTGCCCGGTGTACGGATATAGGCTCTTCCAGATAACTCAGGTCCATGTACATACCTTTTATTTCATCTATTATGATTTCGGACTCTTCTTTTAGAATGCCGTCTGCCCGTCCTTCAACAACAAGCTGAAAATCAATTTCTTCCAGGCTTATATCAAGAGTTATGCTAAGGGGTACTTCCGCAGTATAGTTGCTTCCCATCAGTTTCTGGATTTTCCGATGAATCCTGCTTCCCTCCTGCATAGCTTCTGCTTCTTTTCTGCCGCCGCTCCGGCTATCCAGATCCCCTGAACGCATAATAAATTCTACAAGGTTTCTGACTGATATTTTAATAATTTCTGTCGTATTGCTCATTTATACCTCTCAATCCATGCCTGACAGTTAACGTTTAATATCTAAAATACGAAAAGCATCTTCTTAAATAAATCTGCAAAGATGCTTTTTAAGGTGGTTTTATTTATTTGGGCTATCAGTTGAGTGGAGCTACCGGATCCGGCAGATTTATACCTTAGAAGTATTCTGTATAATCCTCTTCATCATCATCTCCGTAAAGTCCTGTTGTATAGCCTTTTGTCCAATTTATATTACCGGTTCTTCTTTTTTTCATGGAGGGCTTATTTTGTTTTTCTTTCTCCATTTCCTGATTCTTTCTCTCCAGAACCTTTTTTTCCTTTTCAAGACGTTTGGAAGTCTCTAATTTATCCGGCTGAGGCTCTTTCTCTTTGTTTTGAGGCTCTCTTCCTTTTATATCACCACGATGGTGCTTAGCCTTCCCAAACTTTTTATCCTTTTCTTCTTCCTCGTCCTTGTTAAAGCCGTACCCGGGACGAAGATTTTCTCTGCCGTAGGGTCTGTAAGGTTTTTTATCCTTATTGAATTTTCCGGTATCTTTTCCCCCAAAGGAATTATCGGAGCTTCTGGGCTGGTTAGAATTCCTGGAATCACCTGAGGTTCTGCCTGTATTATTCTCACGATTAGAATTCCCGAAGGGTTTTGCGGTATTATTATATCTGTTTCCCTGATATCCTGTACCCGGAGCCTTCTGTTCCTTTGCCCCGTTATTCTTCCAGTTTGAATTCATCGGTCTGCGCTCACTAGTGCCGGTTCCTGTAAAACTTCCATTATTTCTTTTATCCGTCCCTCTATCTGTGCTTTTATCCCTGCCTGTGATATTCTGCTCGTACCTATTATGATTTCGATTATCTGACGGTCTGCTGCTGCCCTTAGCATTGGTCACTCCAGAACTCTCTCCTCTCCCTCACCCTAAATCCCCAAACGCCCTTATATCAAGCCTGTTTGCGGGTTGTTTACTCCAGTCAAATCTATTGTCTATTTTATTCTATTTTAATATATTGTCAATAACTTTTAAGAAAAATATATCTATATTTTTACTGAACTTTACCTTGCAATTTAACAGGTTATCTGTTAAAGTCAAAGTGTAATGCAAAGGAGCCAGATGTGAATAAAAGCGGAGCATTTTCCACACCCTGAATTAAGGCTAAGATCTTGTATTAATATTTTATGCCATAATAGAACAGGCATATCGAAAGAGAGGTATTTTAAATGAGCGAACACGTACACGGCCATGATTGCGGCTGCGGACATGATCATGACCATGAGCATGAGCATATGAATGTAACTTTAACACTTGATGACGGCAGTGAATTAGAATGTGAAGTTCTTTGTATATTCCCTGTTGGAGAAAAGGATTATATCGCACTTGTACCTGCTGACAATGATAGTGAAGAGGAAGGCGAGATCTTCCTGTATCAGTTCATTGAGCATGATAACGATGAGATAGAACTTATCAACATTGAAAATGATGAAGAGTTTGAAGCTGTTTCAGAAGCATTTGATGAGTTAATGGACAGTGAAGAATTCGATGAAATGTTCGATGATGAAGAGGACGAAGAAGAAGAGTAAATTACAGCCGCTACAGGAATTAATAATTCTGCAGCGGCTTTTTTAGTTCTAATACTACTAGCGCAAATTTCACTTAATACCAGTCCTGATATTTACGCTGGTGCAAGGCGGAGGGAGAAGGAGTACTTCAGCCGCAAGTATACTTCGACACCTGCACCAATACAGCATTAATTCAAATACAGGGTTCCTATTTGCAGTAGACAGTAAGGTACACTTTAGAAAGCTGCATTATACATTTCTAACTTACTCTTTCTCCGAATCTGAACGTACCGATAATAATCTGTTTTGTATACAGTAATCCAAATTCATGGTCTTGGTAACGGCTTTTTCTTCAAAGTGTATACTGATCTTTCCGGCATCTCTGGCTGTAATCTGCCCTTTACCATAGGTTTTATGCTCAACAAGGGTTCCCGGGGTGAGGGTATCACGGTCAAGGAGCATTTCTCCAACAAATCTGGATATAGTGAGTTCCTTGTTATATCTTTCCTTGGAGGAATATATATGAAGATAATCCATTGCCCTTGTAGCTGCCACATAAAAAAGCCTTCTCTCCTCTTCCATATCTGCTTCTAAGATTGCTTTTCGGTAAGGTGTAATACTTTCATTAGCATCTATTATAAATACTACCTTATACTCAAGCCCCTTGGAACTATGCATAGTTGCAAGAGTTACCATATCGGTATTATTTTCTCTGGCTTCCCTGGCTTTTACCTTGAGTTCTTCCTTATACTCTTCCATATGACGAAACCAGCTGTCAAAGGTATCATAATTCTTTGCACTCTCTGCCAATTCATCTAATATTTCAATTAATTCTTCCGACTTTAAATTTCTTAGCCTGGCATAATCGGCAGTGAATTCTTCATAACCCACACCTCGCCTGATATAAGTAACTGCCCCATAAGGATTCATATTCCTGATCAGATTCAGATCATATTCAAGCTTATCGATACGGTCTAACATCCAGTCCTTATCCCCATAGAACTTACGAAGCATCAGAAAGTCTATCTGCTGCTCCTTCATACATTCTCTGCTTATATAGCGGTTCGGCCTGTTAGCAATCTGCAGGAAATGTCTTCTCTCCATCTCTCCTGCCGCCAGCTTGATATATGCTATAATATCCTGGGCTATCCAGTGTTCATAGAGATTTGGTATTCTGTCCCGCATGTGAAAAGGAATATTATATTCCATCATTTTCTCTACCAGAGCTCTTGGCTGAATATTCGTTCGGAACAATACAGCAATCTGAGAATAGGGAATACCCTCCTGGTTATATTTCAATATTTCCCCTACCACTGAGAGGTTCTGCGTTTTTAAGTTCTCAAAGGAGCGGATGGCCACCTCTCCGCCTTTTCCCGTAGCGGATTTGATTTCCTTATCATACCTTTTGTTATTATTCTTTATCAGTGCCGAGGCACATTGAACAATCTTACTGCCGCAGCGATAATTATATCTTAGCTCAATTCTCTTGCAATCAGGGTAATCTTTTTCAAAGTTAAGCATTATCTCCGGCTTTGCACCACGAAAACGATAAATCGCCTGGTCATCATCCCCAACAATAAATAAATTGTTTAACTGCCCGGCTAAAAGTCTGATTACATCATATTGAACTTTATTAATGTCCTGGAATTCATCAATTAAGATATATTGGAATTTATTCTGCCACAAAGTTAGAATGTCCGGTCTCTGCGTTAATAGCTCTAAACATAACACCAGCATATCATCGAAATCTATGAGATTGGAAGCTGCCAGTTTACTTTCATATGCCTGGTAGATCTTCTTAAAATTATCTTCGGAACAGTTTACAGAATAATAATGTTCCAGATTCAGCCTCTCACCTTTCACCAGGCTGATTTCTGAGAGGATCTCTTCTGAGAATTCCTTCTCATCCGGTGCCTCAAGAGACATGTTATGTATGATTTCCTTTATAAAGCTATAGCGCTGTTCCTCCCTGATAATATTAGAGGCATTATAGCCGTAGGCATACTTAAGTATGGTAAAGAATACAGAGTGAAAGGTTCCAAATGATACTCCCGGTGCCTTACGCCCGTTGAGTTTAAAGAACCTCTCCTTCATTTCCTCTGCTGCTGCTTTTGTAAAGGTAATAACCAGAATATTGGCTGGATTCACTCCATAATGTTCAATCAGCTCCTGAACCCTTCTGGTTATTACCAGTGTTTTACCGGAACCGGGCCCTGCAAGTACCATCATAGGCCCGGTATTGTGTCTGATTGCCGCAAGCTGCGACTGATTTATTTCCATAGGCTTAACCCTGTCTTAATTTCTCAATACCGATACGAATTCTTCTTAAGCTCTCCTCTTTACCAAGAATCTCAGCTATCTCGTAGGCACCTCCCGGAGTAGACTGCTTGCCGGATACTGCGGTACGAAGAGGCCATAGACCGGTACCGTTCTTCATGCCTTTTTCTGCAATATAGGTCATAATCGTCTTCTCAATGGTCTCGATCGTGAACTCCTCCAGTGCCTCTAAAAGTGGCAGCTGCTCCGTTAAAACCTTCAGAGCGATTTCTGTATCCGTCTTCATCTTCTTATGGGTATACATAGCCACATCATAATCCGGAAGCTCATCAAAGAAATCAATCATATCCTTTGCATCCAGAAGTGTCTCTATACGTGTCTTAACCAGATCGGCAATCTTCTTCAGATTATAATCCTTTTTCACCGCTTCCCTGATATGCGGAAGAATAAGCTCGTAATATTTCTCATTCTCCATCTTTTTAATATACTCACCATTCATCCATCTTAATTTGCCCATGTCAAATACTGCGGGTGACTTGTTGATATGAGTATAATCAAATTCTTTAATCAGCTCTTCTAAAGTAAATAGCTCTTCATTGGTACCTGAGCTCCATCCAAGAAGTGCAATAAAGTTCACAATTGCTTCGGTTACAAAACCCTGCTCTAATAAATCTTCAAAAGAAGAATGTCCGCTTCTCTTGGAGAGCTTTTTATGCTCCTCATTTGTAATCAGAGGGCAATGAACGTATACCGGCTCTTCCCAGCCAAATGCATTGTAGAGTCTGGTGTATTTCGGTGTAGAAGACAGATATTCATTTCCTCTTACTACATGTGTAATATCCATCAGATGATCATCGATTACATTCGCAAAGTTATAAGTAGGGTAGCCATCTGATTTAATAAGGATCATATCATCCAGCTCTGCATTTTCTACAGTAATCTCACCATAAATTGCATCTGTAAATGATGTTGTTCCCTCTAAAGGCGTGTTCTGACGAATTACATATGGTAAGCCTGCTGTCAGGTTAGCTTCTATCTCTTCCTTACTTAAATGTAAACAATGTTTGTCATATTTTATGATTTCTTTATCCTCTGTCTCGGAAACCACACTTTTTAAAGTACTTAATCGCTCTTTGGTGCAAAAACAATAATAAGCCTCACCTTTATCTATTAACTCTTTTGCATATTTTAAATAAATTCCGCTGGCTTGTCTCTCACTCTGTACATAAGGACCACAGCCGCCGTCCTTATCCGGTCCTTCATCATGGATAAGTCCTGTTTTGTTTAAAGTATTATATATAATTTCCGTTGCACCTTCTACAAAACGTTCCTGATCTGTATCTTCAATACGAAGAAGAAAATCGCCTCCTTCATGTTTCGCAATAAGATACTCGTAAAGAGCAGTTCTTAAATTTCCCACGTGCATTCTTCCGGTGGGACTGGGTGCAAATCTGGTTCTTACTTTATTCATATGGTTTCCTTCCTTTTCCTTACCTTTTAAACGGTTGTCTGTAAATACGTATTTTGACTTATTCTTCGTCTGGTATTCGATTCCTGACAATATCCGCCCATAAAAAGGCACATTGTAATGTTAAATATAAAACATGATTCTGCCCCTGTCAATACGATTCATGGCTTTTTTCATACTGTTTATTACAATTCCTCTATGTCCTTCCTAGAATAGGTTCTTATCAGAGATGCTTATTAAGGTAGTGTTTACATCTGCCTGTTACTCAATCTTGTATCGCTCCTTCTCATATGCCAGGAATTCAAAGCCATAAACAATGGAAAATATCATACTACTGATAAATTAAGTATAATATAATACCTTGAAATACATAAGCTTCCGTTATATGATTCTATAAAAGGGAGTGTCCATTTTTTATTCCTATTTGATAAACTCCTTTAAACTTAAGAATCGAGGTGTATTAGAATATGTATCAAGCAAATGAGAAACGTTATGAGACCATGGTATATAATCGCTGCGGTAACAGCGGTCTTAAACTTCCTGCCTTGTCCCTTGGATTATGGCATAATTTTGGTTCCGTTAACGTATACGATAATATGGTCAGCCTGGTAACAACTGCTTTTGATAATGGTATTACCCACTTTGACCTTGCAAATAATTACGGTCCGGTACCGGGTTCTGCGGAAGAAAACTTCGGAAAAATTCTAAAAAATGAGTTAAAACCTTACCGTGATGAAATCTTAATCTCCTCCAAAGCCGGCTATTATATGTGGCCGGGCCCTTATGGTGACTGGGGCAGCAGAAAGTATCTAATCTCCAGCCTTGACCAGAGCCTTAAAAGACTGGGAGTGGACTATGTCGATATATTCTACCATCATAGACCGGACCCCAACACCCCTCTTGAGGAGACAATGATGGCACTTGACCATATTGTACGTTCCGGTAAAGCTCTCTATGTGGGTGTATCCAATTATAGTTGTGAGCAGACAGACAAAGCTGTTAAGATTTTAAAAGAGCTTGGAACTCCTCTTCTGATTCATCAACCCAATTACAGTATGTTCAATCGCTGGGTTGAAGAGGATTTATCACCGGTGCTTGATGAGCACGGTGTAGGAAGTATAGCTTTCTGTCCCTTAGCACAAGGCCTGCTTACCAATAAATATCTTGGCAGTATTCCGAAGGATTCCAGAGCAGCGGATCCCAATAGTCCTTTCTTAAAGGAGGATTCCGTAACAGAAGATAAGATTCATAAGGTAAGACAATTAGATCTGATAGCAAAAGAGCGTGGACAGAGTATGGCCCAGATGGCTCTTGCCTGGGTACTCAGACAAGGTAAGATTACTACTGCTTTAATCGGTGCAAGCAAAGCTTCTCAGATTGTAGAAAATGTAGGGACTTTAAAAAATCTTTCCTTTACAGACGAAGAATTGAAGAAGATTGATGATATCCTGGGGAATTAATACATGAATCTAAGAATGCAGGAATTTTAGACACAAGAATTTAAGAATATAACTCATAGAACCGCTCAATGGACTTCCTTTTAACAAAATATCCTGAAAAACACGGGGTACCAGTCGGAGAAGAGATATCCTTTGAACGGTTCTGTTATTATTAGGTTTGCAAACAGATACAGAAAATGCAAATTATTGTAATTGCTTTTGCTGCATTTACTTTACTGCATTTACTCTTATTGCAATTACTTTACTGGGATTATCTTTTACTGCAATAATTTTACTATGTAAGCTTAGTGTTTAAAAACTCTTTACCCGTTCTGAATGCTAAGCTATTTGATACGCATTTGTCTCTTATTACTCTAGGCAGAAAAACAATGCAGACAGAGCCCTACTCAAGGATTTACTAAAAACTGCTGCATATAACTATTCACATCAAATCCCGATGCTTCTAACTGCTGCAGCCCTACACTTAAATAAAATACTAACAGAATAAGAGAAACAGCGATTACAATTAAGCTCGCCCTTGCCCAGTTCTTTTTGCTTTCTGGAGCTTTACCACCGAAGCCCCAATATACCAGCATAATTATGTATGCTACACCTCCGATAATCGGAATAAATGGAAGCAGCATTGATCCCAGCCAATTGGACATCGCTAATGGCTTCTCTCCATCTTTTCCTTCAGCTTTTGCTGTACTGTTAATTATGCCTTGATTATATTCCTGGTTCCCTGCTACAGGACCTGATACAAAATCATCTGCTCTCCCTTCTTTTAAAGAGGTACCGCAATAAAAGCAAAAATTCGAATTCTCATTATCTATCGTTCTGCCACAGGATTTACATATCATAGAATCACCCTTTCTCTCACCAGTTATAAAAAAATCCTTGTTTTTATATATGTGAGCTTGTCTGCAATTATATCATAGGAAGGTCGAAAACAAAAGCTCATAATTGGGATTGGAATTTTATTTCCATTATGCTACTATTAAATAGATAAATAGTTTTTTGCTGCTTACATATATTAAAGCTTTCCATATTTATTTTTCTGTATTAGCTTTTATATATCTGATCTCCATAAAACTAAAGACATTATATAAATAGAATCTAACCAAACCAACTATTATTTCATGTAAAAGGGGTTATAAAATGTCAGAATTACAGCAGAAAGTTAATTCTATAAAAGAAAATATTGAGAAAGTAATTGTCGGAAAAAGCAATGTTATTGATCTGATTCTAACGGCCCTCCTGGCCAATGGACATGTATTACTGGAAGACGTTCCTGGTACAGGTAAGACTGTATTAGCTAAATCTCTGGCAAAATCTCTTAAAGCAGATTTCAAAAGAATTCAGTTTACACCGGATCTTCTTCCATCGGACATTACAGGTATCAACTATTATAATCAGAAACAAGGTGATTTTGTGTTCAGAGAGGGGCCTGTATTAACGAATATACTATTGGCAGATGAAATAAACAGAGCCACCCCCAGAACACAATCCAGTTTATTAGAATGTATGGAGGAAAGGCAGATAACAATTGATGGTGTTACGCATCTCTTGCAGAAACCCTTCCTGGTAATAGCCACTCAAAATCCAGTTGAGACTGCGGGTACCTTTCCATTGCCGGAAGCACAGTTAGATCGTTTTCTTATGCAGCTTTCCATGGGTTTTCCAACCCTGACTGAGGAAGTATCCCTGCTGAACCGCTTTATTAATTCCTCTCCTCTTGAGAATCTCTTGCCTGTATGTACAAAAGATGAACTACTTTCCTTACAGGATGAAATCAAAAAGGTATATGTTCACCCTTCTTTGATGGAATATATTATTAACCTGGTTCAACGAACCAGAAATCACAAAGATATTGCATTAGGAGTAAGTCCCAGAGGCAGTCTCTCCTTCTTAAGAGCCATTCAGGCTTACAGTGCTCTAAAGGGATACGATTATGCCATTCCTGAATATATACAGTATCTTGCTCCTTTTGTCCTCTCACATCGTTTGGTATTAAAGACTTCCTTCCAACGAATTGAGGCCGCCAGAGAATTGCTGACAGGTATTATAGATACTGTTCCTGTACCTACGGAAGATTTTAAAGGGAGGTAATGTTATGGAGCTGGTTGCCGCCGCTATTGCTGCCTATCTCATCTATATACTCCAGAAATACCTTTACCGTAAATACTGGGATAAAAATCTTTCAGTAGAACTTCACTTATCAAAGGACACTATTGTAGTTGGTGAAGAGCTTACACTGATAGAATCAATAACGAATCGTAAATTGCTACCTCTTCCTTTGCTGAAAGTAAAATTTAAGACCTCGAGATATTTTACCTTTCCAGATCTGGAAAATGCAAATATTACTGATAACTATTACCGCAGTGATATCCTTTCCCTTATGATGTATCAAAGACTAACCAGGCAGCTTCCCTTTCAGGTTAAGCACCGTGGTTACTTCTTTGTTGACCGTGCGGATGTTATCTGCTCTAATCTATTCATATCCTCTGAAATGGTAAAGGCTTGGTCGCAGGATATCGTTCTCTATGTATATCCAAAACTTCTTGATGTACCAGACCTGGATGCTCTGTTTAAGAATCTGCTTGGAATGGTATTAACAAAACGTTTTACCAACGAGGATCCCTTTGAATTCAGAAGCATCAGAGAATATCAGCCTTATGATGCACTTAAGTCCATCAACTGGAAAGCCTCCTCAAAGACTGGTGCTTTACAGGTAAATGCATATAACTACACTTCTTCCTTTCAGGTAAAAATATTGCTGAATCTGGAACAGGAAACCACCTTAAGACAAGAAGACTTAGAAGAAGAAAGCATCTCTCTGGTAGCCAGTCTATCCAGCAGATTTCTGGCTCAGGGCATCCCTGTTTCCTTTCATACCAATTGCCTTAATATAAGAGGTGAAGCTAGTGAAACCATAAAACCAGGCTCCGGAATACATCACATGGATGCGATTAACAAGACTCTTTGTCTGCTGGATACAAATAAGAAATCCTTTCCTTTTGTAGATTATATGGAAAATGAATGTCTTTCCGGATCGAATAATTACACCATAATCATTTCAACTTATCAGAAAGACGATTACCAGTCCTTATTATGTCAAATGCTAGCTTCAAAAATTGATTTTCTTTGGATTCTTCCTATTAATAATGATGTTACTGCTGTAATCCGTGAAGAGCTTAAAGCAAAAACAACCATCTGGTCAAAAAACTAAACGAAATAGATTTAATATTGCATACTTTAATTTATATACTTTTTAACTCAACTTACTCATTACTCTACTTATATATTTACTCTAATGATTCATTTACTCTACTGACTTTGTTTACTTTCTATCTATTTATTTACTTAGTTATTATTTATTATACTATATCTATAGAACCATCAACATGCTGTAGAATGGAGCAAACTCATGAATAATCGAATATATCACGTTACCATTGACATTCTTAACCATATAATGTCCTTTATGGTTGTCTATGCAATCATGGGTACTATACTACTATTTTTTAAAATATCAAACCTGTGGGCATTAGCCTTAATTCCCCTTACCGGACTATTACTGTCCTATATGATAAGAAATAAGCTGAAACATATTTGGTCCTTCCTCTTGATTCATCTGTTTCTTATAACAGCAGTATTTTTGGTAAGCCCGTCACTACTTACCAAAATATTATTTACAGTTTATATACTATTTGTAACGCTATTTGGACTGGCACAAAGATTAAAGGAAGAATATTTGCGCAGGAAAAATAGCAGTCCTTCTCTATTATTTATATTCCTTCTGCTGATAGTCGTAAATACACAGTTAGAGCTGATTTACTTAAATACCTTTTTATTTCAACTGACATTGCTCTTCATTGTTTTTTATTTTATAAACAGTTATATGATTAATTTCGAGCAATACTTCAGCCTGCAGCAAGAAACAAGTAATGTACCTTTTCGTCAGATTAAAGCAGCCAATCATACCTTTATCATATTCTTTCTGGGTATTGTGCTAGTCTGTATGGTAAGCTTTACAAGGCTGCCTCTGGGCAGCTTCGTTTCTTTTCTTAAAAATGGAGTTCTTTCTTTCCTCCACTGGATATTTTCATTTATTCGAGAATCTGATAATAATGTATTGCCACAAAATGATGAGCGACCAAACTATACGTTGGAGGATTATAATTTTAAAGAACCTACTGCAGCATCACCACTGATGGAATATATTCAAAAATTACTCACTGTACTTCTAGCTATAATAACCATTGCCGCTGTGCTAGCGCTTTTATCTTATGCTGTATACAAGCTGTATCAAGCTTTTTATCAGGATAAAAGAAATCTCTTACGAGATAATACGGAATTCTTATCTCCTTTTGATAAAAGAGAAAAGCTTAAAATAAATGACCTTCAAACTCACAAAAAGAGTTTCTTCCTTCTTAGGAACCTGACATATAGTGATAAGATACGAAAAGCTTTCTACAAAGCTGTTATATCAAATAAAGCATCTTCTCTGCCTGCCACTTCAGCAACTCCTTTGGAACTATCAGAATATATTCTTAAAGAAAAGAAGTTAGAGGAAGATAGCAAAAAAAGTAATGCTGAAGCCATCACCTACTATTATGAGAAAGCACGATATGCTAAGGTTGAATGTGATAAGGATGATTTACTTGTATTTAAAAAACTTGTTCATTAGGGAGAAGAATAGGATTGTTATACTCTATTCTTAAATCTATTAACTTATAGAATTCTCGAAAAATTTACCTGAATAATTTACACGAGTTATTTCATTTTTTATCAAGATAAAATGCGTATACTTTATTTATTACATCCCTGCTAATATACTACCTTATTTATATAATATCCCAGGTTGTGGATTAAAGTCTTTCATTTTAATAATTTTGTGGATAAATAAAGATTAAACTTTTCTTGTTATAGCTTGCAATTGCATTATTTATAAAAGAATTCTTCTCTCTTATTTTCTACACATCAAAAAAGCAATTACATCAGTAATATAATCCTGAACAAATAAAAAAGACTTGTGTTTATCTATTAAACCACAAGTCTTTCATTTATTTATAAGACCTTCACGGTCTTTCATTCGATTTGTATCTTCAAAACTACACACTTTTTTTGATTTCATCTAATCT
>DJJW01000086.1:56274-57112 GCA_002434335.1 Lachnoclostridium sp. UBA6558 | reverse complement strand
TAACGGTCACCTGCCAGAATCAAGGCCCACACCACATAGGCGTTACCGCAGATACTGGGTGCATAGAAGATCAAGGTCAGAAAAGCACGCAGCCAGCCTTTGAATTCATTAATTATCCAGGCAAATAAAAGACACAGAAAGTAACTTACCGGACCAGTGATTACAGCCAGTATAAGTGTATTCTTTAAGGATTTTAAGAATATATCATCCTCCAGGAAAAGCTTTATGTAATTCTTCCAGCCTATGAATTCCGGCAGCTCCAGCATATTATAATAAGTAAAGCTAAAGGCAATACTCATAACCACCGGAAGCACGGTAAAGAAGAAAAATAATATAAAGTAAGGAGCCAGCATCAGATAAGAAGCTTTGCTCTTTTTTATCCGGTATCTCAAAGTTCCTTGTTTTCTTGCTATTTCCAGAGCCTCCTGGGATACATTTACCTGGGAATTATTATTGTGTTCAGTCATCTCTTTCCCTCCGTTATTTTCTGTTGCCATCCAGTTCAAGCTCTTCCCGTTTGTATGTAATCTCCGCATTTACATAGATGATCTTATCCATTAGTTCTTCTCTTGGCAAAGCTGTATCCGTATTGGTTACCACCTTAAAAAATGCGTTGTAAACATTTCGCCAGGAATAATAACCACCCGGTACCTGCGGAATACCTTTCACCCATTTCATGGATTCCTGTAAAGCTTCGAAATCATCCACAGGCCAGGGCATATTTAAAAAGGCTTCATAATTGGCTGTAGGAACCCTCGCCGCAGAACCCATCAGCCCCTCCATTTCTCGTCCATACTGGGTCTGTGTATCCTCGCTGGTCCACCATTTTAAGAATTCC
>DJJW01000086.1:0-56221 GCA_002434335.1 Lachnoclostridium sp. UBA6558 | reverse complement strand
AATCCTTAAAGGTATTTACTGCTGTATCTGAATCCAGTGCAGATGCCGTCCCATTCTCTGTGTAATAGGTTCCGCCATTCTGATAGAGCATTGATGCAAATACCTGTTCCGTCGGCAGCATGCCAAATTCCATCTGATTCTTGGCAAGAACTGCCATTGCCACCTTTACTTCTTCCCAGGTAGCAGGAACTTTCATTCCGATCTCAGCTAAAATATCTTTCCGGTAGAACATAACCGGATAAGTGATGGTCTCCGGTAAAGCATAAACACCATCGTCATAAGTAAACTGAGTAGTTGCCGCTTCTAAGAACCTTGAAAGTATCTCATCCGCATCCTTAAACTGCTTAAGATCAAGTACCGCATTCCGGATTCCGTAGTTGACCGGTGTATCATTTCCTGTGTTCAGCACAGCACCTGCAGCACCATTGGTATTTGCTACCTGGATCGCTACATCCGGTCCCTCTCCCACCAGTGTCGCCTTTAGCAGTGTCGACATATCCACCAGCTGTACATTCACACTGATTCCCGACTCATTGGTAAAGCTTTCATCAATCAATGACTTAATAACATTGGCCTGATCACGTCCCGAACCAATCCATAAGGTAATCGACTGGGTTCCCTGCACCTTATCATCAGTCACACTTCCGATGGAGTTGTAATCAACTATAAAGGAATAAAATAAACGCTTTATCTCAAATGCAGCCTTATCGAGGAAGGAATCCCCGTCATAGGAATTTTTTTGATCGGGTGAATAGACATTGATACGGTCTACCTGCAGCGGCTGATTAATTGCCTGCGTTATCCAATTACCCAAGGCCCTTACATTTATCTTATATGCTGTAATAACTCTTACAAAATATTCTTCGTCTTCAATGAGCTTATCCAGCTGGTCCCGCATGGTCAAAAGTACGGCTTTCTTATCCGTATTTTTTCCTGCTACTTTTGAAAGCTCGTCAATTGCCTGGTTCAGCGTATCCCTTGCCTCTGTCAGCTTGCCCTTCAACTCCGGAAGTACTGCAGACAGCTGATAGTCACGATAGGTATCCGGTTTAACGCCAATTACTTTTATCACTTGTCTGTATATGCTGTTAAGCTGCTGAACAGAATCCCTGACAAGACCCACTACTTCCGAAAATTCACCTAATACAACTTCCATCCGAAGACTATGCTGTCCTTCTGACAGATAAAAACGATAAGCCTTATTATCTTTATCAGACAGTACATCTTCTCTCCAATCCTGGCTGTAATCAAAAGCATAAGCGGACATTTCCTGAAAGGGAACAGCTCCGTCGATGGTAATACGCCTGGATACATGAACACCTCTGGAAAAACTCTGTTTATCATACAGGGATATGTAATAATATCCGGTCTGGGGAACTGTAAACTCCCATTCAATCCATTGCCCCACTAGCCTCCAGGAATTCCCGCCAATAGTATTATTAAGCAGTTCTTTGGAACTGGAGGGAGAAACCGCAGGGGATGACTGATCCTGTTTCGGGTAGAGCATTTGTGATGATGTTTTTGTGGCATATTCAGCTTCAATCCGTATATTGGTATCACTTGCATCCTTACCGCCCTTAGAATCCCAGTCAGCTTTTATATCCTCATAGGATTTAGTGATTCCCTCATTATTAAGTACTAATTTACGGATTAACATAGGCTCTTTTAAAGAAATCATAGAGATTGTATGACTTCCCTTTTCAAGATAGATGGATAAGACCTCTGTTATATAGCCGTTGCTGTCATACAAATATCTGCTCTGCCATTCCGGTACCTCAATACTTTGTGGTTTTACATCATTTCCCTGATTATCCTTCTCCCAGTTTTTTATAATAACACCATCTTCATTTATATAAGAATCTTTTACGTAGGTGCTCCATACTCTGGGGAAGGAAAGTTGGGCCATTTCCTCAAAGGGAAGCTTACCGTCAATAAATATGCTGCGTTCTATGTCTGAGTTCTTGCCCTCTATCGGGTAATAAACTACAGAGAGATTATACAATCCGGTTTCCGCTACCTCTGCCTCAAACTCTATAAGGGAATTCTCTCCCGTCAGAACACTGGGACCCTCCATGCCTTCGTAATTCTTGTATATTTCAGGTTCTGCATTTATATCGTTTTCTTCATATCTCACATAATTTTCTGCCATCACCTCAATTGTCAAATCAGGTCTATGAGCCTCTTCATACTCCTCCATGTAGTCTTTGTAGGAGGGTATGGAAGTATCAATATTATATGTACTGATAACATCATCAAATTCATCCATTGTCTTCTCTGTCTTTGCAAAGCTCTGAACTTCTCCTATTAGAAACAGAGGCAGTAAGACTACAACTGTTAAAAATAGTGCCATGATTCTTTTACAGGTTACCCTGGATACCATAATTACTACTCCTTCCGCCGCCCCCCGGCTGTTATTTTTCCCCTTTACCATTGTCGCTACTGCGGATTTTATAAGTTCTTAAATCAGGAAGATCTTCTTTTGATAGAACATCTTTATCTTCATATACCTTTTTAATCATTGACTTCTCCGTATACTGCTCACTTAAGGTGAAAATTGCAGTATTTTTTGCAACAAATTCGCCTTGCCAGGTACACCACATACCCCACATTGCTCCGTCCCGCCTTGCAAGATCTGGGTCGAAAAGACAACCATTTTCCGTAAGATATACCAGTTTCCTCTCATTGCTATAATTCTTCGCTGCATTCAGATAGGAAGATATCTGTGAGGTATAGACCTTCTCTCCAGGGTAGATATCCTCACCGATGATATCTACATATTCATCCCCTGGATACCACGCTGCATCCTGTCCGTTCCACACCCAAATAAGATTATTCAGTCCATATTCTCCTGTAAGTCTTTCGTAAAGCAGTATGTATAGCTTCTTATAAGCCTCCGGTCCGGATGCTCCCCACCAGAACCAGCCACCACTCGCTTCATGGAGAGGTCGCCAGAGAATCGGTACTCCTGCTTCTTTTAATATTAAAAGCTGTTCAGCAATAGCATCAATGTCCTTCATCAGCAGTTCATATCCCTGGGTATCCTCTCCATTCATAATCTTTTCCAGATTAATATCAGTGGAATCTGTATAAAATCCCCGGTACCATTCTCCTGTCAAATATTTGGAAGGTGCGTTCCAATGCCAGCAGAAAGTAACGATACCTCCGGTCTCCCAAAAATCCATTGCATAATCTGTTGCATATCCTTTACTTCCATTTTCTGCTCTGGAAGGTGTATATTCAATAAAGTCCAGTCCCAGTACTGCTGGTGTCTTACCGGTAACCTTTTTTATAATCTGAAATTCTTTCCCATACTGCCCTGTGTCACAAACTTGTCCGGAGAGAAATTTTTTACCATAAATATCACATAAATAACTATATAACCTCTTAGTTTCCTCTGAAGCATTCTTATCAGACAGTTCTGCCTTAACTTCATAAATTGAGGAATCTATTGGTTCTGCAGTGAGAATTTCAAGATAATCCAACCATATATAGCCCCAATATTTTGAAAGACTGATACTATGTTCTCCTGCCGCCAGAAATACCCTTGTTAAATAAGCATCTGTAAAATCCTCCGCTTCAGCAAACACTGTTCCCAGACGTTCTCCATCTACACTAACATAATTGTGTTTTTCTCCGCCTTTACTTGCACTTCTGAAATTTAAATCATAAAAACCATCTTTCTGGATGGTAACTGTAAAGGTACAGGTATCGGCATCCTCTTCAAACCCCTCTATGTATCCAGTTCCCGAATACCCCTCTATGATCGGATTGGAAACTACCTTAACATTGCCGGTCCAAGCAGCCTTCTCTGCTTCATAAACTCCCACTGTTTCCTGAACAAAGGTACTAACAGTTTCAGCCTTCTCTCTCTGTTCCGTATGTTTTCCGGCAGTATTACTACTATCAGCAGTGCACCCTGAGGCCATAACGACCAAAACAGCTGCGATGATAAAAAATACAGCCTTCTTTCTCTTTTTCATAATTCACTCCTCAAGCCTAAACTAACATATCTTTTTTAAAGGCATTTTGCTGGTTCGTCTTAGACTAAACTTTTTAAGGTTCAAACTTTGATTTTTATTGTATGAATATCATTGATGGAGTTGCTACTATAATTGTGTCAGATGATTGTACCAGTTGATTTTCATTACAATTATGTTCTTGATTTTGTCGTTAAAATTGTGTCTCTTGATTTTTGTCATTAGATTTATGCTCTTGATTTTGTCACTAGAATTGTGTCTCTTGATTTTTGTCGTTAGATTTATGCTCTTGATTTTGTCACTAGAATTGTGTCTCTTGATTTTGTCGTTAGATTTATGCTCTTGATTTTGTCACTAGAATTGTGTCTCTTGATTTTTGTCGTTAGATTATGCTCTTGATTTTGTCACTAGAATTGTGTCTCTTGATTTTTGTCGATAGATTATGTCCTTGATTTTTGTCATTATAATTGTGTCCCTGATTAATTTTGTCCTTGCTTATAATTATGTTTCTTGATTTTATGCATGGAATTAGGTCTCTTAATTTAGTTATTATTATCGTATTCAATTTCCTGTCATTAGAACTTATCTCGTTAATTTTTTAAATTAGTATTAAGTTTTTTACTTTTTTCGTTATCATACCTCATTTTTTAATATTAAATTTTAGTTATTTAATTTATTTATTTCATTTTATTTAGCTTTATTTACTTTCATTTACTCTTAATACTTTTTTTCTAACCCATATGTTAATATTACTATATAATTATTATTACTTCAATACAAATTATACACTTTGTCAGTTTAGCTAAATACCCTTATATTATATTGTGCATATTGACTATTCCAATTAATATTAGCGAGTCCAATATGTCGTTTTTGCTCACTTTTTAATATCTTTAAAAATGGTCAAAAAGTCTAATTTACTTTTTTAGCCATTTACTTTATTTTTTTACTTTCTTTTAGCTTGTCCATATTAGCCAAATGCTTTTTCTAAATTTCTCATTGTTTATAGTCTTATTAAATGAATTTTCTGACTTAGCTAATTTATAAAGTTACCCTAGAAAATTATCTTATTCTTGTAAATAAAAACAGACAAGCTACTCAAAACTTGTCTGTTTTTTCACATAGCAGCACATCAGGAAAACTATAACCCCAAAATCGCAAAAGCTTCTCGCGAAGCTCCAGTCTTCTTTCTGATTTGCAGTGTAACTGTATTTACGGCTTTTTCTAGTAAACGAAGTAACTTGAATACTTAGCTTCTGAATAATTCGTTGAACACGTTTCTTGTTTAAAATGAGGACCTGTTTTTCTTAAATCTCTGTTCATGAAACCATCTATTTTTTATAAATAATCTATCTATTTTTTTGTTAATTAGATGTCTATTGTTACACTAGTACCACCCTTAACTTCCAGTACTTTGCCATTTACACTAATCCAGACAGAATCAAAGGAAGGATTATATACCATATCCCCACCCACAGTAAAACGAAGTCTGTCAGCTGCCTCCATATAATCCACAATTTCTATGTTGGTAGCATACCATATATCTTCTCTGCCCCCCATCATTTCGCAGAATTCTTCCATTAGTCCCCAGTTGTTATCAATTGCAAACTCATAACTATGCCCCCAAACATACATCATATAAAGGTATTGCGTCTTAAAGAGACCACAGAATTCCTTACCAAGCTGAAGCAGATTATGATTATGGTGACAGGTAGCTTTCCACTCGTAGTAATCAGAAGGAAGTGCAAAACCCTCTGAATTACCGACAACTCTAGCATAACGAATTCCCATTGAAGGCAGAAGCTTTTTTATTGGTTCTGAATAGGAGCCATTGGGATATGATAGTCCCCTGACCGGATAGCCTATTATTTCCTCTAATTCCTTCCTGTCCTTTAATACCTGTAAGGCAACCTGCTCTATTGGAGAACGGGCAATGGTCGGATGAGTACTGGTATGTGCCGACACCTCGTGTCCTCGGTAAAGTTCTTTGTACTCTGACGAAGGAATGTATTGTTCTCCATCAAGACCTGAATTCAAATGAAAAGAACCCTTTATACCATAACGGTTAAATATTGATATAAGCTTTCGGTCCTCTAATTTTCCATCATCATAACTCATAGTCAAAACTTTATGTTTTCCTTCCGGGTAACAAATATAGATATTTTTTAGTACCTGATTGTCCACTGCTTTCTTTTCCCCCATTCTTTCTTATATTCTGTGTGATGTTTTTATTATTAAGTTTTTATCTTATGGTTCCTGTTATTCTAGGCTCCCTTCTAATTCATGTTTTCCGCTGCTTTATGGCTCCTGCCGTTTTATGGCTCCTGCTGCTTCATGGTTCCTGCTGCTTCATGGTTCGGTATTGTCTGGGTGACATATTATATTTTTCTCTGAATACCTTATGAAAATAGCTGGTATTGTCATATCCAACTGCTGATATGATATCATTAACCGAAAGCGTCGTGTTTCCAAGCAATTCTACTGCTTTCTGAAAACGTTTACGCTGCAGAAGCTCTTTATAGGTATACCCTGTGCTCCGTTTGACAAGTCTGCTAAGCAGATATATCGGTTGATTTAAGTCTTTTGCCAGTACTGTCAGATTACTGTCCCGATAATTTTCTTCTATATGGCGTAATACAGATAATGTAAGGTAATTATCATAAGGATCATCCTCCCCCTGCTCAATTTTATCCGTGTAATTTAAGAGCTGCAGGAATAATAACCCCATGGTAGTCTGATTAATCTTTCTTTTGTTGACCTGCTCATTTAATATAGACCATATCATATTTTCAATAAGATTCTGAACCGGCAGGACATCTGCTACCTTAAAATACAGATAACCCGCGGTCTTATTGTCCTGCCGCAGAGAGTCCACCAGAAAATTCTTCAGCAGATTCTCTCCATCCAGCATCTGAAAAGCTACATCAAAGAATTCTGTGAGAACTATGAAATTAATAGCAATATCCTCTAATCCTGCAGGGAGTATTTCCTGGTATGCATTCTGATTTAAAAACAACATATCTCCCTGATTTAGAACAACCTTACTGTTGTCATTGATGATGTGAGTAGTACTGCCGCTTACCATATAGATAATTTCGATATAATTATGTTTATGCTTCGGAAAATGTACAAACCGGGTATGTGTCCTGACATCTATGAGTTTGCCTTTGGCAAGCATCTTCTTACTGTCAATGACAAAATCCTTTTCACTGGTATACAGATCTCTAGCTACCGTACTGTTTCCGGATAAGATATTCTGTTCTTCTTCTGTTATTTCTTTTAATTTATCTAACAGTTCCTGGTGAATGATGCCCACTTCCTTCCCAAAAAAATATTAACCTAAAGCAACATCTAAGGTCATCATGATCATAAATCCTATAGCAAAACCAATGGTACCAATATTGGAATGCTCTCCTTCCGAAGCTTCCGGTATCAATTCTTCAACCACCACATAGATCATTGCTCCCGCTGCAAAGGAAAGTAAATAAGGCAGCACAGGAACTACCAGACCCGTCAGGAGAATTGTTATCAAAGCCGCTATAGGTTCTACAATACCAGAGGACATACCATATAGGAATGCTTTTCCCCTGCTGCTTCCTTCACTCTTAAGCGGAAGGGAAATGATTGCCCCTTCCGGAACATTCTGAATAGCGATACCAATTGCCAGTGCCATTGCCCCGGCAAAGGTAATGTCAGTATTCCCCTGTATCAATCCTGCAAATACCACACCTACTGCCATTCCCTCCGGAATGTTATGAAGTGTTACAGCCAGCACCAGCATAGTGGTTTTCTTTAAGGTCGTACTGATTCCCTCTGGTTCTTCCCTGTCAAGGTGTAAATGAGGGACAATTTTATCTAACAACAGCAAAAAGGCAATACCTAATCCAAATCCTGTTATTGCAGGCACAAATGATAGTTTTCCCATATCCTCTGACATATCAATAGCCGGAATTAGCAGCGACCAAACAGAAGCAGCCACCATTACACCTGAAGCAAATCCCAGCAGGATTTTTTGAACCAAGGGATTGATTCGATTCTTAAGCAGGAACACAAAGGCTGAACCCAGAGTTGTTCCTATAAAGGGAATTAATATCCCCAATGAGATAGTATTCATAATAAATCACCTTTCTTAAATGAATTTCTTTACATATGCACTTTTTTATAATACATTTCTTAAATTATTACTTCTTTATTTAATAAGACCGGTAGACATTGTCAGAATAATCAAATTCAAAACCTTTTTTTCGGTATAAATTATATGCCTTTTCATTTCTAGCATCCAAATCCAGATAAAAGTAATTCAAGTGCTCCCCTTTCAATGCTGTTGATAGTTTGTATAATATAAAATCCAGGAGTTCACTTCCATACCCCTTCCTTTGCTCTGATTTCGCTACAGCAAGATACTCAATTCGCCCATATCCAAGTTTCTCAAACCATATCCATATTATAGCGCCAGCTACATTATCATCATGCAATAAATAAGCCATTTCATATCCCTGTTCAATATATTCATACAAACTATCAATATCTTCTTCCACCCAATCCTCCAGTGTTTCTTTAAAGAGTTTGTCAATTTGAAGAAGAATATCTGCAGCTTCTCTCGATGCAGTACAAATAAGTTTATCCGATTTCATAGCATAAGGCTTATTTTGATACAGCTTCATCTTCATGGATATGTGAGAAGAAGCTAGTTGGAAACCATTTTCTTCCAAAACCTTGCAGAGCTGTGTATTTTCCTTTAATACATCAAAGGAGATTAGCTTCTCTTTATATTTATACATATATCTAAGCTGGTTTATACTCTCGAGTATATTTTCGTATGTATAATACTTTTTTTTCATTACAGGGCCTATGATTATTCCTCTTTTTATATCAATTTCCATAAATCCGATAATGCCCAGATTCTCATCCCTGTCTTTTATCATATAAAAACAATCATTTATCTTTTGATTGTTTTCATTCATTTCATTTTCCACATCCTTTAGATCTCCGCGAGGAAAGCCAAATCCCAGATTATTATGGCTGTAACTGAGCTTTAGCATTTCATTCAGAAAGCTGTGGTCGATATCTGTAATATTACTTAAATACATATATATCCACCTCATGAATTGTATTAAATTATTCTAACTATAATTGAAATGTCATCCGAAAAATTGCTCAGCTTCTATTATAGTAAATAAAGGGAAAAAGCGCAAACATTCTTAAAAAAACTCCTGGGTTTTTATATACCCCGGAGTTTCCTGCTGTATATCAAAATATTAAATTCCCTATTGCATAAGATATTGCCTTAGTTCTGTAAGTCCTTCACCAGTAACTGCGCTAACATAGAAAATTCGCTGGCAGCCTGCCAGTTTTAACCATTCTCCCGCTCTGGCACAGTTAGCCTCCCCTTTGTCTATTTGAGTGACGATACCTATTACTTCTCTGTTAACAAGGCTGGTTATGTTGGGACTGAACAGGGAATAATCCTCTGTAGCACCGAGCAGCAGCCCGACAATGTCTGCTTCATAAGCATAGAGTGCCAGTGCACTTGCAAGAGATTTTGTCTGAGCATATTCACCAGGCGTATCAATCAGCATATCCATATAATCTGTTGCCTGAGTTTTGGCATATTGAAGCTTCTCACCCTTTAATGCCTGGGTAAGAGTTGTTTTACCACTTTCACTTCTTCCGATTAGTATCAGCTTTTTCATGTTCTGGTAAGCTCACATACGGAAAAATTTAATTTCTCCACCGCATAATCCAGTATCGCTTTCAGAGAAGTCTCTACTTCCGAAACACTTCCAGTCACAATCAGAGTACCGCTGAAACGATCAACAAACCCCAACTCCACACCAGAGGTCTTAATCGCAATATCCCCTGCTATTATAGCTGTTTCACTGGGAGATACCGTAAGAATACCAATGGCGGCTTTCTGATAATCAATTTCAGGATTCAGACCAAGCTTTTTGTACAATACCTGATCCGGTCCTGCAATAATATGCGCCAATGTAATCTGTTTGCCGGGAACGATTTCCTGAATGATTCTCATTTTATTGTCATTGGATATCATATCCTGAAAATTCATCTGCTTCTCCTCCCTTATCCGCCAATCTGACAATTAAGACCTGTTTTTAATGCAGCCTGGAGCAGTTCCTCCATGGTTTCATTATTTAAAGGCTTAGCATGCTGCATCTTATATACCCTGTTAAGTCCGGTATACTTATCCTGACCTAATCTATGATAGGGCAGCAGGTGTAAATCGGTAACTCCCGGAAGTGATTTTGCAAACTCTGCTATTTCACTTATTTCCTTGACTGTAGCGTTAAATTCCGGGATTACCGGTATACGGATAACCAGACGAGTCCCTGCTCTATCTTTACTCTTTTCCGCTATCTTTCTGGCATTTTCAAGTATCAGACCATTGGGTTTTCCAGTATATTCTTCATGTTTAACCGAATCCATATGTTTTATGTCCATCAGATAGACATCCAGCCAGGGCAGGTACCTCTCGATTACAGAGAACTCGGAATAACCTGTACTTTCCATAGCTGTATTTATACCATATTCCCTTGCCGTTTTCAACAATTCCACCGCAAAGTCCGGCTGACAGAGAGCTTCGCCTCCGGAAAGGGTAAGCCCTCCTCCGGATCTTCTGTAATAAGGAAGGTCTTTCATAACCTCTTCCATTACTTCTTCTACGGTTACATCTTTTCCAATAACCTTTGGCTTCCCGTCCACCATCATGGTCTCAATCCCATATTCCTGAGATTCCGGATTACAGCACCATCTGCATCTTAAATAACATCCCTTCAGAAACACAATAGTACGTATGCCGGGTCCGTCATGAATGGAAAATCTCTGTATATCGAATATTCTTCCCGTCATTATATTTCCTTTCGTGAATATCAAACTTTGCTTTGATATTCCTGAATCCAACCTAATCCCCATTTCCGGTATGCTCTGGTGCTTTTATCTATTAGAAAGCATCTGTTTACGACGTCTTTATCCCGGAAATCCCTGTTCTGTTCTTGCAATAATATCATCNNCCAGCAACTCTGACTACCAGGTTTTTATAGTTTTCAGGGTTCTTCTGTGCATCCATCAGGGTATCACGGCTAACTACGTTAAATTGCATGTGACTTCCCTTCTGGTCAAAATATGCTCTTATCAGTGAGACAAAGTTATCGATTCCTCTGACACCGCTGAGAGCAGAGGGATGGAACTTCTGATTGAACAAAGTACCATTTGAGGCTATAAAATGATCTAATTTCGCCACGGAGTTAGCTGCCGCAGTAGGTCCGTGGGTATCTCTTCCGGAAGCCGGAGATACACCATCGGCAATTGGCGTACAGCTTAATCTTCCATCAGGAGTAGCTCCAGTCTGTGCGCCTAAAGGAACATTGGCTGATACGGGATATAGTCCGGCCTGATAAGAACCACCTCTTGGATTCTTGAAATTCTCCATGGGTTTCGTATAGGTATAGGCTATTTCCCTGGCAAAGAGATCGACGTCTTCTATATCATTACCGAACTTGGGCAGCTCGTTTATATCACTTAACAGTTGTCCCCATCTGTTTCCTTGAGCTTCTGAAACTCCGTCTTTTAAAGTAACTGCAAGGATTTCTTTTATCTCTTTTTCTCCGACCTTTACCCCCTGCTCCAGCAGTTTTTTCACAACAGCTTTTGTTGTTTCTTCAGCTTCTGAAGCGGATATTTTTACTGCTTCAGAGGAGGAAATTTCAAATCCAAAATTGCTTTCCATGGCATTTTTAAAATCAGCAAGGGTATATTTCTTTTGCTCAAATACCAGTTTTTTAATGGCATAAAGAGAATCTGTCATATTTGCAATACCAAATCCCTGCGGTCCGGTAAAGTTATAGATGGCTCCGCCTTCCTGCACACTTTTTCCTCTTCCGATGCAATCCTCCACCATGGAAGAAAGATAAGGCAGGGGGCATCTTTCACTATGTGCAAGATCAATGGAGTTATCTGCATTCACCAATAGCTCTATCATATAATTCATTTGCTTTTTATAAGCCTCAAAGAATTCCTCAAAAGCGTTCATCCCTTCTACTTCACCGGTAGGCACACCAACTAATACGCCATTGTCTCTGCCATTATGAAAGACAAATTCCAATGGACGTAGCATATTAAAGAAGGCAGCATCATGCCAGCCGTCAGTCTTGCCGGCCTTTTGGGGTTCCACACAGCCAATGATATTGTACTCTCTGGCATCTGCAAGGCTCAGCCCTCTGTTTACCAGGGAGGGTATCACTACCTCATCATTATAGTAAGCCGGAAGTCCGATACCCGTTCTAGTAAGCTTTGCAGCTTTTACCAGAAATTCATGGGGTGTCTTATTCCATACTCTGACAGATAATGACGGCTGAGGAAGCATTACATGCATGGAGGCCTCTATGCTCATATAGGAAAGATCATTGGTAACATCAATACCCTCGCTGTTCTGACCTCCTGCTATCAGATTCTGGAACAGACTATAGCCTGCAAATCCTTCCGCAGAAGCTGCATCTCTAACTTTATTCAAATCATTTAACTTGACCCAGATGCAATCCATTAGTTCCTGGGCAAATTCTATCGTTATTTTTCCTTCTTTCAAATCCTTCTCATAATACGGATACATATATTGATCAAATCTTCCGGGGGATATGGAATGTCCGCTTGATTCTACCTGCAAAAGCATCTGAACAAACCAGAAGGACTGGCAGGCTTCATAAAAGGAAGTTGCACTGTATCTCGGAACTCTGCTGCAGTTTTTAGCTATCTGAAGCAATTCTTCTTTTCGCTTTATATCCTGGCAGGCAGCTGCTTCTTCTTTTGCCAGTACAGCATAACGTTCGGCATAGAGACAGGCTGCTTCACAGCTTAGAATAACAGCTTTTAGAAATTCACTGCGTTTTCCATAATCCATATCGGATACTTTCAGTTCTGCCAGCGCTTTTACCGCTTCTCCTTTAATTCCTTCATAACCCATTTCCAATACTTTCTCATAGGCTACTGTAACGTGACCTACACCATTATAGAAATAGTTTCCGGGGGTAAATACATTATGTTCCATGGCAAGCTTTGTTTCCGGTGCCATATAGGAGGTTGCCAGTTCGCTGGTTGTTCTGCCTTCCCAGTATGTATAAATATTTCTTAAGGTTTCTTTTGTATCCTCCGCTATATAAAAAGGATCTGCGCTTCTCTTTTCAATGGTATCAAATTCCTCCTGCAGCCACTGATAGGAGAACTCGGGAAACACCTGACAGCCCCTTGGTGCTTTGGTAGCACTACCTGCTATCAGCTCTAAAGGACGTATGGTAATAGGAATGTTCTTTAATATATGATAAAATGCTTTTGCTCTTCTTCTGATAATCGGTTCCCCTTCGGTACTTTTATAGCTTTCAGTAAGAAGAACTGCCCTGTCAGCTTCAATTTCCGGCATAGAGGCGTACAAATTCTCAATAAGCATTGAAATACGGGGGCTTTTTACAATTTCTTTTGAAGGATGAAAGCCTTCTTTATCCTTTACATTATTCATGCCAATACCCATTGCTTACTGCCTTTAAGGCAGACATAGCAAGCAACCTATCCTTTCTATATTGATTATATAATACCTTCTTAACTTCCTTTTTCATTGCAGGCTTTTTATAACTTCACTGCAGAATTCTGATTCTTATTAACACTTCAGTATTTTTATTGCTTTCTATTTGAAAACTGTAATTCAAATCTTACATTGTAGAAATAAAGAATACTTTGAAAGATAAATTACAGTGCTTTTATTCATATTTAAGTGAAATTTTAGTTGACTGAAATACCTGTTTCCAGGTATCAGCAGGTTCCTTGTCTGTAATAACGTAATCCAGATTATCCAGCCCGCCAATACGAGTAAAGGATATCTTATCAAATTTCGAGGAGTCAGCAGCAAGTATCTTGGTACTGGCTGATTCCAGCATAAGTTTCTTAATCTGAGCTTCCATCTCATTTGAATCGGTTATACCACGTTCCATATCAAGACCCTTGCAGGAAATGACTGCTTTATCCACATGGTAATTCTCCAGCATTTTTTCTGCCTGATAACCCACCAGTGAAAGTGAACCTTCTTTCAGCATCCCACCGGTAGATAGCACTTTCCAGCCTGCTACTTCAGATAATTCAAGAAGAATTTCAATAGAATTGGTAATCAAGGTAATATTCTTTTTGTTTTTGAGATGTTTTGCTGCATAGACAGCAGTAGAACTGGCATCCATCATAATGTGATCCCCGTCCTCGATCATAGAACATATAATATCTGCAATATATTCCTTATTGGATACATTGGCTTTCTTTCTTACGGTAAAAGGTAAATCGATATTAAAACTTTCATTTAGTATTGCTCCGCCATACGTTTTTCTGGCAAAGCCTTCTTTTTCAAGCTTCTCCAGATCTCTTCTGATGGTTTCCTCTGTCACTTCAAAAGCTGAACTCAAATCACTTACTACAACTCTCTTATCCCTCTGCAATATTTCTAATATCTGATTTCTTCTTTCTATTGCAAGCATTGTCTTCTACCTACTCTCTTTTATAATTAGCCCATCTGCGTTTTAACAAGGCGATAAAAACGCTGCTTTGACACACCAAAGTAACATCTGTTAAAATTCAGGGGTAATGAAAGGTCTTTCTCTTTCACTCTTGCATCATTAATGTTTATAAGAATTTTGCATCTTTCTTATAATCAGGATGCCGGCATCTATAATCACTGCCTTTATTGGTATTTTAATAGAAATATAGATAAGTTCTATTATAAACAAGTTCATAAGAAGTTGTAAAGTAACTGTTCTGTTGTTTCTTTTGAATTACAGCTATAGGATACTCTCACACAGTTTCCTGTCAGGATTTGCAATAATTGCGGAATCAAGCAGCATGGCTGATTCACTGACAGCCGCTTTTGCTTTTTCAATGGCAGCTTCTACTGCTGCTATCTCACCGGTTAACAGCATGTAGGATTTTCCGCACATCCCCCTGGCAATTCTTAGTTCAATCAGTGTAACCTCTGCGGATTTCGCTGCTTCATCTGCTGCTACTATAATAGAAGCAGCGGAAAAAGTCTCAAGAATCCCAAGTGCCTTAATATTTTCAACTGAGGCTGCTCCATAGATGGCAGCAAATATGGAATCATGAGGATTTCCAAGTACGAAACTGTCAATTAAGTGTTCCCTGTATTTTAACCTGGCAGCTTCAATTGAAGCTTTAATCCCAGAGAGTTCGCCTTTTAACAGGATGATATATTTACCGGGACATACCGTCTGAGCTTCCAGGATCTCAACCTGTGCTGTTTTTAACATGGTATCTGCGGCAAGAAGTCCCGTGGATACTGTCTTGTATTCTACCATTCCGATTGCCTTGCTCATAACGCTTACATCCTCTCATTACTGTTTCGTATTATTATGTAATCCTCTGTTACTTCGATTACCTCACCATTTACGGAAGAATGAATCGGCAAGGAAAGCTTATCTTCTACTGCATCAGCAATCTTACTGCCGTATTTTACAGTATCCCCTTTCATTACCATAGGTACCGCTTTTACACCAATGTGCTGAGCCATTTTTATCTTAACGAGTTCCGCCTGAAGCAAGGTATCTGCCAAAGGTGCTTCTTGATTATACTCCGTTAATCCAATTCTTGCTGTAAGCCTCTCCATAGGTATTTTACGGTATTCTCTCAACGATAAGGGTTCTCTGTATTTTACTTCTTTATCCGGTGTAACACCTTTGCCCCTTAAACCATTCTTGTATTGGGTTATCAGCCTTCTGGGTGACAGCTCCTGTGGACAGGCATATAGCTCACAGATACCGCAGGAACAGCAATAAAAAGTATGAAGAAATGGACTCAGGTCCTTCACCGCAGCACCGACACCGCTGGTGGCTGACCGCATAAACAAATGAGGTGTTATGGGGTGCCCAAGGAGATTCCTGGGACATAAATCTGTACACATTTCACACTGACAGCATACAGACATCGCCCGCTTCATATCAATGGAAACATCGGAGAGCATTCTTTGAACCAGTTTGTGATTTCTGTCCAGCACAAGGATGGCATTGGTCGTCTTGGTAACACAGTCAAAAGAAGAAACCACGCTGCCGGTCATGGGTCCACCCATAACAAAGACCGGAGACTTTACCGATATCTCTCCTGCTGCCTTAAGGACTTCTCTTACTTCCATACCGATAGGTGCTAAAACTGTTTTAGGGGAAGTAACTTCTCCGGCTATTGTAAGGTATTTTGTATTCACAGGTCCTTTATTTTTTAAAGCCTTATGAATATTAAAAATTGTTTCAACATTAAATACAGCAACACCTTTCTGAATAGGAAGGCCACCAGGCGGAATTGTTATACCAAGGGTTTCATGTATCAGGACAACTTCATCTCCCATGGGATAAACTTCCGGAAGAAGTTTCACTTCAATCTTCGGATAAGAAGGCCGGTTAGCCTGCAAAGCCTCAACTGTCCCTTTATAGGCTTCCTTCACGGCAATTACTGTTCTTTTCGCCTCTAATACTTCTCCAATTAAAGCAAAGGTTTCCATGATTTCATAAGCATATTTTTCAAGGAGCTGTCTGTGGACCTTTAGCAAAGGTTCACATTCTGCACAGTTTAAAAGGATTGCTTCTGCCCGTTTATCTAGTTTGGCATAGGTGGGAAAACCTGCGCCACCTGCACCTGCCACTCCATGCTCTTTTACAATACCGATAAGTTCATGTATTTCCATGCTGAAATTACTCCAATCCGATTCCGTCGTCTACAATACCTACTATAGCTGCATCCACCGGTGCGCTTTCCATACGGCATCCGATGCGGGCACCGCTGCCCTTTACCACCAGAACAACTTCCCCAATACCAGCTCCTACATTATCAATGGCCACGAACCTTCCGCTTTCCTCCATTTTGTCAAAGGGTTCCACAATAAGGAACTTACAGCCTATGAGGTTCTCATTTTTTCTGGTTGCTACCAGGGAACCAACTACTTTGCCGACGATCATACAAACTCCCANCTGTGTGCTTTCACACACGTACAAATCAGGATGCAACTACTTTCCAGGATATTAGGGCATAATTACAATTATTTATGCCATCCCCAGCCTGATTCGATATTCCTGACTGTCTTACTTTATTATTATTGCGGAATCGCCTGTTGCGATGCCTGCTGCATTTGCTTCATCTGTGTCTATATGCATTTCCAGTGTATAACTTGCATCTACCCTGATTGTCACATGGTTAAAGGTTGTTCCTCTTTCATTATCCGCTTTAACAGACACCGCCTGACCATTTACAACTCCCGCTGCTTTCGCATCTGCCGGAGCCATATGGATATGACGTTTGGCAATAATACAGCCTTCCTCCAGATAAACAGCACCTTTTGGTCCTACAATGGAAATCGGTGCAGAACCTTTTATATCACCGGATTCTTTAATCGGTGCTTTGATTCCAAGTTTGATGGCATCAGTTTTTGATATTTCAACCTGGGAGATTTTCCTGACAGGTCCTAATATCCTTACATTTTCCATCGCTCTCAGTTTGTAGCCTACAATGGTAACCAGCTCATTTGAGGCATATTGGCCTCCCATAAGTTCCTTTTTCTTTGTCAGCTCATAGCCTTTTCCAAAGAGTACCTCCACATGCTCCTGGGTCAGATGTACATGTCTTGCAGAAACACCTATAGGTACGGAATAATCGGTCTCGGAATCATTTTCCTTCATTGCTTTTAATACCATAGCTGTTATTAATTCTACGTCTTTTTCTTCCAAAGGATCCACCTGCTCTTTTAATGATTCGTGTTAAGGACAGGAGCCGATGTTCATTATGGCATCTGCTCCTGCTTCCCCTGATTTTCTCGTATACCTTACTGCTGCCGTTTCATTTTAAGTAATGGTTTGTTTCCGATTACTTTAATGCAGGAAGAATTTTCTCAACATCTGTATGAGGTCTGGGAATTACGTGTGTTGCTACCAGCTCACCAAGTTTGGAAGCACTGCTTGCACCAGACTCAACTGCTGCCTTAACTGCACCTACATCTCCTCTTACCATAACACTTACTAATCCGGAACCGATTTTCTCTGTTCCAACTAATGTAACATTAGCTGCTTTTAACATTGCATCAGCTGCTTCAATTGCTGCTACTAAACCCCTTGTTTCTACCATTCCTAATGCTTCCTGTGCCATTTTGACCTCCCTTACAGCGGTTTTCGCTGTATCATTAATTTTATTTTTTTCTGTTTCCTTTGTTGTACTTGCTTTTTCTGCTTCTTTTGTTTCTGCGGTATTGCTTTCTAAGGTATTGCTTCCTGCTGTCACCGCTTTATCTGTTGTGTCCATTGCTTTCGCATCAGCTGTTATTACTACCGCAACCGAATTTCCGGCTTCAGTTGTTTTACCAGTTTCAGCTGCCGTTTTTATGTCAGCTGTTTTGCCAGACTTACGGCTTCTGGATTTGTTCTTTTCTGAGCTGATACCATTTTCTTCTGGTCTGTTTGTTTCTGCCATGACTACCCCTTATCTTTACTGTTTGTTCAGTCTGGCTGCACTGATGTTAACCATTCGAATGGTTTCCTCATGGGGATTAGGAATAACGGCATGCACACAAGGTTTCATAGCTGTCTTTGCGGCAGTTTCCACGGCATGGGATACTGCTGAGACATCTCCCTGCACGATTATGGTTACCAAACGTCCTCCAAGTTTCCTCTCCCATGTTACGAATTCCACATCGGCAGTCTTAAGCATCACATCCAACGCTTCTATAGCAGCTGTTACGCTGGGAATTTCAATAAATCCTAATGATCGCATCATTGGCTCCCATCTGCGTGCCTTGACACGCGTTCAAAATCTGGGGGAGTGAAAAGTGATTTTCTTTCACCCTTACCTCTTTCACTAAATCTCTGAACAGAATATAAAATCTTATCAGATTATAAAATCTTATCAGATTATAAAATCTTATCAGATTATAAAATCTTATCAGATTTTAGGAAGTATTTTCTCAACATCTGTATGAGGTCTGGGAATTACNNAATCGCTGCTGTCAGTCCTCTTGTTTCAACCATTCCTAATGCTTCCTGAGCCATTTTGATATCCTCCTGTTTTATAAGTTTCATTTCAACTATCAATTATTTTATATTTGAATTAGATTTTACCTATTAATTAAAATGCTATAATGTTCTTTGCTCCCATTTCATGCCCCAACTGCCTGCAGATTTGACACTCACTGTCACAAATC
Organism: Lachnoclostridium sp. UBA6558; assembly: GCA_002434335.1. Classification (GTDB taxonomy): domain Bacteria; phylum Bacillota; class Clostridia; order Lachnospirales; family Lachnospiraceae; genus Anaerocolumna. Next base: position 37,015 of record DJJW01000086.1, on the reverse strand, counting down.
AGGGTATAAACCATATACTCAATGATTTACACGATTCTTTTACATTTTAGCTTTTATCCAAGCCATTTAAAGAGAGCATTTTCTCGGTTCCGTCTTCCGGGTTCGCAATCACATGTTTTGTAATCACACCGGATACTGCATTAGCGGCAACTTCAGCAGCTTCCACTGCTGCTCTGACATCCTCCACCTTACCACGGAATTTTACCATAACAATTAAGGGCACCGGGAGATTATCTGCATTAGCCGGCTTATTACGGTCAAAGGTCTCCAGAATAACATTAGCAGCTTTACAGCCGGCATCGCCTGCTACAAAAGCAGCAACCAATCCGTACACCTCTATCATGCCTACGGCCATCGCCATTTTGCTACCACCCTTTCTTACGCCTCATTAATCACTGCTATTTTTAAACCTTCCATTTTCAGATTAGTGATAAAACCTTCGTTAATCTGATCCAGTGGATATTTATGGGTAATCAGCTTGTTAAGAGGAATACCGATTCCTTTTGCTCTCTTGATGAAATCAAAAGTTGTAGCATAATCTCTTAAGGTATACACCCAGGATCCAACGGTAGTAATTTCTTTCGCACAGATATCAAAGTGAGGATTTATCGTAGCATCACCGCCGTTTATAAAGAAACCAAGTTCACAAAGTCCACCGCCGTTACGGATAAATTTGTATATATTAGAGTGTCCCGCAGGAGAGCCTGTGCACTGGAATGCGAAATCTGCCAGATACCCGCCAAAAGCTTCTTTTACTCCCTCTGCCAGTTCTTCGGTGCCTTTGTAATTCTTAAAGTTTACACTACTTTCTGCTCCCATTTCTTTTGCAAAGGCAAGTCGCTTATCTTCTCCGTCTACTGCAACGATATTCTCGATACCCATTGTACGAAGTACAGCGATACATATTAAACCGATAGGTCCGCAGCCCTGAACAACAACACGGCTGTTAAATCTTAAAATGCCTGTGGTCTTGGCTCTTTCTACTGCATGAATCAATACGGCACAAGGCTCAATGAGAATTCTGGATTCCAGATCCAGATCACTTACGTTAAATACGGTAGAACCGCCTCTTATAATGATGTAATCAGAAAACCATCCGTTTAAATGTACGTCGTCATCGGGCAGAAGGCCATAAACATCCGCTCCGCCTACATTCTGTTTGTTCAAATCGAACATGGTGATATCCGGATTATCTTTAAAGATCATACAGGTTACAACCTTATCACCAACCTTAAGTGCCTTACCCGCACTGTCTTTCTTAACATTTTTTCCAACTTTTACGATTTCACCGGTGCCTTCATGTCCTAATACAACAGGAATTAAGGCAAACGGATCTCTCTTATATTCATGGGCATCCGTTCCGCAGATACCGCAGCCCTCAACCTTTACCAGGATGTCATCGTCTCCCAGCTCAGGAATAGGATATTCTTTCAGTTCTATATTTTCCAGTTTTGTAAGTACAGCAACTTTAGCAGTCTTTGGAATACTCCCAGCCTTCGCAGTAACTCCTGCCTTACTGTCCGCTTTCTTATCACTGGTCATCTCTGCCAGTACCTGTCTTACAATGTCTTCAATGTTCAAATTCTCCATTGTATCTCCTCCTGCTTTCAATATACAAATCCATTAACGGATACAAAGGCTGTCTGCCATAACACAACGTCTTTGTTTGGTAAAGGTACGGGCTGAGGTAAGTCCTTCTCCTGTTCTGCTGGCTATGGTAAAGGTGCAGAAGCCTTCTCCGCCGAAACCAAGAGCTGCGTAAGAGGGTGCATTTTTAACAAAGATAGCCGTATCTACTGCTTTTCCGAACCTTGTCAGATTGTCTACATTCTTAGAATGCATATGTGCGGAATGACGATTGCCATGCTCCAGCCACACAGATTTTTCAATGGCATCATCAATATCCTTTGCCCTTACGATACCCAGAATAGGCATCATCAGCTCCTCTGCAATCAATGGATGTTCTTTCTCACCTTCAAAAATGATACAGCGGATATTCTCAGGTGCCTCAATACCAATCATGGAAAGTATTGTTCTGGCATCCTTACCTACACATTTACGATTCAGTCTGTTATCCTTAAGTACCACTGCCGTTAATTTTTCCTGTTCTTCTTTGGAGATTACATAGCAGCCGTATTCAATGAGATAATGCAATAATTCATCCATAATCTTACCTACTGCAACGACCTCTTTCTCAGCAATACAGGGAAGATTGTTATCAAAAGTACACCCGTTAACAATGTCCATTGCGGCTTTTTTAATATCGGCTGTTTCATCTACCAGAACAGGCGGATTACCTGCTCCTGCTCCTATTCCCCTTTTTCCGGAGGAAAGCACTGTCGTAACAACCCCCGGACCGCCGGTAGCTACTATAAGAGGGATATTCTGATGCTTCATCATGATATCTCCGGAAGCTAATGTAGGTTTTACGATAGATACCGCTATGTTATCCGGACCGCCGGCTTCCCTGGAGGCTTCATTTACCATATGTACTGCCAGGTTTGATACGCCGATTGCCGCCGGATGGGGATTGAATACCACGGTATTTCCTCCCGCTATCATCCCGATACTGTTGCAGAGAATGGTCTCACTTGGATTGGTACAGGGAGTAATGGCTCCGATTACACCAAAGGGTCCCATCTCTACAAGTGTAAGTCCTCTGTCTCCGGACCAGGCTACTGTTGAAATATCCTCTGTACCCGGAGTCTTCTCTGCTAATAACTGATGTTTTAAAATCTTATGTCCTACATTTCCCATTCCGGTTTCTTCCACACCCATGCGGGCAAAAAGCTCAGCATTTTCCAGGGTTTTTTTACGGATATTAGAAATGATTTTCTCTCTGGAATCCATGGAAAGCTGCTGCATAACCTTTTGAGCTTTGATTGATGCCCCGATAGCATCGTTCATATCTGTAAATACTCCCGACAGCTTCTGCTCTTCTTTGTTACCGGCTTCCATCTGCAGAAGGACTTTTCTTACAATGTCCTTCACTTGTGCTTCCTTTAAATTCACGAAAAAGCCTCCTTAAATTTTTCTTTTCCGTAAGCAGCAAGAGCCGCATCCTGACTTTCCGTCCCTCCGCTGACACCCAGGCCGCCAAGAAGGTTCTCCTTAAGATTCAAGGGCTCTCCTCCTCCGAAAATAACTATCCTGCCTTCATTTGTATGCTGTATTCCATAAAGCTCGCCCCCCGGCTGACTTAACGTCTTCAACTGCATCGTAGACATTTTGAGGGCTGCACTGGTATAGGCTTTGTTTAAGGCAATATCAAAACTTGCAATATAGGAATCATTCATGGCATGAACCGCGATAGTTCTCGCACCCTTATCTGCCACTGCAATAACTGCCGCGACTCCTATTCTTTCTGCTTCTCTTTCTATTTCTTCAATGAGAAACTTGGCATGGGATAAGGTAATTCTCTCCGGAATCTTACGAGTTCCTGCCACGCCTTTAAGAACTGCCTGTGAAATCTGCTTTTCCTTAATTGGTTGTATGAAAAGTCCTGTTTCATCAACGGCTTTTCTTACGGCTTCCATAACAGCAGTTTCAACCATATGGGCTCTGGCATTACCCACCTCCTGCAATGCTCCTGCAAGAAATGTACTCACCGTCTCGTTCCCACAGTACTCCATGACATTCGTGATTCTTTCTTTTAAAAAATTTAGTTCTTTATATGTCCTGCCAAGTTGTGTGCTGTCCTGCCCGTTGGTATTGATATTGCGGTTTTTATTAATTACTCTATCTTCCATACTAACACCCATGCTTACCGCAAGCTTACTTGCGTGCTATTCAAATTGAGTATTATTTCAGTCCTAACTGTTCCATAACTTTCTTTGTAATATCAGCTACGGGCTGACTGGAATCTACTTCTGCTGTTCCGTGATTTCCGCAGTTACCATGGCAGTTTGCCTTTCCATCTTTGTTATTCTGACAAAGGTTTGCAGGATGCTTACCAGTCATTCCGAACTGTCTGCGGATCTCGTATAATCTCTGTACCTGAGAATCGGATAACTCTTTTGGTCCTCCAAGCTGCTTGGAGATATAAAGAAGTTTCGCATAGAACTCAACGGATTCCATCTTGTGGTAAGCGTTCAGTAAGGAATCTCCGAATGTTAAAGCTCCATGATTCTCTAACAATACCGCATCATAATAAGGGAGGTATTTAGATACTGCACNNAACCTGTAGCATACATAGGATGTGCATGAACAACAGAAGTAACATCGGGTCTTTCTTTATATACACGCATATGCATCTTGATTTCAGAAGAAGGTTTGAAATTACCATTTGCCTGAATCACTTTTCCTTCTTTATCAACCTTACATATGTATTCGGGTGTCATAAAGCCTTTGCTTACACCGGTAGGTGTACATAAGAATTCGTTGTCACTTATCTTAACAGATATGTTACCGTCATTCGCTGCTACCATTCCTCTGTTATAGATTCTTTTACCTATTTCGCAAATTTCCTTCTTGATTTCGTACTCTGACATCATAGTGCAATCTCCTTTAATTATGTGGTATTTATTTGTTTTATGTGCATTTACCTGTATTGTATCACTGCAAAACCAACAAGTCAATATCAATATATTGGTTTTTAGCAATATTATGTGGTTTTTATTTGTTTTTAGTGTCCATAATACAAGATTTTTACATTTAAAGTAAATGACTATTTACCAATCACTATTACGCAACTTAAAACCACAATTTCAAAACAAAAAACACAGTGGTTTCAACTCCATTACGAGATTTATCGTAATTATATTTGAGGCTTTATCTATTTAAATTGCTGTATTAATTAAATCAATCTTTCTGGAGCTAAAGCAAAAAGGCTGCTCAATCAACATGCGCGTACTATGGCATCATATACCGAAAGGTACTTTATAACCTTACATAACGCAAACAAGTTAATCAAAACAGCCTATCATAAATATTGGGTTTACATTAAAAAGTGTGGGTAAACTGAATTCTGTGAAGTTCCAATTTAAAGTAATCAATAAACATTTTAACTTATATTGTATTTACTTTTTTATTAATATACTGATTTCCATTCATCAATATTAGCAGGCTCAAATTTAAAAGGTGCACCAAGAAGTACTTCTGTACCACCATCCTGCGCTGAAATGACTTCATAAGAGCCTAAAGTTCCGGCTTCGAATTTATCCCCCTGCGCTCCGGTGATATCACCTTTTACCAATGCAATTGAAGCATAAGCAGCAAGTCCGCCTACATCGATTGGATTCCATAAATACATCCAGGGACAGGAGCCATTTGCAATGTATTCTGCCATTTCACTGGGAAGTCCCAGTCCGGTTACGGATACTTTACCAATTAAACCTTTGTCAGTCACTACTTTGGCAGCTGCCATAATACCTACTGTAGTAGGTGCAATAATTGCTTTTAAGTCAGGATAATTCTTAAGTAAAGCTTCTGTTTCATCCACTGATTTCTGGAATTCATCATCACCATAAGCAATCTTTACAAGATCAAGACCGGAGTAATCCCCTTCTTCCAGCTCTTTCTTCATCCATTCAATCCAGGTATTCTGATTTGCAGCCTGGCTTGTGGCACTGAGGATAGCAATCTGTCCGCTTCCGCCTACCATTTCTTTGGTTGCCTGAATTAGGGTACGTCCTATTTTCTCACTATCCGCCTGGTTAATATGAACCATACGGCTGTTAGAGTTAACTGCTGCATCCAGAGATAATACTTTGATTCCTTCCTTCATGGCTTTTTTCAGAGCCGGTTCTAAGGCATCAAAGTCATTTCCTGCAATCGCAATGGCATCAACCTTCTGTGAAATCAGCTCATTAATCATGGTAATCTGTGCTTCAGCGGTTGCTGATTCGGGAGCTTTGATTATGGCTTTTGCACCGGCTGCTTCGATTACTTCTTTAAAACCAGCACTTTCTTTTTCGTTGTAAGGATTTCCGGCGCTTTTAACCAGAATTGCAAAGTTTTTACCAGCAACAGAATCAGCCGGTGTACTTGAATCCCCAGCGGATGTACCGGTTTCTTTATTTCCGCAGGCTGTAAATACCGTTGCTGTCAGGGCAAGCGTCAGAACCAGTGACAATACCTTCTTCATTTTTTTCATACCTAAACCTCCAATAATTTTTTATACATTAATAGCTTTTGCCAAAAAGCAGCTGCTATATGTAACAGAATAAGAAAGAATATTCCTGTAATAAAGGAACGTTATAAAGATAACATGTTTACACTTCTCCGGTTTTTTTCTTTTGAATGAATCTGCCTAAATTTAATTTCGGAATCATAACCGCACCAACCAAAAGAGTACCAATGATAATTAACATCACCTGAGAACTTACATTAATTAACCCCAATCCGTATCTTAAGAAACCAATTATGAAAATAGAAATAACCGCTCCGATAAATCTTCCTTTCCCACCACTGGTAGAAACTCCTCCAAGTACTACCATGGCAATTGCATCCAATTCATATGCCATAGCAATATTAGGTCTTGTGCTTCCCATACGGGAAGTCAGAAAGATTGCTGTTACCGCTGCCATTGTACCTGTAACGGTGTAGATGATCAAGCGGGTTTTATCAACCTGAATTCCGGTATATCTGCTGGCTACTCTGTTGCTGCCGATTGCAAATACACGTCTTCCGAAGGTAGTTTTATGAAGCACAACCCCGAATACAACAGCTAATATCACGAATACTATCAGCATATAAGGAATGCTTCCTATAGAACCCCAGTAGATTTCACTGAACCAGCCGGGAAAATTACCGGCAGCCTGATCCTTTAAGATCATGGTAGCGATACCCCTATAGAGAATCTGTGTACCAAGGGTTACAATCATCGGTGCCAGTTCTTTAAAGCGCGTCAGTATAAAACCATTAATAAAACCGCAAAGTGTTCCTGTTAAGAGACAAATGATAACAGCAAGATGCATAGGCACTCCAAGGCTGTTATAGGTTACACCCATTACTACGGAAGATAAAGCAACGGTAGCACCTACTGAAATGTCAATTTCTCCAAGCACCAGTATAAATACCATGGGCAGCGCCAGAAACGCTTTCTCCAAAAAGGAGGAAGTTGCATTCAACAAACCGTCACCATTCATATAATAAGGGGATAAACTGGCATTCATTATATTGATACCAATAAACAATACTACCAGAAACCACTCCCACTGCAAGAAAAACTTCTTAAAAGAAAACTTTTGCTCTCCGCTAATAACTCTGTTTGATTTACCCATGATTAAAGCTCCCTCCTCTTCAGATTTTTCTTATCGATCGATCTCTGTGATATTGTGTTTATGATTATAGCCACGATAATTACCAGCCCCTTTATGGCATCCTGCCAGAAGGGTGAGATATTGATCAAAGGCAGCGCATTATTCAAAATACCCAGTGTTACCGTTCCTAGTATTACACCAAATACGGTTCCTTTACCGCCGTTTAAGCTTACACCGCCGATAACACAGGCAGCAATGATGTCAATTTCAAATCCTGTTGCCGCATCTCCCTGAGCAGAAGCATATTTGGAAATCCACATAACACCTACCAGTCCGGACAAGGCACCCATTAGGGAATATACCAACATATTGATTTTCTCAATATTAATACCGCTGACCTTTGCAGCTTCCACGTTGCTTCCAACAGCATAGATCATTCTTCCGGTTCTGGTAAATTTAATAAAATAAGCAAATATTATGTAGATTACAACAGCCACTACGATCATATTGTTGATTCCCAGAAACTTTCCCGTTGCAAAGGCTTTCAGACCGTTTGGCAGCTGGTAAGCCGCAACCCATTGATTGTCCGCAATAAGATAGGTGGCCCCTCTGTCTGCATTCATAAGACCCATGGTGGCAATAATGGGAATAACCTTACCCTTTGCTACAATTACGCCAATTAACATACCGCAGGCACTGCCTACTAATACTCCCAGCAGGAAGGATACCGGTGTCGGGATTTCCGGATGTGCTCTTAAAAGTAACGCTACTACCATTCCTGAAAATGCAATGGTAGAACCAATGGAGATATCGATTCCTCCAATTAAGAGAACACACATCATACCAATTGCCAGGATGCTCATCATTGTTGCATTGGTAATCATATCGTTTAAATTGGTCAAGGATAAGAAGCTGTGGTTTCTTGCCTGGATAAATACTGCAAGAACTATTAGTATGATAACCAGACTCATTTCTCTTGTACTGGTTAATTTCTTTAGATTCCATTTATTTTTTTCCATTGCCTGTCACCTTTCCTGTTAATCACAATGGCAGACTTTTGCCATGCCTTTTTCCAGAATACTTTCCTGGGTCGCTTCACCGCGTTTGAATTCTCCTGTTACCCTGCCGTCACACATAACCACAATGCGGTCTGACATTCCAAGTATCTCAGGCATTTCAGAAGATACCATGATAATAGCATAACCCTGGGAAGCCAATTCTCCCATAATCTCATAGATAGCAGCTTTTGCTCCTACATCCACACCTTTTGTGGGTTCATCCAGAATCAGAACCTTAAGATCAGATGCCAGCAATTTTGCCACTACTACTTTCTGCTGATTGCCGCCGGAAAGGGAGCTGGCTTTGTCAAATATGGTTACCGCCTTTGTATCTACCTTTTCTGCCAGCTTCTTTCCAAGCTCACGTTCCTTCTTATCATTTAAGATTCCTTTTCTGGTCAGGCTGTTAATAACCGGCAGCGTAATATTCTGTCCGATTCCCCAATCCAGTATAAGCCCTTGTCTCTGTCTGTCCTCCGGAAGATATCCGATGCCCAGCTTCATAGCCTCCAGCGGGTCTTTCGTATGAATTTCTTTGCCATTGAGAAAAATGCTGCCTTCATCAATTGCTTCCACTCCGAAAATGGATTCACAGACTTCTGTACGTCCAGCTCCCACAAGTCCGGTAAGTCCAAGAATTTCACCTTTTCTTACCTGAAAGGAAACATCTTTAAAAAATCCGGTACGGCTGATGTTATTCACCTGCAAGACTACCTCACCAGGAGTTATATCAGGCTTTGGAAACAGCAGATTGATTTCTCTTCCTACCATGGCTATAATCAGATCTTCATTGCTGATCTCATCCACATTGTAAGAGCCGATATATTTGGAATCCCGGAAAACGGTAACTCTGGTAGCCAGTCTGTACATATCCTCAAATCGATGGGAAATAAATATGATGGAGGCTCCTTCATCCCTTAACTTCTCTGCTATTTTATACAATTCTTCGCTTTCCCTTTTGGTAAGGGCAGCGGTAGGTTCATCCATAATAATAATCTTGGCATTCATGGAAAGTGCTTTTGCAATTTCCACCATCTGTTGCTGGGCAACACTCAAACTTCCCATTTCTGCAGTGGCATCAAAATCAGCACACAATTCTTTTAGCAGGGCATTCGCTTCTCTATGCATCTGCTTCCATAGAATTCTTCCAGTTCCCTTTTGTACTTTCTCATGGCCCATAAAGATATTTTCAGTTACTGATAAATGAGGATAGGCTGTAACATGCTGATAAATTGCCGCAATTCCTGCTGCTTGTGCTTCCTTGGGATTTTTAAAGTTTACTTCCCTGCCGTCTAAATACATGCTGCCCTTTTCCGCTTTATGTACCCCTGTAATCACTTTGATAAATGTAGATTTACCCGCTCCGTTCTCTCCCATCAGTGCATGGATTTCACCTTTTTTCAGTTGAAAGTGCACATCATCTAAGGCTTTTATGCCCGGAAATATTTTTGTTATTCCTCTTAGTTCAAGAACATAATCAGACATGTTCATTTCTCCTTCCACTATGACAGAATGCTCCATCTGTGAANNTGATTTATTCATTACACAAAGCCTTGTTACCGTCATATTTAGCTGATACTTAACTTCTATACATTCATCATATCCTTCAATACTCCTAAAGCCTATGGTAAAATATTTTGATTTGGGTATTATCTTACTGTCTTTCAAATTTTTTATGGTTTTATGAACATATTTGTGGTATTTTACTTTCATTGTTCCTATTTCTTTCTACATATACAACACAAAACAACTTTTTCCAGTGTTAGTTTATTGCAATATGCTATTAATTTTGTTACAATTCAACTATAGTCCGGTATGCTGTAAATAAAGTCGAGGGTATTCATTAAAAGATTGAGTTAAAACGAAAATATAATTTATGTTTCTATGGGGTAATTAACAGAAAGGCTGGTTTACATGAAAATACTGATCGTGGACGATGAGGTTCTTACCAGAGAAGGTATTATTTCTAACATCGATTGGGACAGATTAGGTATAGATGAGATTTATGAGGCAGATGACGGATACCATGGTTTAGAAATGGCCAGGCTTTATAATCCCGATATCATCTTAAGTGATGTCAGGATGCCGCGGATGAATGGTATAGAGATGGCGCGGGAGCTGCATAAGCTTTTACCGGCCGTGAGTATTATCTTTATGAGCGGTTATTCTGATAAGGAGTACTTAAAAGAGGCAATTAAACTAAAAGCTGTAAGTTATGTAGAAAAACCTATCGATGCTGCTGAAATAGAAAGTTCTATTCAGAGTGCTCTGGAGGAACAGGCTGTTACATACAACAACCTGATACGCGCAGATTATCACAGTAAATACTTCAAAGGCAAATTAGGCCTTAAGATTATCTACCCGATTTCTAAAGAAAACCTGCCGGAATATATAAAACAGTTTGAAGAGTTAGGATACGAAATAAAACCAGGTGTTGAGTTTACCACTTTAATCATTACGTTAAAGTCCCCTGTTTCAAACATCTCTGATCAGCAGGCCAACGATTTATACGCCAAACTTAAGGAATTATCTGATTTTTATAAGTTAAACCATATTCCTGCTATTAAAAATGATGAATATATTATTGTTCATTTTTTCGCAAACAAATCGACAGAAGCTTCCATCTCATATATTTGCAGTCATTTATCAGGTTACCTCAAAAAAGAGTTTCATTTCTATATTGCTGTTGGTAAAACAGTAAGGGGACTTAAGAACGTATATGAATCTTATAACCAGGCTGTAGTCCTGCTGCAAAGTTCTTTCTTCTATGAATATAACAGTATTATAAGACAAGAGATAAATACTGCACAAAGAACTTTCGATCAGTCTCTTTATACCAAGTTCTGTGAAGCTTTGCAGCAGTTAAAGGAGGAAGCCGCCATACAAGCTGCAGAAGGTATTTACCACCAATACCGAAACAGTCAGCACATCCTGCCTGGTATTGCAAAGGATATGTATTATAGGCTCTTTGCCACTCTGATACAAACCGCCTCCAAGCTTCATATTCCTGATTTCTATGAAAGCGATAGCGTTGCTGTTCTGGATTTTATATCCAGAGACAAGAACTTAATCGAACTTCATGAATTACTTACTGATAAAATACATCTTCTTTTTGCAGCGGCTGATAGCAGTCAGGAGGAAAATCCTACAGTTCATACCATAAAAGAATTTATCTGTAAACATTATAATAACGAAAATCTTTCTGTAAAAGATATCAGCGAACACGTCTATCTGTCCTCCACCTATGTATGCACTTTGTTCAAAAATGAAACCGGCAGGACATTAAACCAGTACCTTACAGAATTCAGAATAGAGAAAGCAAAAGATATGTTAAGAGATCCCAAATATAAAATATCCGACATATCAATAAAGACTGGGTACAGTGACGGAAATTATTTCAGTAAGACTTTTAAGAAAATTGTGGAGCTATCTCCATCAGAATACAGGGAGCGGTTTGGAAGATGATAAAAGGTCTTAAGAAAATATTGCGTTATTATTCCACCGATATGAAATTAAACCATAAGCTTTTGATTTCCCACCTTATTTTAATTCTGGCTCCTATATTAATTATTTCTGCACTGTTTTACAGTCAGCTTTTTTCGATTATCGTGGCAAATACCAAAGATACAGAATTAAGCCTTGCCAGAGAAACTGCTAATAATGTCGAAAACACCATTGAAGATGTGAGAAATGTTTCCAATGAGATTGTAAGCAATGATACCTTTACAAAACTGTTGACCTATAACAGGGAGGACGTTAATCTGAAAGATAATCCGCAATATTATAACGAAATCCTCTCCTTTACCCAGTATGTCAATTCCATGATAGATGGAATTAAGGTAACAGATATCAAAATATATTTCAGTACCCCTTATGAAGATATTTATAATAATCCTAAACTAAGCGGTGAAATTATAAAACCCATAAGTAAAATTCAAAACTCCTACTGGCACGGAATCTTTGCCAGTACCAGTAAGCGGCTCCTCTTCTGCCCTTCCCTCTATCTAACCAGTGAAGAAGAAGCAAAATCAGGGCAGATTTCCTTAGTCCGTAAATTGGTAAACAACGAACAGCAGGAAGCTGCCTACGTCAGTGTTTATTTAAATAAATCCTATATAAATTCTATGTTAAAGGAATATACGACTCTTTCAGAAAGTGCAAAGTATATCGTAAACGAACGAGATGCACTGGTAGCCTCTTCCGATGTTAATCTTGTGGGAAAATATCTGGTTTATTACGAAGATATCCCTCCTTTAGTACCGGATACCAATAAATTTGTAACCAAGTATTTTTCTTCAGAGCGATGTTATATTTCCTACAGAGAGATTAGCGGAGCCGGCTGGTACATGCTGTCTGTAATACCAATAAATAGTATCTGGTCAGAGAATAAAATCCTGATTTTGGAGTTTCTATCCGCCTATGTAGCTATCTTGGTATTTGCCTGTATCGTTTCACTCTCCCTGTCCAACTCCATTGTGGGCCGTATTTCATCTGTCATTGATAAGATGAGATCTGTAAAAACAGGCAAACCCACTCCTTTAGACAGCCCTACGGAACATGATGAAATCGGAGATTTAATAGAAACCTATAATTATATGGTCACAGAAATAACCCATCTGTCCGAAGAACAATTACGTTCAGCCAGTGAATTAAGAACTGCGGAATTCAAAGCATTGCAGGCACAAATTAATCCTCATTTCTTATACAATACTCTGGACATGATAAACTGGCTGTCTAAAAAAGGGGAGAACGAAGAAGTATCTGCTGCTATCCTTGCACTCTCCAAGTTCTATAAAATGACTTTAAGCAAAGGTAATATTGTCGTTACAATTGAAGAGGAACTGGAGCATGTATCTCTATACATCAAGCTTCAAAATATGCGGTATAACAATAAAATTCATTATACGGCTGACATTCCGGATAACATTCTGGATTACACCATACCTAAGATCATCTTTCAGCCGGTGGTGGAAAATGCCATTCAACATGGTATTTTCGGCAAAGAATCAAAAGAAGGAAATATAGTTATAACCGGATGGCTGGAGGCGGATATACTGGTATTTCTCATCTCTGATGATGGTATTGGTATCTCGGAAGATAAGATTCAGGATCTATTAGCCGGTAAAATTAAAAGTTCTTCCGGCAGCGGTGTGGGTATTGTCAATACGCATAATCGGCTCCAGCTGTTCTATGATACTAATTTCGGTTTATCCTATCGAAGCAGACTGGGTGAGTATACTGAAATAGAAATCCGTATTCCTGCAATCAGAAAGGAAGACTAATAAATACGCACATAATATGGCAGCTTCTAAACAGGAACTCTATATACTCCTTCACCCCTCACCCCTTCCACTCCTTTCGGAATTGGAGGGGTGTCATATTTTCACGGTCCTTAAACAAACGAATGAAGTGGCTTACATGGTTCATTCCGGTTATAAAAGTTATTTCATTTATCGTATAATCTGAGTATTTCAATAACTCCTTCGCATAGGATAATCTGGCAGAAATAAGGTATTCATTTACTGTTATTCCTGTATGGTACTTGAACTCCTTTGCAAGATAGAACTTACTGATATTAACTTTTGCAGCAAGTTTCTCAAGAGACAGACTTTCCGTGAAATTCTTATCAATATATTTCATAGTCTCTTTTACATGCTCAGGAACCAGAATGGAAACTGCATTATGGCTATTCTTCTGGATTAGAATTTCGGTAAGGAGGTTTACAATTAAGTTCGAAGTCAGGATTTCTGCTGATGCAAGCTTCTTCTGATTAACGGATATTATTCTTCTAAGTGTACTTTCCACTAAAAATTTATCCTGTATCTCCATAATCGTAAAACCCTCTTTGACATATTCTTCATAATATCCCAAAGCATTGTTGCCGTTAAAATGCAGCCACAAAAACTCCCATTCACCCTCTCTTACCGCCTCATACCTATGGGAGTTCATACAATTAATAAACATGCAGCTTCCTTCTGTCAGGCTGTACGCAGTATTTTCGTATTTTAACAGCCCCTTTCCTGCTATGGTGTAGATAATCAGAAAGGAATTTAAGTTGGCCCGCTCTGTAAAATAAGGGTATGTAGTTTTAAAATACCCTGTCTCCTGCACATAGTAGTAGATTAATTTAGCTGTCTGGCTTGGTGTTAGAATAAGTCTGACAGAATCAGCAGACCAGGTCATATTTAAACTTTCATGATATTTTGATATTTTCATTTTCTGAACTCTTTCTAATTTTTAAATAATACTAATAAAATCAAATACTGTGAAATCCGCTTTCAGTGTTTTACTTCCATCAAATTTTAAAACACCAAGATAATGCTATTATTCCACAGTATATCCTAATGTTATTATCATTATATCGATATATAATGACATTGTAAAGCTATTGTCCATACACAATATACTGCGATTATGATCACAGCAAATGTTATCGTAGCCAACCAAAAGTGAAAGGAGATTTTTTAATGAGAAAATTAAAAGAGACAAAAAAACCCCGTATAGGTATCTACACTATGGGCTTGAAAACCTACTGGGCTCAGTTTGAAGGTCTGAGAGAAAGAATTACAGGATACGGCGAATTTATTACCGAGAAAATTAAAGCGATGAATGCTGAAGTTTTCTTTTATGGTTTGGTAGATTGTGAGGAAGAAGGGATAAAAGCCGGTGAGTATTTTAAAAGCCATCAGGTGGATCTGATCTTTGCTCATTCCGGGACCTATGTAACCAGCGCCTCTGTACTTCCTGTTCACCGGATATGTACAGCATTAACAATAATTCTAAATCTTCAGCCCGCAGCTCAGATCAACTATGAGAAGACTACCACCGGGGAGTGGCTTGCCTTTTGTGGTGCCTGCCCAGTACCGGAATTGTCCAATGCCTTTCATCGCTCAGGTATCAAATTCAGCATTATAAACGGTTTGCTGGGTCTTACTGAGACACCGAAAATCTCCCTGACGAATGAAGTAACCTGCCAAAGACCAGAGGCCGTTAAAGCCTGGCAGGAAATAGGGGAATGGGTATGTGCAGCCGGTGTTAAAAGCGGTCTCTCCTACTCACGTTTTGGTTTTCTTGGAAATAACTACAGCGGTATGTTAGACTTATACAGTGACTTTACCATGCTGCAGAGTCAGACCGGCATACATATTGAACTTCTGGAAATGTGTGATTTAAAAGAAATGTCAGACCAGGTAACTCAAGAGGAGATTCTGCAAAAAGAAAGAGAGATAGCGGATTTTTTTATTATCACTGATGATATATCAGCAGATCCTATGGCAAAGAAGCCCACAAAAGAACAGCTTTTTTGGTCTGCAAAGGTTGCAGCCGCTCAGGAACGGCTGATAATGAAACATAACCTGGATGGTCTTGCCTATTATTACCATGGCGCACCTGGTAATGATTATGAAGCTTTACAGGGAGGATTTATTGTTGGTCATTCTTTATTAACTGCCAAAGGAATCCCTTGTGCAGGTGAAGGCGATCTAAAGACCTGTATTGCCATGAAAATATGCGACATGGCAGGAAAAGGAGGCAGCTTTTGTGAAATTGTTGTGACAGACTACGAAACAAGAACCATTCTCTTAGGTCATGACGGACCATTTCATCTTGCAATTGCCGAAGGTAAACCTCTACTTCGCGGTTTAGGTGTTTATCACGGCAAGCAAGGCACCGGTGTATCCGTAGAAGCAAAGGTTAAGACCGGTGAAATAACCAATCTTGCCTGTACGCAGACCATAGACGGTAAATTAAAATTGATTATTACAGAAGCAGAAAGCGTAAATGGGAAAATTATGACCATTGGCAATACGCAGACTCCGGTGAAGTTCAAAAAAGACCCGGATGCTTATATGGAAGAATGGTTTTTAGAAGCTCCAACCCACCATTTTGCAATGAGTATAGGTCACAATGGAAGCTTATTCGATAAAATTGGTAAGATCCTTGGTATTCATACAGTAACGCTGGATAAATAGATTATTTCAGAGTGCTTTAAACACAAAGCGTAATACCCAATCATTTAAACTATAAGTTATTTGTCTGCAATTAATCATTGCTTTTTCCTTGACATTACTTATACTTTTTGATAATATAGTGTCGAACATTTGAATAAATATTAAATTGTTTTCTAGGGTTCCGTAATAATTTATTATTAGTCTGGTCCAAGAGAAAANNTTTGTGTACACGGAAGGATAAAAGCCTGGGAGTAATAAAATACTCTCAGGCTATTTTTTTGTCTCAAAGAAGGAGGAAAACGTAATGTGGGGATTAATCATTTCAACGATTATAACAAGTGCAGTAGACAGTCTGAATCCCATTGCCATCACCCAGCAATTTGTGCTTCAGGGTATGGTTAAAAAGCCAAAACACATCTGGTATTTTATTATACCAACGGGTGTAGTAAACCTTGCCAGCGGGTATCTTGCTTATTATGGATTTATCTCATTAATAGGCGATTATTTCAATAAACTGATTAACAGACACGGAAGAACTGTATTTACCCTGGAACTGCTTCTTGGAATTGCTTTTCTTATTGGTGTTTGCTATATTCTGCAAAATGCAAAAATCGATTCCTTAAAAAAGCAAATCAGATTGATACAATCAGTTGAAACAACTGACCACGATGAAGAGGAAGCCGCAAGTAGAATTAAATCCGTGTCTCCTCTTGCTCTCATCGCTTTAGGTGTTGGAGCTACAATATCAGAATTAGCAACCGCCCTGCCTTATTTTGCTTTTTGGGCTATTTTGTTCAGCAATCCGGTATCTTTCCTGGAAGTAACCATCTTACTGGTTGTATATAATTTAATTTATATGTCTCCGTTAATGGTCTTATATTTTGTATATGTAAAAGCGCAGGATAAGTTTGACTCACTTTATACTCTTATTAAAAATCAGATAACAAAATGCTCCAACATCCTGGCTCCCACTGTAGTTGGTGCCATTGGTGTATTTCTGGTGTTTCATTCTATATCCCTTTTATTGAAATAATTCTGATTGCACTTTATAAACACTTTTTACCTTTTTATTCGCCTTATTCTGGGCTGTAAAGAATACCAGTATAATCATTAAATTACAAATGATAAAACATAAGAACTCAAATTAGAATGCTAAGCAGCAAAAAACTCCGCATCTCACACGATATGATACCGAGGATTTGCGGAGTTTTATATCAACATTTATGAACCAATCATAATTTCATCGTTAATCAATTGCTATTCCATTAGTTTCTCTTAGATAAAACTTCAGCTTCATATGCTGTAACTTCTGCAAACCAGTCTTCTCTTTCAGGTACACCGTTAGTCTCACAGAAATAGTTCCAAACATCACCGAAAGGATAGAATTTTAATTCTTCCTGTAACATCATAAGCTCTGTAAATTTATTCTCATTCTGAAGGGAAGCCAGCTTCTCATTAGGCAGCAAGGTAGCATAAAGCAGTGATTTCAACATGTTTCTCATACCAACTACCCAGGCTGAAACACGGTTGATACTTGCATCAAAGAAATCCAATCCGATTAATACTCTGTCCAGTGCATCGCAGCGTACAATTTCTTTTGCAATTTCCTTGGTTTCATCATCAAAGAGTACCACATGATCGCTGTCCCATCTGATAGGTCTGGTTACATGAAGTGCTAATTTATCAGAGAACAACAGCATGGAAGGTATTTTATCGGATACAACCTCCGTAGGATGATAATGGCCATTGTCCAACAGGCAGAGAATGTCATTTTTCGCTGCATAGCTCATATAAAACTCATGGGAACCTACTGTGCATGCCTCAAGTCCGATACCGAATACTTTGGATTCAACTGCTACATATACTTTGGATTTATCGTAAGGTGTTGCAATTATCTGATCCAGGGAATCCTTCAGTCTTGCTCTGGGGCTTAATCTGTCTGCCGGAATATCCTTAAAACCATCGGGAATCCAAATATTTAATAAACAGTGTGTGTTAAGCTCTGTTGCAAAATATTCAGCAATCTTAATGCAGGCAATCCCATGATCGATCCAAAACTTTCTGATATCCTCCTTCTCGCTGGACAAGGTAAGGCCATCTGCCTTAGGATGAGCAAAGTAAGTAGGATTGAAGTCAAGTCCAAGACCTCTTTTCTTAGCAAACTCCACCCATTTCGCGAAGTGCTTTGGCTCAAGCTTATCTCTGTCTACTTCTTCACCGGGTTCAAAAATAGCATAGTTTGCATGTAGATTAATACGGTGTTTTCCGGGAATCAGGCTTAAGGTCTTGTCGATATCAGCCATTAATTCCTCTGGTGTTCTTGCTTTACCCGGATAATTACCTGTTGCCTGAATACCTCCGGATAACTGTGTAGCACCTTCAAAGCCGTTAACATCATCTCCCTGCCAGCAGTGCATGGAAATTGAAGTTCCTAGCACTTTCTTTATCGCTTCCTCTGTATCTACACCTAATCTTTTATAAATTTCTCTTGCAGATTCATATCTCTGTTTTGTTGTCATAGCTTTTCTCCTTATAAGAAATAAAAATATTAATATATTGTTATATTAGATATTGAATAACCTTAGTTGTAACATCCTCTTAGCATTATGCTTTCATAAATAATATCACTTGCTAACCATTACTATCCATTAAATTCTCGAATGAAAAACTCGAACACCAAAGGAGTCATAAACACATTTTCTTGCTTCAATAATATCTTCAAATACATCAGCCTTTAACATCTGAGCTAATATATTGCCCAATGCCGTTGCTTCAGAAGGCCCTGCACAAACGTCTTTCCCCGTATAATCAGCTGTCAGCTGATTCAGATAATCTGCATTGGAACCGCCGCCTACTATATGTATGCGCTTGAAGCTTCTTCCGGTTAGAGTTTCTATTTCCTTAACCGCACTGCCATAGCTGACAGCAAGACTGTTATAGATGCAGGCAGCCAGCTCTCCAATTGTCTCCGGTACTTTCTGCCCGGCTTCTTTTAAGTAGTCTTTGATAGCCTGGGTCATGTTGTCCGGTGCCAGGAATACCTGTGCATTTACATCAACAATTGAAGGGAAGGAACTGCTTTTTGAAGCCATTGCACACAGTTCAGCAAAGGAGTACTTATCCTCCAGCTCATGTCTTACTGATTGAATCATCCATAATCCCATAATATTTTTCAGATAGCGGAATCTGTAATCATAACCGCCTTCGTTGGTAAAGTTAGCAAGTCTGCTTTCTTCTCTGCAGTCTGCTTCCATTCTCTCGATGCCAATTAAGGACCAGGTACCGGAGCTGATATACAGGTAATCATCATCGGAAGCCGGCACTGCCAGTACTGCAGAACCCGTATCATGGGTAGCAGGCAGAACTATCTCACAGTCAAATCCAACCTCTTCCTGTATCTCCCTTCGAAGCTTACCAAGAGAGGTTTTCGGTAAGGAAATCTTCTGAAAGATTTCTTTCTTAATGCCCAATTTGTCAAGCAGGGCATAATCCCAGTCCTTTGTAACAGGATTTACCAACTGACCGGTAGTTGCGTTGGTATATTCCTGTGCTTTCTTACCTGTAAGCAGAAAATGAAAATAATCCGGAATCATTAACAAAGCTTCTGCCTTCTGGAGTATTTCAGGTCTTTGGGTCTTAACCGCTGTTAACTGGTATATTGTGTTAAAAATCTGTTTCTGAATACCAGTTCTTTGCTACAGCTGCTCCGCTTTCATTACCTTATACACTTCCTCATCCATACCTGCTGTTCTTTTGTCACGATATCCAACGGTAGGTCCGAGAACTTTGTCTTCGGAATCTAAAAGAACAAAATCCACTCCCCAGGTGTCAACTCCCATACTTACCGGTATTTTACCTGCTGTTTTGCACTTCTTAAGACCGTTAAGGATTTCCTGAAACAACCGGTCCAGATCCCAGCATAAATACCCGTCTTTTTCAATAAGCCCATTCTCAAATCGGTAGATTTCCTCCAATTGAAGCTTTCCATTGTCCAATGAACCCAAAATATGTCTGCCTCCGGAAGCACCGATATCAACCGCCAAATAATAGTTTTGCATCACTGTAACCATGCCTTTCTCATAACCTGCTCCTTTTTCGTTGCAGGAATAATTATGCGTGTGAAATATTTAGTTTTTATAGTGTAATTATAACTTGATTCCTGCCATCTGATAAGGACGTAATTCAAAAAATTTTACGTCCTTATTTGCAGTTCCCGCAAAATACTTTGAATTTCAAATTATTATTGACAGAAGGCTTATGCTCTGCTAAAATATTATTACTTTGATATTCAAAGTATTAGAAAATACACACCTATAATAAATACTTCGGATATAGTTCGATGTAAAGGAGTTATATGAATCAATACAAAGAAGAGTTAAATACCTTTCTGGTAGAAATTTTTCATGATATTCTTCGCTTGGAAGAAACTGCACTTGCAAAAGACGACTTTAAGAACCTCTCTGTACATGAAATGCATGTCATAGAAGCTGTATATGACGGTAACAAAGAAGGCCTTTACTCAATGAGCGAGATAGCTGCAAGGCTGATGGTAACAGCCAGTACTCTCACTACCTCTGTTAAAACCTTAGAACAGAAAGGCTATTTAAAACGTGAAAAGCAGCTCAGCGATAAAAGATTTGTAAAGGTCTGTCCAACGGATTTAGGCCTGAAAGCCTACAGCTGCCATAAGGATTTTCACCAGCGCCTTGTAGACCGGGTCTCTGAACAATTAAAGGAGGAAGAGCTTAGAACACTTACTACTGCTCTCTCTACCCTTCATCAATTCTTTCAAAGTCCAAAGGAGGACCAATGAGTATAAAAATATTAACTGATTCAACTTCCGATATTAATAAAGAACTTGCAAAAGAGCTGGATATAACCCTTGTACCGCTTCGGGTTATTTTCGAAAATGAGGATTATCTGGATGGGGTTGATATAACCGTTGATCAATTTTACGAAAGATTAGTGAAAGCGAAAGTCCTGCCTACAACCAGCCAGCCCACACCTGAACAGTTCCTGCCCTATTACGAAGCAGCAAGGGATAATGGAGATACCTTGCTTGTGATTACCATCTCCTCAAAGCTTAGCGGTACTTACCAAAGTGCCCAGATAGCTAAGGATATCGTTGATTACGCAGACATTCATCTTATTGACAGCGACACCGTTACACTTGGACTTCAGCTATTAGTCCGCGAAGCGTTAGCTCTGCGAAATAGAGGTTTGTCCGGTGATGCTATTGCCAAAGAATTGGAAGCCATAAAGAAGAACATCCGTCTGTTGGCTTTAGTCGAAAGTCTTGAATATTTAAAAAAAGGCGGCCGCTTATCCAGTGTAAGTGCCTTTGCAGGCGGGCTGTTAAATATTAAGCCAATCATCGAAGTCAAGGATGGTTTGGTAGGTGTTGCAGGTAAAGCAAGAGGTCTGACTGGTGCATATAAGAAGCTTGCCGAACTCATAACCTTAAATGAAATAGATTTAAATCGTGAAATCTGCATTGGATATTCCGCCGGTAAGGATACAATGAACGGTTTTCTTGAACATTCTCAACATGACCTTGGTATTCAGAGCTTCCTTGAAAGTCCTATCGGCTCAGTTGTAGGTACTCATGCTGGCCCCGGAGCCTGCGGTATTGCTTTCTTTAGCAGAAATTAATCTCAGCCTTAAACTGACAGTCTGAAAGTTTTAATCCTAACCTTCAGACTGTCCTTATTCAGACAATAATTTTTAGTTACCAATAAACGTTTACCAATAAGCGTTTGCCATAAGCTTGTTAAGTATTTTGCAACTCCTGCTCTGATTCATCTAATACTTTAAAATTTACTGCTCTTACATTTCTTGCATAAAACGATCATAGCTTCTAACATTGTAATGTGAATTAATAGCAAGCCACGTCTGTGTATAATAATACATAATATTCCAAACTGCGACTCCATGTAATCCATACACCTCTACCAGATTAAGAATTGCTTCATAAGTTCTTGCATCTTTAAACCAGACGTAATGACGTGCTCCTGATTCAGGATAGTAGTAAAAAGGTGTTTGTGAGGTTTGATCATAATGAATTTCAATCCCAAGTTGATTTGCCAGATTAATTGCACTGGCATTGGTAAGTAATGATCCCAGAGATTCATTTTCAATATAAGGTAATTCCCAGTCGTATGCAATGCGGGTTAATCCAAGCATTATTTTCTCTGCTGGGATCTGTGTTACAACAAAATCAAGATATTGTTTTAAATACCATGGTGTTGTCTGTTCCATTTCACTTATGTGCCCTTCCTGCCAGAGGTAAGTTATCAGTATTACATAGTTGGCAGCACTGCCCATCTCTGCATAATATGGGCTGTCATACCCTACACCTGGACGGTATTTAAATGCATTTGGTGTAATGCTGACAAAAACTTCATAGTTCTCCTGATTTAATTCCGCTGTAACCTTTCTTACAAATTCTGCGTAGGCCGGCAAATCTTCTGTCAATAAGTGGACAAAGGACAGATTCAATCCCATATATCCTTTTGTTTTCATAGTATATAAAATGTTGAATATTAGTTTATCCTGAATTTCCGGATTATTAACAATAGAATGGCTTGCTGCATAACTCCCTCTGCCTGCGTCTGTCATATTCGATACACACATTATTGGTGCTACTTCATACTCCAGCGCAAGGTTTATAATTTGAGAATCATTGATATTCTGCAGGCTTCCCAAAGGGTCAACCCTATAATTTAATATAGTCAGGTATGTTAAGGAGGGTAATGTTTTTCTTAATATCGGCTCTTGAATATTAACACTTGTGTACCCCATAATGTTTATATCTCTTTCAGTATCGTAGCTAATTACCAGTTCCTCTCCGACGGTTAAAGTATCTTTATCTGTAATGCTTGGGTTTAAGCGCAGCAATTGCAGTACACTAATTCCATTATCTTCTGCAATATCCGGGATGCTATCTCCCGCTTTCACTATATAGGTTCTACTAGGCGGTTCAATCATAATAGCCTGCCCTATACTTGGTGTAATATCCGGAGTCAGATTATTGTCTGTAATTAGTCTTAAAAGTGAGATATTATTTTGCTCCGCTATAGTTGAAAGCGTTTCCCCTCCTTGAAATACATGTATCATATTGTCGTTCCTTTTTTTACTAATATATGCAATGCTTTTAATAATTCAAACCACTTTTATTATCCTGTATTCATGGAATTATGTAGGATTGATGGAAGCTATAATTATTTGACTGATTGACTTATTCTTTTTAAAATGATAATATAGCTTAGTAACTTTCAGTTCTTTTTGATATGATATTTATAGCACAGAAGGGAGTGAAACGCATATAATACTTACATATGTAACCATTAACCGAACCAACCCAGGGTTCTCACAACAGAAATGTTTAAAATTAGCGCCATGTACCTCTTTGGGTAATTATTCAGAGGTTAACGAGGTAGGGAGTCAGCGAAATCTTCGGCGGATGCTCTCTCATAGGCTTGGCTGTGTGAATTGCTGAAAAAACCTCCGGGTAACCGGAAAACAACAGCGGCAATACCAAGATAATTGAATTAGGAAATAGAAATCCGGTAATCTTATAGTTATACATCTTTCACTTTAAGATAATATCGGCTTACTCTTTCTGCGAATTCATAAATATCCGAACTTTGAAAACAGAATAAAGGAGAATTAATATGTGTGGAATTATTGGATTTACCGGTTACGCTGATGCAAAAAAGGTTATGATTGACGGTCTTACTGCTTTGGAATACAGAGGTTATGACAGTGCCGGAATTGCTTTCTTTGAAGAGAATGGTATCAACACCCTTAAAACCATTGGTAAAGTATCTGTTCTGGCAGACAAGGTAGCGAAGGAAAAAGAAACGAAAGCATCAGAAAGTACCTGTGGTATCGGTCACACCAGATGGGCAACTCACGGAG
Source organism: Lachnoclostridium sp. UBA6558 (assembly GCA_002434335.1). Taxonomy (GTDB): domain Bacteria; phylum Bacillota; class Clostridia; order Lachnospirales; family Lachnospiraceae; genus Anaerocolumna. The sequence continues at coordinate 12,886 of DJJW01000086.1, read as the reverse complement.
GTGTAACTGATACCAACGCACATCCTCATACTTCCGGTAAAGTTACTCTTATTCACAACGGTATTATAGAAAACTATCGTGAACTGGAGCTCCGTTTAAAAGAATCCGCCAGAATTCCTGTATCTCAGACAGATACAGAAATTGCTGCTCTTCTTATTGACAGCCTTTATGACGGTGATGCCATAAAGACGATTAAAAAAGCAGTCGAATTACTTGAAGGTGCATATGCTTTCTGTATTATGTTCGCAGACCAGCCGGATGTTATCTACAGTCTTAGAAACAGCAGTCCTTTAGTAGCCTGCCACACCAAAGAAGGTTCGATTATAGCTTCTGACATGGTTGCACTTATTGACTATTCCAAGGACTATTTTGTAGTACCTGAAATGCATGTGGTGATTCTTAAAAGGGACAGTATTTCACTAACTGATTTGGATGGCAATGAAGTTAGCCCTCGTATGCTGCATGTGAACTGGGATATGACTGCTGCAAAAAAAGGCGGTTATCCTCATTTTATGTTAAAAGAAATTCATGAACAGCCGGATTCTCTTCGAAATACTATCCTTCCGAGAATTCAGAATAAACTTCCGGATTTTACAGCTGACAATATTCCTGATTCCCTCTTTGAAGGCATCTCAAGAATTATTATAACAGCCTGCGGAACAGCTATGCATGCAGGTCTTATCGGTAAGGTAATGCTTGAGAGACTGCTTCGTTTTCCGGTTACAGTAGAAATTGCCTCAGAGTTCCGTTATCAGGACCCTATCATTGATAAATCCACTCTGGTTATCACCATTTCACAATCTGGTGAGACAGCTGATACCCTTGCAGCTTTAAAACTTGCGAAAGAATATGGTGCTTCCACTCTTTCAATTGTAAATGTGAAAGGTTCTTCTATTGCAAGAGAAAGTGATTATGTACTCTATACCCATGCAGGTCCTGAAATAGCGGTAGCCAGTACAAAAGCTTATACCGCTCAAGTATCTTGTCTATATCTGTTAGCCTTTCGCTTTGCTTATGCCACCGGTAAGCTTGAAAAAGAAGCCTGCATTGAAGAAATGCATGAACTCTTGAATATGATACCAGCACTGGAGGAGACGATTTCTCTGGATAAGACAATCGAAGAAATCAGCAGTCAATTAATCGAGAAGGAGGATTTATTCTTTATTGGCAGAGGTCTTGATTATGCTCTCTCCTGTGAGGGTTCCATTAAGTTAAAGGAAATCAGCTACATCCATTCAGAGGCATATGCTGCAGGTGAGCTAAAGCACGGCACACTTTCCCTTGTTACAGAAGGAATCCCTGTAGTAGCACTTGCAACCCAGCAAAAGGTTTACTCCAAAATGATTTCTAACATTCGGGAGGTTAAGGCAAGAAATGCATTTGTAGTATTGATCACGATGAAGGGGCAGGAAGCAGAACCTTCCATTTATGATTATCACATTACCTTACCGGAGGTCAAGGATACTTACGCTCCTTTTCTGGCAGCAATTGTATTACAGCTTCTGGCTTACTATACCTCTTTACACAGAGGCTTAAATGTAGATCAGCCCAGAAACCTTGCTAAATCTGTAACGGTGGAATGATACCATTAATATAGAACCAAACTCCAGGTATTAGCTTTCATTTATATTCAATAAAAAACCGATCAATTAGGTTTAAGTACTTCTTGTCATTAAGACAGGAACACTTATTTCTTAATTGTATCGGTTTTTTATTGAGTTCTCTAATTATAATAATGCGCTATCCGTTAATTCCTTCTCTCTTTCCAGTATCAACCGCAAAGCTGAACTCATTATTCGAAGCCGTTACTTATTTAGTAATTATACAAACTCCACATATTCATAGCTTTCGTACATCGCCTAGTATACCTATATTACCTGTAAGTTGGATAGACTTCGAACAGCTGACAAATGGTATTATAGATAGCATATGCCGCATTTTCCTGAAAAACTTCATCTGTCAGCAGGGCCAGTTCACTCTTATTAGACATGTATCCAAGCTCTATAAGAACTGCAGGAACTTTCGCCGCTCTGGTTACAACTAATTTCTTGCTGGAAATATAACGTTTATTTGTCCCTAACTCCTCCGTCAGATTATCCAATATAAAATTGGCCAGTATTTTGCTGTCCAAGCCTGAGGCCGTACGGTTGGTGTTGGTACTGGTATAGTATATTTCGGTTCCTTTTGGTTCACTTTTTGTATTTGCGTTCATATGCAGACTTACGAAAATGTCCGCATTTACAAGATCAGCAATAGCAGGCCTCTCATAAAGCCCCAAGGAGGAGTCATCTGTTCTGGTATAATATACTTTAACCGGTGAATCCGGACTGTTAAAGTATTTTTCAGCAAGTTCATAAAGAATCTTAAGATTTAAATCCTTCTCATAAACCGTCTTACCATTAATGGAACGCGCTGCTCCAGGTGCAGAGCCCCCATGACCGGGATCCAGTACAACAATATTCTGATAGATATCTCTGGGGTTACCAAGTGTAACGGTAACTTCTCCATTCCCCTGATCCTCCAGCCGGAACCCTTGCAAAGCAGCTGTGTCGATTATGATCTGAGTCTCCCCACCAATTTCCAAAAGACCTGCCGTATTGATTACATCATCAGACCAACTAACGGGATACTGGTTGTAAAAAGTAGCCCACTCACCTGGAATCTTAATAATAATACGATTTTTCAGATACTGATCTTCTGTGGTAAGTTCACTGTAAGACACTCCATCCGGAAGATTAAAACGCAGGGAATATTCTCCGCCAACGCTATTGCTCTCTTTGTAAAATACTACCATACAGGTATTGCCGTTCTGTTCTACACGATATTTAGCCTTGGAATTCTTAACAAAGTTAATTACTGTGTTATTCCCGAGAGCAGAGGTCGTAACAGATTTCATTGCAGCTAATGAGACCTGGATACTATTATCTCCTGTACCGTTAACAGTAGAGCTAAATTGCAAGGTTACTGTATCTCCCGTCTCGTTAACCTGAGCCTTAAGCCCTTTCATTCCGGTTATCTTAAGGTATTCATTGCCCTGTGAAACTCCGGCCTCTATCCGGTTAATAATATTCCTGTAAAGCTTTATGTATAAGATACAGCCATCGGCAGACTGAGATAATTCATACTTTAATCCAGTTTCTGTAAGGCTAAAACCGATATTAACTGCCGTAGTATCCATATTTGTAGTTACACTTTGAGCAAGTAATCCATTCGCATAAAAAGTCTGATAATTTGTGGAAGCATTATTAATATGCAGATTGAGTAATCCGTTATTGCTTGTCAGGACCGCTTTGCTAAAAGGCAGGTTTCCATATATAGCATAGGTCTCACTGTTTGCAGTACTATCTGATTTTGTAATTGCTGTAATATAAGAAGTTGCACTTTTATCCTGCGATACTTCTGCTGTTTCAGTCAATGCATTTAACTTGTTATATTCCTCAGTAAGTGCTGCTGATAAATCCCAATGAAAAGCAATACTACCTGGTACAGGTGTTTCCGGTGAACCAGTTCCCCCTGTAGTATCCGTATCAGGAATTGGAATAATCTCACTCTTTGTCAATACGGAGGTTTTAGAGGTGGAATTCCATTTATAGTCATAGCCCAGGCTGGCTGCAACAAAGCTTCCCGGAACCATAATATAATCTGTACTATTATCCAGATTGGTTATAAGCAGCGGTGCTGTATCCATGGTTCTTTCTCTTCCGTTAACAATAGCAGTTTTCTGTCCCATGGTCAGCACCACTTCTGTATTGTCTTTTGCAAGGGTTAAAACGCCGGATGTTTTATCATACTGATATTCTGCACCAATTGAGGATTCTGAAAACACTTTAATCCCTTGGACCAAAGTTGTATTATTCATGATTATTCCAGGCATGTCACTGACATCAATAGCTTCCCCGTCAACTGTCACCAGTCCTCTGGCCCCTGTGTAGTTCACTTCTTTTCCGTTGTATGAAATATGTAAAGGATTCGTTATGCATCCTGTTACGGTACTGTTACTCCATGTATACACATAACCAAAACTGTTGGCAACAAATTCAACAGGTACCAGAAACTTTATCTTACCTGATTCCTTAAACTTAACTTTTACTGCCGCTTGCGGCATTGTCACTTTCTTACTGTTTAATAATGCTATTTTGCTGCCAGCAGTAAGAACAAGTTTCGTCTTGCCTGAAGACAGGGTCAGTACACCTTTTTTATCACTATAGGAAGCCGTCAATCCAATAGGTGACTTTACAAACACCTCAAGATAGGAGGCTATGGATGTTCCGTCTATAATAACTCCGGGGGTNNTTTCATATCAATGTAATTACCGTCAAAGCTGTATTTAACCTGTTTGCCTGTATATTTAAGAGTCTTTTTGGTATTATAAAAATAGAGGTTTAACTGGGATGCTGCCGAAACCTCTGTAATAGGTATGAACAGCAGAATCAATGTCAGCAATCCCAATATACTCCATTTGCTAATTGTATTCTTCATCTTACTCCCCTTTATCTTAGTTTTTGTTGTGATACAAATTACATAGACTATCACAGTTTTGTATTTATACTAAATGAGTGTTATTAATTCATTTATATGGTTTTATCAATGATTCGCATACACATTTTCATTAAAACTATTTTGTTTAAACTTTGTTAAGATGATTCAGACAGCCTGGGGACGCAGCATTCGATTTATATCTATTTCAACAGAAAAACCCCCATAGGGACTGTTTCCAATATTTACTCTGCCATGATGAACAGCAATAATCTGTTTTACGATCAGCAATCCCAAGCCATGTCTCTGTTCAGTTGTATTATCATCACACACCATATAATGTGGTGCATTATTTAAGCTAATAAGTGTATTCTTATCTGCTCCTTTTCCGTCATCTTCTACTTTGACCAGACAATGACCCTGCCTTTCTTCTACTGAGACATAGATACTGCAGCCCTCTTCATTGTGATTTATAGAGTTCTGAATCAGATTAACAATTGCTCTTTTAAACAACGCCTTGTCACCTTCAATCATACAGACGTTTAACTCCTCATCTGTAGTCCAAATAACAGGATACTCTGTTAATTCCAGATTCATAAAGTCTACAACCGCCTGACGGACGATTGCTACTGCATTGATATTCTCAAGATTTACCGGCTGCATATTATATTCAAGTTTCGAAGCCAGATTCAGGTCCTGTATCAGATTCTTCATCCGCTCACTTTGATGTCTTATGACAGCAGCCTTCTTTCTTGCTTCTAACGGTAGTTTAATATCCTCTTCCAACTGTCCTGCATATCCCATCACCATGGAGAGGGGTGTTCTGATATCATGGGATACTCCTGCAATCCAGTTAGCACGTGCGGTATCTTTCTTTTTCAGCTGATTGTTCTTGCCCTTTAGCACCTCAGAAGTACGGTTGATGTTTGCTGCAATTTCAGACATTATCCCTTTTTCAGGTACATACACTCCCTTTTCTGCAGGAAGATCCTGAATTCCTTCCAAAAGAGGATTTAAGGATTTTATCAGTTTTGTATTTGCAAAGAAATATATCAGGAATATAATCATGATATTTCCAGCCAAAACAAACAGAAATATCTGGGGCAGATGTGCAATAAAATTATAATCCCAGCTATTATACATATGTTTCCAATAACTTGTTTTTGGAAAACCAACGACAGTAAGCCCCGCTGTTCCTTTTCCCGTAAAGGTTGGATAATCCTTTAAATAACCTCTGGTTAAAAACGCGATATCAGAGAGGGTAAATTCCATAGGGACCTCTTCTGGTAAGTTATCTGTATGCCAGATTATTTTATGTGAATTGTTATCAATAAGAATTGCCCAAGCTCTGTTCTTCACAAGCTTTTCTGCCATTTCAGAGGATAGGGTATAGTCCCCTGATTTCTGCAGAGTAATAGCCTGAGCTGTCTGACTTGCCAGCAGCCAGGGGGAACCACCTTTATTCTGCTGTATTCCAATTATTCCAAGCACCAGTATATTAAATACCAGGAGCAGAAAACTACTTAATACCAAAAGCCCAAGGAAACGCCTGATAAGTTTGGGTATACTTTTCATTACACTTTATTCTCATCTCCCCTCTGTAAGCAATTTATATCCAAGTCCCTTTATAGTTATAAGGGACTGCGGTTTCGAGGGATTCTCTTCTATCTTTTCTCGGATTCTTCTTATATGTGCCATTAAGGAATTTTCATAACCGAAAGGATTTTCTCCCCAGGCAGCTTCACAAAGAGCATCAATGGTCACAATCCTTCCTGCATTACGGTACAGGACCTGAAGTAATTCATATTCCTTTGCTGTTAATGGAATAGATTCCTCCTTCTTTCTTACAACGGCTCTTTCAAAATCAATTTCACTGCCTGACAGCTTGATCAGTGGCTTCTCATACTTATAACTCCTGCGAAGAATTGCATTTATTCGAAATAATAGTTCCTTGGGAAGAAAAGGTTTTACCACATAATCATCGGCTCCAAGCCCAAAACCTCTGAAACGATCCTCTTCTTCTCCTCTTGCAGTTAAGAAAAGTACCGGATAATCCCCTGATTTCTTTAACTGCTGCAATAGTTCAAAACCATCTCCATCAGCCAGCATTACATCAAGCACTGCCAATTCAGGCTGTACCTTGGCGGCTGTTAGAACCGCTTCTTTTACACTGTTTGCAGTGTGAATGTTTTGATAGCCATCCTCTTTTAATATGGACACTAACATATTTATAAGTTCCTGTTCATCATCAACTAACAGGATACGTTTTTGCTTAAGGAATTCGTATTCCATCCGTTCTCCTTCAGTATTTATACTTAACCTTTAAAGTAATGACGTGCAAATTTCAATTTTATTCAAACTGCCGATTCAATTATACCACAGATTATGGATAATTTATCTTTAAAACAAAAATGTAAGGTAATCGTAAGGATATGAGAAGGTTGCTACAAGGTTGATATTATAGACTTAAGATGTAATCAGAAAGGAGTCAATTTATGAATATAATTGAAACATATAATCTAACGAAAAGTTATCCCGGTTTTACAGCCGTTTCAAATGTAAACCTTCACATCCAAAAGGGGTCCATCTACGGTTTCCTTGGTCCCAACGGTGCAGGCAAGTCTACTACTATGAAAATGTTGTTGGGACTTATAAAACCCACAAGTGGGTCTTTTTCCATTGCTGGTATGAACTACTCGTATGACCGCCTCAAAATACTGAAGCAAATAGGTTCCTTTATAGAAGCTCCTGCCTTTTATGGCAATCTTACCGGTGAAGAAAATTTATATATCCTGCAAAAGATATTGGGCCTTCCCAAGAGTAGCGTAGAAGAAGCTTTGGAACTAACCGGACTTACGAAATACCGTAACAGACTGGCAAGAAAATACTCCTTAGGGATGAAGCAACGGCTTGGCCTTGCTGGAGCATTAATCGGCAGGCCACCCATTCTTATTTTGGATGAACCAACTAACGGGTTAGACCCTGTAGGTATCCACGAGATAAGAACGCTTATCCGCAGTCTGCCTCAGAAATTTGATTGTACTGTCTTAGTATCTTCCCATCTGCTCTTTGAAATTGAGCAGATAGCTGATGATATTGGTATACTTAATCACGGCAATGTTCTTTTTGAAGGAACCCTGGAAGAATTGAAAACAGATGCTCTGTCAAAAGGTTTTCCCACTGAAAATCTGGAAGACACCTTCCTGGCAATAATAGACGAGGATAACAGGAAAAGGAGTAATATTTTATGAGTCTTCTCATTGAATTTAAGAAACTGAAACGGACAGGCTTTATACCCGCTATTCTAATAGGCGGTGTCTTAGCCTCAGCTATTCCTTTGGCAAATATGTCCTTTCGCTCCAATATATATCTGGAGCGTTCAGAATCATCCTTACAAATACTTTTTTCAGCTAATTGGAATCCTATAGCATTATTGAATCAATTACTGATGATAGCTGCTGCCTGTATTCTGTACCAGATCGAATATGCGGACAATGGCAGAGATAAGATGGAAACCTTACCACTGGGGCAGGGTTATGCTTTTATACATAAATTTATCCTGTTAGCCTTATCCTACGCAGCTCTTCTGCTAATGGAAGCGGTAGCACTTATAATCTGCACTGCAAAATGGCTTACTCTGAATGAAGAATTTTATCCTGAACTGCTTAGAAACCTCGGCTTTTTAATAATTCTTGCACTGCCTTCCGTGGCCCTCATGACTGTTATTTCATCTGCTTGCAGGAATATGTGGAGTTCCTTAGGTATTGGAGTTATCTTCCTATTTACTGCTAATGTTATACCTTCTGCCGGTTTTCCTCTTTCGGTATTTCCATTTGCCCTTCCTTTTCGGCAGGTCTATCTGACAAAAGCTTCGGAAATCAGCGGATACCTGTGTATCAGCTTTGCGGAAACCTTTGTTTTTATACTTTCAGGGGTTGTTTATAACAGAATAAGGAGGAGGCTACAATGACATTTAACGAATTAATCGGAATTGAATTACAAAAAATCAAACGCTCCAAAATATTATGGATACTCATACTGCCTGCCATTATTCTTTGGATACCGGCAGTAGCCAATGCAGGTCTTAATTTTCATTATCAAAAAGAAGGAATCTCTCCGGAAAACTCTTTTCTTATACAGACTCTTCTAGGTTTTGCCTGGTTTATGTATCCTGCTGGCATGGTAATTAATACCGTACTTTTAACGCAGACCGAAAGAGGCGGCAGAGGTATGGTTAAGATGCTGTCATTGCCTATAAACAGAAGGCAGTTATGCCTTGCTAAATTTATCCTCCTGTTGATACTGGCAGCTGCACAGATTTCTATTGCGACATTATTGTATTTTCCAAGTGCTCTGCTGGCTTCACACATTCAGGATTATAACTTCCTTCTGTCCCCGCTTTTGGTATGGAAGGAGGCTGGACTACTTTTTATATCTTCCTTACCAATGGCAGCTGTTTTCTGGTTATTTGCTGTATGTATACGTACTCCTGTGTTTGCAATCGGCACTGGACTGGCTTCTATTGTACCTTCTATTATTTTGATTAACAGTAAGGTATGGTTTAGCTACCCTATGTGTTACCCCTTCTATGTAATAACCACAGAATACGGAAAACTGGCAAGTAACTTTGATACCTTTTCTTTGACTTTATTTCCCTGGATTCCTGTAGCTATTAGTCTTCTGGTTATAAGTACAGGTATTTCCTGTCTATTATTTGGAAGTAGAGAGAACCAGTAGCATTTCTCAAATATATTATATAGATTTCTCAAAACTCATTAATCGAATCAGAAAAGAGGCGCTATGAATAAAAATAAGATAATTACCGGATTATGTTCCCTGATGCTGTTTATACCCTGGACTTTGATTGCTCTAAGGAGCAATGAATGGGCACTGAAATCTCCTACGGCGGAAATCATGATAGGCAGTTATTCTGCTTTTATGGTTTTTTTCGGAATCTTTACGATTGTTAATTATATGAAAAATAAAATTCAAAATTTCATAATGAAAATTTGTCTTATAATAAATGGAATGTATGGAGTCGTTGGTGCTGTCGCCTTGCTGCTAATGATTTTCTAATTATTATTAATATTCTCTCTTTCATAACACACAAAAGCCGCTATGAAAGAGGGTACTGCTAAATGGCCAAAACCAATCATTTAGCAGTACCCTCTTACTAATACCGGCAAGCGATATCTGTACATGCCTGGCTTTTATAAATATGATTATAAGTTGTATCTATTAAGTTTTCTATTTCAGACATCAAAATTTTCTTCTTTATATAATACTCCTTTTAAATCTTTCTATATCTCTCTGTGTATAGTCAAATAATCCCAGATACTAAATTCTTCGCCGTCTTTCTCTGCCTGCAGCCTTACTGTTACCTGTTTCTTGCCAGCTATTAATTTCTCTGGAATCTTAAAGCTTTTGCGAACCAATCGTTCTTCCTCATCATCACCTATAACATACTTAACTAAAAGCTCGCCATCAATAGTTATAAGGACTGTTCTTCCGGAATCCCATTTGTGAAAGGCAGCTGCCAATATATTTACCGCTTCAGGATCTACCTCCATTCGGTAACTGAGCCAGCCGTTGGCTTTGATCACACGTCCAACAAATCCCAAACGTTCTCCATTGTGCGTAAATTCACTTTCAATATTATGGGAAAGTTCATACTGATCATTACTGACAGGTACTCTGTCTACTACAGCTTGTTCAAACCTTTCCTTCGCTTTCTCTGCATTAATCTGCGCTGCCATCTCCGAAGAATTTTCACCATAAAGCTTCCAGTAGATTCCGTATCTTTCTTCATATTGCTTATAATGAGGAGTGAACCTTAAATTATCATCCTCATCGGTGCCTTTCAGCTTAAATACCATCCTCCCCTCTTCTTTTAGCAGATTTTCAGAAAGATTATCAAACCATTCTTTAAGGTCACCCTTAATAACGATGTAGTCCTTTATTTCAAATTCTTTCAATGGAATATCCACTGCTACGCCTGTCTGCCTGATCTTCATTTCTGCTTTTCCCAATGCAGCACTTAATACGACCGGTCCATAGGCAAAGGCATATACATTAGGGTTATCAGGTAAGGAGACTGCTCTGACTGCTATGGGAAACGCAAGGGAAATGATATCCTCTGATTTCCACTCTTCCTCAAGTACAATATACTTATCCTCTTGTGATGCCAAGAAAGGTGCTCCGTTTACACTGCCCTTAACTTTTCCGCTGACCCATTCAGGAATTCGTATCTTAAGAGTAAATCGGTTGTTTTCCTCCCCCGGGGATATTATCTTTATATTAACTTCATTGCTTTCCGGAAGGTTAGCATATTGGATTATCCTGATGCCTTTCTCCTCCCAGCTGATTTCAGAGTTCACAAATCGGTTAATATAAAGACTGTTTTCCTCGTAATAATAAATGCCATCATTTAATTTCGTGAAGTTCTCCATCCCCGTTCCCGTACAGCACCAGAATTTATCAAAGGGGGTTCCGTATACTTTAAAAAAGCCAGTGGCCATAGGCTGAAAGTAGGTGGTCATTCCGGTTTCTGGGTTCTGTGAGGACAGTATCGAGTTTATATGTGTTCTTTCATAGAAGTCAGCATATTTTCTGTCTCCTGTAGCCTGAAATAGCAGCTTTGATAGTTTCAGCATGTTATAGGAGTTACAGGTCTCACAATTACAGTTGGTTCTTTCTTTATCAAGGATATCTGGAAGACCGAAGTGTTCCCACTCACTGTTGCCTCCGGTAATATAAGTGTGATGCTCTGTTACCATATCCCAAAAGCTTTGGGCTGCCCTCAGATAGAATTCCTCTCCTTCCCCAAGAACCATATAACGATTTAATGCACCGATTATTTTCGGTATTGTGGTATTGGCATGTTTATTATTTAATATATCTCTGCCCTCTGCCATTGCCTCGAACAAAGGCAGCTCGTCAAAGCTATGAGCAGCAGCTAGATGTTCAGCTTTCCCTGTTACCTTATACAGTTCATACAGAGCATCATTCATACCACCATATTCCACGGATAATACTCTCTGTTGTAATTCTTCTGACCAGGCGGAGGTTCTCTGATATACCCAGTCCCCTAATGCTGAGGCTATCTCAAAAGCCTCCTTGGATTCTGTTGTATTATAAACAGAGACAATTCCAGCCAGAATCTTATGCATGGTATACCAGGGTACCCAGGCAGGTTTTCGGTTCTCCACCCGATCAAATAGTTCTTCGGAAGAAGCAAATAAAAATCCATCTTCTGTCTGGCAGCTCTTTAACTCAGATATCAGATAAGCCAGTTTATCTTTTATCTCCTCAGAACCTGTGTTTTCATAAGCTTGAGCAAGTGCAGTAAGATAATGTCCCAGGGTATGTCCCTGTATCTCCGTACTTTCCCAGCCAGGATATCTCTCAGCTTTACCTTTTTTCCCTTGTCTTTCATAGAAGCCGGCAAGTAGTTTATCCGGTTCCAGTGCTGTAAGGTATTCCAGCTCTTTCTTCAAAGAATTATTACTATAGGCATCGGTTATTTTTATCTTATCCAGTTTAAAAGCCTTAATTTCAGGTGTTCGTTTTCTGTCAGCCATGTTCATTTATCTGTCTCCTCCGTTATGAATTCAATCTCTAACTACTCTCATTATAACAACTATGAATCCTGGATAAAATAGCAGAATACTCGATTAGGTGTCATTTCGTTATATATAGTACAAATAAGTCTCAACTAACATATTTGAATTTTACTTAATAAGTCCAATATAATAGCTGTTTACACATAAATTATTTACTTTNNAATTTTACTATATACTTCGTCCTGACAATTTTAAATACTTTACGAAGAAAGTTAGTTTTGGTGTGATTTCGTTAGGTTCAGCGGATTATAAGGAGCTGAATCGAAGATGAACTCTGGAATGTGTACTTTTACTCATGTAGAAATATTAATTACAATTTATATTCAGAAAAGAGGGTATTATGGAGATTTTTGAATTTAATGTCAGAGAGCCTTTAACTTATCATTACACAGGAAAGTTTAAAGCCCCGTCTCCTGATTGGAAGCACGAAGTCATTCCCCTAAATGAATATGAATTATTTGTTATTACAGAAGGTTGTCTCTATATTGCTGATAATAACGGGCGTTACACAGTCAAAAAAGGGGAGCATTTACTACTTACACCTACACAAAATAATATGCGTACAGGGTTTCAGCCCTCAGACTGCAGTTTTTACTGGCTTCATTTCCGGGCTCCTCATGGGATAATAAAAAAAGAAAACGATAAAGATTTTCAGAATGCTCCTCAAATGATCTATCTTCCTCTTCAGGGTACTTTACCTGCTGCTGAGAAGGTTATTATACTGATGAAGCAGCTGCAGGATTCCATTCGCTCAAACTATGATCCGAATTTTATCAACTATACGACGA
>DJJW01000057.1 GCA_002434335.1 Lachnoclostridium sp. UBA6558 | reverse complement strand
ATGAAATGCACCTCTGATAATTTGTCATCATGTCAAATTATCAGAGGTGCATTTCATATGCCCGGCTGGGATGTTTCGTTAATTCTTATCTTGAAATAGATTATTCGCAGGAACTTAACTTCAGGTTTTTCTATTATTTCTCTTCTTTCATACTTTGCTGTAATTTAGGGGCTGTATCTTGAATTCTTACCAACACTCCCACTGGTATACAGCGTTGGAAAAATCTCTTGCCTCCAATGCCTCTTTCTTGATGAAAAAGTTTAGCTGTTCCATCATCCCCCACATAATACGGTGACAGCCTTTTGTAAATTGGATGCTTTCAGAACTCTTTTGCTGAAAAATAAGATTGCCCCCATAACAACATAAGTAGTACTATTAAATCATATCTGAAATGATTCCACATCAATATGCCACCTTATTTAATTTTTCCCTCTTCCGTTTCCACCTTATTCACAAAATCCATATTGTAACGAACAGCACCATGGTCTTTAATAACCGTGGCTCTTGTAATGCGGATAGCTAAAATAATACAGTTTTCATCCTTTTCATTGTTTGCATCGTCGTACCAATTGGCAAATGCTTTACGAAGCTTAGACCTTAACTCAGCATTTTTTGGGTCTAAAACCCATCCGAGATTTTCGCCGATTCCATTCCCTGAAAACCACTCAAAGCAAACTGCAAATGCAACTTCCTGATTTTGAGCTATTTGCTGCATTTTAGTTGATTTTGCCCAGGTAGTAACATAAAATACACCATCTTCATAATAAGCATCCACATCACGGATGTAAGGGCGGGGGTTACCAGCAGCGTTTGGTTCCATCGCGATCGTCGAGAGAGAGATGAGATTATCTTTTCCGTTACCACACCTTTCTTCTATAATTTTTAGTCCTTCTTCATATCTGTTCATTTTTATTTCCTCCTTGTAATATAAATCTTGTAATTTCTAACCCTTGTTTTATTGGGTTTTCAGATTATCTTTCATTTCTTCTATTCCTTTCGTTTAATATTCGCTTTATCTGTCAGGGTTAATAAGGTTAAAATTTTGAAAACCCTTCCTACATTAATTACCTTTAAGTACTTTCGCGCTGTTAAGTCGTCGGAAATAACGGTCTTTACAAGACAATTATATCCATTATATACCAAAAATCCGGAAGTTTCAAAGTATTTATCTATTAAATTACAGCAAATGTACTCATTGATAAAGGAGTATATTTTTATTAAAGCTGTTTTATTTTACTGTAATATAAGATAACTGTCTCTATCTCCCTCAAAATCATGAATTAGAGCAGTCCTTCAAGTTCAGCACATTACTTATACTAATTTTTGGTATTTTTTTCGATAGCTTGAGGGGGATTCCTGAAATTTATTTTTAAACATACGGTTGAAATAAGAGAGATTGTTGAAACCAGTATTGACTGCTATATCTAAGATGGAACAGGAAGTTGTCAGAAGTTTTTCTTGCGCTATATGCAAGCGATAGTCATTTAAATATTGTATGAAAGAAGAACCTGTAGTATTTTTAAAAAAACGCATAAAATTTGAGGCACTGCTTCCGTAAACTGTCGCAGCCTCCTGTATGGATATGGCTTCTTCATAATGTCCGCTAATGTAAGTCAGAACCTTTTTTAACTTACCGACAGACGATTTTAGATAATAGTTATCCGCAAGGAGCAGGTTGTTCGATGTCAGCAGGTATATCATAAGCATAATCTGAGCTCTTATAGCCAACTCATATCCTGGAAGCCTGGCATCATGTATTTGCTGCATCGTATTGATGTAGGCCGTAAGAAGAGTATTCAGGGAATTCTGCATATCAATAATTACCGGGAAGTATATTTTATTCGTCATTAGGGGAAGCAGGGTATTTAGAGTGCTTTCATCAGAGATATAGGAAAGCACCATCTTTAAATCAAATATGATATTCCTGTATACAAAGGGTTGTCCTTGTAATTGCTCCATAGAATGCAAAATTCCCGGTGATATGAAAGCAATGGTCCCCGCTGTAACGACATATGGCTTCAAATTGACGGTAATAACTCCTTTGCCTTCACTTACATGTATCACTTCGACATCCCCATGGTAATGCAGAGGAAAATGGGAAAAAGTCTCCGGCATCCTTGCCTTGTAGATAGTGAAAGGATATGTGCTGTTGCCATGGCTTTTTTTCTCTTTGTAAAAAGCATAATTATTAATCTCCATAAGATCCCCCCATCTATGCAGTAAAGTTTGTTCGAATCTAAAACTTCGCAGGTGCTTTTATTCATCCAAATGATAGTATTGTACAAATAGACCATAGGATATTGCAAGAATTTTCAGTATATAATGATATAATTATATTAATATATATATCAAAACCAGTCAATATAAACAAAAACGATGATAAGTCAAGCTCTTCATTGTTTTATTCTATCGGTTGTATGGCCTGTGGGATATTGTCGGTAAAATGGAAAGCATCAACAGGCTGTCAATAAATAAAAGAGCTGATTCAGAAGGCATATATTCAGGTCAGGGTCAAACTATGCCATATGATACAGCCTCCAAAAAGGCAGGAGGTAAAAAAGAATGAAGAAAGGTTTCTGGAAGAAGCTGACGGGCTATGTGCTGTTGATTGTAATAATGGTAACAGGACTGATAACCCCCGGCACATTACAAAAGATGCAGGCAGAAACAGTATCCTCGGTTACGGTGCATTATAAAGGAACTTATACTGCACCCAATATCTATTATTGGAATTTGAACGGGGAAAACAACACCCCGGTTACATGGCCGGGAGTACAAATGAAGTCTGAAAGTGATAATTGGTTTGTTTACACCTTCAGCAATACGCAAAGCGTTAATCTGATTATCAACCAGAATGGCTCCCAGACAGCAGACTTATACAGGACTTCCGGAGAATGGTGGTATAAGAACAACCAGTGGTACCAGTACAATCCGGATAATACTGCTGAGTCTGTTACGGTTCATTTTAAAAGTCCCTGGGACGGAGCAAAGATATATTATTGGAATGTACAGCCCTCCGGTAGTACGATAACCTGGCCGGGAACGGATATGACACCGGAGGGAAATGGTTGGTACAAATATACTTTTTCCAATGCTTCTCTGGTTCATCTGATATTTAATTATAACGGGAAACAGACAGCCGATTTATCCCGGACAGCCGGTGAATGGTGGTATAAGGATAATCAATGGTATGAGAAGAACCCGGAAGCTACCATTACACCTACACCAACTAGCACGCCAACGCCAACAGCTACACCAACCGTTACGCCTACACCAACCATTACACCTACAATAACCCCCACCATTACACCTACACCGGAAAAAGGAATTGATTTCAGGGATGAAACCATTTATTTTGTTATGGTAACCCGGTTCTATGATGGGGATTCCAGTAATAATGTGCATTGCTGGGATGAAGTGGCAGCCATGAAGAACAGTAATGATGCGGCCTGGAGAGGTGATTTTAAAGGCCTTATTGAAAAACTTGACTACATAAAGGCTCTTGGATTTTCGGCAATCTATATTACTCCGGTGGTGAAAAATATGAGCGGCTATGATTATCACGGTTACCATGCCGTTAATTTCAGTGAGATTGACCCAAGATATGAATCAGACGGTGTAACCTATCAGGATTTAATTAATGCGGCACATGAGAAGGGATTAAAAATCATTCAGGACATGGTATTGAATCACACGGGAAACTTTGGGGAGGAAAATCTGTATCCGCTGTTTACAAAGGATGCAGCACAGGAAGATACTGCTGATGCTATTATCAGAATTGACGAAGGAAAACTTCCCGCTAATTACGAGACCTTAACTCCTGCACAGCAATATCAGGCCAGAATAAACGCTATGAAAGAAGATTCTCTGGATACAGAACATATCTATCATCACGAAAAAAGCTTAAGCTGGGAGGGTTATACGGTCCAAACCGGCCAGATAGCAGGGGATTGTGTGGACTTAAACACAGAGAATCCAGACGTATCGGATTATTTAATAACTGCCTACAACCGCTATATAACTATGGGAGTTGATGCCTTCCGGGTGGATACGGTAAAACACATATCCAGACTAACATTCAATAAAGAATTTATCCCTGCTTTTAAAGCGGCAGGAGGCGATGATTTCTTTGTATTCGGTGAAGTAGCTACCAGGTACCGGCAGGTATGGAATAGCAATATTCCTGCAATTTCCACACCATTTTACACCTGGGCGGAAACCTCGGCCTACCCTTGGGGCGACACAATTACTAATATGAAAAGTGTTTTCCAGCACTGGAATGATAACCAGAATGTCAGTACCCAACCTGTCAGCAGAAATCATATGTTGAACGGCAATAACTATCACACACCGGATAAAAGTATATCTTCCGGATTGGGTGTAATTGATTTTCCCATGCATTGGAACTTTAACAATGCCAGGGATGCATTCCGTGTGGGAGTAGATGGGGATCAATATTACAGTGATGCTACCTGGAATGTAACTTATGTGGATTCCCATGATTATGCACCGGATGGTGCGCCGGAAAACCAAAGGTTTGCAGGCTCCCAGGATACCTGGGCAGAAAATCTGAACCTTATGTATACTTTCCGGGGAATTCCATGTATTTATTACGGAAGCGAAATAGAATTCATGAAAGGCGCCGTGATAGATGCCGGTCCAACAAAACCCTTAAGCGAGACAGGCAGGGCTTATTTCGGTGATAATATCGAAGGATCCGTAACTGTGACGGATTATGGCGAATATACAAATGCAACAGGTACAATGGCGGCAACTTTAAACCATCCCCTTTCCCTGCATATCCAGAGATTGAATAAAATCAGGCGGAATATCCCGGCACTTAGAAAAGGTCAATATTCTACGGAAGGTGTTTCAGGAGAAATGGCTTTTAAGAGACGTTATACTGATGCCAGCACCGGGGTGGATAGCTTTGTTCTGGTATCCATTACAGACGGTGCAGCATTCTCTGGAATCCCTAACGGTACCTATAAGGATGTAATTACAGGAGATGTAAAGGTTATAGCAGATGGCAGATTAACCATACCCAGAACCGGAAAAGGCAATATGCGAATTTATGTCTTGGATCTGCCAGGTAATCCGGCACCGGGGAAAGTCGGTAATAGTGGGACATATTTGAAATAAGATAGGATTTAATTAAGTAATATTTGGTCAAAAAATCAGGGCTTGCCCGAATTAGAGGTGATCCCTGATTTTTCTACCCCTGTTCTTTCACAATGTAGATAGGACGATTCTTCACCTCCAGGTAGGTTTTGGCTACGTATTGACCTAATACCCCCATACAGAATAGTTGAAATCCACTGAGAAACAGTATGATACAAGCAGTGGAGGACCAGCCATAGGCGGATTTTACACCGGCAAAATGTCTGATCATCACTACTATTATACCGATAAAAGCCACAACACACAGAAAAAGTCCGGAAAAGGAGGCAATTCCAAGAGGTATGGTAGAAAACGCAACAATTCCGTCAAAAGAATAAAACAGCAGTTTTCGAAAGGACCATTTGGTTTCACCTGCCGCACGTTCAACGTTCTCATAATCCAGCCATTTGGTTTTAAACCCCACCCATCCGAAGATTCCTTTGGAGAATCGATTGTACTCCCTCATATTAATAATAGCGTCCACCATCTGCCTCTTCATAAGCCTGAAATCTCTGGCACCGTCAACAACATCTGCCTTGGAAATATGGCTCATAAGATGATAAAACCGCCTGGCAAAAAAGGAGCGCAGCTTCGGCTCACCCTTCCTTGTTACCCTTCTGGCAGCTACCGAGTCGTAATCCTCTTTCTGCAGATACCCATACATTTCCTCTAGCAGATACGGCGGGTCCTGAAGATCCGCATCCATAATCACTGCATAATTACCGGTACTGTTTTCCAACCCGGCAAAAATAGCAGCTTCTTTTCCAAAATTCTTAGAAAATGATATATAGCGTATTCTGTTATCTTTCTCTTTTAGAGCTTTTATACGCTGTAAGGTTTCATCCTTTGAACCGTCATCAATAAATATAATTTCAAATTCTGTTGTAGTCATCTTTTTCATGACAAGTTTCATTTCCGTATAAAATAAGTGCATTACTTTCTCTTCATTAAAACAAGGTACTATAACTGATATTTTGTCCAAACTCTTCCTCTCCTTAAATTAACAAGATATGAGTACCGAAATAATTTATCATATTAACAATATTATCCCTTATTTGCTTTTTTAATCCTGTAATAAAGCACGATACAAAGAAACAGAAATCCTCCCGCAGCCGACACCGCGATTCCGGCTTTCAGAAAAGGAGTTTCATAATATAAGTCAATTTCATGTTCCCCGGCTTTTACCGGTAATGCCATGTACATCACGTTTGCCGGAATCAGTTCAGTCTTTTCTCCGTTTACATATGCCTTCCAACCTTTGCTGTAGGGTATCGACAGACATAATAAACTATTCTCATTACTGTTATACAATCCGGTAATCCGGTTATTGCTTACTTGAATATTCTCCAATACGGTTTTATCTCTTGCTTTTATCTGTTCTTCATATTCAGCCATTGGCATCGTATAAACCTGCATATCACTTAAGTGAAATATGCCGGGTTTGGTAAAGATAATTTCACAGGATTTCATTGGGACACTCTGATAGCCAAGATTTATCATATAATCTTCTTTCCCAAAATATGCATTGTTCCTGTCGGACCTGGAATAGACAGTTTTAATAATTTTATTTTCACCTTTTACCCGAAGGTTCATGGCATAATAGTCTGTATTATTAATATTAAAATTCTCGAGCCGGAGATACGTTTCGGAATTCTCTCTTCCCTGAAAGCTAACGGTAATTTTTGTGCCGGCTTTCGATACCTTGATATAATCTCCCTTACGTGTGATTCCTTTGCCATACCGTATGGTTACAGGCAGTTCTTCCGACTTAAATCCGGCAGCGGACGCATTACCGGCTTCATACGCATCCCTTGGGAGCATAAAAAATGAATCTGCCGGTTCTTCCAAAACGGCTGCTCTGAGCATAATCTCCTGCTTTTGCAACGGATTTAAAGCTTCATAAACCTCCCTGGATACATAACTTTGATACCCATATCCCAAAGGCAGTGTAAACTGGTTTTCATATAAATAGTAGGTTTTGTTTTCCGTACTTTCTTCTTTTATCAATTGATATCCAAATGGAACCATCTCTTTAGCAGAAGTAACCAGATATTTAACACCTGCCAGCGTACTAAGTCCAGTCCGATAGTCCAAATTATCAAAACGATAGGATGCTTTCTGACTTACTAACTCCAGTCCCGCCATATATTCTGAAAGCCTCTTATCCATTATACTAAAATAACCACTGACATCCCGAAAGCCAAGAAGCATACCTTCATTATATTGTTTATCACCGTATACCTCCACCCGGTAAAAGGAACTGTCCGAAATATTACCTATCATACTGACTGCCGAGTTCTCAATTGTCTTGTCAACCTTTCCCGAATCAATAAATTCACCTGCATAGTTACCAAACCGCCCGGAATTGGTCAGATAGCCATTGAGCCCCAGATTAATAAATACCAGTGTAAATATCACCGTTCTCTGCAGATAAATATTCTTTGCATACCGGTTAAAAATAAGGATGCTGACAATTGTTAAACCTAGCATAAGGAAAGCATATAAAATATAGATGCTGGGGTTAAAAATTCCCAAAGCACCATATAAAACGGTTCCTGCTGCCAGCAGAAGCTTATCTGTTTTATTTAAGTGGAACAGGTCTTCATAAACCGATGTAAATAAAAATGCAAGGATAAAGCTGTACCCAAACGCCCAGCGGTTACTTACATAGGAAAATCCGCTCATAAGATATCCAATAAAAGGAATCAGCAGACTAATGGTACCGATTAGAAACACACCCCTCAACCGCCGGTATTTTCTGTTTCGTAAGGCTACCAGGACTGCGGCCGGTACGATTGCTGCAAAGGTGCATAGAGTCCAGAAGCCCGGCGTTATAGTAGGGGCAATAAAGGAATTAGCAAACGTAACGTAATATCCCGGTGTATAATAAAGCAGATTAACATTATATCCTGCGTCTAACCTGCCGTTATTGAAAAATGCCCCAAGTACGGGAAATAAAATCACTGCAGACATGGTAATCCCCAGAAGGTAAAATAGAGTGGTCCTGAATGCTGTTTTGAAAAATAAAAGCCATACGGGATCCTGACTGTTTTTATCATATGTGTAAAAAAACCTGTGAACTGCATAAACCAAAATAATTATTGTCATCATATATAAGAAATAAAAATTACTAACCGCACTGATGAACGTCATCAGTATAAACAAATATGGTTTTTTCTTTTGTAGTATGAGTTCGATTCCAAGAAAAAGCAGAGGCAGATAGATAAGCGGATTGATAAAAAAGGGGTGCCTTGTCCCGGCATAAAAAACATATCCGCAAAATACATAGATAAAAGCCCCCAGTACAGAAGGGTAACTGCTTTGCTTTCTGTAAATACAATACGACAGATAACTGATGCCAGACAAATAAAGCCTGAGTATAATTAAGAAACGGTATAAACCTTCGTAATTTCCTTCTTTGCCGAATACGGAAAGCAAAGCCAGCGGATCGCCTATAGCATAATAATTAAGTGTTGTCAGGGTATCAAAACCCATCCCTAAATTAAAATCCACCAGGGGTATTGCCTTACCGGCAAGGAGATTTTGAAGGAGCCTGCCGTAATATACCAACGCTGGATAGTGCTGGTGTATACCGTCAAAGTTCCATATAAATGATTTGCCCTTCGATGCAAAAGGATAATATACAATAAATTGAAGTAAGAGAAAACCGGCTGTGAAGGGTATCATATAATAGATTAGAATACGCTTCATTTTCTCTTTCTTATTTAACTCATATAACATTTTACATTCTGCTCCTTTCGTATTCCTGTATATTATATCCATTAGGTATAGATATAACCCAAGAGCATTTTTCCGTTTCGAATAAAATTATGTATTACTCGTGCACAATCAAATGAACTGAATGAAGTGATAACCATGTTTTGGCTTATTGAAAGGCCTTGCTGAATATAACGTTTTTTTATCTATAAATCGCCTTGCGTTATATGTATTAAAAGTCCAGCTCAATCTAAAAAAGGACATGAAAGCATTTACTCTCATATCCTTGATTATCACATTATATTAACTAGACTTTTTAATAGTTATTTCAGTACAGCAGAACTATGGATTCTACATGTACTGTTGGTGTAGTTCTGATGACCATCGAGTCTGGTATCTTTCTGCATTAAATTAGTTAATGATTCTTTATAAGTTCTTATCCACAATTTCTTTCAAAACAGGTAAAACCTCCTTTTCAAACCATGGATTTTGCTTCAACCAGCCAAGATTTAAAGGAGACGGATGAACCAACGGAAAATATTCCGGTAGGTACTTCTGAAAATTTCTCACTGTTTCAGTCAAACTTTTCTCACGTCTTTTATCCAGATAATATTTCTGTGCATAGCTGCCAATTAGAATTATGATTTCAATATTTGGCATCCCATCCAGTAAACGTGGATGCCATTTTTCTGCAAAACCCTTTCTTGGTGGGATATCTCCGTTTTTCGCTTTTCCCGGATAATAGAAATCCATCGGCAAATGAGCGATACGCTCCGTACTATAAAATATTTCGCGAGATACCCCCATCCAATCTCTTAATCGGTCACCGCTTAAATCATTCCAGAACAATTGGGTTGCTTCTGCTTTACGTCCCGGTGCTTGTCCAACAATTGCAATACGTGCATCTGCGGAAGCTTTAAATAATGGCGGGATTCCCATCTTTGTATAGGCTTCGTTCATTGGGTCCGCCATGATTTCTTGTTTGATCTTATCAAATATCATCCTACTTCACTTCCATTGTATTTTTATTATCGTTACACTATTGTGAATCACCTATTATTTCTTTCGACTGATATTTCTATGAATAATATCAATAACAATCGAAGTAATAAGTGAACTTGCGAATGCAGTCAGCAATAGGATTCCCATTACGAATCTGCCTAATGATTCAAAGCTCTCGTTTGTTACACTATACATGGTAATGAAATTGTATATCATAAAAGAAAACAATACAATTGCGGGTATATATTTTACATATCTTATTTTTTTAAACATTAGATTTAATAAGAATGTCATTATAATCGCTGCTATGGATAATAAAATCAATATAATAACAAAATTCATAAGAATTCCCCCTTCTTTCTTCCTTTATAATTAGACGAATGAAATAACGGATATGTTCCATAACACTACTACTGTTACCAATTACAAATCTCCATATTCTTACATTCACCCTAAAGGTAAGTTTATAACAAAAACGCAACCTTTCCCAGGTTCACTTTGTACCTCAATGGTTCCTCCACATAGTTCGGTAATTCTCTTGACTAAAGTCAAACCCAATCCATTTCCAGCTAATGCGTGGGATGTATCTCCTTGATAGAATTTGTCAAATATATGCCGCATGGTTTCATCACTCATTCCGCATCCGGTATCCTCAAGCCGGAAGGTTGCCTTTTGCCCGCTCCGCCATAGGTCTACTTTTATTTCTCCTCCATTGTATGTGAACTTGATGGCATTATCAAGAAGATTAACCCAAATTTGCTGGATAAGATTTTTGTCTCCAAGTATTTCGATTTCATCAAGTCTTATGTCAACCTGAAGATTTTTATCGCTCCATTTCGGTTCTAACATTACAATCGCAAGTCTAATTTGTTCATCTAGAGAATAGATAGTTTTTTTGCTGATAATCTCTGTGCTTTCTATTTTCGAAAGATTAAGAATGTTACTGGAAAGGTGAACAAGCCGCTCTGATTCCTGCACAATTATGGTTAAGTACTCCTGCTTTTCCTCTTCGCTAGCATCACCCGCCTGCAATAGTTTGGCAAATCCACTAATCGAAGTAATGGGTGTTTTAAACTCATGGGAGAAGTTTCTAACAAAGTCGCTGCGCAGGGTTTCGATACCTTTTAGCTCCTGCACCATCTTATTGAAGCTTCCGGCAAGGGCATCCAATTCAAAGACAAAGCTGCCGTTTACCATAACCGAGAAATTGCCCTGAGACACCTTCTCGGTGGCTTTCATCATATCTCGTATTGGTTTAACAGAGCGCCGGCTTAATAATGTTGCTATTACCACGCCCAAAAAAATACTGATATATATCATTATGGAGATAGCTCGACTTTGACTTGCGGTACCATCTAAATCCATGACGCCTATTTGAATCAGCAAATAAGCAATTAATCCAGCCGAAAAAACGGACAAGAGCATGACCAGAAAAACCAAGGCAACCAAGGAAACCGTAAGACTTATTTTGGGAGATAGTCCTTTTTTAATTCGCCTCATAAGCGCCTCCCAATTTTATACCCCAGACCGCGTACAGTGACAATTTCAAAATCCGGGTTGTCTCTAAACTTATCCCGCAACCTGTTAATATGAACATTTAAGGTATGTTCATCTGTCTCAGTCTCTAATCCCCAAATTTCGTCCATCAGCTGATTGCGTGTGAAAATCATATTTGGATAACTCATGAGCTTAAAAAGAAGTTGAAACTCTTTCTTTGGCAAAGCATGTTCTTCCTCTTTCCATGAAACGGTAAGCGTATTGTAATCCGCTGTGGTTTCTCCCAGGGCAACTCTGTGTTCGCTGGCAATTTGTGCCCGGCGTAAAAGAGCCTTCACTCGGAACAGCATTTCTTGATCATCAAAAGGTTTCGTCATATAATCATCCGTTCCGGCAAGAAAACCCTTATACTTGTCTGTGGACTCCTGATTGGCAGTTACCATCAGTATTGGAAGGTTCTCCCCCACATTACGCAATTGCTTGCAAAATTCATAGCCATCCATGCGAGGCATCATCAAATCTAAAACAATCAAATCAAATCGCTGCGTTTCCATCCTGTCGATTGCTTCAAGGCCATCCTTTGCAGTATATGCATTATATCCCCCACGCTTTAGAACAGCGCACATTAGTTTTTGGGTATTTATATCATCTTCCACAATTAATATATCAAACACTATAGCCACCTCCATTTCTATATTATATCACCTGCAATGTAAACTGAATATCAACGAATTTTCAAGTAAAAATTGATGTTCACTTGATGTTATAAAATTAAAGTTCTTTTTAGCGTTAAACAAAATAAGAACGCAAAAGAAATTCACAAAAGGAGAGTTTAAAATGAAAAAATTAAGTAGTGATAGTTCCGCTGCAATACAGTTAGATAGTCTCACTAAGAAATTTAGTGATTATCAAGCCGTTAGTGATCTTTCACTTGAGGTAAATGGTGGTGAAATATTTGGATTTCTTGGTTTGAATGGAGCAGGCAAATCAACCACAATTAAAATGATGCTGTCATTGCTCAAGCCCTCGTCTGGTAGTATCTATATGCTTGGCAATAAGGTTGACTCCGGAACTCACAGGTTATGGGAACAGGTTGGATATTTGGAGGATGCTGTTTATTATCCAGGGCTTACTGTAATAGAAAATTTAGACATAGCCCGCAGGCTGCAAATGATATCTGACCGCCAATCCATTACCCGAGTGATACAAAAGCTCGGTTTAGAGGCTCATAAAAATAAGAAAGCGAAAAATCTTTCTCTGGGAAACAGACAAAGGTTAGGGCTGGCGAAAGCAATGATTCACAACCCAAGGATTTTAATTTTGGATGAACCTATCAATGGACTTGATCCTGCTGGTGTCGTGGAAATCCGGGAAATGCTTATGGATCTATCGAAAAATTTTGGTGTTACAGTTTTTATTTCCAGCCATCAACTGGAGGAACTCTCCAAACTGGTTGATCGAATTGGTATCATCCATGGAGGGCGGTTAATCCAGGAAATCAAAATGGCACATTTGGAGCAGTCTTTACAAAAACACATGGTTTTGGATGGTCGCAATAAGGATGCAATGAAACATATACTCGCAGAACACGGATACCGTTTTGAGGAAAATACAGATGGACGCTTGTTGCTTTCAGAAAGCTCCGTAACTGAAAAGCCTGAAAGATTGGCTGAACTGCTGGTTCGCCTTGGACAGCCTCCAATACAACTAAACATTGTTACCGAAGATTTGGAAGGTTATTTTTTGCGAATCATTCAAAGTAAAAGGAGGATATACGAATGAAGATATTATCATTTATACATTGCGAAGCCCTTAAAGTATTGCGTTCAAGTGTTTTTTGGATTGTTGTTGCAGCATTTGCGACGATGCCAATTATGCTTGGTTTAGTAACATATATCAATGCTGTAGATGCCGGGTGGGAGCCTTATTTAACAGATTTACTTGGTACAAGCACTGCTCTTTTGGTGATTGGATTCTCATTCACCGCATGTTGGGTTTTCGGACGGGAATATACAGATAAAACGATCAGTGAATTACTTGTGAAACCAGTATCAAAACTTTATGTGGTACTTTCAAAATTCATCGTAATTTTTCTTTGGGATGTATTGTTGGCTTTTTTCATGTTCGCGGTAGTATTCATTATGGGTATTTTGATTGGTCTTAATGGCGGGACATGGTTGCTTATCCTAAATAGCTTTCTTGCTTTTATGGAAGCAACACTGCTAACTATGGTTGTTAGTACAATAAGTGCCCTATTGGCGAATATCAGTAAGGGATATTTAGCCCCTATTGGACTTGCGTTCCTTATTGTGGTCATTTCCAATGTCGTTACGCAGGCTGGCTTTGCCCCTTACTTTCCTTGGACAATTCCAGCATTGTTTATTTCAAATGTTCCTCTTGGCTTCGCCAGCATTGCCATACTCGCTATTACGGGAATAACAGGGTTTATTGGAACGGTTGCATGGTGGAGATTTGCAGAACAGCAATAGTTTACTCAGGTATCTATACCCACTATTCTCCATAGTCTATATGTTGCCTATATAGACTGTGGAGAAATTAGCTGGATACTCATACTTTCTTTTTATACAAATTAGTTATGCTAATTATAAAATTGCGGGGATAAAAATAACCATTAAACATTTGCATCTGTTGCAAAGGCTTCTGAACCCATTGGTGAAATTGTGACGAAAAGGCGCAAGACATCTTCGCCGATGTTTATAACCTGTAGGCTTTCTTGTCCATCAACCTGTATTAATTCGCCCACCTGTAACAAGGTTTCTTTACCATCCGTGACAACCCTTGCATTACCCTCTAAGACCTGCAGGAAAAGGGTTGATTCCAGATGTGTGTGTCCCGGCAGCATTTCACCTTTTGCAATGTTTAGAACAAAAGCAATTACGTTATCACTTTTGAAAATCATTCGCTTGGCGATTTTTCCCTGAGGCTCATAAAAATAATCATTGAAAATAAACTTGTTCATTGATAAATCCTCCTTAAATGTAAGCTTAAACTTTAATATACCCCAATTGGAGTATATATACTAACTTTTAGCTGTTTTATATGCCAATACTTTGGACACTCCAAGTTTTATAAGGTTTCTCAGCTTCATCTTAGGCTTTATCTTAGGCTTCTTTTAATGCTTCCAAATACACATTCGTATCCGATGGCAGAGCCATCCATTGATATCCTCGGTACATGGCTAAATCACAGAGCTGAACAGTATGAAAATAGTAATTTTTGATATATCATATATTTTTATGGATTCTCTGCATCCTCAACAGGTCAGTAAAAAATGCGAGTGCAAGACCTTGTCCCCACCCTTGCATCCAATCCTTGGGCACTTTACGATAACCCTCTCTGTCTATCATGACTGCAGTTCCCCCTGACACATTCATTACTCTACCGTCTTCTGTTATATTACTAACAATACCGTTCCATGCCTTCTGTACATATTTGGTATGCAATGGATTATCGTTATTGATAATCGCAGCAGCAATACCACAGGATGCGGAGACTTCTTCATAAGCTTCTTTGTCATCCAAAATTGTACGCCACAAACCGTTCTCTGTCTGTAAATATTTAATTGCTGCCAGCTGATCCCTCAAAGAGCATTCCACATCCATACACTGTGGATAATGAAACCAGTTTAAAACATTCTGCTTTACTTTTGACATAGTATACGCTGCCCATGCATTTGCTCTTGCCCAGTAAAAGCCTGACATATGATTACCTTCAATATTATCATATCCGTGATACCATAAACCGATTTCGGGATCTTGCAAATATTTGATATGCCAATGAAATTGGTTTAATGCAAAATTGATTATTTCCTGATCCTGTAGCTTATTACCTACGCGAAGCAAAAAAAAGGCAGCCATAAATAAGGTATCCGCCCAGGCCTGTTCCTTAAAGCCTATATGTTGAAGAACCTTATCGCCAAAACATAATGCTTTATTCCGTAAAAAATCAACTTTGCTCATAATAATATCCCAGTATTTTTGCTCATTTGTTGCTTCGTACAGTGTCAGCATTGCATGACCCATAGCACATGTATTTACCGATAAGCCCGGTATTCCCAGCTCCAGATAATCGTCTGTCCATTTTATCAGCATATTCAAATACTCTTCATTTCGTGTTTCTTCATAAGCACTTGCAACACCATAATAAGCCACTCCACAAGGCCAATCCCAGGTTAAATCCATAGTCATTGTTTTTTTAACGACCTTATCTATTATATTCAGAATCTCTTTTTCATCATAGTTTAATTTTACCATATGTACCTCACGTTTTCCCTTGATACAGGGATTTTTTTATTATGCTCAACTATAGAAAGCTAAATACAATCCATATAATAAGAAAATAATTGCTCGATCTGTTTAAAATATAAATGTCCATCCTCCCAGGGCTGAAAATGCAAATCTACACGAAAGTTAATCCAATCCAGGCGCCTATCATCGTTAATCAATTTCTTCTGATTTACGGGTTTCTCAATTATCGTTGGATATTCCTGATAACCAAACAGTAAATTTTCATGCATTGCTATCATATCATACTTCCCACCCAAAAAGGTCTTTTCTCCTTGCACCTGATAATGATAATAGATATAACTGCTTATCTTTTCCGGCTTTAATTGAGCTACCCTTCCTTCTCTTCTTTCTACTGGTTTTTTTCTTAACCAATGCTCGCAGTCAGCTGGAACATTAAAATGGAAAACATCAATCATCGGAATCCATTTTCGTTTCTTTGCATCTCCTGGCCAATCCTCCATGTAAGCCTCGACATCATGAAAAATATCATGTGGCTCTATTACATTCTGTACACATTCGTAATATAGGAAGATATTTCTATTCCAATAAAAAGCAGAGATTGTCATAATATAGCCTTCTCGGACCATGCAATGAGCATTTTTTCTTCTTTTCATTATTTTTTGGGCAGCTTCTTCAAACCCCTCCTTCACTTGTCCCCTATAGATCATTCTTTTCATTTTTATACTCCTCCGCATTTTATTGTCGTTGTTATATAAAAAAATACAGGATTCATTATAATTTATAAATCAATCTATCTTGAAACTTCTGCACCATTTGAGCAATTCATCAGCATTTAGGACACTTGCTGTTTTTTAAGGCTTCTACTGTATCGGTCTATTTCCCTAGCAGACTCAGACTATTTATTTATTTCGTATTAGTCCTATTACTCTTTCGATATTCACTAGGAGAAATTCCTACATATTTTTTAAAAATACGATTAAATTTACTGGTGATATCATACCCACAGATACCGGCAATCTCGGTAATGGTTTTATCCGTATATTTTAACATTTCCTGTGCTTTTCTTATTTTATGAGTATTAATGTACTCCAGAACAGTCGTTCCACCTATTTCCTTAAACAGATGACATATATAATAATGATTTAGAAAGAATTTAATACTCAATTCTTCCAAAGTAACACAATAATTCTGCTTTTCGATATAATCTGTTAAGACCTCATAGGAACGGGTTTTACAGGTATGCTTTCTAAATTGCCCCTCTTTATCATAACCGGTCTTCATGACAAGATATAATACATATTCAAATAGTTTGTGATAAAAAACCCCATCAATATTGTACGTATATGATGTCATTAGCGTTTTGTTCATACTTTGTACAAATTCTTGATCTATCCACTCCCCTTTTATATATAGATAATCCCGATCAAATAGTAGCGAAAAATCAAAGTCTTGCACTAATGCTTTCCACTTATTGAGAATTTTCGGTTGAAAATCAAAAACAAAGCATTCATAATCTTCATCAGATATAGGAACAGTTCTATGACGAACATTGCTATTAATAAAAAGTAAACTACCTTGCTCCATAGTTTTAAGACGGTCTTTAATATAAATCCCCTTTTTCCCTTTTACAATATAGCAGACCTCACACTCGTAATGTTGATGGTATTCATACATTACATAGTCTCCTGAGCGTACATACTGCTCCAATTTTCTTATTCCCACCATAAGCTAACCTCTCTTTTGCTCTTCTATTAATCATTAAAAGTAATAAAAAATCTAAGTTACTGCCAGTTTATCTATTTGTCTATTGTATTATATTTATAAAGTTGTCTTGTGTCTAGACCAGAGCACAATTAGAACAATAGACCCATGTTCTCCCTATTCTGACAAGTGCTACTTATGGGTATATACTACCACTGAATCTTATACTGGCTAAACGTAGTAATCGGAGCCTTGATTAGTAAGAGGAGGAAAATCCTCACGTGGTTTTCCTCCTCAATTTTGTTAAAACTATATTTTACTTGTATATAGCTATCTTTGATGGATCCGAAGGTACAAAAGGTTTACGTCCGGCTGCTATATCAGATAGCTTGGAGCAATTGCCATCTTTAAATGCCTGAAGACGTTCTTCCATGATTTCTTTATAACCAGCATCCAAATACTGAGCAGCATACTTATCATATAAAGCATCAAACTCTTCTGGTTTACATTTTGTAAGATTGGTTGCTGCCTCAATAAAGAGAGAATTTAAATCTCCTGCATACGCATTAACAGATTCAATGGGAGTTGAGAAGAATGGATCCGGATAAATTATCCCATCAGCTGCGTACATCTGTGATAAATGGAAACCATCGATAAGCTCCTGCGTAAAGTCTTGTGGAAGACCCTGCGGTGCAAGACTAGCTAAAGTATCCTCCATAGTACCGTCTTGACGAATCTCAACAGCGATACACCAGTAATCCTTATTCGTAGCGAAACCAAGTTTTGATTCTCCCTCATAATCTACATTCTGGATTGGTATACCTTTATCATTTAAGGTATAGTTCTCACCTTCAACACCATTTTGCATGAAGAATAATACATCCGGCTGTGCCATCCACTCCATATAAAGCCAAGCTGCTTTAAGCTCATCCGCGGATGCTTTGCTGGAGAAGCCAACAAATATGCCCGCAGGATTACCGGAACGTCCATGGCCAACCTCAGTCACACCTTCCTCATAGCCATTGTAATATACCGTAGTATTACCAAGGATACCCAATTTTGCATCCGGATTCTTTTCATAGAAAGCTCGTAAATCAGGCATATCTGCACTTAACCAATTTCCATATGCAAAAAGATTACCATTAATAAAGTTTGCCGTATCAGCGTTGTTAGTACCAGTATTAAGTTCGAATTCTTTTGATACAAAGCCTGCATTATACTCTTTGTTTTGGCGTCTCAAGGCCTCACGCATAGGCTCATAAGGAAGTGGTGCAATACTTACACCTGAGTGCATAACCCAGTCTTCTTCATTACGTGGCCACTCTGCAAAAGCTCCTGGTTGAAAATTTGACGAATACGGTCCCTTCCCTATAGGGGGAACGCCATTGGTATATCCTAATTCTATAAAGGTTTTAATAGCATTAAAATATTCATCATAGGTTTTCGGCAATTCAAGTCCTGCTTTTTCATACCAGTCTTTTCGGTAGAACATAGCGAAGGTACCAAATGCTTTCCATTCGGGACGAAGAGCGGGCGCAAAGGTGTAGCCATCTTTTAGCTTAAACATATCAAACATTTCTTGTCCGCCTGCTTTTTCAAACCAAACTGGAGCTATGGATTTGAATTCGTTGATATCAAATGTACTAAGTGCCCCATCATAGGACCACTGGCACACCTTATCCCAATCATACTCCATAAAAATAGTCGGCCAATTGTCAGAAGCTAAAAGCAAGTTATATGCACCCATCGTGTCAGTACGAGTAATCGGAATAAACTCCACTTCTACATTCATATTCTTACCAAAATTATCATTAATCCATTTGGTATAGTAATTGTCATTCACGATAGGTACGGTATCCAGTGCACGGTCAAATACAGGAATCTTGATATGTACGGTATCCTCAAATGGCTTCATTCCGTAATCCAGTGGATTAAAGCCGCTTTTCGAAAGATTACTCTCCTCCGTTTCCTTACCTTCTGACTCAGGTGCTGTTGTAGCTTCCGTTCCATTCGCTCCCTCTGAAGTTGAATCTGTGTCAACCTTTTTTTCACTGTTACCACAGGCTGCCATAGAAGCTGTAAGAACTAAGACGAGAATTAATGTAATAATTTTTTTGCACATTTTTCTCATAAAGATATCCTCCCTAAAAATGTATTTATTTCATAGAAATTTTTACATTTCTATTGAAATCATGAATATAAATTTTATGTGTTCGGTTATAGGCTTAACCTTTTATCGCACCGATCATGACACCCTTCACAAAGTATTTTTGCAAGAACGGATATACCACTAAAATTGGCACTGTAGCAAACATAATCATGGCACATTGGAGCGTCTCAGGGGGTATTGTTACTCCTACTTGAGCTTCATTTAAAAGACTTTCGGAGGGTGTCGCACTCAATATCAGGTTGTAAAGAAACAGTTGTATCGGTTGAAGCTTGCGGTCATTGACAAAATACATCGCATCTCCAAATCCATTCCAACGACCTACTGCGGTAAACAATGCTAATGTTGCATAAATGGGCTTACTGAGCGGTACATAAATCTGAGTGAGGATGCGAAACTGGCCTGCACCATCAATTACAGCCGATTCCTCCAAGGAATCTGATACGGAATTCATAAAATAAGTTCTCATTAATATCATATCAAAGGCTGAAAATCCTCCCGGTAAAACAAGTACCCAAATCGTGTTTAATAAATTTAAATCCTTCAAAAGTAAATAGAAAGGTATTAATCCGGCTCCAAAATACATGGTAATCATAATAAATAAAGTAATCGGCCAACGACCAGGCAAATAGCGACGAGACAGGGGATATGCACAAAGTGAAAGCAGCACCAGACGTAGCAGCGTCTGCATTACCGTTATTAACGCTGTAAAACCCAATTGTCTAATTAGCATTGCACTTTTTAATACACGTTCATAGGCAGCAAACTGCAACCCTTTCGGTAAAAAATACACCTCTCTGGCAAGTACTGAGGATTCAGATGATATGCTTTTTGATGCCACATGCATAAATGGCAAAATGCAAGTCAAACATAAAAGAGTAATAGCAATCATCATGATAATATCAGGTATACCGATTCGATCCATTCTCCAGGATTTTAGTTTCTTAACTTTCATTGTGTTCGTATTTTTTAGCATTCTTGCTCCTCCTATATTAATCCATCCTCACCAAGTGATTTTGCTACCTTATCGGATATAAGGACAAGCATTAGAGACACTAATGATAAGAATAATCCGACAGCTGTTGAGCGTGAGAAACCACCTCCGCGTATACCTTTTTCAAACACATAAATTGATAATTGGTATTGAACTTCTTTAACATTCACATTACCAAAAGCAGTAAGACGTTCGAAGGATGAACCAAGCAGACCTCCAATATTCATAATCAGCAGCATAACTATTGTTGGCTTAATACTCGGTAGGGTAATATGTATCAATCTTTTAAATCGACCGGCACCGTCAACAGCCGCCGCTTCATAAAGCTCTGTATTAATACCGGTTATTGCTGAAAGATATATAATGGATCCCCATCCAATTCCTTGCCATACATTAATTAAAACATAAGTCGCAACCCAGTGATATTTTTCAGTCAGAAAAGGGATCTTTTCAGTAATTATTCCTGCATTTGTTAATGCCACATTAACCATACCGCTATCTGTTTTGAAAAGAGTATATGCTACGGAAGCAATAATTACTGTTGATAGAAAATGAGGAAGATACAATATGGTTTGTGAGACACGTTTAAAATATTTTACATGCAGCTCATTCAAAATGAGTGCCAGAATGATAGGTGCAGGAAAACTTGCTATCATCTGTATAAGATTCATCGATATTGTATTACGTAGTGCACGCCAAAAATCTCTGTCAGAAAATACTCTTTGGAAGGTCGCTAGCCCAACCCAATCACTGTCCCACCCTTTCGCTGGCTTATAATCCATGAATGCCATCCGAAGTCCTGGGT